>NZ_JBVJPM010000012.1:0-307116 GCF_055582645.1 Streptomyces sp. NPDC107517 | reverse complement strand
CGAACTGGTCCCGCTCTACCGGGCATCCCGCGAACGCGCGTTCCAGGACGCGACCACCAAGGCCAAGGAACTCGCAGAACGCCTCGCCGCGTAACCGCCGGACCCACGGCCGCCGTGTGACGGCTCACCCCGAAACGTCACGTCACACGGCGCCCTCGGCGCCCGGACTCTCTCCGACGGTGAGGACGGCGCCTCGACGCCGGGCCGACCGCGACAGCGCTTACGCGCCCCCGCCTTCGGGATAGGTGATCCGAGTCAGCAGATCTGTCAGCTGCGCGGACTCGCCGGGCCCCAGTTCGAGGACCAGGCGCTCGGCCAGCGGTTCCGCCGCCAGATGGGCCGCGTCGAAAACTTCGAGCCCCTGAGGCGTGATCTCGACCGCCCGCGCCCGCCGGTCCCCCGGTACGGCCTTGCGTACGGCCAGCCCCTTGCGCTCCAGGTCGTCCACGACCCGCATGATTCCGGCCTTGTCCGACCCCGTCGCAACCGCCAGATCCCGCTGCACCGTGGGCCCGTGGTTGACCAGCTCGATCAGCACGGCGAAATGCCTCAGCTCGATGCCGAGCGGCCTGAGCGCCTCGGTCATGACCGTGGCCGCGCGCCAGTGTGCCCGGCGCAGCAGCAGTCCGAGCGCGAAAGGGGACGTGTCCCCAGGGCGATCGGTCGCACGCGAGGCGGCGTCTTGGTGAGGAACGTCAGCGGCCATGAACACAAAATACCAGCTATCTGCTCATTCGATATGGTATCGCTTGCGACTAAGTGCGTGATGTCGACGAAGAAGGCCTGACGCCTTCCCGTCATCTGTCCGACGGCAGCCGGATCCGCGCGGACCCGGCTGCCGTCGGCGTTTCCGGGGGGCTCGGGTAGCGTCGCCCGGATGGACCACTCGCGCCCCCGCATCCTCTACGTCACCGATCTCGCGTACCCGGCCCGTGGCCGCCGGTACTGCGACGAGGACATCGCCCTCTCGGCTCGGCTGCGCGAGGAGTTCGACGTGGCGCTGTGCCACCCGCTGGACGCCGCCGCGCTGATGGACGGCTTCGACGCGGTCGTCGTGCGCAACAGCGGGCCCGTGCTGCACTACCAGGCCGCGTACGACGCGTTCCGCGAGCAGGCCCTCGCGCGCGGGGTGCGGGTCTACAACGCGCTGTCCGGGAAGGCCGACATGGCGGGCAAGGGGTATCTGCTCGACCTGACCGCCGCCGGGTACCCCGTCATCCCGACCGTCGCCCGCGCCGCCGATCTGCATCTGCTGCCCGAGGCGGACGAGTACGTGGTCAAGCCGCTGCTCGGCGCCGACTCCATCGGCCTCGAGTTCGTCGGCCGCGAGGCGCTGCCCGGCCTGGAGTTCGACGGCATCCTCGTCCAGCCGCGGATCCGCTTCCGGTACGAGGTGTCGTTCTATTTCGTCGACCGCGCTCTCCAGTACGCCCTGTACGCGCCCCGGCCGGACGAGCGGTGGGTCCTCGAACGGTACGAACCCTCGGACGCGGACCGGGAGTTCGCGCAGAGGTTCGTCGACTGGAACACCGTCGGCCACGGCATCCAGCGCGTGGACGCCTGCCGGACCCCGGAGGGCGAGTTGCTCCTGGTCGAGCTGGAGGACCTCAATCCGTATCTGTCCCTGGACCTGGTCGACGCGAGCACGCGCGAAGCGTTCGTGGCGGCGATGGCGGACTCACTGCGGGGGCTGCTGGCCGACGAGGCCTGACGAGGACGGCCGGCTGAAGCGGAGCTTGTCCTTCTCGCGGGCGCCCAGGCGCCGGCAGAAGCGGATCGCGCCCTCGTTCCAAGACGGGTGTCTGCCACTGGATCTCGGCGATCCCCAGGGCGCGGGCCTCGGCGGCCACGGCATCCATCAGGAGCGGCCCGAGGCCGAGTCCGCGGTGGCCGGGGCGCAGGTACAGGCAGTCCATGTGGAGGTACTCGTACCCGTCCCAGGTCGAGATCGCGGGCTCGCAGGTCGTGCGGCTCGTCCCGGTGCCTCGATCGCGTACGTCTTGACGAGGTGACCGCCGTGCTCGCCGCTCCCCAACGGCCGTACCGCACGCGCGTGGTGGCCGTCGGCGAGGGCGCGGAGCGCGCCCTGGTCGACGGCCACCGGGAGGGCCGGTGCTGCGGTGGTGTTCTCGGTGCGATCGGACATGGCCCCATCATGCAGGGCCGAGGGGTCAGGCGTCCGCCCTGTTCTGTCCGCGCCGGGGCGAGAGGAACAGCCCGGCCAGCGCCGAACCCCCCGCCACCAGAAGGGAGTTGACGAGTACGGCCGTGGACACTCCGGACAGGACCGCGTGCGGGCCACTCGCCCCGCCCATGCGGGCCGTGGCGATCGCGCTCATCACCGGGATGCCCAGGGTGATGCCGACCTGCTGGGTCATGGTCGCGAGGCCGGTGGCGAGGCCCTGCTCCTCGTCGGGCAGTCCGGACGTGGCCGTCACCATGAAGCCGACGATCACCAGCATGTTGCCGACGCCCCCGACGAACGTGGCCGCGAGGAGCAGCCAGATCCAGGCCCCCGACGTGCCGAGCGCCACCAGGGCGAGCGTGGCCACGGCCTGGACGGCGCCGCCGACGACGATCGTGGTCCGGTTGCCGAGGCGTCCGACGGCGCGGCCGCCGAGCGTGCCGCCGATCACGGTGCCGACCCCGAGGACGCCGAAGGCGAGGCCCGTGGCGAGCGGCGAGTAGCCGAGGACCTCCTGGAGGTAGAGCGTGAGCAGGAAGACGAGGGACGTCTCGGTGACGAAGGCGATGAGCCCGGCCGCGTTGCCCCAGATCACGGTGCGCCGCCTGAGGATGCGCAGGGGGACGAGGGGCGCGGCGGCCCGCTTCTCGACGAACAGGAAGGCGACGAGGAGCGCGGCGCCCGCGAGCAGCGCGACCAGGGTCGCGGGAGCGCCCCAGCCGGTCTCGCCGGCCTGTGTGAGCCCGTAGACGAGGAGCAGGAGTCCGCCCGTGACGGCCGCGGCGCCGGGTACGTCGAGGCGCGGGCGCCGGTCCGGGCGCGAGTCGGTGATGACGGACGGGGCGAGGACGAGGACCAGTACGGCGACGGGGACGTTGACGAAGAACGCCCAGCGCCAGGAGAGCAGGTCGGTGAGAAGCCCGCCGAGGATGGCGCCCGCGGTGAAACCGGCGGACATCAGGGCGCCGTTGAGGCCGAGGGCGCGTTCGCGCAGCGGCCCCTCCTTGAAGGCGGTGGTCAGGAGGGCGAGTCCGGCCGGGGTGACGGCCGCGGTCGCAAGGCCCTGCAACACCCGTGCCACGAGCAGGACTTCGGGTGTGGCGGCGAGGCCGCCCAGGAGGGAGGAGGCGCCGAGGACCGCCATGCCGGCGAGGAACAGCCGCTTGCGGCCCACCAGGTCGGCGACGCGGCCGAGGAGAAGCGTGAACCCGGCGGCGGCGAGCGCGAACGCCGTGGCGATCCACTGGAAACGGGAGAGCGAGAAGCCGAGCCCCTCGCCGACGACGGGCAGCGCGACGTTCAGGACCGAGAAGTCCACGGCGATCATGAACTGGGCGCCGAGGAGGAGGGTGAGGACGAGCTTCTGGCGGGCCGTCATGTGCGGGGGTGGTGCGACGGCGGGGGCGGTCTGCGTGGGCGCCGACATGAGGCACTCCTTAAATGGTTCTGAGTTCCCGTTAAGGCACGCCAAACGTAGCAGAGTGGAGAGCCTTAAGGGAACTGCAGTTCCGTTACGTATCGGCGAGCACCTCACGCACGTTGCGCCGCACCGTCTCCTGGTCCCGGCGCGCCGCCTCGTACGCGGACCTGTGGCGCCCGAGGTCCGCCCGCTGCCGCTCGGACAGCACGGACCACCACACCCCGGCGGTGTTGTGCTCGCGCTTGCACTCGACGTCGGCGACGGCCGTGCCCCGCTCACGCCGCGTACGCGCCGTGTTGCCGCCGCTGTCGCGCTTCCACGCCTTGTCGCGGAAGGCGTCGTCGGGAGTGCCGTACCGCTTGAACCCCTTGTCCACGACGCACTGCGACCAGGCCTTGAGCACGCGCCGCATCCGCCGGTCCTTCACGGCCGCCTTCTCCAGGACGTTCTCCCGCTGCGGGACGTACCCCGACATGCGGCGCATGTCCCGCACACCGCGGTAGAGGCGCTTGTCCGCGCGGCCGAGGCAGCCCTCCTCGGGGACGCGCCTGCCGAGGACCGTCGGCTTCCCGCCCGTGCGGTGCCCCCAGTAGACGTGGGACTCTTCGGCCGTCATACGGCGGCCCTCGGGCTCGATCCCGGTGTCCCGTCCCGGGTCCCAGCCGTACCCCCAGCGCCGCGCCTTCTCCAGGTCGAGCTGCCCGTCGAGACCCTGGGACACGGCCACCATGGCCAACCCGCCGGGACTCGGGTTCTTCGGGTCGCGCGGGAAGTCGGCGAAGCCGAAGTCGCGCATGCACCGCTGGGCAAGGAGCTTCTGGGCACGCTTGAGCGTGCCGTACGCCCCGTCGTCCTCGGCCGTGAATTCGTACCGGTGCAGGGGCAGTTCGGGCCGGTCCTTCGCCTCGCGGACGACCGGAACGCCGTCCGCGGTCCACTGGCCGCCGGACGGCGAACCGTCACACCCCGCCAGCAGGACCACCGTCATCGCCGCCGCGACCCCCGCGGGACCGCCCCCTCGCCGTGCGCGCACCGAACCCCCTCGGCCGGCTTGCGCCGGCCCGTCGCCGCCCGGGTGCGAGCCGCCCCCAGGCCCGAACGCCCGTCCGACTGACGGGCAGACCGAGGGGACTTTAGCGGACCCGCCCGCCGTCCCAGTCGCGCACCTCGGTGACGGCGTCGACCGGCAACGGCCCGTAGACGTGCGGGAATTCATCCGCGCCGGGCTCCGGCGCCTCGAACCTGACGGGCGCGGGCACCCGCTCGCTGTCGATGACCAGCACCACCAGCTCGTCGGGCCCGTCGTACGCGCCGTACACGAAGTCGGCGACCCGCTGGAGCTGGTGCGCCAGCGAGCAGTGGATGAAGCCCTCCTCGGCGAGGGTCTTGCCGCGCGTGGACATCTCGTAGACGCCGGACGCGCGGGCCGCGTCCCACAGGGAGCGCTCGGTGATGTGCAGGATTTCGGTCACGCGCACCAACCTACGAGCTGACGACCGCGGCGGGTATCGCACATCGGCCGGGGGGCCTCACCCGAGCCGGGCCGCCCGCAGCTGGAGGTAGCGCCGCTCCGGGCGGCTGAGCGTGCCGCTCGCCGCCTCCTGATAGGCCGCCCGCGCCGCGTCGCGGTCTCCGGCCAGTTCCAGGAGGTGACCCCGCACTGCGGCGAGCCGATGGTGCCCGCCGAGTGCGTCCGCCAGCTTGTCCGTCTCCGCCAGGCCCGCCTCGGGGCCGTGCACCATGGCGACGGCGACCGCCCGGCCGAGCGCGGCCATCGCCTCTCCCTCGGGCACGATCCGCACGAGCAGGTCGTACAGGGCGAGGATCTGCGGCCAGTCGGTGTCCTCGGCGCGCGCCGCCTCGTCGTGCAGCGCGGCGACGGCGGCCTGGAGTTGATAGGGGCCGACCGGTCCGCGCGGGAGGGCGAGGGAGACCAGGGCGACGCCTTCGTCGATCTCCGCGCGGTCCCACAGGGTGCGGTCCTGTTCGTCGAGGCGGACCAGTTCGCCCGCCGCGTCGGTACGGGCCGCGCGCCGCGCGTCGGTGAGCAGCATGAGGGCGAGCAGCCCGGCGACCTCGCTGTCGTCGGGCAGCAGCGCCCGCACCGCCCGGGTCAGCCGGATCGCCTCGCGGGCCAGGTCGGCGCGCTGCAACTGGGGCCCGGACGTGGCCGTATACCCCTCGTTGAAGATCAGGTAGAGGATCTGGAGCACGGCGGGCAGCCGTTCGCGCCAGTCCTCGGGCAAGCGGAACCGCACGCCCCGTACACGCTGCTTGGCGCGGCTGATGCGCTGCGCCATCGTCGGCTCGGGGACCAGGTGGGCGCGGGCGATCTCGGCGGTCGTGAGGCCACCGACGGCGCGCAGGGTGAGGGCGACCTGTGCGGCCGGGGTCAGCTCCGGATGGCAGCACAGGTAGAGCAGGGTGAGGGTGTCGTCCTCGGAGGGGGCGCGGCTCTCGCCGGGCGGCGGGGCCGTGAACGCGTCGCGCGGGGTGAGCGCGGCGTCCGCCTCCTCGCGCCTGCGCCGCGCGTCGTCACTGCGCAGAGTGTCGACGAGGCGGCGCGACGCGACCTTGATGAGCCAGCCGCGCGGGTTGTCGGGCACCCCGGTGTCGGGCCACTGGCGTGCGGCGGCGAGCAGCGCCTCCTGCACGGCGTCCTCGGCGGCGTCGAAGTGTCCGTAGCGGCGGACCAGCGCGCCGAGGACCTGCGGCGCGTGGCGGCGCAGCAGGTCCTCGGTCGACGGGGTCAGCAAAGGTCGCCACCGCTGTCCAGGATGGGGCGGATCACGACGGGGCGGACGGGCGCGCCCGCGGGAGCGGGGCACTCGGCCACGCGCTTGGCGATCTCGGTGACCCGGTCGAGGTTCTCGCACTCGAGGATCCAGAAACCGGCGAGCAGTTCCTTCGTCTCCCCGTAGGGGCCGTCACTGATGACGGGCCGCCCCTGGGCGTCCGGGGTGACGAACCGGGTCTTCGCGGGCTCCGCCAGACCTTCGCCGGCGAGCATCTCGCCGGTCTCGGCGAGGTCGTCGTTGATCTTCTGCATGTGGGCGAACATCGTCTGGATGTCCTTCTCGCCCCAGGCCGGATTGCCCTCGGACGCCTTGCCCGCCATGGCCTCGTAGTCGAGCTGGGTGCCTGTCACCATCATCAGGTACTTCATTGCTGCGCTCCTTCGGCCCGCCGCCCGCCGGGCGCGGGCGGCTTCACTGGAGACGTCGGAGCGGCAGCAGCGTTCTCGACACCGCCCGGAAAAAAATTCTAGCCGGGGCTACCCGGCCTCTTCCTGCTGTACGTCCGCACGATCACGCCGTTGCCGAACGTCCGGTTCTCCTCCAGCGCGAACTCGCCGATCGCGAAACCGGAGCCGAACATCGGCATGCCCGAGCCGAACACCAGCGGGTACGTCTTGATCACCAGCTCGTCCACCTCGTCGGCCAGCACGCCGGCGAGCGTCGCGCCGCCACACAGCCAGATGCCCAACTCACTGTCTTCCGCCTTCAGTGCGCGGATCTTCCCGACGACGTCATCGGCGACGATCTCCACGTTCGGGTCGGGGGACTTCTCGATCGAGCGCGCCGCTACGTACTCGCGCAGGTGCCCGTAAGGGCTGGTCAGGCCGGCGTCGAGGCCGACCTGGTAGCTGGCCCGGCCCTGGATGACGGTGTCGAACCGCTTGTTGGCCAGGTGTCCCAGACCGAGGATCCGCCGGCCCTCGGCCGAGACGGTCTCGGGGTAATCGGTCGTGAGGAACTCCAGGAACTCCTCGTCCACGAAGGGCATGAAGGCGTTCGCGTCTCCGTCGGGACCGCCGATGAAACCGTCGATCGACACGGCGACGAAGTACGTGAGCTTTCGCAAGTGGGGCTCTTTCCGCAGATGACAGGGGCGTCCGGGCGAGCCGCTGCGCCGCTTCGGCTCCTTGGCCCGCTCGAACAACTGCAGTTACAGTGCTTCACCTGTAGTGGTTGCAAGGGGTTTTCAGGGTCCACGGTCAAGAGGAGCGGGCAGATGGCACGGAACGCGGAGCGCAGGGTGGCCCTGGTGAACGCCGCGGTGGAGGTACTCGCGGCCGAGGGCGCGCGCGGCCTGACCTTCCGCGCGGTGGACGCAGCAGCAGGCGTCCCCACGGGCACCTCGTCGAACTACTTCACCAGCCGGGACGACCTGCTGCACCAGATCGACGCATGGCTGCACGAGCGGCTGGCCCCGGACCCGGCGGTGGTGGCGGAACTCCTCGAGCGGCCGCGGGACCGCGAGCTGGTCGCGGCGTTCATGCACGATCTGCTCGGCCGCGCCCAGCGAGACCGCACCGGCCATCTGGCCATGATGGAGATGCGCCTGGAGGCGGGGCGCCGGCCCGAACTGCGCGCGTCCCTCATGAAATCGCTCCGCGGCGACCTCGACTTCGGCATCTCGTTCCACACCGAGTCGGGGCTCCCCGGCAGCGCGGAGACGGTGACCGTGCTCTATCTCGCCGCGCTGGGGCTCATCCTGGAACACCTGACGATGCCGGGGATGCTGGACGGCGCCGTGCCCGGCGTGAGCGTCCCCGAAGGCCTCATGGACCGGATCGTCCGCACGATCGTGCCGCAGGAGTAGCCGCCTGCAGCCTTGGCGGCCAGACGCCGAGCGATGCTCTCAAATCCGTTGTGGATCACGCCACATGGGCCACATCGTCGGCCCGTCCGGGAGTGCGATCCCGCTGCCGGTGCACGTGAAGCCGAGCCGCTCGTACAGCAGACGGCTGCGGTCGCTGCTCGCCTCCAGATACGCCGCCATGCCCTCGCGGTCGCAGCGGTCGAGGACGGGCTGCGTCAGCGCGGTGCCGAGGCCCTGGCCCTGCCGCGCCGGGTCCACGGCGATCATCCACAGGTACTCGTGCGCGCGGTCGCTCGGGTGGGCCCCCGCGGTCAGCCGGCCGATCTCCTCGACCCGTGCGTTGTCCGGGTCCACGGCGGCGCGCAGTTGCGCGGGGCCGTCGTCGTCCTCGTCCTCGGCCGAGCCGTCCGGCCGGGCCGGCACCGAGAGCCAGAGCGCGGCCGCGGCGCCGTCCTCGGTGATGTCGACATAGCCCTCGCTCAGCGAGATGTCGATGAAGGCCGCCATGAGTCCGGCGTGCCTGCGGCGCCGGTGCGCCAGGCCGGGAAAGACCCAGCCGCTCACCGGGTCGTCCATGAACGCCTCGTCGAGCAGCCGCACAAGGTGCGGCCGATCGCCCTCCGCGGCCCTCCGGATCGCCACGCCCATGGCCCTGCCCCCTCACGTCGTGGCCCGCCTCGACGGGCCGTCTCCCTGCGCCGGTCGGCCGCCACGCGCCGGCCCGCTGCAGCCTAGGCGATCGGTTCCGTACGCACGTGCGGGCCCCAAGCTCCTGACGGAGCGCGGGGCCCGCAACGCTTGCCAACTCCCTTCCCCTGCGTCCGGTTTCCCCTAGTGGCTGCGCCGCGTCACGAACTCGGCCAGCGACAGCAGGCCGTCCGCGGCCTCCGGAGCCGGGACCGCCCGGGACAGCTGGTGCACCGCCCGGGACATCCGGTCCGCCGCGTGCAGCTGCGCCCAGTCACGCCCCCCGGCGCGCTCGACGACCAGCGCCATGGCCTCCAGCTCCCCCTCCTTCGGCGGACCGTCGTCCGGTCCCACGACCCCGTAGAGCGAGGCCAGTTCACCGGCTTCCGGCGTTCCCGAGGCCAGCGCCGCGACCACCGGCAGCGACTTCTTGCGCACCGCGAGATCGGCGCCCGCCGCCTTGCCCGTACGGGCCGGATCCCCCCAGATCCCGATGACGTCGTCGATCAGCTGGAACGCGAGCCCTGCCTGCCTGCCGAACCCGTCGAGGGCCTCGACCTCCTCCTCTCCGGCCCCCGCGTACAGCCCCCCGACCGCGCAGGCGCAGCCGAGCAGCGCGCCCGTCTTCGCCTCCGCCATGACGAGGCACTCGTCCAGCGTGACCTCGTCCGGTTCGCGCCTCTCCAGGGCGACATCGGCGACCTGGCCCTCGCACAGCTCCATCACACAGGCCGCGATCCGGGCCGCCGCCGGCCGGGCCGCCGGGTGCGGGTCCTCGGCGAGCAGCCGCTGCGCGAGCGCCTGGAGCGCGTCGCCCGCCAGGATCGCGTCGGCGTCCCCGAAGACGGTCCATGCCGTCGGCCGGTGCCTGCGCGTGGTGTCCCGGTCCATGACGTCGTCGTGCAGGAGCGTGAAGTTGTGGACGAGTTCCACGGCCGCTGCCGCCCGCACGGCGAGCTCCGGGGCGCCCCCGAGCGCCCGTACCGCGGCGAGGACGAGCGCCGGCCTGATGGCCTTGCCCGGGGGCTCCGTGGCCGCGGTGCCGTCCGCGTGCTCCCACCCGAAGTGGTAGCGCGCGATGCGGCGCAGCGACGTGGGCAGCGTCTCCACGGCCCCGCGCAGCTCCGGGTCGACCTGCGCCCTGGCCTGCGCCAGGATCACCGCCGCCTCCTGGCCGTCGGCTGCCGCCTCTTCGCCCGGTCCCCCTTGCTGCCGCCCCGCTATGGACTGCTTCGTCTGCGCCATGAGTTTCAACGCCACCTGCCGATCTCGACGTTCTCCAGGACGCCGAGCGCGTCCGGCACGAGCACCGCCGCCGAGTAGTACGTCGTCACCAGGTACGAGATGATCGCCTGCTCGCTGATGCCCATGAACCGCACCGACAGGCTCGGCTCGATCTCGTCCGGGATGCCCGACTGCTGGAGGCCGATGACGCCCTGCTCCTCCTCGCCGGTACGCATGCAGATGATCGACGTCGTGCGCGCGTCGGACACGGGGATCTTGTTGCTCGGGAAGATCGGCACCCCGCGCCAGGTCGGAATGCGGTTGCCGCCCACGTCGACGGACTCCGGGACGAGCCCTCGCCTGTTGCACTCGCGCCCGAACGCGGCGATGGCGCGCGGGTGGGCGAGGAACAGCTTGGATCCCCGGCGGCGGCTGAGCAGCTCGTCCATGTCGTCCGGACTGGGCACGCCGTCGTGCGGCTGGAGCCGCTGCTCGTACTCGCAGTTGTTGAGCAGACCGAACTCCCGGTTGTTGATGAGTTCGTGCTCCTGGCGCTCCTTCAGCGCCTCGACGGTGAGCCGGAGCTGATGCTCCGTCTGGTTCATCGGCTGGTTGTAGAGGTCCGCCACGCGCGAGTGGATGCGCAGGACGGTCTGGGCGACGCTCAGCTCGTACTCGCGCGGCGCCGCGTCGTAGTCGACGTACGTGCCCGGGAGCACCGCCTCGCCGACGTGGCCGGCGGAGACGTCGATCTGCTTCTCGCCGAACTTGTTCGCGCGCTGCGCGGGGATGGTCCGCAGCGCTCCCAGGTGGCCGGCGAGGGTCTCGGAGCGCTCCGCGACCTGCTCCAGGTCCTGGCGCGGCAGCGTGAGCACGGTGCACGCGGTCACCGCGCGCGCCGTGTACTCCCAGATGGCGTCCGGGTCGAGCAGCGCCTGCTCGCCGAAGTACGCACCGTCGGCCAGGACCCCCAGGACCGCGTCGTCCCCGTAGGGACCCGTGCCGACCTTCTCGACCTTGCCGTGCGCGAGCAGGAACACCTCGTCGGCCGGGCTGCCGAACGAGGCGAGCAGCTCGCCCGGCGCGTACTCCCGCTGGCGGCACCGCACCGCGAGCTCCTCGAGCACTTCCTGGTCGCCGTAGTCCCTCAGCACCGGCAGTTCGCCGAGCTCCGCGGGGATGACCCGCACCTGGTCTCCGGTCTTGACGAACGTCACGCGTCCGTCACCGACCGAGTAGCTGAGCCGCCGGTTCACCCGGTACGTGCCGCCCTGCACATTCACCCAGGGCAGCATCCGCAGCAGCCACCGGGAGCTGATCTCCTGCATCTGTGGCGCGGACTTGGTGGTGGTGGCCAGATTCCGCGCGGCGGTTGTGCCGAGACTCTGCTGGGGCCCGGCCTGCTCCGTGCGGACTTCTTCGCCTACCGACATGGGCTTTGCCTCCCGATCAAGAACTGACCTGCGGCGACAAGACTTCCAGCACCCACCGTGGCCGCGCCATTACACAAACGAGCGGGGTTGGGCGAGAGTGGACAGGGCACGATGCCCGTTTTTCCGGGTAGGGAACTTCCCGACGGAGGAACTTCAAGATCCCGGCGGGCGTTCAACCGGTACACCGAGGCACCGATGACAGGAGACGGCAATGACAGGCTTCCTGGACCGCGCCAAGGAGCAGGCGCAGCGCGGGCTCACGCAGGGCAAGCAGAAGCTGGACGAGGTGCAGGCGCAGCGGGCGGGCGGCGACCTCCTGAAGAAGCTGGGCGCCGCGTACTACGCGGAGCGCAAGGGCACGGGCACCCCTGAGGCGACCCAGTCCGCGCTCGGAGCCCTGGAGAACCACGTCGCGGAGCACGGGGACGGCTTCCTGCGGTCCTGAGTCCGCCCCGCCTCCCTCCCGGTCGGCCCGTGGGCCCGGCTGCCCGGAACGGCTCACGATGTCCGGAACGGCTCGCACACGTTGCGAACAAGTAGTTCGGGTGGGCCTGTTCGGGTACAAGCGGCGTACGAGACGGACGCGCCCCGCTTCCGTCGCACCCCGCGAAGGAGGCGGCCGTGGCCCCACCCATGTCCGCGAGCAGTTTCCTGGACGCCCTCAAGCGTGAAGGCCTGACGGTCGTCGAGGTCGGCGACTGGAGACACCACAACCGCAACCACAAGGGGCCCTGGGGCCCGGTGAACGGCGTGATGATCCACCACACCGTGACGAAGGGCAGCGAGCAGACCGTCGACCTCTGCCGGAAGGGGCACGCGGACCTGCCGGGGCCGCTGTGCCACGGCGTCATCACGAAGGACGGCCGCGTCCACCTCGTCGGCTACGGGCGGGCCAACCACGCAGGTCTCGGCGACGACGACGTGCTGCGGGCGGTCGTCGCGGAGAAGGCGCTGCCCCACGACAACGAGGCGAACACGGACGGCAACCGCCACTTCTACGGCTTCGAGTGCGAGAACCTCGGCGACGGCGACGACCCGTGGCCCGCCGCGCAGCTGGAGGCCATCGAGAGGGCGGCGGCCGCGGTGTGCCGCCATCACGGCTGGACGGAGAGGTCGGTGATCGGCCACCTGGAGTGGCAGCCGGGCAAGGTCGACCCGCGCGGCTTCACGATGGCCTCGATGCGGGGGCGCATCCGCGACCGGCTCAAGTAGCCGCCCTCCGGCACGCGGCCCGCGACGACCCGCTTGCACAATGAGCAGGTGATCCCGCACCTCTCGCGCCCGTCCCTGCACCCCCGGCTGCCCTCGCCGGTGGAGCCGGTCGACGACGACCGGTTCCGCCGTCACGGGGTGCGGCTCCTGCTCAAGCGCGACGACCTCATCCACCCCGACCTGCCCGGCAACAAGTGGCGCAAGCTGGTCCCGAACCTCGAAGCGGCGACCGCCGCGGGCCACGGCACGCTGCTCACGTTCGGCGGCGCGTACTCCAACCACCTGCGCGCCACGGCCGCCGCGGGCCGTCTCACGGGCCTGCGGACCATCGGCGTCGTCCGCGGCCAGGAGCTCGCCGGACAGCCGCTGAACGCCTCTCTCGCGCGCTGCGCGGACGACGGCATGCGTCTGCACTTCGTCGACCGGACGACGTACCGGGAGAAGCGGGATCCGGCCACGCTCGCGCGCATCCTGCGCGAGGTGGCACCGCCCGACGGTGACGGGAAGAGGCCCTACGTCGTCCCCGAGGGCGGCAGCAACGCCGAGGCCGTGCGCGGCTGCGCGGAGCTCGGGCAGGAGTTGCGCGGGGCCGCCGACGCGGTGGGCGTCGCCTGCGGCACCGGCGGCACGCTGGCCGGGCTGGCCGCCGGGCTCGGCGAGGGGCAGCGCACACTCGGCATACCCGTCCTGAAGGGCGGCTTTCTCGGCGACGAGATACGCACCCTCCAGGACGCGGCGTTCGGCGGCCCGCGGGGCGACTGGTCCCTCGACGAACGCTTCCACTGCGGCGGCTACGGCCGCACCACACCGGCCCTCCTCGCCTTCGCCGAGGACTTCGAGCAGCGCCACGGCGTGCCCGTGGAGCGCCTCTATGTGGCCAAGCTGCTGTACGGGCTGCTCGCCCTCACCGAGGAGGGCGCGTTCGCGCCGGGCACGCGGCTCATGGCCGTCGTGACGGGAACGCCCTCCCCGTAGCAGCCGGTCAGTCGTCGACCTCCCGGTAGGCAGCCGCCTCCTCCAGGTCGAGCTTGCGCAGCAGCGTGCGCATCATCTCGTCGTCGATCCGCCGCTCGTCCCGCATCCGCACGAAGACCTCGCGCTCGGCCGCGATGGCCTCCCGCGTGAGCCGGCGATAGGTGTCGTCGGCGGACTCCCCCGTCACCGGGTTGACCTGGCCGAGGCGTTCCCACACGGAGTTGCGGCGGCGCTCCAGGACGGTCCGCAGCCGGTCCTCGAGCGGCTCGGGCAGACAGTTGCGCTCGTCCTCCATCAACTCGTTCACGCGCTCCTCGGCGGCCTGTGAGGCGGCGTTCTGCGCCTGCGCCTCGGCGAGCGTCTCGGCCTGCGCATCGCGCCCCGGCAGCTTGAGGACCCTGATCAGCCAGGGCAGCGAGAGCCCCTGCACGACGAGGGTGCCGATCACGGTCGTGAAGGTCAGGAAGAGCACCAGGTTGCGAGCGGGGAAGGGGCTCCCGTCGTCGACGACGAGCGGGATCGAGAAGGCGATGGCGAGCGACACGACACCGCGCATGCCGGCCCAGCTCACCACGAGCGGCCGCCGCCAGTCCGAGTCCCGCTCCCGCTCCCTGATCCGCTCCGACAGGCACCAGGGCAGATAGGTCGCGGGATACGACCACACGAACCGCATCACCACGACGAGCACGAAGACCGCGACGGCGTACCCGAAGGCCTGACCGACGCTGTACTCGCCGAGGTCTTTCAGGACGACGGGCAGCTGGAGGCCGATGAGCGCGAAGACCGCCGACTCCAGGATGAAGGCGACCACCTTCCACACGGCGGCCTCCTGGAGACGCGTCTCGAAGTCGACCTGCCAGGCGTGGTGCCCCAGGTAGAGGGCGACCGTGACCACGGCGAGCACTCCGGAGGCGCCGACCTGCTCGGCGGCCGCGTAGGCGACGAACGGGATGAGGAGGGAGAGCGTGTTCTGGAGGATCGCCTCCTTCAGGTGCGTCCGCAGCCAGTGCAGCGGCACCATCAGGACGAGCCCGACGCCGACGCCGCCGACCGATGCCATCAGGAACTCCCTGATCCCGCCCGCCCAGCTCGCGCCCTCCCCGACCGCGGCGGCCAGCGCGACCTTGTAGGCGGTGATCGCGGTCGCGTCGTTCACCAGGGACTCGCCCTGGAGGATCGTCGTGATCCGCGAGGGCAGCCCCACCTTGCGGGCGATGGCCGTCGCGGCGACCGCGTCCGGCGGGGCGATCACCGCGCCGAGCACCAGCGCGGCCGTCAGCGGCAGATCGGGGATCAGCTCGTACGCGAGCCAGCCGACGGCGACGGTCGCGAACAGCACGTACCCGACGGAGAGCAGCGCGACCGGCCTGACGTTGGCCCGCAGGTCGAGGTACGAGCTCTCCAGGGCCGCGGTGTGGAGCAGTGGCGGCAGGATCAGCGGCAGCACGATGTGCGGGTCGAGGGTGTACTGCGGCACCCCGGGCAGGTACGACGCCACGAGTCCGACCGCGACGAGCAGCAGCGGCGCGGGTACCGGGGTCCGGCGCGCAGCCCCGGCGACCGCCGCACTCGCCGCAATCAGTCCCACCAGGGGCAATACATCCATCAGCCCGTCCCTCCACCGTCCGCCATGCCGCCGCCCGTCGTAACCTGGCCATCATGAACGAGTGCCCGCACGTCGACGCTCTGCCCCACCCCGAGCCCGAACCCCTGAGCGACACCTGCCTGGAGTGCCGCGCGGCCGGCAGCCACCCGGTGCAGCTGCGGCTCTGTCTGGAATGCGGGCATGTGGGCTGCTGCGACTCCTCACCCCTGAAGCACGCGACGCAGCACTTCGGAGAGTCGGGACACGCGGTGATGCGGACGTTCGAACCCGGCGAGAGCTGGCGCTGGTGCTTCGTGGACAACCTGCTCGTCTGAGGACCGCACCGGTTTGCGGTTCGACCGTGCGGGGCCTGGGTACGTCAACCCGGCGCCCGCTCTTTCCAATTGAGCCCGCACACCCTCTAGCCACTGTCCGTACTCATAGGCTTACTATGAGTGACACCAACGGGCCGGGGGTCCCCGGGACAGGAGACTTGGGCGCGCGGTAGCGTCACCGCTGAACACATAGCGCGTCACCCGGGGGACGTACCCTCCGGAGCCCGAAAGTGCTTGTACCACCATGGAGGTGAGGGTGTCCCAGATCGCAGGCGAGCCCGGGGATCAGGACTTCGTAGAAGTCCGGCTGCCGGCTGCGGGTGCCTACCTGTCGGTGCTGCGGACGGCCACGGCCGGCCTCGCGGCGCGTTTGGACTTCACCCTCGACGAGATCGAGGACCTCCGCATCGCGGTGGACGAGGCGTGCGCGATCCTGCTCCAGCAGGCCGTGCCCGGCTCGGTGCTCAGCTGCGTCTTCCGCCTCGTCGACGACTCGCTGGAGGTGACGGTCTCGGCGCCCACCACCGACGGCCGAGCCCCGGAGCGCGACACCTTCGCCTGGACTGTGCTGTCGGCCCTCGCGGGCAAGGTGGACTCCACGGTCGCCGACGACAACACCGTCTCGATCAGCCTCTACAAACAGCGCGGCGCGGGTCCCGGGCCGGCGTGACGAACGGGGACGGGCCGGTGCGGGACGAGAAGCACGGCACACAGGACCTCCCGGCCGACGGCGGGGAGGGGACGCGGCGGCTTGCCGACGGCATCCCCGAACAGCAGGCCCGGCCGCACCCGGAGGACCCTGCGGACCTCGAACGGCCGGGTCCGCCGGCGGTGGCCGATGCGTCGGAGCAGGCAGAGCCGGCCGGCGGAGAGAAGATCTCCGCAGGACCGGACGCGCGACGGGCGGGATGGATGAGCGAGCACGAGCGACACGGTGACCAGCAGCGCACGCACGATCCGCGGGACCGCAGCGGCGCACGGCTGATGTTCATCGAGCTGCGCACCCTGAAGGACGGCAGCCCGGAATACGCGGACCTGCGCAATCAGCTGGTCCGCATGCATCTGCCGCTCGTCGAGCACTTGGCCCGCCGCTTCCGCAACCGCGGCGAGCCGCTCGACGACCTGACCCAGGTCGCCACGATCGGCCTGATCAAGTCGGTGGACCGCTTCGACCCGGAGCGCGGCGTGGAGTTCTCCACGTACGCGACGCCGACGGTCGTCGGTGAGATCAAGCGGCACTTCCGCGACAAGGGCTGGGCGGTGCGCGTCCCGCGGCGTCTTCAGGAGCTGCGTCTCGCGCTGACGACGGCGACGGCCGAGCTGTCCCAGCTGCACGGCCGCTCCCCCACGGTCCACGAGCTCGCCGAGAAGCTGGCGATCTCGGAGGAGGAGGTCCTGGAGGGCCTGGAGTCGGCCAACGCGTACTCCACGCTGTCCCTGGACGTCCCCGACACTGACGACGAGTCGCCCGCCGTGGCAGACACGCTGGGATCCGAGGACGAGGCGCTCGAGGGCGTCGAGTACCGCGAGTCCCTCAAGCCTCTTCTGGAGGACCTGCCGCCGCGCGAGAAGCGGATCCTGCTCCTTCGCTTCTTCGGGAACATGACGCAGTCGCAGATCGCGCAGGAGGTCGGCATCTCCCAGATGCACGTCTCCCGGCTGCTGGCCCGGACCCTGGCCCAGCTTCGGGAGAAGCTCCTCGTCGAGGAGTGAGACGCAGGGCGTGCGGCCCGGCTACTTCTGGTTCCGCTCCTGCGCGGCGCCCGGCGTCGCGATGCCGAGCGCCCGTGTGGTGGCCGGGTTGACCAGGAGCACCAGGGCCGTCACCGCGACGACGGCGAGCGCGATCCCGCCCGGGATCATCACGCTGTCGGCCTGGAGCAGCGTGTAGGCGACCGGAAGCGCCATGATCTGCGTGATGATCGCTGGCCCCCGGCTCCACCTGCGCCGCTTCAGCAGCCCGCGCGCCGCGATCAGCGGCAGCAGCGCGAGGACGGCGAGCGTGACACCGCCGGTCACGGCCTGCTCGGGGTCGTCGGGGTGACCCGCGAGGCCCATGACGAGCATGGAGACGCCGCCGACGAGCAGGGCGGCCCCCTCGAGACCGGCCAGCGCGGCGGCCGCGGTCAGCCGCCCGGGGCGTGGGCCGCCGTCGGTGGTCGCGGCGTCTTCGGGGCTGGGGTTCTGCTCTGAGGTCACCCGAGCAGGGTAGCCCTCGGCCGACACCTCCCGGCCGCCCCGGGTGGGGCCGCGGCGGCACCTGCTCTCTTACCCGACTCCTACCTCGGTCTGGGCCGAGTACCACCCGGTAGGTACTCTGCTTCGCATGCGTGCACTCCTTGTGGTCAATCCGGCGGCAACCACCACCAGTGCGCGCACGCGTGACGTGCTGATCCACGCGCTCGCGAGCGAGATGAAGCTCGAGGCGATCACCACGGAGTACCGCGGGCACGCGAGAGACCTCGGCCGGCAGGCAGCGGAGAGCAAGGACATCGAGCTGGTCGTGGCCCTCGGCGGCGACGGCACGGTCAACGAGGTCGTGAACGGCCTGCTGCACCACGGCCCGAATCCGGACCGCCTTCCCCGCCTCGCCGTCGTCCCCGGCGGCTCCACCAATGTCTTCGCCCGCGCTCTCGGCCTGCCGAACGACGCGGTGGAGGCGACGGGCGCCCTGCTCGACGCTCTGCGCGAAGGCCGGGAGCGAACGGTGGGCCTGGGCCGCGCGGGCGGCACGCCGGGCACGGAGGACGAGGCCGCCCCGTCCAGGTGGTTCACGTTCTGTGCCGGTCTCGGGTTCGACGGCGGCGTCATCGGCCGCGTCGAACAGCAGCGCGAGCGCGGCAAGCGATCGACACACGCGCTCTATTTGCGTCAGGTCGTACGCCAGTTCCTCGGGGAACACGACCGCCGGCACGGCGCCATCACACTGGACCGGCCGGGTGAGGACCCCGTCACCGATCTGGTCCTGTCCATAGTCTGCAATACCTCCCCATGGTCATATCTGGGGAACAGGCCGCTCTACGCGTCCCCTCAGGCGTCCTTCGACACCGGCCTTGACGTGCTCGGACTCAAGAAATTGTCCGCCCCTGCGGTGGCCCGTTACGGCACCCAGCTGCTCACCTCGACGCCCGACCGGGGACCTCACGGGAAGAACGCCGTCACCCTGCACGACCTGACCGACTTCACCTTGCAATCGAAGGTCCCCCTGCCCCTCCAGATGGACGGTGACCACCTGGGGCTGCGAACGAGCGTGACGTTCACAGGCGTACGCCGTGCACTGCGTGTGATTGTGTGAGTGGAAGAGCCCAAAGTCCTTTATCTCGAACGTTTGGGCCAGGATCCACCCCATGGAAGTACGGCTGTGACCTAGCCGACACCGAGGAATCAAAAAAAACTTTCCTGAAGGGGTTGTATCCGCCGCCGAGGTTTGCGAATCTCTACATGGCGCTCGGGACGGCCCGCAACATCGGCCCCACAGAGAGCCCGAACCCCCTCCTCAACACACAGGACATCGTCGCAGATGTGACGAAAGTCCCTTCCGTTGTCGGGGGATTCGTGAAAGCGTTCACATTCACAAGCAACCCGCACGTAATACCAAGGAGAGGTAGCAGCCATGGACTGGCGTCACAACGCCGTTTGCCGCGAAGAAGACCCCGAGCTCTTCTTCCCTATCGGCAACACCGGTCCTGCGCTGCTGCAGATCGAGGAAGCCAAGGCTGTCTGCCGCCGCTGCCCCGTCATGGAGCAGTGCCTGCAGTGGGCGCTCGAGTCCGGCCAGGACTCCGGCGTCTGGGGTGGCCTCAGCGAGGACGAGCGCCGCGCAATGAAGCGTCGCGCCGCCCGCAACCGTGCTCGCCAGGCCAGCGCCTGACGCCCACGCCCCCCACGAGCCTGAGCCCGGCGGCGCGTACAGCGAGTACGCAACTCCCGCCCCCGAGCCGCAGCGCGCAGTACCCCCGATGCTCCACCCAGGCTCAGCCCGGGATGTAGACCCGGGCAACGCGAACAGTGAGCCCCGGACCCAACGGTCCGGGGCTCACTGGCGTTTGCGACTGCGTCGATCCGGCGTTTGCGGCTTTGTCGACATGTCGGCACGACGTCTGTCGACGCCGGGCCGGCTACTTGTCGGTGGCCACCGGGATGTCGAGGACGACCCGGGTGCCGCGGCCGGGCGCCGGGACCATGTCGAACGATCCGCTCAACTCACCCTCGACCAGCGTGCGCACGATCTGCAGGCCCAGGTTGCCGGCGCGCTTCGGGTCGAAGCCCTCGGGCAGGCCGACGCCGTCGTCGGTGACGGTGATCAGCAGGCGGGCGTCCTTGGTGGTGCCGCCGCGCACCGCGGAGACCTCGACGGTGCCGGTGTCGCCCTGCCGGAAGCCGTGTTCCAGGGCGTTCTGCAGGACTTCGGTGAGGACCATCGACAGCGGCGTGGCGACCTCGGCGTCCAGGATGCCGAAGCGGCCGGTGCGCCGGCCCGTGACCACGCCCGGCGAGATCTCCGCGACCATGGCGAGCACCCGGTCGGCGATCTCGTCGAACTCCACGCGCTCGTCCAGGTTCTGGGAGAGCGTCTCGTGGACGATGGCGATGGAGCCGACGCGGCGCACCGCCTCCTCCAGGGCCTCGCGGCCGCTGTCGGAGTCGATCCGGCGCGCCTGGAGGCGGAGCAGAGCCGCGACGGTCTGGAGGTTGTTCTTCACCCGGTGGTGGATCTCCCGGATGGTCGCGTCCTTGGTGATCAACTCCCGCTCGCGGCGGCGCAGTTCGGTGACGTCGCGCAGCAGGACGAGCGAACCGATGCGAGTGCCCTTGGGCTTGAGGGGGATCGCGCGGAGCTGGATCGACCCCTCCTCCCCCTCGATCTCGAACTCGCGCGGGGCCCAGCCGCTTGCCACCTTGGCGAGCGCCTCGTCCACGGGGCCGCGCGACGGGGCGAGCTCGGCCGTCGTGCGGCCGAGGTGGTGCCCGACCAGGTCGGCGGAGAATCCGAGCCGGTGGTACGCGGAGAGCGCGTTCGGCGACGCGTACTGGACGACGCCGTCCGCGTCGAGGCGGATGAGGCCGTCACCGACGCGGGGGGATGCGTCCATGTCGACCTGCTGGCCCGGGAACGGGAAGGACCCGGCCGCGATCATCTGGGCGAGGTCGGAGGCCGACTGGAGGTAGGTCAGTTCGAGGCGCGACGGGGTGCGGACCGTGAGCAGGTTCGTGTTGCGGGCGATCACGCCCAGGACGCGGCCTTCCCTGCGTACGGGGATGGACTCGACCCGTACCGGGACCTCCTCGCGCCACTCGGGGTCGCCCTCGCGGACGATGCGGCCCTCGTCGAGGGCGGCGTCCAGGAGCGGGCGGCGGCCGCGCGGGACGAGATGGCCGACCATGTCGTCCTGGTACGAGGTAGGGCCGGTGTTGGGCCGCATCTGCGCCACGGAGACGTAGCGGGTGCCGTCGAGCGTGGGGACCCACAGCACGAGGTCGGCGAAGGAGAGGTCGGAGAGCAGTTGCCACTCCGAGACCAGCAGGTGCAGCCACTCGAGGTCGGTGTCGCCGAGGGCCGTGTGCTGGCGTACGAGGTCGTTCATGGAGGGCACGGAGCCGAGGGTACCTGGCGGGTCGGGCCCCCAAGACACCCGCGGGCCGCGGCGCCTGGGAGGGACCCTCAGCCCTCCCGGCACCGCAGCCCGGAGTTGCAACAGCCGTCGGGTGTGCGGTCCCGTCCGGCCGTGTGAGGACCCGCCGCAGTCAGGGCAGAGAGCGCCGGCTCCTCGGTCCGTCCTCCTGTGCGGGGAGGGCGGAGGCTTTTACCATCGCATTGTGGACTAGACCATTCTGTCATGTCTATGCGTTGGACCATGTTTGTTTTTGCCGCCCCTACCCAGCGTGCCAGAGCCGCCGCGTCCGCGTCGGGTGGAGGCTCCCGTTCCGCGATACCGGCCCGGATTCGGGCCTCTGAAGCGGTACTGCCGGCCTGCCGCCGGCCGCGCTTGTCACCGAAGGCCGCGTAGAGACCGGGGGGCCGATGTCCGTGGTGCGGGACAGATCGGCGCCGCCTGTCTCAGTCGGCGAATTCTATAGCGGGCGCCGGAGAAGGCGGCGGGGGTCAGTGCGTCTCCGTCACCTTCGCCAGGGCGCGCGGCGCGTCCGGGTCCTGGCCGCGGGCGATGGTGACCTCGTACGCGAGGAACTGGAGCGGGATGATCTCCAGGACCGGCTGGACCTCCTCCGCGACGCCCGCGGTCGGCAGGACGAAGCCGGCCGACGCCTGGTCCACCTGCGCCTCGGGGCCGATGACGACGAGGTCGGCGCCTCGGCCGCGCAGCCGGTCGAGGACGGGCTGGAGCATGAGGCCGCCCTTGCCGTCCGTGACGACGGCGATGACCGGCGAGATGTTGTCGACCATGGCGAGCGGGCCGTGCAGCAGGTCGGCGCCCGAGTAGGACAGGGCCGGGATGTAGCTGGTCTCCATGAGTTTCAGGGCGGCCTCCTTGGCCGTCGGGTAGCCGTAGCCGCGCGAGGTGATCACCATGCGGTTCGCGAAGCGGTAGCGGGAGGCGAGGGTGCTTACCTCGTCCTGGCGGGCCAGGAGCTGCTGGGCGACGCCGGGCAGCACCTCGGCGGGTGAGCCGTCGCCGCCGCGCAGCCCCTCGACGAAGAGATAGAGCGCGAGCAGGGACGCGGTGTACGTCTTCGTGGCCGGGAGCGCCTTCTCGGGTCCCGCCATGATGTCGATGTGGTGCTCGGAGACGGCGGCGAGCGGCGAGTCCGGGTTGTTCGTCACCGCGAGGGTGATCGCGCCGGCCGCGCGGGCCGCCTTCGTGGAGGCCACCAGGTCGGGCGAACCGCCCGACTGACTGACGGTGACGACAAGAACGTCGCGCAGGTCGGGCCGGGCACCGTACGCCGTCGTGGTGGACATCGAGGCCAGGCCGCAGGGCATCCCGAGCTGGATCTCCAGGAGGTACTTCGCGTACAGGGCGGCGTTGTCGGAGGTGCCGCGGGCGGTGAGCAGGACGAAGCGGGGCGACTGTGCCGCGACACGCCGGGCGACCTCGTGGATGCGGGGAGCGCCGGTGTCCAGGAGGCGGCGCAGCACCTCGGGCTGCTCGGCCATCTCGCGGGCCATGATCCGGCCCGGTTGCTCGCTCTTCGGGGCCGACGGGGTGGCGGTCATGCGGACTCCTCGGCGGGGCGGTCACCAGTGCGGCGGGCTGGGCACGGCCGGCGGCCGGGCTTGCCTTCCGCCTCCTTCCACTCTGGCGGCTGAGTCGTGCGTACGCCCGCCTCAGCCGCCAGGAGCCGCTTCGAGGTGCCGTCGGTGCGGGGAGCGCCGAGCATGGTCGGACGGCGTCGTACGTCCCGTGACCGGCCGGGCCGCCTCTGCTAGATTGGTCTATACCACATGCGCAACATCACACCCTCGACCAGATCGGCAGGCCCAGCGTGGAAGTTGTGATCGTCCCGGACGCCAAGGCAGGCGGCGAGCTCATCGCCGAGGCGATGGCTCAGCTGCTGCGGCGCAAGCCCGACGCCCTGCTCGGCGTGGCCACCGGCTCGACCCCGCTGCCCATCTACGAGGCGCTGGCGGCCAAGGTCCGCGGCGGCGAGGTCGACGCCTCGAAAGCCCGTATCGCCCAGCTCGACGAGTACGTGGGTCTGCCGACCGGACACCCCGAGTCCTACCGGGCGACCGTGCTGCGCGAGGTCGTCGAGCCGCTCGGTCTGAGCGAGGGCTCCTTCATGGGCCCGGACGGCAGCGCCGATGACGTACAGGCGGCCTGCGAGGCGTACGACAAGGCGCTCGCGGCTGCCGGCGGTGTGGATCTCCAGCTGCTCGGCATCGGCACCGACGGACACATCGGCTTCAACGAGCCGTGCTCGTCGATCGCCTCCCGCACGCGGATCAAGACGCTGACGCAGCAGACCATCGCGGACAACGCGCGCTTCTTCGACGGCGACCTCAGCCAGGTGCCGCGCCATGTCATCACGCAGGGCATCGGCACGATCCTGGAGGCGCGGCATCTGGTGCTGCTCGCCACGGGTGAGGGCAAGGCGGATGCCGTGGCCGCGACGGTCGAGGGGCCGGTGGCCTCTGTGGTGCCGGCGTCGGCGCTTCAGCTGCACCCGCACGCGACGGTTGTCGTCGACGAGGCGGCGGCGTCGAAGCTGAAGCTTGCCGACTACTTCCGGCACACGTACGTGAACAAGCCCGACTGGCAGGGGCTGTAAGCGAGTTCGGGACGACATGAAGGTGCCGGTCACCCCTGGTGAGGGGTGACCGGCACCTTCATGTCCGTCGTCCGTCGTCCGTCGTCTGTGGGAGGCGGGAGCGTCGCGGCTTGTCGCGCCCACGCGGCGAAACCCGCACCGCGTCACCGCCCCGCGCCCCCGAAGGGGCGCTCGGCTCACCCGGCGACGATCACCTCGGCGGCGGCCAGGCCACACACCCGGGCCGCGCCGTGTGTCGCCACGTGGAGGGCTCCCCGGGGCGGCGCCTGCGGTACGCCCATCTCGACCACGACCGTGTCGGGGCGGGCCGCGAGGAGCGTGTCCAGCGACTGAGCCATCCACGCGTGCCGATGGGCGTCGCGGACCACGGCGACGATGCGCCTCTCCCCCGCCGCGGCCAGGGCGGCGGCGCCCGCGTCCGCGCCGGAGAAGCTGCCGGTCTCCGTGCCGGGCAGCAGCCGCTCCAGTTCGGCGGCGACGCCCCACGGCGTCTCGTCGCCCACGGCGATATTGGCGACGGGCGTGAAGGCGGCGACGTACGGCGCCTCGGTGACCGGGGCCGCGTGCTCACCGCGCGTGACGGTCACCGCCCGCCGCGCCGCGACCAGTCCGATCCCGGTGTCGGGCGCGCCCCCCGAGTGCTCGGCCGCGCCCGGCACCGAGGCCCACCGGGCGAGCGAGCGCACCCGCGCCGCGGCGTCGGCGAGCCGTTCCTCGGGCAGATCGCCCGCGTGCACCGCGGCGACCAGCGCGTCCCGCAGCCGCAGCACCGTGTCGTCGTCGGCGAGCCCGCCGCCGACGCAGATGGCGTCGGCGCCGGCCGCGATGGCGAGGACGCTGCCGCGCTCGATGCCGTACGTGGCGGAGATGGCCTGCATCTCCATGCCGTCGGTGACGATCAGCCCCTCGTAACCCAGCTCCTCACGGAGCAGGCCGGTCAGGATGCGGCGCGAGAGGGTGGCGGGGCGGTCCGGGTCCAGGGCGGGGACCAGGATGTGGGCGCTCATCACCGCGCGCGTACCGGCCGCGATCGCCGCGCGGAACGGCGCGAGTTCACGCTCGTGCAGCACGTCGAGGCCCACGTCGATGCGGGGCATGTCGTGGTGCGAGTCGACGGCGGTGTCGCCGTGGCCCGGGAAGTGCTTGGTGCAGGCGGCGACGCCCACGGACTGGAGCCCGGTGACGTAGGCGGCGGTGTGGCGCGAGACGAGGCCGGTGTCGGCGCCGAAGGACCGTACGCCGATGACCGGGTTGGCAGGGTTGGAGTTGACGTCCGCGGACGGGGCCCAGTTGAGGTTGACGCCGCAGGCGGCGAGGCGGCGGCCGAGTTCGGCGGCGACGGACCGGGTGAGCTCCACGTCGTCGACGGCGCCGAGAGCGTGGTTGCCGGGGAACGAGGAGCCGGAGCGCACCTCCAGGCGGGTCACGTCCCCGCCCTCCTCGTCGATGGCGACCAGGACGTCGTCGCGCTCCGCGCGCAACTGGGCCGTCAGGGCGGCGAGTTGCCCGGGCGAGGCGATGTTGCGGCCGAACAGGCCGACGGAGGCCAGGCCTTCGCCGAGCCGGCGCAGCAGCCAGTCGGGGGCGCTGGTGCCGGTGAAGCCGGGCTGGAGGACGGTGAGCGCGTCACGGGTGAGGGTGTCGGTGCCGCGTGCGGTGAGTGTCGTCATCTGGCGGTGTTATCCCTTCACGGCGCCGTCGGTGAGGCCGCTGACGGCCCTGCGCTGCAGGAAGACGAAGAGGATCAGGATCGGGATCGCGAAGAGCGAGGACGCGGCCATGGTCGCACCCCAGTCGTCGCCGAACGCGGTCTGGAAACTGGAGAGCCACAGCGGCAGCGTCTGTGCCTCGGGCGACTTGTTGAGGACGAGGACCATCGGGAACTCGTTCCAGGCGGTGATGAAGCCGAACATCGACGTCGACATCAGGCCGGGCGCGAGCAGCGGCAGGATCACCCTGCGGAAGGCCTGCATGCGGGTGCAGCCGTCGACCATCGCGGACTCCTCCAGCTCCCTGGGCACGGCGGCGACGAAGCCGCGCAGCGTGAGGAGGGTGAAGGGCAGGATCATCACCATGTAGAAGAGGGTCAGCGGGACGAGGCTGTTCAGCATCGACGCGTCGCGCACGATCATGTAGATCGCGATGACCATGACTTCCCAGGGCGCCATCTGGGCCAGCATGAACCCGATGATGAAGCCGCGGCGGCCCTTGAACCGCATCCGCGCCAGGGCGAACGACGCGGCCAGGCCGATGATCAGCGAGAAGACGACCGCGAGCACGGTCACGGTGACCGAGTTGCGCACCAGCGTCCAGAAGTTGTCGGCGCCGAACGCCGTCCTGAAGTGCTCGAACGTGATGTCGGTCGGGAACCAGACGGGGTTCTCGCTGATGATGTCGCCGGTCGGCTTGAGCGACGTGGCGAACATCCAGTAGACCGGGAAGACGAAGCCGACGAACAGGATCACGGCCGTCACGTTGGGCCAGGCACGGCGGAACGTCGACGAAGCGGAGCGCTTCACTGCTCGTCCTCCTCTTGCTTGAGCACGATCCGGAGGTAGTAGGCGGTCAGCACGAGCAGGATCAGGATCGTCAGGACGGCGATCGCCGCGCCCATGCCGAAGTGCTGGTTGCCGACGCCCTCGATGTACGCGTACACGGGCAGGATCTCGGTGAGCCGGTCGGGGCCGCCACCGTTGATCGTGAAGACCTGGACGAACGCCTTGAAGACCCAGATGATCTCGAGGAACGTCGTCGCGTAGAGGAAGGGCCGCAGATACGGCAGCGTGACCGAGAGGAAGCTCTTCCAGGGGCCGGCGCCGTCGAGGGACGCGGCTTCGTAGAGCTCCTTGGGGATGGTGGTCGTCGCGGCGTAGAGGTTGATCGCGACGAACGGGATCGACATCCAGACGATCAGCACGGTGACGACGAAGAACGTCGACATCTGGGTGCCGGTCCAGCTGTAGTCGGCCATGGAGTGCCAGCCGAGCTTGTCGAGGACCCAGTTGACGACGCCGAAGCGCTCCGCGAACAGCCACTGGTAGACGGTGGTCGCGGCGACGACGGGCATCGCCCAGGCGAGCACGAGCCCGACGAGGAGCAGGACGCGCATGCGCCTGCCGAGCCGGGCGAGGAGCAGGCCGACGAGGGTGCCGAGCACCATGATCAGGACGGCGTTGACGAGGGTGAAGACGATGGAGCGTCCGGTCACCCGCCAGAAGTCCGAACTGGTCAGTACCTCTTGGTAGTTGTCGAAGCCGTTCCACTCGGTGACATGCTGGATCAGCTGCCCCATGTTGAGGTTCTGGAACGACAGGAGCCCGTCCTTGAGCAGCGGCCAGCCGAGGAGCAGCACGGTGGCCGCGACCGCGGGAAGCAGCAGCAGATAGGGCGCGAGCGCCCCGGCCCGTGCGCGGGCCTGCTTTCTCGGTCCGCCGGATCCCCCGCCGTCCGCTTTCAGGACCTCCGCCGGGCCGGAGGGCGGCCGTTCGGTCTGCACGGTCATGCTCGCCATCTCTTTTCTGGGCCTGCCGGGACGCCGTGAACCCCGCGGGGGCGGAGGGCGCATGGCCGCGCTCCGTCCCCGCGGGGCCTGTCGCTGCCTTACTGCTTCTGCGAGAGGCGCTTGTTGAACTCGGCCTCGACCTGCTTGGCGGCGGCGGCCGGGGACTTACCCTTCAGCACCGCGGTCATGTAGGTCTTGACCGGGTTGGGAGCGTTCTCGACCGGGGCCCACTCCGGGATCAGCGGGGTGGTGCCGCCGCCGGCGGCGGCGGGAGCGGCGGCCTCGGCGGCCGCGTTGCCCTTGAGGTTGGACTGCAGCGCCTCCTTGTTGGGGATCACGCCGCCTTCCTTGGCGAGCTGGCCCTCGAACTTGTCGGAGAGCGCGATCTTCAGGAACTCCTTGGCGAGGTCCTGCTTCTTGCTGCCCGCGGCGACGGCGAGGTTGGAGCCGCCGAGGAAGACGCCCTCGGGCTTGTCGGCCGTGGCACCCGGAACGGTGAAGTAGCCGATCTCCTTCTCGATCTTCGGGTTGGCCTTGATGGCGAGGGCGGACTCCCAGCCCATGCCGATGAAGGAGCCGGTCTTGCCCTTGGCGAAGACCTCGGCCTGCTGCGGGGTCGCCTCGTCCTTGTCCTTGGGGGCCTTGGACAGCGCCTGGAACTTCTTGTACGTCTCCATGGCGGCGCCCACCTTGGGGTCGGCCAGGTTGGAGACGTACTTGTCGCCGTCCTTCTTGACGAGCTCGGCGCCCTCACCGATGGTCAGGCCGACGAAGTGGTACCAGTTCTGCCCGGGCAGGTAGATCGGCTCGGCGTCCGTCTTCTTGCCGATGGTCTGGAGGTCCTTGTAGAACTCGTCGCGCGTCTTGGGGAGGTCCTTGATGCCGGCGTCGGCCCAGATCTTCTTGTTGTAGATGACGACGCGGTTCACGACGAACCACGGGGCGGCGTACTGCTTGCCGTCCGAGACCGCGGACTTGTTCATCGACTCGGCCCAGTCGGCGCCGAGGGACGACTTGAGGTCGGAGAGGTCGGCGAGGCCGCCGGTCTTGGCGTAGGCGGGGGTCTGTGTGTTGCCGACCTCGAAGACGTCCGGCGGGTTCTCCTCGGACAGGGCGGTGGTCAGCTTCTGCTGAATGCCGTTCCACTGCTGGATCTCGATCTTCAGCTTCGCGCCGGTCTTCTTCTCGAAGGCCGCCGTGACGTCCTTCTGCCAGGTGTCCGGCGTGGAGCCGTCCATGGCCCACACGGTCAGCGTCTGCCCCTTGTAGCCGTCGGCTCCGGCCTTCTTGTCCGTGCTGCCGTCATCACCACTGCCACAAGCCGCGATCGAAACCAACATGCCCGCGACACCGATAGCCGCAATGAGCCTGCGCTTCACGTCACCCTCCTCAGGGATGCCAGCAACCCCCCGCCCACAACGACGGATACGACGAACACAACAAACTCGACGTGGTACTGCACGTGGGACTGGGACCTGGTCTTTAATGGTGTAGACCAGTACCCGGAGCTTGGCCTAGACCTTTAGGGGTGTCAAGGGTGTATAAGAAGGGCTGTCACGTCCGTTATCGGACCGACACCTGAGGGAGCACGGCTCCCCCGGGGAGGGCCGTGCCACGATGTGAGCCGCGACAGACGGAGGAGCCGGTGACGGCAGCACCACAGGAGCCGGGAAGGCGGGCCATGGGCACCCATGCGGGCAGCAGCGGAACCGATGCGGGCGGCGCCACGACGGCGGAGGCACCCGCAGCGGGCCGCACCGCGCGTGTGCCCAAGTACTACCGCCTGAAGCGGCACTTGCTGGACATGACCGAGACGCTGCCCCCGGGCACACCGGTCCCGCCCGAGCGCACCCTCGCCGCCGAGTTCGACACCTCCCGCACGACCGTGCGCCAGGCCCTTCAGGAACTGGTCGTCGAGGGCCGGCTCGAACGCATCCAGGGCAAGGGCACGTTCGTCGCCAAGCCCAAGGTCTCGCAGGCGCTGCAACTGACCTCGTACACCGAGGACATGCGCGCCCAGGGCCTGGAACCCACCTCGCAGCTCCTGGACATCGGCTATGTGACCGCCGACGACACCCTCGCCGGGCTCCTCGACATCACGGCGGGCGGGCGCGTCCTGCGCATCGAGCGGCTCCGTCTCGCGAGCGGCGAGCCGATGGCCATCGAGACGACGCACCTGTCGGCCAAGCGCTTCCCCGCGCTGCGCCGCTCCCTGGTCAAGTACACGTCCTTGTACACGGCGCTCGCCGAGGTCTACGGCGTACGCCTGGCCGAGGCCGAGGAGACCATCGAGACGTCCCTGGCGACCCCGCGCGAGGCGGGCCTGCTCGGCACGGACGTGGGCCTGCCCATGCTGATGCTGTCGCGGCACTCCGTGGACGGCACCGGGCAGCCCGTCGAGTGGGTGCGCTCGGTGTACCGGGGCGACCGCTACAAGTTCGTGGCCCGCCTCAAGCGCCCGACGGACTGACGGACGTCGCACGCGAATCCGCTTGTGCCGACCGAGAAGTCGGCACATGAACGGCATGTCGGCCACGCTTTGTCCGATATCCGGACGGGGGTTCCATACGACGAGATCGTCGCCTAGATTTCCGCCACGTTAAGCATGAGATAAGCGGGATCAGCGAGGGGACGGACCGCCGAATGTCGGATGTGCCTGAAGTGAAACGGCCGGTGGTCACGCCGGTGCGAGTGGTCATTGCCCTGTGCCTCGTCGCACCGTTCGTGGCGATGCTCTGGGTCAGCTCATACGCGAAGGTCGACCCGGCCTTCATCGGTATTCCGTTCTTCTACTGGTACCAGATGCTGTGGGTCCTCATCTCCACGGCGCTGACGATGATCGCGTACAAGCTGTGGCAGCGTGACCAGCGCGCCCGGAAGACGGGTGGGCAGGCATGAACGGCGGAGTCAACGGCGTCGCGCTCGGCGTCTTCATCTTCTTCTTCATCGCCGTCACGGTCATGGGCTTCCTGGCCGCGCGCTGGCGCCGGTCCGACAACGAGCAGAGCCTCGACGAATGGGGCCTGGGCGGACGGTCGTTCGGCACCTGGGTCACCTGGTTCCTGCTCGGCGGCGACCTCTACACGGCGTACACCTTCGTGGCCGTCCCGGCGGCGATCTACGCGGCCGGCGCCTCCGGCTTCTTCGCCGTGCCCTACACGATCCTCGTCTACCCGCTGATCTTCACCTTCCTGCCGCGCCTGTGGTCGGTGTCGCACAAGCACGGCTACGTGACGACCTCCGACTTCGTGCGCGGCCGCTTCGGCTCCAAGGGCCTGTCCCTGGCCGTCGCCGTCACGGGCATCCTCGCCACGATGCCGTACATCGCGCTCCAACTGGTCGGCATCCAGGCCGTCCTGGACGTGATGGGCGTCGGCGGCGACGAGTCGACCAACTGGTTCATCAAGGACCTGCCGCTGCTCATCGCGTTCGCGGTGCTCGCCGCGTACACGTACTCGTCGGGTCTGCGGGCGCCCGCGCTGATCGCGTTCGTCAAGGACGGTCTGATCTACCTCGTCATCGCCGTCGCGATCATCTACATCCCGATCAAGCTGGGTGGCTTCGACGCCATCTTCCACGCGGCGAACGAGAAGTTCGCGACGCCCAACCCGGCGACGGGCAAGCCGGTCGGATCGCTCGCCCCGGCACCGGCCGGGCAGTGGACGTACGCGACGCTGGCCCTCGGCTCGGCGCTGGCGCTCTTCATGTACCCGCACTCGATCACGGCGACGCTGTCCTCGCGCAGCCGCAACGTGATCCGCCGCAACACCACCATCCTGCCGCTGTACTCCCTGATGCTGGGCCTGCTCGCGCTGCTCGGCTTCATGGCGATCGCGGCCGGGATCAAGGTGCAGAACGGGCAGCTGGCGATCCCGCAGCTGTTCGAGAACATGTTCCCCGACTGGTTCACGGGCGTCGCGTTCGCGGCCATCGGCATCGGCGCGCTGGTGCCCGCGGCGATCATGTCCATCGCGGCGGCGAACCTGTTCACGCGCAACATCTACAAGGACTTCATCAAGCCCGACGCCACCCCCGAGCAGGAGACCAAGGTCTCCAAGCTGGTCTCGCTCCTGGTGAAGGTGGGCGCGCTCGCCTTCGTCCTCACCATGGACAAGACCGTCGCGATCAACTTCCAGCTCCTGGGCGGCATCTGGATCCTCCAGACCATGCCGGCCCTCGTCGGCGGCCTGTTCACCCGCTGGTTCCACCGCTGGGCGCTGCTCGCCGGCTGGGCGGTCGGCATGGTCTACGGCACGCTCGCCGCGTACGGGGTCGCGTCGCCGACGCAGAAGCACTTCGGCGGCAGCGCCAAGGAGATCCCGGGCATCGGCGAGATCGGCTACATCGGCCTCACGGCGTTCGTGATGAACGTGGTGGTGACGGTGGTCCTCACCTTCGTCCTGAAGGCGCTGAAGGCCCCTGAGGGCGTCGACGAGACGTCCGCGGCGGACTACACGGCGGACGCCGGCGACCCGGGTGTCCTGAAGGAGCTGCCGGAGGCGACGGCGGGAGCCGGCGGGCACTGACCCGACTTCCCCGACGCAGCACGGGCCGCCGGATTCCTCCGGCGGCCCGTTGCCGTACCGCGGGTTCATGAAGCCTTGCAGAGGTCCTTCCTCACCCGCCGCGCCGCCTCGGCGGCCGAGGAGGAGCCCCGCATGCGCACCAGTTCCCCGCGCGTCCCGGCCGGCCGCGCAGGCGCTCCGGTCGCCTCCGCCGTAACCCCGGTCGAAGGTTCCCAGGGAGATCGCGGTCGCCTTCGCGCCCTTGCCGACGGCCCCCGGCCGGAAGGAGGGCGGCGCCCAACTCGGTGTCCGTGAAGACCTTCGCGGGGTCCGCCGTGCGGTCGGCACGGGACGCCGAAGGCTGCTTGCTCGCACCGTCGCCGCGCGCCCCGTCCCCGCCGTCGCCGCATCCGGCGAGCAGCACCAGCAGTACGGCGGCACAGGCCGTTCCCCGCCCTCGCACCGCGCTTCCCCCTGCTAGGCCATCAGTTCGGCCGCAACCCTGGTCGACACAAGATGTGGGGCTGTCATCCGAGGCCGGCACAAGATGTATGCTCGTGCTCGCTGTCGCCGCAGGGGAATCCGGTGCAAGTCCGGAACTGTCCCGCAACGGTGTACGTATGCACGCATACGCGAAGTCCGAGGACCTGTCGACAGCCTGCCCGAGCCGTCCGGCCCGGGCTGACGACGTCCGGGTCTCGTGGAGTGGGCCGGTGACGCGGGCTCCGCCATGCCCCCGTGCCCTCCTCCCCGTCAGGCCCAGAGCCGAGCGAGGGAGAGCTCCACGTGACCATCGCGCCCGCCGAACCGGCCTCAGCGCCGGCAGGGAACCCCGAACAGCACGACGCCCCGGGAACCGCGCTGCTGCGCACCCTGACCGAACTGACCGCCGACCTGACGGACACCGACCCGGGCAAGGTCGCCGCCGCCGCGCTGCGCGGCAGGTCCGCCGTGGCGGACTCCGGCATCACCGCCGAGCTGCGCTCCCTCGCCACCGAGGCCGCCGCGGGCCTGATCTCCGAGGACCCGGCGTACTCGCGGCTCGCCGCCAGGCTCCTGACGATCAGCATCGCCGAGGAAGCCGCGTCGCAGGGCGTCACCTCGTTCTCCGAATCCGTCGCGGTGGGCCACCGCGAGGGCCTGATCGCCGACCGCACGGCCGACTTCGTGCGGCTGCACGCCGAACGCCTCGACGCGCTCGTCACCGGCTCCGCCGCCGAGGGCGCCGACGACCGCTTCGGCTACTTCGGACTGCGCACCCTGCACAGCCGTTACCTGCTGCGCCACCCGATCACCCGGCAGGTCGTCGAGACCCCGCAGCACTTCATGCTGCGTGTCGCGTGCGGCCTCGCCGAGGACGACTCGGTCCGCGCCCTCGACGAAGTCGCCTCCCTGTACCGCCTGATGAGCCGACTCGACTACCTGCCGTCGTCGCCGACGCTCTTCAACTCCGGCACCCGCCACCCGCAGATGTCGTCCTGCTACCTCCTCGACTCGCCCCTCGACGAGCTGGACTCCATCTACGACCGCTACCACCAGGTGGCGCGCCTGTCGAAGCACGCGGGCGGCATCGGCCTCTCGTACTCGCGCATCCGCTCGCGCGGTTCGCTGATCCGCGGCACCAACGGGCACTCCAACGGCATCGTGCCGTTCCTCAAGACCCTCGACGCGTCCGTCGCGGCCGTGAACCAGGGCGGCCGGCGCAAGGGCGCCGCGGCCGTCTACCTGGAGACGTGGCACTCCGACATCGAGGAGTTCCTGGAGCTGCGGGACAACACGGGCGAGGACGCCCGGCGCACCCACAACCTCAACCTCGCGCACTGGATCCCGGACGAGTTCATGCGCCGCGTCGCCGACGACGGCACGTGGTCGCTCTTCTCGCCGTCCGACGTGCCCGACCTCGTCGACCTGTGGGGCGAGGAGTTCGACACCGCGTACTGCGCGGCCGAGGCCGCCGGGCTCGCGCAGAAGACGATGCCGGCCCGCGAGCTGTACGGCCGCATGATGCGCACCCTGGCGCAGACCGGAAACGGCTGGCTGACCTTCAAGGACGCCGCCAACCGCACCGCCAACCAGACGGCGGAGCGCGGCAACGTCGTCCACTCCTCGAACCTGTGCACCGAGATCCTCGAGGTCACGGACGACGGCGAGACCGCGGTCTGCAACCTGGGATCGGTCAACCTCGGCGCCTTCGTGCGCGACGGCGGTATCGACTGGGAGCGTCTGGACGCGACCGTGCGCACGGCCGTCACGTTCCTCGACCGCGTCGTCGACATCAACTTCTACCCGAGCGAGCAGGCCGGCCGCTCCAACGCCAAGTGGCGTCCGGTGGGCCTCGGCGCGATGGGCCTCCAGGACGTCTTCTTCCAGCTGAAGCTGCCCTTCGACTCCCCCGAGGCGAAGGCGCTGTCCACGCGGATCGCCGAGCGCATCATGCTCGCCGCGTACGAGGCGTCCGCCGACCTCGCCGAGCGCAACGGTCCTCTGCCCGCCTGGGAGAAGACCCGCACCGCGCGCGGCGTGCTGCACCCCGACCACTACGGCGTCGAGCTGACCTGGCCGGAGCGCTGGGCCGCGCTGCGCGAGCGCATCGCCGCCACCGGGATGCGCAACTCCCTGCTTCTCGCCATCGCGCCCACCGCCACCATCGCGTCCATCGCGGGTGTCTACGAGTGCATCGAGCCGCAGGTCTCCAACCTGTTCAAGCGCGAGACGCTGTCCGGCGAGTTCCTCCAGGTCAACTCCTACCTGGTGCAGGAGCTCAAGCGGCTCGGCGTGTGGGACGCGCAGACCCGCGAGGCGCTGCGCGAGTCCAGCGGTTCCGTGCAGGGCTTCGGCTGGATCCCGGCCGAGGTGCGCGAGCTGTACCGCACGGCGTGGGAGATCCCGCAGCGCGGCCTCATCGACATGGCCGCGGCCCGTACGCCGTTCCTCGACCAGGCGCAGTCGCTGAACCTGTTCCTGGAGACGCCCACCATCGGCAAGCTCTCGTCGATGTACGCGTACGCCTGGAAGTCCGGTCTGAAGACGACGTACTACCTGCGCTCGCGCCCGGCGACGCGGATCGCCCGCGCGGCGTCCGCCGCCCCCGTCCCCGTCCAGCAGGCCGCCGACCCCGAGGCCGTCGCCTGCTCCCTCGAAAACCCCGAGTCCTGCGAGGCCTGCCAGTAATGACCACCCCCGACTCCGAGAAGAACCTGCTCGACCCTGGCTTCGAGCTGACCCTGCGTCCCATGCGCTACCCGGACTTCTACGAGCGCTACCGGGACGCGATCAAGAACACCTGGACTGTCGAGGAGGTCGACCTCCACTCGGACGTCGCCGACCTCGCGAAGCTCTCGCCGGGCGAGCAGCACATGATCGGCCGCCTGGTCGCGTTCTTCGCGACGGGTGACTCGATCGTCTCGAACAACCTGGTCCTGACGCTGTACAAGCACATCAACTCCCCCGAGGCGCGCCTGTATCTGTCGCGCCAGCTCTTCGAGGAGGCCGTGCACGTCCAGTTCTACCTGACCCTCCTGGACACCTACCTGCCCGACCCGGAGGACCGCGCGGCCGCGTTCGACGCGGTCGAGGAGATCCCGTCCATCCGTGAGAAGGCGGAGTTCTGCTTCAAGTGGATGGACTCGGTCGAGAAGCTGGACCGCCTGGAGACGAAGGCGGACCGCCGCCGCTTCCTCCTCAACCTGATCTGCTTCGCGGCGTGCATCGAGGGCCTGTTCTTCTACGGGGCGTTCGCCTACGTGTACTGGTTCCGCAGCCGCGGCCTGCTGCACGGCCTCGCGACCGGCACGAACTGGGTGTTCCGCGACGAGACGATGCACATGTCGTTCGCGTTCGAGGTCGTCGACACCGTCCGCAAGGAGGAGCCGGACCTGTTCGACGACCGGCTCCAGGAGCAGGTCACCGCGATGCTGCGCGAGGCGGTCGAGGCCGAGCTCCAGTTCGCCCGCGACCTGTGCGGTGAGGGCCTGCCCGGGATGAACACCGACTCGATGCGCCAGTACCTGGAGTGCGTCGCCGACCAGCGTCTCCAGCGCCTCGGCTTCGCACCCGTCTACGGCTCGGAGAACCCCTTCTCCTTCATGGAGCTCCAGGGCGTCCAGGAACTGACGAACTTCTTCGAGCGCCGGCCGTCGGCCTACCAGGTCGCGGTGGAGGGTTCGGTCGGGTTCGACGAGGACTTCTAGGCCGGGGTCTGCGCCCCGAAGTCTCCTGGCCGGGATCTCCTGACCGGGATCCCTAGGCGACCGTCGTGAACTCGGCCCGGCGGGACGGGCGTTCCGCGTCCCGCCGGGCCTGCCGGATCTCCCGGTCGATCCGGCGGTCGTGGGCCATCCCGTACAGGGACGGGGCGGCCAGGAGGAGGAAGACGAAGAGGACGGTGAGGAAGTTCATCGCTGTGTTCATGTCCTCCACTCTCGTCCGCCGCGGACGCATCCGGCAGTGGCAGGACTGTCACCGACCCTCGAATTACTGCCAAGCCTGCGGCACACTGAAAGCATGCTGAAGAACGTGGCCGCTGTGCTGCTCGACGGTGTGCATCCCTTCGAACTCGGCGTCATCTGCGAGGTGTTCGGCCTCGACCGGAGCGAAGCCGGACTGCCTGTCTACGACTTCGCGGCGGTGTCCGTGGAGGGGCCGACGCTGTCCACCCATGTACCGGGCATGACGATCTCCACCCCGTACGGCCCGGAGCGGCTCGAGGAGGCCGACCTCATCGCCGTCCCCGCGGCGGGCCGCGTCCGTGAGGGCTGTCCGCCCGAGCTGCTCGCCGCGCTGCGCCGGGCCGTCGACCGGGGCGCGCGCGTCCTCAGTGTCTGCTCGGGGGTGTTCGTGCTCGGCGAGGCCGGGCTGCTCGACGGCCGCCGGTGCGCGGTGCACTGGCGGTACGCGCAGGAGCTCGCCGTCGCGTTCCCGCGCACCCGCGTCGACCCCGACGTCCTGTACGTGGACGAGGGGCCGGTCATCACCTCCGCGGGCACCGCCGCCGGTATCGACGCCTGTCTGCACATCGTCCGCACGGAGCACGGCTCCGAGGTCGCCAACGCCATCGCCCGCCGCATGGTGGTCCCGCCGCACCGCGACGGCGGCCAGGCCCAGTACGTGGAGCGACCGCTGCCCGTCACTCCCTGCGACACCGTGGGGGGCGTGCTGGCGTGGATGGAGGCCCATCTGGACGAGACGCTCACGGTCGAGGAACTCGCGGCGCGCGCCCATATGTCGCCGCGCACCTTCGCGCGCCGCTTCCAGCAGGAGACGGGGACGACGCCGTACCGCTGGCTGCTGCGCCAACGGGTGCTGCTGGCACAGGAGTTGCTCGAAGGCACGGACCAGACGGTGGAGTCGATCGCCGGGCGGGCCGGGTTCGGCAACGCGGCGGCGATGCGGCATCAGTTCATGAAGGCGCTGGGCACGACACCCAACGCCTTCCGGCGCACGTTCCGGGTCCGATCCGCGGCCTAGGGTCTTTCGTTCGGATCAGGCCGGGTGGGCGGGGGCCGGTCGATGACCGCCCCCGCCCACCCGGCGCCGGACCGCTACCCGCGCCCCTCCACCCGCAGCAGCGCCCGCTTGGGCTGGAGCGTGATCCCGATGCGGGCCGTGCTGTCCGTCTCCGCGACCGGAACCAGCCGCCAGCGAGGCGACACCGTGGCCAGGATGATGGCCAGTTCGGCCATGCTGAAGTGATCGCCGGGACACTTCCGGTTACCGACACTGAACGGCATCATCGCGCTCTGCCGGCTTTCCGCGGCGCGTTCCGGCAGCCAGCGGTCGGGGTCGAACCCCAGATGATCCGGGAAGGACCGCGGATCGCGCTGCATCGCATACGGGCTGTAGACGATGTCCGCACCGGCCGGAATGTGATAGCCGCCGAGCTCGGTATCGACGGCGGCCTGCCGCGTCAATATCCATACGGCCGGCCGTATGCGCATAGCCTCCGTGATGACATTGCGCGTGTGGATTAGACCCTTGAGGTCGGCGAATGCGACGGGCCGGCCGGCCGTCACGGATTCAACCTCCTCGTGCAACCGGCTTTGCTGCTCGGGGTGTTCCGCGAGGAGCTGGAACGTCCACGTGAGGGTCGACGCCACATTCTCCGCGCCGGCCACGACGAGGGAGACGACTTGGTCGTGCACCTCCTGCTCGCCGACCGTTTCGCCATTCTCGTCCTCGGCCCCGAGCAATGCCGCGAGCAGGTCACCCGGATTGACGCCGGACGCGCGCCGCTCGGCAATGATCTCGTCCACCAGCCGATGCAAATCGGCCAACGCCCGCTCGAATCGGCGATTGGCCGGAAGTGGCAGCCGGTAGAAGGGTCCGACGGACAGGACCATGCGCCGGTACAGGCCGCTGAAGACCGTGTGCAGCGAGGAGCTGAGCCGGTCGGCGCGCTCGTCGACCGAGTCGACGTGCAGGACGGAACGGGCGACGATCCGCACCGCGGCGCGGAACACCTCGGCGCCGATGTCGACCGTGTCGCCGGGCTTCCAGCGCGCCGCCATGGCACGCGCCTCCTCCTCCATCACGGTCGCGTAGTCGGCGATGCGGTCGGTCCGGAACGCGGGCTGGACGGTCCGCCGCTGGCGCCGGTGCATGGGGCCGTTACTGGTCGCCACGCCCTTGCCGAGAAGCACTCCGAGCGTGTCCCACAGGGGCCCGCCGACCCGGTAGTCGGGGCTCTTGAGGAGCGCGGCCACAAGGTCGGGATCACAGACCGCGTACGCCGTCTTCGGGCCGAGCCTGAGGCGGACCAGGTCGCCGTGGCCGCGCAGTGAGGCCACGAAGGCGAGGGGGTCGCGCACGAGGTTCCAGGCGTGCCCGAGGAGGGGCGCGCCGCCGCCGGCGTACGGCGGTGTGCGCCGCTCGCCGGGCTCCGCCACGGCCGGAACGGAGGATTCTGCCGATTCGACGGTCATTCGTCACCTGCCTGGTCGCTGATGTACGGAGGAGTGGCGCGGTCGTCCCAGCTGTCCACCTGATAGCGGCCCGACTCGTGGTGGAACCAGTACACGGAACTGAACCAGTTCCGCATATTGGAGACGCACGACCTGAGTGCCTGGGCGAGGCTCTCGCCCGCTAAAGTCCCGTCGGCCGCCTCGTTCGCCATCCGCAGAACTTCGGGCTCCGCCACCAGGAATTCAAAAATGCATCCTCGAACCCTTCGGCGGACTTCTTCCACAGCCCCTTCGAGGGAAAGCCCTTCGTGCTGGATGAGGCTGATTCCGAGGTTGTGGAGTTCATCGCCCGCGAGTTCCTTGGGCAGTGAGCACAGGTCGTTGTACCACGCGGCGAAATCCTGGCACGCGAGCGCGGCACGCCGGTACGCGGGGCTTTCGATCACCCATTCCGGGAGCTCGTACTGCGCGGTCGGCTCAAGGAGATCGAGCCATATCCAGTGCGCGAAGGTATTCCTTCGGAGTTCGATGTACTCCTCGACCGAAGGCACCGTTCCCGAGGTCCGGTTCCGGAATTCCTGGTCGTAGGCGTCGATCACCACGTGGAAGTGGCGGGCGAACCGGGCGTTCCACGAACGGGTGAGGGAGCCGTTCAGCCGGAGCACGCTGTCGGCGAACGCCGCAACCAGTGGGTCCTTGTGGTGCAGATGGAGCTGAGGTGCCTCAAGTGCCGCGTGGAGCTGGACGGCGAGGCGTCGCCAGGCACCGGCCCGACCATGGATCACGTCGCGGTCGTGGCGGTCGTCCCAGACGAAGAACCACGCGCTGTAGTCGCAAATCGCGGAGAGGAGGTCGTCGGAGGCTCCTATGTAGTAGCCCGCCATGAGGTCGGTGTAGCACAGGCCATCGGCATATTTCTCCACCTTGTCGGGCGACATGAGCCGCTTTTGGAGCAGCCAGGACCGCGTCTTCTCCTGAAGCTTTGGCCAATACGGATGCAGATTGCGAGGAAACGCCTCCTCGATCACCGGTAGCGCCAGCGCCGGTGGGACCGCTGTCTGCGTCTGCGTCTGTGTCTGCACCCGAGTCCGTGAAGTGCCGTGTGAGAAAGCAGGCACGAACAAACCCCTCTCAGCCGCCTGATGGCATGCGCCCCTCCGCCGTGCCGGGCGCACGCCGTTGCGTATCCCCGCACTTTCTATTCAGCACTACAACTGACCGTTCTGGGAACGGATTTGCTCCCCTCACTCCCCCCACGCGCCGGAAAAGTCCCCTTAGATGACTGATTTTGGATCACCGCGGCCGGTCCGGTTCGTACACCTGACCGCAGGGGCGGTCCGGACCCCGAACACGCGAGCGGCGTCCGGCCAGTTGGGAATCTGGCACGGACGCCGCTCAGCTGTCACTCGGGTGCGGTCAGGACCCAACAGGCCCTTCTCTCTCAGTCGTTGGGGACGACCTCGTAGCGCGGGGTGCCCTCGGCCATCTGCTTCAGGGCGTCCTTGCGCTCGCGCTTGGAGAGGCGGTCGATGTACAGGTACCCGTACAGGTGGTCCGTCTCGTGCTGGAGGCAGCGCGCGAAGTAGCCCGTGCCGCGGACCTTGATCGGGTTGCCCTTCTCGTCCTGCCCGGTCACCACCGCGTAGTCGGGACGCGCGAGCGGCGCGTACGCCGTCGGCACGGACAGGCAGCCCTCGTTCGAGTCGTCGAGGCGGCGCTGGTCCGCGGGCAGCTCCTGGAGCACCGGGTTGCAGACCACGCCGGTGTGGCGCGCCCCGTCGTCGTCCGGGCAGTCGTAGACGAAGACCTTCAGGTCGACGCCGATCTGGTTGGCGGCGAGGCCCACGCCCTCCGCGGTGCGCTGGCTGGCGAACATGTCGTCGACCAGCTGCGCGAGCTCGTCGCCGAACTCGGTGACGTCCTTGCACTCCTTGTGCAGGACGGGGTTCCCGACGACGGTGATCGGCCGCGACGTGCCGCGCGCGACGGCGGCCTCCTCGCGGGCGGCGTTGTCCTCGGTGTCGAGGACGAAGCCCTCGTCGTCCACGGGGAGCACTCCGGCGTGCTCGTGCTCGGTGTCCTGCTGCGCCATGTCCGACGTACGCCTTCCGGTACCTGCTACGACAAATTTTCCGGGTACAGCCTACGGGGACCGGTCAGCAGACCTCTTCAAGGTCCCGCCAGTCCCTGGAGTCGGGGCTGTCCGCGACCCAGCCGTCGAGCAGCCCCCGCACCAGCGCCGCGGGCGCCGCGACACCGCACTCGCGCTCGGGCACCCACAGCTGGCCGTCCGTGCGGTGGCCGAGCGGCCCGGGATGTCCGGGCTCGCTGTGGTCGTGCGGGTCCAGGTGCTCGCCGTCGCCCTCGTCGGACGGCATCCGCGACTCGGAGCACATCCGGCACAGCAACCGCACGGAGGACGACCAGTCCTCGGCGGCGAAACCGGCGTCGGAGGCGAGCTGCTCCAGGGCGTCCCGGTCGGACTCGGTCGCCGCCTCCAGGAGAACGACCCAGGTGGGGACGGGCGAGGGAGCCCACAGCTCGATCTCGTCGAAGACGGGGTACGCGTGCCCGGCGGCCGTCGTCCGCTCCCCGTGGGGCACGCCGTCGTGCAGCACGACCTCGCCCCAGCGCCGCCCGGAGGACGGCAGCGGGATGGACAGGACCTCCATGCGGGCGGGGTCGAGCCTGCGCCCCCACACCACCTCGGCCTCGCCCTCCGGCGACAGCCGCACGGCGGCGCTGCCCAGGTCCATGCCGGTCGGTTCTCCGGCGGCCGTCGCGCCGCCCGGCACCTTCAGTCCGTACGCCTGCCAGGCTCGCCGTGCGAGCGGCCAGTCCTGCAGGGCGGTGGCCGCGATGCCCACGTTCCACCAGTCGGGGGCGCCGCTCTCGCGGTCCAGGAGGGCGACCGCGCGCAGGCCCGCGGCCCGCGCCTGCTCCCAGTCGTGCCGGAACTTGTGCAGCAGCGCGAGGTTGAACCAGGACTCGGACAGCCACGGCTCGAGGTCGGCGGCCCGGGTGAGCAGGGCCCCGGCGTCCTCGTACCGGCCGTCGCCGATGAGCGTGAACGCCCGATCGGTGGCCTGCCGCCATGAGGCGGAGGGCCGGTGCCGTCCCTTGCCGAAGATCCTCACGATTCCCGCCTGCATTCCCGCCTGTCGGTCCGGGGGACGGTGCCCTCGGGAGGCCTTCCCCCAAGGAGCACGGCCGGGGCCTGAGCCCCCGGACATCCTCTTCTTCGCATCCAACCACGTACGGCCACAGAGCCGCTCATTACCCATGGGTTACCCAGCCGGGGGCAGGGTCACCCCGCCCCTCGACACGACCCTGGCCAGGGATTCCACCACATCGGGCTGGTAGTCGCGCCCTGTGGCCAGACGTAGTCGCTCCAGGGCGGTGAGGGGGCCCTGGGGGCCTTCTCCCCGGGCCATCTCGTCGTATGCGTTGGCGGTGCGGACGATGCGCGCGGTGAGGGGCTGCTCACGGTAGGGGTCGGCCTGGCGCTCGACGACGACGGCGACCTCGGCGTCCACGCCCGTCTGGCGCACGACGGCCCCGCCGAGCAGCGCGATCCGGCGCTGCTCCTGGGCGGGCAGGGCGGCGGTGGCGCCGTCGGCCACGGGGTCGACGAGGGACAGCTGCCCGATGTCGTGCATGAGGGCCGCGTACTCCAGGACGGTGAGGTCGGGCTCGGACAGACCCAGCTCACGGCCCACGGCACGGCTGAGCGCCGCGACGCGCAGGGCGTGGCCCTGGGGCGTGTAGCCGGCGATCTCGGTGGCGCGGGCCAGCGAGGCGATCGTCTGCCGGTACGTGGTCCGCACGGCGGCGTACCGGCGGAAGGCGAGCTGGGTCAGGAGGAGGGGCAGGCAGAAGACGGGCAGCGCCCACAGTCCGGCGACGGCCACGGCGAGGGCGATGACGGCGCCGGTGGCGCACACCGCGGAGCCGATGCCGCTCATGGCCCGCAGCTCGTCCCTGAGCAGCGGCCCGAACGGCCAGCCGGTACGGGCGTGCGCCATGGCCGCGGCGAGGACGGCGTCGCACAGCGCGGTCAGCACGAGCAGCCCGACGAGCAGCAGCGCGTAGGCCGCGCCGTCGCCGAGCCAGGCGCCGAACCTGCCCTCGTTGTACAGGGGTTGGAAGCAGACGGCGGCGAAGGCGACGGTGAGGACGCGCCGCGCCATGTGGTCGGCGGACGGTCCGCGCCCGACCGCGAGATGCGGCACGGAGCCGACGAGCGCGGCCGCGACGCAGACGGCGACGACCTGGAGTGCTCCGTGATGCGTCGCCTGCCCCGCCGTCTCCCCGAGGAGTGCGTAGGCGAGCGCGCCGGCGACCCCCAGTGGTGCGGGCTCCCGGTCCCTTCCGGGTGCTCCCCAGCGCGCGAGTTCACCGACGGCTATGAGCACGCCGAAGGCGAGCGCCGTCCCGGGTTCCTCCAGCCCGTTCCACAGGGTGGCGCCCAGGGAGCCGGCGGTGAGCACGACGGCGAGGCCCTGGACGGCCGCGATCGTGGTGCGCGCCCGGCCGCTCCCCGGACTCGGGGACCGCGTCCACGTCACCGCGAGGCCGCCCGCCGCGTGACGCGGGTCCCGGGCACCTGCCCGGCGGCCTCGTCCGCGGTCACGGCCGGGTTCCATCCGTGCCGCCCGAGCGCCCGCACCAGCGCCGCGACCATCAGCGGGTCGAACTGCGCGCCCGCGCACCGGGACAGCTCGGCGAGAGCGACGTCGACGGGCCGCGCCCGCGAGTAGGACCGGGTGGACGTCATCGCGTCGAACGCGTCCGCCACGGCCACCACCCGCGCGAACTCCGGGATCTGCGCCCCCGTGAGCCCGTAGGGGTACCCGCTGCCGTCCATCCGCTCGTGATGATGCAGGATCGCCGCCCGCGCCTCCCCCAGGAACCCGATGCCGCGCACCATCTCGTGCCCGTACTCGGGGTGCAGTTCGATGATGCGCCGCTCCTCGGGGGTCAGCGGGCCGTCCTTGCGCAACAGACGGGTGGGGACGCCGAGTTTGCCGACGTCGTGCAGGATCCCGGCGAACCGCAGGACCTCGGCGCGCTCGTCCGCCATGCCGAGTTCGCGGGCGATCATCATGGACGCCCGGCCGACCCGCTCGCTGTGGCCGCGCGTGTATCCGTCCTTGATGTCGACGGCCTGCACGAGGGCCCGGATCGTCTCCTGGTGGGCGGCGCGCTCGCGGTGGTACTGGGCGAACACCCAGCAGGAGATGTACATCGGCAGCAGGACGAGCAGCGCGGCGAACGGGCCGTACGGGCTGCGCCACAGGACGGCCATCATGAGGCCCGCGAGACCGTGCACGGCGACGGGTCCGAGGGCGCTCGGGAAGAGGCCGCGCCAGGCGGCGCGCAGCGGGACGCGTTCGGCGGTGGCGAGGATGCCGCCGTCGAGCAGGGCGAGGACGGCGCAGAAGACGAGGACCGCCGCTCCGGCGGGCACGAGCGCGTACGGGAAGTGGGGCGCGGACACCGCCGCGGTGCCGCCGAGCGCTGCGTGGACGCGGGCGGCGGCCCAGGTGGCGAGGGCGAGCTGGGCGGCGCGCCAGACGCGGCGCAGGCCGGCCGGGCGCCGGTCGGTCCTGGTGCCGAGCGCGCCGGGCACGGCGACGAGCGCGGCCGCCGCGGGCGGCAGGAGGAACGCTCCGGCGAGCAGGACCGGGAAGAAGGTGCCCATGCCCTGGGGTACGCGGCGCCCGATCACGCGGCACTGGCCCGCGTGTTCGCATGCCGTGTAGAGGACGGCGAGGAGCCCGACGGCGGGCCAGGGAGTGGCCGGGCCCGCGGCGGGGGCCAGGCACGCGAGAGCGCCGCCGGCCGCGCACAGGACGTAGCCGAGGGCCACGGGCTGAACCGTGCGCATACCGACCCCCCTCCCCGTTATCCCGCCTTCAGGTTCCGGAGAATAGAGCGGTGGGGAGGGCGCGCGGGCGGCATCGCGAGGATTCCCCGGGGCACCCGACGGCGGATTAGCACATTCGGGTGACGGGGGTGGAGAAGGAGGGGCGGGGAACCCGGCCGGGAACGGCGGGGAACGGCGGCGGGACGTGACGTACCGCCGTCACGTCCCGCTCGTCACCGCTCGGCCCAGGGGCCGCAGTCTCAGGCTTCCCGCAGCTTGGGAGCCGACGCCGTCACGTCCTGGTCGGGCACGGCCTGCCCCGACCGGATCAGGTCGATGCGGCCCATGACCTTCGACCGCAGATCGCTCGGTACGTCGTCCTGGCCGCAGCACCGCTTGACCAGCTTCTTCACGGCCTGCTCCAGGCCGTACTTCTCGAGGCACGGAGAGCACTCCTCGAAGTGCGTCTCGAACTTCGTGCAGTCACTGTCCGGCATCTCGTGATCGAGGAACTCGTAGAGATGGTCGAGGACTTCACTGCAGTCTGTCTCGTGGTGCTCGCCGCAGCTCATGAGCCCGAGCCTTTCGCTTCGTTCGACTCCCCGGCACCGGCCGGGACCAGTCCGCGGTCGCGGGCGTAGTCCTCGAGCATGCCGCGCAGCTGGCGACGGCCCCGGTGGAGCCGGGACATCACCGTCCCGATGGGTGTCCCCATGATGTCCGCAATCTCCTTGTACGCAAAGCCCTCTACGTCGGCGAGATAGACCGCGATGCGGAACTCCTCGGGGATCGCCTGGAGCGCCGACTTCACGTCCGAGTCGGGCAGGTGGTCGAGCGCCTGCGACTCGGCGGAACGCAGGCCGGTCGACATGTGCGACTCGGCACGCGCCAGCTGCCAGTCCTCGATCTCCTCGGCGGCACTGCGCTGGGGCTCGCGCTGCTTCTTGCGGTACGAGTTGATGAAAGTGTTCGTGAGGATGCGGTACAGCCACGCCTTGAGGTTCGTGCCCTCGCGGAACTGGTGGAACGACGCGTACGCCTTCGCGTAGGTCTCCTGTACCAGGTCCTCGGCATCCGCCGGGTTGCGCGTCATGCGCAGCGCGGCCGAGTACATCTGGTCGAGGAACGTGAGCGCGTCGCGCTCGAAGCGCAGGCTGCGCTCCGCGGCGGTCTCCTCGGGCTCTTCCGCCTGGCCGTGTTCGGTCCCTGCGTCGGTGCCAGTGACCGGACCCACCTCCTCCAACGACGTGGCGGGGCCGAAGGAGACCCCACTCGAATCGGAGAATAGACGACCCTCGGTCGGAGCGGCCTGGCGATCAGGTCCGCCCGCCGTCCGAATGGGGGCGGTCTTCGCCGCGTGCAGCACGCTCCACTCCAGGTCAGCGGCGCTGCTGCGGCTCGGGCAGATGGTCGAACCCATGCGGCGGACTTCCTCTCGTAAGCACTCGTGACAACTCGTGACTTCTCGCAAGTCTTCGACAGCACTCTCGTACCGCCTGTTCCGCACAACAGACGCCCGGGCCGCAACATTCCCGGGCGTTACGCGAGTGATCCGGCCCACTTCACGACGGCGTCCACGATGAGTGCCACGGCCTCGTCCTGGCCGATGTCCGCCCGCTTCGGCACCGCGAACCCGTGGTCCCCGTAAGGGATTTCGACGAGCTCGTACGTGGTGGATCCGGGGAATTCCGCGGGTTTCCCGAAGGGGTCGTTGCCGCCCTGGACGACGAGGGCGGGGACCTCGGCACCGAGGAGTTCGTCGGCGCGGGACTTCTCGGGGCGGCCCGGCGGGTGGAGCGGGAAGCTCAGGGCGAGGACGGCGGCCGCGCCGAGTTCCCGCGCCGTGCGGCACGCCACGCGCGCGCCCGCGCTGCGCCCGCCCGAGACGACCGGGAGCCCCGGCTTCTCCAGGGCGGGCCACACCCCGCGCCAGCCGACGTCCAGGGTCTTCGGTGCGGGTGCCACCTTCTTGCCGGCCACCCGCCACGGCTGCTCGACGAGGGCGACGGTCACTCCGTGTGCGGGCAGCTCGGCGGCGAGGGCCTTCAGGTCCCGCGCCTCGATGCCGCCGCCGGCGCCATGGCTGAGGGCCAGGACGAGGCGGGCCTTCTTCGCGGGGGCCGGGTACCAGGTGATGCGGGCCTCACCTGCGCCGGTCTCGACGGTCTCGGTCTTCGCGGCGGGCCCGGCGGCGCGCGTGGCCGTGTTACTGGCCGTGTTGCTGGTCGTGTTCTTGGTCACGTCAGAAGAGTGTGCCCTCCTCGGGCCCCTCCAGCTCCTTGAGCAGCTCGGGCCCGTTGTTGCGCACGTTGCTGACCGAGGTCGAGACGGGGTAGGCCCGCATCAGGCCCTCCGGCGGCGGCGCGAGCAGCGACTTCAGGTCGTCGACGTCGGTGCGGGCCGGGTCGAGCCAGGCGTCCCACCGGTCCGGGGTGAGCATGAGCGGCATCCGGGGGTGGATGTCGAAGAGCGAGCGGGGCCCCTCGTCGGGGGCGACGGCGAGCGGCGCGGTCTCCGCCTCGGTGGTGATGACGGTGCAGGTCACCCACCAGGCGAGCGGGTGCTCGTCGGGCAGGGTGCGGTCGCGCCAGAACTCGTACAGGCCCGCCATCGCGAAGACGGAGCCGTCGGCGGGCGTGACGAAGTAGGGCTGCTTGCGCGGCCGCTTCTTCTTGCCCTCGACCTCCAGGTCCCGCTCGCCGACGCCGGTGACCCACTCGTAGTAGCCGTCCGCGGGCAGAATGCAGCGGCGGCTCGCGAAGGCGCGGCGGTACGAGGGCTTCTCGGACACCGTCTCGGCGCGGGCGTTGATCATCCGGGCGCCGCCCTCGGGGGTCTTCGACCACGACGGCACGAGGCCCCACTTGAGCGTGCGCAGCTGGCGAACCGGATTCCGGTCGGCGGCGTCCTTCACAGGGCGGTCGAGGACCGCGTAGACCTCCTTGGTCGGGGCCACGTTGAAGTCGGGCGCGAGGGTCTCCTCGGGCTCCCACTTCTCGATCTCAAAGATTCCTGCGAGATCCTCGGGCCTACGACTCGATGCATACCGTCCGCACATACGTGCCACAGTGCCAGATACTGGCCCGCCAGAGGGAGCCGCTCCAACCATGTACGTCACCGCGAGCAGCGCCGCCGCCGACCTGTGGGACCGGGTCTTCGGCAGCCAGTCCGACCCCGATCAGTGGGTGGTGTTCGCCACAGCGGCGGTCGCGCTCGCCGTGATCGTCCCGCACAACATATGGCGGCTCTCCCGCAACGCGATCACCATCGCCCACGAGGGCGGGCACGGCGTCGTGGCCCTGCTCAGCGGGCGCCGTCTCGACGGCATCAGGCTGCACTCGGACACCAGCGGCCTCACGGTCAGCCGCGGCAAGCCGTCGGGCCTCGGCATGATCCTGACCGCGGGAGCCGGCTACACCGCTCCCCCGCTCCTCGGCCTCGGCGGCGCGGCGCTGCTCGCCGCCGGGCACATCACGGCCCTCCTGTGGCTGGCCACGGCTCTGCTCGTGGCGCTGCTCGTGATGATCAGGAACGCTTATGGCGCGCTGACCGTGATCCTGACCGGCGGCCTCTTCGTGCTCGTGTCCTGGCTGGCGGGACCGCAGGTGCAGGCCGCGTTCGCCTACGTCGTCGTGTGGTTCCTGCTGCTGGGCGGCGTGCGGCCCGCGTTCGAGCTGCAGAGCAAGCGCAGGCGGGGCGGGGCCGGGGACTCCGACGCGGACCAGCTGTCGCGGCTCACGCACGTGCCGGCGGGAATGTGGCTGTTCTTCTTCCACGCCGTCTCACTGTGCTCACTGCTCGGCGGGGGCCGCTGGCTGCTCGGACTGTGACCCCCTGCTCGGCGGGGCGGGGGCTCGTGATCCGGCCCGATCGCCTGAGCCCACTAAAGTAAAGGCATGACCGAAATCCCCGCGCACACCTCCCTCTGGCCCGCCCCGCACGCGAGCGGCCCCGTCTTCGCGACGGTCCATGTGCCGGGATCGAAGTCGGTCACCAACCGCGCGCTCGTCCTGGCCGCGCTCGCCGCCGAGCCCGGCTGGCTGCGCCGCCCGCTGCGCTCGCGCGACACGCTCCTGATGGCGGCCGCCCTGCGCGCCATGGGCGTCGGCATCGAGGAGGGCGTGGGCCCGGACGGTTCCGGCGAGGCCTGGCGCGTGATCCCCTCGGGGCTGCGCGGCCCGGCCACGGTCGACGTGGGCAACGCCGGCACGGTGATGCGCTTCCTGCCCCCGGTCGCAGCGCTCGCCGACGGACCGGTGCGCTTCGACGGGGACCCCCGTTCGTACGAGCGGCCGCTGAACGGCGTGATCGACGCGCTGCGCGTGCTCGGCGCCCGGATCGACGACGACAGCCGCGGCTCGCTCCCGATGACCGTGCACGGCACCGGCGCCCTCGACGGCGGCCGGGTCGAGATCGACGCGTCCTCCTCGTCGCAGTTCGTCAGCGCCCTCCTGCTGTCCGCGCCGCGCTTCAACCAGGGGGTCGAGGTGCGTCACGTCGGCGGCCCGCTGCCCTCGATGCCGCACATCCGGATGACCGTCGACATGCTGCGCACGGTCGGCGCCCAGGTCGACACCCCGGAGTCCGGCGGCGAGCCGAACGCCTGGCGCGTCACCTCGGGCGCCCTGCTCGGCCGCGATCTGACGGTGGAGCCCGACCTGTCGAACGCCCAGCCGTTCCTGGCCGCGGCCCTCGTCACCGGCGGCAAGGTCACCGTCCCCGACTGGCCGGAGCGCACGACGCAGCCCGGCGACCGGCTGCGCGAGATCTTCACCCTGATGGGCGGCTCCTGCGAACTGACCGGGCAGGGCCTCGAGTTCACCGGATCCGGCGCGATCCACGGCATCGACGTGGACCTGAGCGAGGTCGGCGAGCTGACGCCCGGCATCGCGGCCGTCGCGGCCCTCGCCGACTCCCCCTCCACGCTGCGGGGCGTGGCGCACCTGCGTCTGCACGAGACGGACCGCCTGGCCGCGCTCACCAAGGAGATCAACGAGCTCGGCGGCGACGTCACCGAGACGGCCGACGGCCTGCACATCCGGCCGCGCCGCCTGCACGGCGGGATCTTCCACACCTACGACGACCACCGCATGGCCACCGCGGGCGCGATCATCGGCCTCGCCGTGCCGGGCGTGGAGATCGAGAACGTGGGGACGACCGCCAAGACCCTGCCCGACTTCCCCGACCTGTGGGCCGGGATGCTGGGGAACTGACGGGCGGATCGAGATCATGCGCCGTTACGGCAAGAACCCCGACGAGGACGACATCCGCGTCCGCCCCAACCGCAAGGGCAACCGCCCGCGCACGAACATCCGCCCGAAGCACGAGGACGCCGCCGACGGCATGGTCCTGACCGTGGACCGGGGCCGCCTCACCGTCCTCATCGACGACATCCCGGTCACCGCGATGAAGGCCCGCGAGCTGGGCCGCAAGGCGGCCGTCGTCGGCGACCAGGTCTCCGTCGTCGGGGATCTGTCCGGCAAGAAGGACACCCTCGCCCGCATCGTCCGCATCGGGGAGCGCACCTCCGTCCTGCGCCGCACGGCCGACGACGACGACCCGTACGAGCGCGTGGTCGTCGCCAACGCGGACCAGCTCGCCATCGTCACCGCCCTCGCTGACCCCGAGCCGCGCCCCCGCATGATCGACCGCTGCCTCGTCGCCGCGTACGACAGCGGGCTCGACCCGCTCCTCGTCCTGACCAAGTCGGACCTCGACCCGCCGGACAAACTCCTGGAGCTGTACGGGGCGTTGGGCGTCCCCTACGTCGTCACCAGCCGGGACGAGCTGGAGAGCGGGGCCGCGGTCGCACGGGTGCGCGAGCAGCTCGACGGCAAGATCACCGTGTTCGTCGGCCACTCCGGCGTCGGCAAGACGACGCTGGTGAACTCGCTGGTGCCCAAGGGCAGCCGGCGTACGACGGGCCATGTCAACGCGGTCACGGGCCGCGGCCGGCACACCACGACGTCCGCGCTCGCGCTGCCGCTGCCCGACGACAGCGGATGGGTGATCGACACCCCGGGCGTGCGCTCCTTCGGTCTGCACTACATCGACCCGTCGCGCGTCATCCACGCCTTCCCCGACCTGGAGCCGGGCACCGAGAACTGCCCGCGCGCGTGCAGCCACGACGAACCGGACTGCGCGCTCGACGAGTGGGTCACTCAGGGACACGCCGATCCCGCGCGTCTGTACTCACTGCGGAGGCTGCTCGCCACGAGGGAGCGACGCGAGGGCGACTGACCTCAGCGTTGTTTGCGACCGCGCCTCGACGGTAAGTGCATAATCGCACCAAGCCGGACGCAAGATCGAAACCGTACGAAGCGGTCACGGAAGTCGAAGATGCTGGAGGCAAGCACATGGCGTGGCTGCTGGTCATCGTGGCGGGGATTCTCGAGACCGGCTTCGCGGTCTGCCTGAAGCTCTCGCACGGCTTCACCCGGCTCTGGCCGACGATCGCGTTCTCGTGCTTCGCCCTCGGCAGCTTCGGCCTCCTCACGCTCGCGCTGCGCAAGCTCGACGTGGGCCCCGCGTACGCGGTGTGGACGGGCATCGGCGCGGCGGGCACCGCGATCTACGGGATGGTCTTCCTCGACGACCTGGTCTCCACCCTCAAGCTCGTCTCGATCTCGCTCGTGATCGTCGGTGTGATCGGGCTTCAGCTGTCGGGCTCGGCACACTGAGCCGTCGGCAGCCGTCCCGTACCGTCAACTCGGCTTCTTCGACGGGCCGTTCACGTCAGACGACGGTGGCGCCCGTCCTGCGGTGCGTCAGCGCGTCCCGCACGAGGCGCGCGACGCCGCCCTCGGCCTCGGGGGCGATCAGACAGGACAGGGCGAGCCGGACGGCCAGTTCGCAGTCTCGGGCCAGGTGGTCCGCCTCCGCCCGCGGCCGGCCCGCCGAACGCAACGCGACCGCGGCCCGCTCACGGACCAGCTTCACCAGGTCGCCGGGGCCGGGGAGCGGCCCGTCGGCCCGGCGCTGCGCGGGCACAGTGGACGACGAGGGCACCCCGGCGAGCGCCGGGGCCGGCAGTCGCCCGCCCCAGCAGCCGGTGAGCACGGCCCGTACCAGCGCGCTGGAACCGGCCGCGGTGACGGTCCACTCGGCGACGCCCTCGACCCCGGCCTCCTTCAGGGCCCGGTCGACGCCCGCCAGATAGGCGTCGGCCTCGCGTCGGACCAGGGCGCGCGCGAGCCCGTCCTTGCTGCCGAACTCGTTGTAGAGGGTCTGCCGGGACACCCCGGCGACGGCCGCCACGTCGATCATCCGCACCAGGGGCCAGGCGCGCCCGGCCAGCGCCGTACCGGCCGCGTCCAGCAAGGACTCCCGCGCCGTGGGCATCGCCGCCTCCCCGCGCCGTAGCGGCTCAACCGTCAGCGTTGACGCGCACGCGTGCCCTGTCAATAGCCCTCGCGGACCGCCGGGCCCGGCGCCCTGTGGCCCCGGACCGACCTCGATCGATACTGTTCGTCCATGCCCGACTATCACGATGATCTGCGCCTCGCCCACGTCCTCGCGGACGCCGCCGACGCCGCGACCATGGACCGGTTCAAGGCCCTCGACCTGAAGGTCGAGACCAAACCGGACATGACGCCGGTGAGCGAGGCCGACAAGGCCGCGGAGGAGCTCATCCGCGGCCAGCTGAAGCGGGCACGGCCGCGGGACGCGATCCTCGGCGAGGAGTACGGGATCGAGGGGACGGGACCGCGCCGCTGGGTCGTCGACCCGATCGACGGCACCAAGAACTACGTACGAGGCGTGCCGGTCTGGGCGACGCTCATCTCGTTGATGGAGGCGGGCGAGGGCGGCTACCAGCCGGTGGTCGGCGTCGTCTCCGCGCCGGCTCTCGGCCGCCGCTGGTGGGCGGCGAAGGGCGCGGGCGCCTACACGGGCCGCAGCCTGACATCGGCCTCGCGCCTCAACGTCTCCAAGGTCGGGCGCCTCGCTGACGCCTCCTTCGCGTACTCCTCGCTGAGCGGCTGGGAGGAGCAGGGCCGGCTCGACGGCTTCCTCGACCTCACGCGCGCGGTGTGGCGCACGCGTGGATACGGCGACTTCTGGCCGTACATGATGGTCGCCGAGGGCGCCGTCGACATGGCGGCGGAGCCCGAGCTCTCCCTGTGGGACATGGCGGCGAACGCGATCATCGTGACGGAGGCGGGCGGCGTCTTCACCGGCCTCGACGGGCGCCACGGCCCGCACAGCGGCAACGCGGCGGCGTCGAACGGCCTGCTCCACGGCGAGCTGCTGAGCTACCTGCAGACGTGAGCGTCGCGCCGCTACGGCGCGCGGAAGCTCCGTAGCGGCGCAACGGACCTTCCGCGCCCCCTTGTTGACGGCCCGAGCGGCTGCGACTCTGAGAGTCCCCACACTTGTGAACTTGTGAATCCGTTCTCCAGGTCGGGACCGGAGGCAATCCTTCGGCATCCCGGAGGTCGCGGATTCACCAAGGAGGTGGCTCACGCCCATGCTCGTCCGCGACGCCATGAGCACGATGGTCCTCACCATCGGCCCCGCCCACACACTGCGCAGGTCGGCCCGGCTGATGTCCGAACGCCGGGTCGGCGCGGCGGTCGTCCTCGACCCCGACACCTGCGGGATCGGCATTCTGACCGAGCGCGACATCCTCAACTCGCTCGGCCTCGGCCAGAACCCGGACCATGAGATCGCCGGCACCCACACCACGACCGACGTCGTCTTCGCCGCCCCGGCGTGGACGCTCCAGGAGGCTGCCGAGGCCATGTCGCACGGCGGCTTCCGGCATCTCATCGTGCTCGACGACCAGGAGCCGGTCGGCATCGTGTCGGTCCGCGACATCATCCGCTGCTGGGCCCCGGCCCGCCGCGCGTCGACCACGCTGGTGAGCTGATTCGCGTACGGCGCCGCCGTACGCGAACAAGAGGGCCGGCCCCCGATGGGAGCCGGCCCTCTGCCTGCGTCAAGCGTCCCGGTCAGCCGCGAAGGGCCTGGACCGCGGCCTCGAGGCGCTTGCCGAAGTCACCGTCCGCCTGGCGGAAGTTGCCGATCGCGCGCTCGGCGATGTCGTCGCGGGAGACGCCCGCGATGTTGCCCGCGAGGTTCTCGATCAGACGGGCCTTCTCGTCCTCGGACATCAGGCGGTAGAGGTTGCCCGCCTGCACGAAGTCGTTGTCCTCGGCGTGCGAGGGGGCCTCGTGGTTGCCGGTGCCGCCGGTGACGGGTGTCGACACCCACAGCGGCCGGTCCGTCTGGAACGGGCCGCCGAAGGAGTTCGGCTCGTAGTTCTTCGCGCCCCGGTGGCGGCCGTCGTACAGGAAGCCGTCACGGGAGTTGGTGCGCGCCTCGGTGGCGTGCGGCGGTTCACCGGCAGGTGGTCGGCGTTGATACCGACGCGGTAGCGGTGCGCGTCCCCGTACGCGAAAAGGCGGCCCTGGAGCATCTTGTCGGGCGACGGGCCGATGCCCGGCACGAAGTGCGCCGGCGAGAAGATGCTCTGCTCGACCTCGGCGAAGATGTTCTCCGGGTTGCGGTTGAGCTCCAGCTTGCCGATCTCGATCGCCGGGTAGTCCTCGTGCGGCCACACCTTGGTGAGGTCGAACGGGTTGAAGCGGTAGGTCGCCGCGTCAGCCGCCGGCATGATCTGCACCTGCACGGTCCAGGACGGGAACTCGCCGCGCTCGATGGCCTCGCGCAGGTCGCGCTGGTGCGAGTCCGGGTCCTCACCGGCGAGCTTCGCGGCCTCGCCGGCCGTGAGGTTCTTGATCCCCTGGTCGGTCTTGAAGTGGTACTTGACCCAGAAGACCTCGCCGGCCTCGTTGTTCCACTGGTACGTGTGCGAGCCGTACCCGTTCATGTGGCGCAGCGTCGCCGGGATGCCTCGGTCGCCGAAGAGCCAGGTGACCTGGTGCGTCGACTCGGGGCTCAGGCCCCAGAAGTCCCACACGTTGTCGGCCTCCTGCGAGCCCGTGTACGGGTCGCGCTTCTGCGTGTGGATGAAGTCGGGGAACTTGATGGCGTCCTTGATGAAGAACACCGGGGTGTTGTTGCCGACGAGGTCGTAGTTCCCCTCCTCGGTGTAGAACTTCAGCGCGAAGCCGCGGGGGTCACGCACGGCGTCCGCGGAGCCGAGGCTGCCCGCGACGGTGGAGAACCGCAGGAACGTCTCGGTCTGCTTGCCGACCTCGGAGAGGAACGTGGCCCGCGTCCACTGCGAGACGTCCCGGGTCAGCGTGAACGTGCCGTACGCACCGGCGCCGCGGGCGTGCACGATGCGCTCCGGGATGCGCTCGCGGTTGAAGTGCGCGAGCTTCTCGAGCAGCGCCTGGTCCTGGACCAGCACAGGCCCGCCGACGCCCGCGGTCTCGCTGTTCTGGTTGTCGGCGACCGGCGCGCCGGCCTCCGTGGTGAGCGGTCCCTGCGACGTCACGTGCGCCTCCTGTGTCAAGTCAGCCAAATCCTGTCCCTTGGCCAAAGCCAGTTTCGATCCTACAATGGACAATGTCTAAGTCAAGTGAGCTTCCAAAGTCACACCCGTTCGGGACCTGGTCCCTCCGCCTGTTAGGCTGGCCCTCATGAGTGACCTGTTGGAACGACTGCGCGGACGCGGCTGGCGTATGACCGCACAGCGGCGCGTCGTGGCCGAGGTCCTCGACGGCGACCATGTCCACCTGACGGCCGACGAGGTGCATTCACTCGCCGTCGCCAGACTCCCCGAGATCTCCCGGGCGACCGTCTACAACACGCTCGGCGAGATGGTCTCCCTCGGCGAGGTCATCGAGGTCGCCACGGACAAGCGCGCCAAGCGCTACGACCCGAACGCGCACCGCCCGCACCAGCACCTGGTCTGCGCCCGGTGCGGCGCGATCCGGGACGTCCACCCGAGCGGCAACCCGCTCACCGACCTCCCCGACTCCGAGCGCTTCGGCTTCACGATCTCGGACGTCGAGGTGACGTACCGGGGCGTCTGCCCGAACTGCGCGAAGGCGTAGCGCACACCACCCTTTCCGAGGAGGGCCCGCACCGTCCGGTGCGGGCCCTCCTCGCATACCCCTCCTCGCGCGCCCCTCTTACCGCACCCCTCTTCACCGGACCCTCTCGCGCGCCCCTTTGGTCCGTATCTCAACAACCCGCCCCCTTCCCCAATCTGACGACCCGTCATATCGTCGGCGGCGCCCACCTCCACCGCACCCCGGGAGGAAAACCGTGGGAGAGCCGCACCCCAAACTCCAGGCCCGCACACTCACCCGGTCCTTCGGCCGAGGCCACCGCACGGTGGCGGCCCTCGGTCCCCTCGACCTCACCATCGCCCCCGGCGAGTTCACCTGCGTGGTCGGTCCCTCCGGCTGCGGGAAGTCCACCCTCCTGCGCATCGCCGCCGGCCTGCTGCGCCCCACCGCGGGCGAGCTGGCCATCCGCACAAAGAGCGACCGCCCGGCCGCGATGATCTTCCAGGACTACGGGATCTACGACTGGAAGACGGTCCTGGCCAACGTCCGCTTCGGCCTCGACATCCAGAAGGTCCCCCGCCGCGAGGCCGACGCCCGCGCCACCGACTGGCTCACCCGCATGGGCCTCGCCGACTTCGCCGACGCCTATCCGGCCGCGCTGTCCGGCGGCATGCGCCAGCGCGTCGCCATCGCCCGCGCGCTCGCCGTCGAGCCCGAGATCCTCCTCATGGACGAGCCGTTCGCGGCCCTCGACGCCCAGCTGCGCACGATCCTGCAGGACGAGCTCCTCGACCTCACCCAGAGCACCCGCACCACCACCCTCTTCATCACCCACAGCCTGGAAGAGGCGATCGTGCTCGGCGACCGCGTCCTCGTGATGTCGGCACGGCCGGGCCGCATCATCGCCGAGCGCCGCCCGCCGTTCGCCCGGCCGCGCACCGGCGACATCCGCTCGACACCCGAATTCACCGCGCTGAAGGGCGAGTTGTGGGATCTGCTGCGGGGCGAGGTACGTCGCGACGAGGCGGTCCCGGCATGACGACGACCGCGCCGAAGGAAGACACGACGCTCCTGGTCAGACGGCCGGGCCCGCAGGAGCTGCACCCTGCCCGCACCCACCGCAGGCGCCGCGCCCTCGAACTCTCGCTCGCCGTCGCCGTCCCCCTCGTCCTGGTCCTGCTGTGGCAGCTCGCCGCCACCCAGGCGTGGATCGACGACCGCGTCTACCCGGCGCCGTCCACGATCCTCGTCGACGGCTGGCACCGCGCCGCGGACGGCGACCTGTGGCCGGACGTGTGGGCCACTCTCAAGCGCGTACTCGCCGGATACGCGATCGGCACCGTCGCCGGATACGCCCTCGGCCTCCTGATGGGCTCGCTCTCCGTGGTGCGCGCCGCCCTCGAACCGATGCTGGACGCGCTCTACGTCGTTCCGAAGCTGGCCCTGCTGCCGATCTTCCTGAACATGTTCGGTCTCGGCGAGGGCCCGCAGATCGCGCTGGTCGCCGCGACCGTCTTCTTCTTCGTCTGGATCTCCACGATGGCGGCGGTGCTCGCCGTCCCCTCCGGCCACCGGGACGCCGGACAGGTCTTCGGCGCCTCTCCGTGGCAGATGTTCCGGCACGTCCTGCTTCCGGCGTCGCTGCCCGCGGTCCTGGTCGGCGCCCGCATCGCCGCCGGCGTCGCGGTCCTCGTGATCGTCGCCTCCGAGCAGATCGCGGCCACGAACGGCCTCGGCCACCTGATCTTCGACGCCCGCGCCCTCTTCCAGAACGACGTGATGTTCGTCGGCATCGTCTGCGTCGCCGTGCTCGGCGTCGTCTTCTCCGAACTGGTGCGCATAGCGGGCCGGCTGCTCACTCCGTGGGCGCCGCGCGACCGCGGCCGCGGCCAGTCCTGACCTCCACCGTCCCTTCCCGTACGGAGAATCCATGCGCACCAGACTCGTCTGTACGACGCTGCTCGCGACCGGCGCCCTGCTCGCCTCGGCCGGCTGCGGCGGCAACAGCCACTCCTCGCCCAACACGGCCGCCAAGCCCCGCACGGTCAAGGCGGTGGCGGGCTGCGGGAAGAACGGCTGGACCGATCCTTCGGACCTGGCCGCCGACCGCGCACCCGCCCGCTGCGACAAGGGCGCCCCGGCGCCGGTGAAGCTCGCCAAGACCCGCAAGCTCACCATCGCGACCGGCACCCTGAGCGCCGAGTACGTGGCCCCGCTCGAACTGGCTCTGCAGAAGGGCGAGTTCAAGAAGGAGGGTCTCGACGTCACCCTGAAGGTCCTGCCGACCCCGGACGCGCTCCCGCTGCTGGCCAAGGGGGACATCGACGCGCAGTGGGCGGCGCCCGAGGCCGCGGTGATGAACGGCATCAGCGGCGGCTTCGACATCAAGTGGGTCGCCGGGAACTTCTCCCCGGACCCGAAGTCCAAGAGCGGAATGTGGGTGCGCCTGAAGAAGGGGCAGAGCCCGGACCACGTCCCGATGGCGGGGCGCAGGCTCGGCACGATGATCGGCAAGGGCTCGGTCATCTCGTACCCCATGGACAAGGCGCTGAAGAAGCACGGCGGCGGGCTCGACAAGATCCAGTTCCAGCAGCTCGGCTCGGCCGACGTGCTGACCGCGCTTCAGAACGGCGGTGTCGACTCGGCCTGGCTGCTCGACCCGGTGTGGCGCAAGGTCGACGGCGACAAGCGGTTCGCGTTCCTGGGCGGCCAGCCGCTCGGTGAACCCCTGGGCGGCCTCCTGTTCGGCCCGAAGCTCCTCAAGGAGGACCCGGACGCCGGGGTCGCGTTCCTGCGCGCGTACATCCGCACGGTGAACACGTACTTCGCGGGCGACTACAAGAAGGACCCGGCGTTCGTCACCGACCTCGCCGGGCTCCTGAAGACCGACAAGGCCGTACTGGAGTCGACGCCGTCGCTGCGGATGGACTGGGAGATCAGGTCGGGCACGACGGACAGGCTCCAGGCCGCGTACCGCGCGGCGGGCGTCTCCAAGGGGGACCCCCTTGCGGAGGACAAGGTCGTGGACCGGGCGCTGTACGCGGAGGCGGTGGGCCACAAGCCGTGACGCCGGGCTGATCCGGCCGGAAACAGAGCTGAGGCCCGGAACCAATGGTTCCGGGCCTCAGGCCTTCAGTAGCGGGGACAGGATTTGAACCTGCGACCTCTGGGTTATGAGCCCAGCGAGCTACCGAGCTGCTCCACCCCGCGTCGGTGAACACGACTCTACGCGAACGGCCCCGACCAGCGCAAATTCCTTCCGGCGCCTGGCGTGCGAGGGCGAAATGAGGGTCTGACGGGTGTGGCGGGGACCGGTCCGGGCCCCGCCACACCCCCATCTGCCTCCGTTACGCGGACAGCTCCGAGCGCAGCGCGTCCCGCAGCCGCCCGGCCCGCTCGGACACCTCGGCCGGACCGAGCTCCACGGCCCGGTGAGCCCACCGCTGCCCCTCGACGAGGTCGCCACGGCGCGCGCACAGCAGCGCGAGGCGCAGCGCCGCGCGCCCGTGCCCGGCGTCGGCGGCGCGCGTCCACCACAGCGCGGCCTCCGGCTCGCTCCCCTCGCGGGCGAGCAGCAGCCCGAGGTTGAACGCGCCGTTGCGCGAGCCCGCCTCCGCGGCCTCGCGGTACCAGCGCGCCGCGCAGACGATGTCGCCCCGCGCCGCGGCCAGCATGCCGACCCGTACCTGCGCGCGCCGGTGCCCCTGCTCGGCGGCCCGCTCGTACCACTCCTCGCACTCGGCACGCTCACTGACGCACTCGCCGAGCGCGGGCGGCCCGACCGGGGGCTGCCGCGCGTCGAGGATCGTGGCCAGGCGGTACGCGCCCTCGGCGCTGCCCCCGCCGGCGGCGCACCGCAGATGCCGCTCGGCGTCCCGCTCGTCACCGTCCCGCAGCCGGGCGATCCCGGCCTGGAGCGCGGCCTCGGTGTGCCCGCCCGCCGCGGCCCGCTCGTACCACTGGAGGGCGGCGTCCTCGTCGCCCCGGCCGGCGTACAGGATGCCGAGGTTGAAGGCGGCGTCCACGCTGCCCGCCTCGGCGGCCTTGGAGAACCACGGCTCGGCGCCCGCCGCGTCGCCGCCCTGGAGGAGCAGCACGGCCAGCGCGTTCGCCGCCTCGCGGTGGCCCGCGTACGCGGCACGCCGGTACCACTGGTCGGCCTGCGCGGTGCGGCCCTGCTCGGCGCAGAGCAGGCCGAGGTTGTACGCGCCGTTGATGTCCCCCGCGTCCATGGCCGCGCGGTACCAGCGCTCGGCGGTCTGGGTCTCGCCACGCCGGGCGTGCAGGGCGCCGAGCGCGTTGGCGGCGTTGCCGTCGCCATCCTGGGCCGCGCGCAGCCACCAGACCCCTGCGCTCTCCTCGTCACCGGCGTCGCGCAGCAGGAAGCCGAGCGCGCAGGCGGCCCGGGGCTCGCCGTCCTTCGCGGAGTTCAGGTACCAGCGGCCGGCCTCCTTGAGCTCTCCGCGCTTCTCCAGGATCGCGCCGAGGTGCAGGGCGGCCCGGCGGTGTCCGCGCGCGGCGGCCTGCCGGTACCACTGCTCGGCCTCCGCGGCCGCGGGCAGCTTCCTGCGGGCACCGGTCGCGGTCGCGTCGCCGGGGGCGCCGCTCTCGTCGTCGGCGGGCGCGGGCGCACCACGGAGCGCCCCCTCGGGGCGCTCGTGCGCGGCGCGCCGGTCGAGGGTGCGGGCGAGCCGGTAGGCGGCCTCGCGGTGGCCGTGCTCGGCGGCAGCGCGCATCCAGCGCTCGGCGCCGACGTCGCTGCGGTGTTCGAGGAGGTCGGCGAGCGCGTACGCGCCGAGGGCGTGGCCCTGTTCGGCGGACTGCCGCAGCCAGTACTCGGCGGCGGGCTCGTCACCGCGCTCGCGGTGGTGGCGGCCGAGGGCGTGCGCGGCGGGGGCGGATCCGGCGACGGCGGCGATGCGCCACCAGCCGGCGGCCTCGTCCGCGTATCCGCGCTGGTGCAGCAGGACACCGAGGTTGTTGGCGGCGGCGCGGTCGCCCGCGGCGGTGGCAGCGCGCAGCTGGGGCTCGGCTCCGTCGAGGTCACCACGGCGCAGCAGCATGGCTCCGAGGACACTCATCGCCTCGACGTCGCCGGACTCGGCGGCCGGCCGATGACGTGCTTCCTCGGCGGCCGCCCCGGGTTCCTCCCGGTCGGCCGGCTGCACAAACCGCCCTGTCTCCAACAGAGTTGCCTTGTCCCCCATAACGTCCATCGTCGCACCACCTGCAACCTGGGTACACCTGGTATACCGCAGCCAGTGAGGTCACTTCAGCGTTTTGTCGACATGCCCACAGAGAGATAAGTGAAACACGAAAACCTCAACTACCCCCGGGAGAGGCACGCTTCGCACGGACGGACGGTTACTGCGCACACGACGAAGGCCCGGATCCTGAAAGATCAGGATCCGGGCCTTCGTCTTCAGTAGCGGGGACAGGATTTGAACCTGCGACCTCTGGGTTATGAGCCCAGCGAGCTACCGAGCTGCTCCACCCCGCGCCGTTGTGTTCAAACCGTACCACGGCGCGAGGTGGGTCTTCGCTCAGCTGCTCGACCCTCCACTGTTCTTGCTGGTGTCCTTGTCGGCGCTCTGATCAGCGCTCTTGTCGCTGGACTTGCCGTCGCCGGCCGCCTTGTCGGCCGCGGACTGTGCCTTGTCGGCGCGCTTGAGGGCATCCTCCAGCTTGTCCTGCGCGTCGGCGTAGGCGTGCAGGTCGCCCTTCTTCATGGCGGCCTGGCCCTCCTCGAAGGCCTTCTCCGCGTCCGCGAGGGCTTCCTTGACCGTGGAGTTCTCCGGTGGCTTCGTCGTGTCGCCACCGGGCTTCTCCGGCTCGGCCGGCTGCGCGCCGTCCACGCCGAACGCCTGGTTCAGCGCGTCCCCGAGGTCGTCGGCGAATCCGGTTCTGTCGCCGTAGGAGACCGCGACCTTGCGCAGCAGCGGGTACTCCGCGTTCCGGCCCTGTGCGTAGATCGGTTCGACATAGAGGAAGCCCTTGTCGAGCGGCACCGTCAGCAGATTGCCGTACAGGACCGTCGAGTCGGCACCCTTCATGTCGCGGACGAAGTTCGCCACGGACGACAGGGAGTTCAGCTTGTTCTGCACCTGTTCCGGGCCGTACACCTTGTCCTCGGTGACCCGCAGCAGTCTTATCGTGCCGTAGTCCTTGCTGGTGGCATCGGCGTCGACCGCCATGAACGCGCGCAGGTTGGGGCGCCCGCTCGGGGTGAACGTCGTCGTCAGCGAGAACTGCTGGTCACTCTGGCCCGGCATCTTCATGGACAGGTAGTAGGGCGGGACCGCGCTGTTGTCCTTCTTCGTCGGGTCGTTCGGGACCTGCCACGCGTCGGACGCGTTGTAGAACTGGTCGGAGTCCGTGACGTGGTACAGGGACAGCAGCTCGCGCTGCACCTTGAACATGTCCTGCGGATACCGCAGATGGTCCTTGAGCTCCTGCGGGATCGCGCTCTTGGGCTCGACCGTGCCGGGGAACGCCTTCTTCCAGGTCTTGAGGACCGGGTCCTTGTCGTCCCACGTGTACAGCTTCACCGTGCCGTCATAGGCGTCGACGGTGGCCTTCACCGAGTTGCGGATGTAGTTGACCTGGTTCTGCTGGGCCACCACCGCGCGCTGGGTGTCGCCCTCGTTGAGGGAGTCGGCCGTCGTGTCACCGAGCGTCGTACGGGACGCGTACGGGTATCCGTTCGACGTCGTGTACGCGTCGACGACCCACTGGATCTTGCCCTTGACGACCGCCGGATACGCGTCGCCGTCGATGGTCAGCCAGGGGGCGACCGCCTCGACGCGCTCCTTGGGCGTGCGGTTGTACAGGATCTTCGAGCCGTCGCCGATGGCTCCCGAGTACAGGATCTGCGGCTCGCTGAAGGAGACCGCGTACGCGGCGCGGTTGATCGGGTTGGAGAGGCTGACGCCGCCCTTGCCGCTGTAGCTCGTGGTCTTCTGGGTGCCGTCGTCCTGCTCGTAGTCGAGCTCCTTCTGGGGCCCGCCGACGATCGAGTACTGGCGGGTCTTCTCGCCGTAGTAGATCCGCTGCTGGTACGAGCCCAGGGTCCCGCCGGCGGGCAGGCCCGACTCGGTGAACAGGGGTGCGCCCGGGGAGTCCGGGTCGGTCTGCGTGCCCTTGGCCGCGACCGCTCCGAAGCCGTGCGTGTAGGTGAAGTGGTCGTTGATCCAGTTCCGCTTCTCGACGCCCGCGAGGTTGAGCTCACGCAGGCCGATGACGGTGTCCTGGCCCTTGTAGCGGTCGACGTCGAGGGTCTTCGGGAACTGGTAGTACTTCCGCTCCTGCTCCAGCTGCTGGAACGTCGGCGAGACCACGTTCGGATCGTTGACCCGGTAGCTGGCCGCCGAATCGGCGTCCGTGCGCTGCTTCTTGGAGTCCTTGACCGTGCCCTTGCCGGTGTAGTCCACCGGGGACACCCCGGCGATCCCGTACGCCTTGCGGGTCGCCTCGATGTTCTTCTCGATGTACGGGGCTTCCTTGGACTGCTCGTTCGGCTGGACCTGGAACTTCTGGACGATGGCCGGGTACAGGCCGCCGATCAGGATCGCGGAGAGCACCATCAGACCGAAGCCGATGACGGGCAGCTGCCACGTGCGCCGCCACAGCGTCGCGAAGAACAGCACGGCACAGATAACGGCGATGCAGAACAGGATGGTCTTGGCCGGCAGATACGCGTTCGCATCCACGTACCGCAGGCCCGTCCAGTTGTCCGTCGCCTTGAAGTCGCTGGACTTCACCGCGAGCCCGTACCGGTCGAGCCAGTACGCGACCGCCTTGAGGGTCACGAACACGCCGAGCAGCACGGAGAGATGACCGGTTGCCGCGGCGGTGGCGCGCGCGCCCGGGGTGGTGATCCGCAGCCCGCCGTACAGGTAGTGGGTCAGCGCGGCCGCGATCAGGGAGAGGATCGTCGCCGCGAAGCCGAAACCGAGCAGGAACCGGTACCACGGCAGGTCGAAGGCGTAGAAGGCCACGTCGAGGTGGAACTGGGGGTCCTTCTGGTGGAACGGCACGCCGTTCACCCACATCAGCCACGTGCGCCACTGGGTGGCGGCTGAGGCGCCCGCGATGAGGCCGACCAGGGCCGTGATGCCGAGCAGCAGCCACTTCTTGTAGGGCGCGATGCTCATGCGGTACCGGTCGAGGCTCTGCTGCTCCATCGACATGGCGCTCAGCGGGGGCCGCAGCCGGTGCGCGAGCCAGACGTTCAGTCCGACGGCGATCGCCATCAGCAGTCCGAAGACGAAGAACAGCCCGATCTTCGTCCACAGGGTGGTCGTGAAAACGGACGAGTAGTCGACCGATCGGTACCAGAGCCAGTCGGTCCAGAACCCTGCGAACATGACGAACGCCATGCCCAGTGCGGCAAGGACGCCGAGCGTCATGAGCAGGGAACGGACGCGCCGGGACGGCCGGCCCACTCTCATCCGTGGCCCCGTCGGGCCTCCGCCGCGGTCCGGCATCTGGAAAGCCAAGGTGCGCACCTCGAAAAGTTCGAAATCGATCGGTCGGGCCCCCGTGATCGCGGACCCATCACCTATGCAACTTACTCACGCTTTACTCAGTTCCCGGTTCCGGGTACTAACGAGGCAGGATTGTGACCATGTCCAACACTCCCATGGCAGCCAGCCCGCTCACCCGGGCCGTACTCGAGATCGACGAGTACGCCTCCGGCCTCGGCTGGGACCAGCCCGCCCGCCTCTTCGCCCTCGTCGACACCGCCCGTCTGCGGGCCCAGGAACCCGGCCTAGCGGCCCAGCTCGGCCTGGACGGCGAGCAGGAGGCCGCGGCCTTCACCCCGATCGAGCAGGACGAGGTGCCCGCCGACAAGCCGCTCGACGAGTTCCTCGGCACCATCGCCTGGCCCGACGCGGTCGTCGGCTGCGCCCTGACGGTGGAGCGGCTGATGCTGCCGCCGTCCGCGGAGGCGTCCGTTCCGGAGGGGCTCGGTGAGGCGCAGCTCGCCGGCTGGGTGGCGAAGCACCCGGGCCGTCAGGAGGTCCGGATGACCGTGGCGGTACTGCGTGACGGTGCGCGCGAGTCGGCGCTGCGCCTGCGCGAGAAGGACTCCCCCAACGAGGTCCTCACCGGGGCGGACCTGGTCCCGGGCCTGGCCGAGGCCCTCGCGGCGACGTTCGCCGAGTAGCACTCGCGCCGCAACGAGAACAGGGGGCGCCGCACAGTGTGCGGCGCCCCCCGTCATGTTCTTGAACCTCGTGTCACCCCTTGACCGTGCACTTCGGCAGGTCGCTGGTGTTGCCCGAGCGGATGTCCTCGAGGGCGTTCATCGCGTCGTCGATGGTGTTGACCTTGACGAGGGTGAGTCCGCCCGGAACGTCCTTGGCCGCCTCGGCGCAGTTGTCCTTGGGTGTCAGGAAGTAGCGCGCGCCCTTGCCACGGGCGCCGACGGTCTTCATCTGGATGCCGCCGATCGGGCCGACCTTGCCGTCGTCGTCGATGGTGCCCGTGCCGGCCACGAACCGGCCGCCGGTGAGGTCCTCGGGCGTCAGCTTGTCGACGATGCCGAGCGCGAACATCAGTCCGGCGCTGGGGCCGCCGACGTCGGCGAGCTTGATGTCGATGGCGAACGGGAACGTGTGATCGGTTCCGGCCTGGATGCCGACGATCGCGCGGCCGTCCTTGGCCTTCTGGGTGGTGACCGTGACGTTCTGCGTGCGGGTGGGCTGCTTGCCCTCCTTCTCGGCGGCGGCCGCGTCCTTGACGGGCACGATCGTGAAGGAGACGTCCTCGCCCGGCTTGTGCTTGGTGACGAGCTTCGCGACATCGGCCGGCTTCTCGACCTTGGCGCCGTCGACGGCCTTGATCACGTCACCGGCGTGCAGCCGCCCCTCGGAGGGGCCGCCCTTGATGACCGACTGGACGATCACCCAGGACTTCACGGGGATCTTCAGCTCGTTCAGGGCGGCGACCTTGGCGCTCTCCTGGGACTGGCTGAACTCCTCGGCGTTCTCCTGCGAGGACTGCTGCTCGGTCTTGCCGTCGGGGTAGAGCGTGGCGTGCGGCACGACGATGCTGTCGTGCGCGAGCCAGCCGTAGACCGCCGAGACGAGGTTCATGTTGTAGTCGGCGCTCGTGACCCGGACCGTCGTCATGTTGAGGTGCCCGGTCGTCGGGTACGTCTTCCGGCCGGAGATCTGGAGCACCGGCTCGCCGTCGTGGTCCCCGAGCGTGTTGACCGTCGGTCCCGGGGTCATCTCCGCGTACGGAACTTTGATGAGCACTCCCGCGCAGAGCAGCGCGATCAGCATCAGGGTCGAGGCGAGCATCGTCGCGGTGCGGCGTGGCATGGAACGACAGTACGGGACCGGTCTGTCAGTGCACCGCTGGGGCGTCCGTCCGGGACTCGACCGGGGGCAGCGCGTCCGCCTCGGGGTCGAGGGGGTCCGTCTCCGTGCCCGTGTGCGACCGTTCCATGGCCTCGCGGAAGCGGACGTACCCGTTGAGCTCCGACACGTCACCCGTCCTGCGGTTCCGTGCGGCCCAGCTGCCCCACACACCGGCGCCGACCGCCGCTACAAGCGGAATCAGCAGCCACAAAAGCGCCGCCATGCCGGACCTCCGACCCCATGAGCCACTACAACTGACTGATCAGCAGATTAACCATCTGCTGTGTCAACGCTCGCCGCAGGGGGGCGGTTACGCAACCGGAACCGCCCGTGTGGCCGAAGGCGATGAGCGTGGCCCGGCTACGGGAGGCCAGTGGCCCGGCTCCGGGAGGTCAGCAGGCGCCGACCCACTCCTCGGTGCCGTCGGAGAACTTCTGGTGCTTCCAGATGGGCACCTCGTGCTTGAGGTCGTCGATCAGCTTGCGGCAGGCCTCGAAGGCCTCTCCGCGGTGCGGACAGGACACGGCGACGACGACCGCGATGTCGCCGACAGCCAGATCGCCCACTCGGTGGACGGCCGCGAGGGCGCGCACCGGGAACTGGGCGACGACCTTCTCGGCGACGGTCCGCATCTCGAGCTCGGCGGAGGGGTGGCACGAGTACCCGAGCGCGTCGACGTCGGCGCCACCGTCGTGATTGCGCACCGTCCCCACGAACAGCGCCGTGCCGCCCGCCGCGTCCTCCCCGACGGCCCGGAACACCTCGTCCACGGACAAGGGCGTGTCGCGGATCGCGATGAGCCGGATGGGGTCGTGCGCCGACTGCTCTCCGGGGTGGTCGTTCGTGGTGCGTGCCATGAGGTCATCGTGCCGTACGCGGCCACCGGCACGGAATAGCGCTTTCCACCGGCACGCGCGCGTAGTGAGTTGGAGCCTCCTACAGGGCGTGCCGGTCCGGAGGCCGGCCGGGGCGGGCCGGTCCGGGCCGTCAGATCCTGCGCCTGGCCTTGCGGGCCCGGCGCACGACGGCGGCCGCGCCGAGCAGGGCGACGGTGGCTCCGGCCGCTCCGGCCGCGGTCGCGTCCTTGCGTCCGAGGCGGCGGCCCGCGACGGTGTGCCGTCCCGAGACCTCCTCGAGGAGTTCGGCGAGGACCTCCTCGTTGGTCCACTGCGGGCGCCATCCGGCGTCGTGCAGCCGGCTCACGCTGACCACCCAGGGGTACATCGTGTACGCGAGGTCGCCCGCGGGGGACGGCGTGAGACCGATCCGGTGGAGGCGGGCCGCGGCGCCCAGGGCGACCGCGGAGGGCAGCTCCATGCGGCGGATCCCGCTGAGCTCCTCGACCTCCTCCTGCTCCAGCCAGCCGTCGCAGCCGACGGCGAGTTCCCCTTCGACCCGCTCCAGGACGGCGTACTCGAGGGCGCTGCACAGGTCCTCGACGTGGCAGAACTGCCAGGCGGGCCGGGATCCCGCCACGACGAGGAGCCGCGGCGACTCGAAGTACCTGGTCAGGGCGGTGTCGGTGCCGCCGACGAGGGTGGCGGGGCGGACCACGGTCACATTGAGTCCGGGGTGGGCGCGCGGCGCGCGTCGGGCGAGCCGCTCGACCTCCAGGAGGTCGCCGACGCCGGTGGCCTCCGCGGTCGCGCGCAGTTCGGCGTCCTCGGAGAGGGGCAGCTCGTTGTCCTCGAGCGCTCCGTAGACCATCGCCGAGGTGCACAGGACGACACGGTGGACTCCGGCGGCGGCCGCGGCGGTGAGCACCGTCTGGGTGCCGCGCACGTTGTACGCCGTACGGGCCGCGGGGTCGGTCTCCAGGTCGAGGTCGAGCGCGAGGTGCACGACGACGTCCGCGCCGCGCAGCTTCTCGGCGATCGCCGGGTCGCGCACGTCCAGGATGTGCCAGGTCGCGGACGCGCACTCACCGCGCCGCTCGTCGATGGCCAGGACCTGCTTGATCTCGTCGGATGCGGCGAGTCGCTCGGTGAGGAGCGCGCCGACGCCGGAGGCGGCACCGGTGACCGCGACGACAGGGCCGCGCGCTCCGGAACGGGTCGAGGGGTTTCGCGCTGCGCGAACCTGTGGATCTGGGGAACTCACCGGGCGTCTCCAGCGGTTGTATTCAGTACGTACGTGTACGACGCGTACGTACCAGGAGGCATCCATCCTGCCGCAGGCCGTGAGTCGGCGGAGCACCGAGGCCCGATCGCGTCACGGTGTCTACGCTGGGTGTGTAGTCGGGCAAACGCCGCCGGGACAGAACCGGTGGCCTAACCAGCCGAGGAACCCCGTGAGTGACACCCCATTCGGATTCGGCCTTCCGCCGGAGGAGCCGGACGACGGCGACGAGGGCAAGAAGAAGGATCAGCAGGGCGGTGGCGGTCAGGGACCTGCCAACCCCTTCGGTTTCGGAGGACTGCCCGGCATGGGCGGCGGGGACAACCCCTTCGCCGCGATGTTCGGTTCTCTGAACCCCAATGACCTGGGGGCCGCCTTCCAGCAGCTCGGCCAGATGCTCTCGTACGAGGGCGGCCCGGTGAACTGGGAGATGGCCAAGGACATCGCCCGTCAGACGGTCTCCCAGGGCACCGCCGACGGCACCAAGGACGCGAGTGTCGGCCCCGCCGAGCGCTCGCAGGTCGAGGAGGCCGTGCGCCTGGCCGACCTGTGGCTCGACGACGCGACGTCGCTGCCGTCGGGCGCCGGGTCCGCGGTGGCGTGGAGCCGCGCCGAGTGGGTCGAGGCGACCCTCCCGGTGTGGAAGGAACTCGTCGACCCGGTCGCCGAGCGTGTCGGCCTGGCCATGGGCGATGTCCTTCCCGAGGAGATGCAGGCCATGGCGGGCCCGCTCATCGGGATGATGCGCTCCATGGGCGGCGCCATGTTCGGCTCGCAGATCGGGCAGGCCGTGGGCGTCCTCGCGGGCGAGGTCGTCGGCTCGACCGACATCGGTCTGCCGCTCGGCCCCGCCGGCAAGGCGGCGCTCCTGCCGGTGAACGTCGAGGCGTTCGGCAAGGACCTCGGCATCCCCAAGGAGGAGGTGCGGCTCTACCTGGCGCTGCGCGAGGCCGCCCACCAGCGACTCTTCTCGCATGTGCCGTGGCTGCGCTCGCACCTGTTCGGCGCGGTCGAGGGGTACGCGCGCGGCATCAAGGTCGACACGGCGAAGCTGGAGGACGCGGTCGGCCAGCTCGACCCGCAGAACCCGGAGCAGCTGCAGGAGGCGCTTCAGCAGGGCATGTTCCAGCCGGAGGACACTCCGGAGCAGAAGGCCGCCCTGGCCCGCCTGGAGACCGCTCTCGCGCTCGTCGAGGGCTGGGTCGACGCCGTGGTCCACGCGGCCGCGAAGCCGCGCCTGTCGTCGGCCGACGCGCTCCGTGAGACGCTGCGCCGCCGCCGGGCGACCGGTGGCCCCGCCGAGCAGACGTTCGCAACGCTGATCGGTCTGGAGCTGCGCCCGCGCCGCCTGCGGGACGCCTCGCGGCTGTGGGCCTCGCTGACGGACGCGCGCGGTGTGGACGGGCGCGACGGCCTGTGGGCGCACCCGGACATGCTGCCGACGGCTTCGGACCTGGACGACCCGGACGGCTTCGTGCACCGCGAGCAGCTGGACTTCTCCGAGATCGACAAGATGCTCGGCGAGGCGGCGAGCGGCGGCCTGGACAAGCCGAACCTCTCCAAGGAGGGCGACTCCAAGGGCGACGGTCCCGCGGACAGCTCCGAGGACGGCTCCGACGGCTCCAAGGACGACGAGGGCAAGTGACGCTGCACGACGACGCGGTCCTCGTACTGAAGGCCTACGAGGGCCAGCCCGAGCTGCGCCAGGCGTACCTGGACCACCTGTCCGCCCATCCCGAGGACGGCATGTGGAAGGCCTGCACGGACGGCCATCTGACGGCGAGCGCGCTGGTCATCGACCCGTCCCGCGGGCGGGTGCTGCTCACGCTGCACAAGAAGCTCCAGATGTGGCTGCAGATGGGCGGCCACTGCGAGCCGGGTGACCTGACGCTCGCGGACGCCGCGCTGCGGGAGGCGACCGAGGAGTCCGGCATCCCCGGCTTGACGCTCCTGGCGGGCGGCCCCGTGCGGCTCGACCGGCATCCGATCCCGGGACCGTGCACTCGGCATCTCGACACGCAGTACGCGGCTCTCGCTCCCGCCGACGCGGTGGCCGCCATCAGCGACGAATCGCTCGACCTGCGCTGGTTCCCGTACGACGAGGTCGCGGGCGTCGCGGACGAGTCCGTCGTGCGCCTGGTGGAGGCGACGCGCGCCCGACTGTGAGCGGGCATGTGTAAGGGGCGGCCACCGCGGTGGCCGCCCCTTACACATGGCGCTGGGCACATGGTCGCTCCGGACCCGTGGTCGCGCTTGGGTCAGCTCCAGACGTTGCCCTGGTTCTGGCCGCGGGCACCCTGCTGGCCCATGCCGTACTGGGCGCTGAGGCCCTGGCCGATCACCGCGTTCTGCGGGGGCAGCAGCTCGCTGGGCTGCACGAGGGCGTAGCCCTGGCCCATGAAGCTGAGCTCCCAGCCCTCACCCGTGTTACCGCGGCGCCGCCACACTCCGGAGGAGTGCGTCTGGGCCTGCATCTGCACGCGCAGGCCGTTGGACCAGGCGACGATCGCGTCCGCGTCGGCGTTGACGTACCGGTCCGGGGTGACCTGGAGCATCAGCGGCTGCCCCGACGTCATCAGGGCGACCTTGCCCCGCCCGGTGATGTTGAGCTGGTACTTGCCGGAGCCGGAGATGCCGTACTGGCTGTCGACGGCGACGACCTGGTGGCTGAGCGAGGAGTCGAGCGCGAGGACGTAACTGCTGTCCACGGTCAGACCGTCCTGCTCGACCTCCACCACGTGGATGTACTGGGCGAGGTTGGCGAGGTAGACGGTGCCCTGCCCGTGGCAGCGCATCAGGTCGAGGCCCTCACCGGTGTGGGCGCGGGCGCGCCGCTGACCGGAGGTCTGGATCTCGCCGTCGAACTCGACGAGGCCCTGGTAGGCGACCATGGCGCCCTTGCGGGCGAGGATGTCGTCGTGACCTTCGAGGGCGACCCGCAGCAGCTGCGGGTTCTGGACGGTGTAGCGCTCCTGGGTCTGCTGCTCGGAGTGCGCGAAAAGCGGGCTCTGCATGGTGTTCCGTTCCCCCTCAGCCCCGGACTCGGAGGCGGTCGGTGCTGTCCTCACTGGGCTGTACGACGACGATGCCTTCCCCGGAGAAGCCCATCTGGTAGGCCTCGCCACTGCCGCGCCCGATGAGCGAGCCGGCCTTGAAGCTGCGCTTGCCCTTCACCTTGAGGTTCGGGGACCAGGCGATCAACGCGTCCGGGTCGACGTACGTCTCGTCCTCGCCGCGGCCGCAGTCGACGACGATGGGAGTGCCCCGGGACGTGAGGGCGACATAGCCCTGCCCGGAGATCTTGATGTTCCACAGGCCCTGTCCGGCGAACTTGGCGAGGCCCTTGACGCGCTCGACGCCCCACTGGAGGTGCGCGTCGAAGGCGAGCAGGTTCGTGCCGTTCACCGAGATCGAGTCGCCGCCGAGGTTGATGACGACAATCTCGGCGCCGTAGTCGGCGAGGTAGAGGATGCCGTCTCCGGTGGCCTTCATCAGGGGCGCGCCCTCGCCGGTCATCCAGTCGCGGGCGATCTGGCGGACGGCGGGCGGATTGGGCTCGTACTGGACGAACCCTTCGTAGGCGACCATCGAGCCCACGCGCGCGAGGAGGTCGTTGCCGGTCTGCATGGCGACCTTGAGCATGTTGGCGCCGTGGTTCTCCATGCGGGCGGCTACCGGGGTCGGGGCGTAACCCGCGAGTGGCTGGTTCATGACGGGCTCCCTCAGACCTCGAACGGCTGGACGACGATGAAGTTCCCTGGCGCACCCCGGAACTGGAGGTTCACGCTCTCCCCGCTGTGTCCCGGGTAGGCGTTGTAGCGCATGCGTACCTGGCTGGACACGATCGCCTGCGCGGCGGCCGACCAGGCGACGACCGCGTTGCAGTCGGCGAACGTCGTCGGCGTCACGGGCAGCACGACGGGTGTGCCGTGCGTCTTGACGACGACCGTGCCCGTGCCCTGGAACTGCATGACGAACAGGGCGCCGCCGGGAATGCCGTGCCCCTCGATCCTGCGCACCTCGTGCTGGAGGCTCTCGTCGAACGCCAGCACGTTCTCCGCGGATACGCAGATCGCGTCGCCCTGGAGCTCGATGGGGTGCAGATGCGTGGTGTCGTCGGCGAGGAAGACCTGGCCGCGGCCGGTGCAGCGCATCAGCTGCATCTCCTGGCCGGTCGCGTTGCCCACGATCCGGCCGGCGAAGCCCGCGCCCTTGTAGCTGAACTCGACCTTGCCCTGGTAGAGCACCATGCTGCCCTGACGGGCGAGCACCGGCTGGTCGCTGCCGGCGCCGAGGTCGACGCGGATCAGCTTCTTGTTCTGCAGGGTCCACCGCTGACCGGTGGGCGCCTCACGGAACGCCGAGAGGGCGGCGGCCACACCGGCAGCGCCTCCGCCCTGCGGCACACCCTGAGGCACCCCGTACGGCGACGGGGCACCCTGCTGACCGGGGAACTGACCGGGCGGCTGCTGCCCGTAACCGGGAGGCGGAGTCGGCTGCCCGTAGCCCGGAGGCGGGGTCGGCGCCTGGGGCTGCTGTCCGTAGCCGGGAGGCGCGGTCGGCTGCCCGTAGCCCGGGGGCGGGGGCGCGGTCTGACCGGGAACCTGGCCGATGGGCGGCGCGTGCGGGGTGGGCGCGGCCGGCGGCTGCATGGCGCCGGGCGGCGTGGCCAGCGGTGCCACGATCGTCGGCGCCGCGTGCACCGACGGCGGGGCCGGGGCGGGCGCGGGCGGCGGCATGGCTCCCTGCGGCGGCGCGTAACCCTGCTGGGCGGGCTGCGGGGCCGGGGCGGGCGCGCCGAACGCGGGGGGCGCCGTGGCCTGCCCGGGCGGCGCGAACGACGGTGCACCGGCCTGCTGCTGGGGCGGCGCGGCGGCGGGCTCCTCGTCTGCGACCTCACCGCCGAAGTTCTTCAGCAGCGCGTCCAGTCCGCCGTCGAACCCCTGCCCGACGGCCGCGAACCGCCAGACGTCCTTCAGGTAGAAGTCGCCCAGCATCACGGCACGTTCGGTCGAGAACTCCGTGCCGTTGAACGAATAGCGGGCGACCTCCTCGCCGCCCGCGACGATCCGTACGTATCCGGGGGCGATCTGCGACATCTGCCCGGCGCCGTCGATCGTCGCGGTGAACGACAGCTTCTGGATGTTCGCCGGGATCCGGTCGAGGGTGACACGGAAGGACTCGCTGTCGCCGGCCTGCGCACCGAGAAGCTGAATCGACTCCTCGGGCGACTTCGGCTGATTGAAGAAGACGAAATACCGGTCGTCCGAGAGCCGTTCGTCGGCGTCAAGACCGAAGCAGCTGATGTCGAAGGTCAGTCCGGGACCCGTGATCTGCACGCCTACGTACAGATCGGTGCCCGCGGTGAGGTCACTGATCTTGGCCTTGTGGCCGCGTTGGAATTCCCTGGCCATGCGTAACGACCGTCCCCCATCCCGAAGGTGAATACGTCGCGTCAGGCTAACCGCAATCGCTGACAGCGGCGGCAGCCGGTACAGCCCTGGTACACAACGGGCACGCGGCGGGCGGAATCAGGGACGGGCCGACGGACAGCCGGACCTGAACGCCGGAAGGTCATATAACGGTGACTGCCAGGTCAGTCACTCCAAGGCGGTTGCTCCCAGGCAGTCACTCATGAGAGGCCACCCGTGGGCGGCACTCCTGGTGCTCACTCCTCGCGAGCGGCCGGCAGGTGCGGCAGCCGGTCGGCCGCGACAATGCCCTCGAGATAGCCCCGCGCCCGCTCCGTGCGCGGATACGCCTCAAGGAGACGCCAGAACCTCGGCCCGTGCCCCGGCACCAGCAGATGCGCCAACTCGTGTACGAGCACGTAGTCGACGACGTACTCCGGCATCCCCTGCAGCCGGTGCGACAGCCGGATGCTGCCCTCGGACGGCGTGCACGACCCCCAGCGCGTGTTCTGATTCGTCACCCAGCGCACGGACGTGGGGCAGGCCCGGCCATCGAAGCACTGCTCGGACAGCCGCTCCGCCCGCTCGGCGAGCTCCGCGTCCCCCAGGACCCGTTTGCTCTCCTGCGCGGCCAGCTTGTCGAGCATGACGTTGACCCAGCGCTTCTCCTCGGCCTCCGACATACGGGCCGGAATGAGGACGACGGTCCGGTCACCCTCGCGATACGCGGAGACCGTTCGACGCCGCCGGGCGCTTCTGCGGACCTCTACCGCGCTCGCCCTCGGGCCGCTCGGCGGCGGGCTGGTCGTGCTGCGCTGCGTGTTCGTGGCACGGTGCAGTGGGTCGGCGGGCACGCCCCGACGTTACCCGCTGCACATGGGGGAAGTCCCGCCTCCGGGACTCTTCGGTGCGGCCCCGCACGCCTCCCGCGCAATTTATACGACTAACACCCACCCCCTGTGGATAACTTTTCGCACGGATTCCCCCCGCCCTGCATCCTGGCAATCGACCGACGAGCCACCCGAATTCGGACTGCGATCACGTCACCGACACCACCGACTTCGCCAACGTCATCGACTTGATCGCAACTTGACCGCCAGCTTGACCGTCAACTTGATCACCAGAGCGAGAACACAGGCACATCACGGGGGAACAGATGGGCACTTCACCACCGACAGCCATGCATCCGATCCTGAAACCGGCACTGCGACGCGGCTGGCGCGACCTCAATACCGTCCAGTTCGGCGTGGCAGCCGCCCACGCCGTCGTACTCGGCCCGGTCGACACCGCGACCGGCACCTTCCTCACCCTCCTCGACGGAACCCGCGGCGTGGCCCTGCTGCGCGACGAAGGCCGCCGGATGGGACTGCCCGACGGTCATGTCGACGCCCTGCTCCACCGGCTGACGAGGGCCGGACTGCTCGACGACGCCACCGGCGGCGGCCCGGCCTTCGACGCGCTCCGCAGGCGCCGAGGAGTCCTCGACCGACTCCGCCCCGACCTGGCAGCCCTCACGGTCCTCTCTCCTGAACCAGCCGCAGGCGCACGGAAGTTGGCGGCCCGCCGCAGCATGCGCGTCCAGGTCCGGGGAACCGGCCGCGTCGGCACGGTCATCGCGTCCGTCCTGTCCGCCGCGGGCGTCGGCCACGTCGACGTGCGCGACGGAGGCTGTGTCGAACCGTGGGACGTGGCCCCGGGCGGACTCCCCGTCGAATCCGTCGGAGAACGCCGAGACACGGCCGCGTATCGAGCCGTACGCAAGGCGGCACCCGACCGCCCACCCCGCCCCGACCGCCGCTCCGGCCCACCTCGATCCCAATCCCAGCCGCGAACCCCGTCCGAGATCCAAGCCCCGCCCTCGACCGGGGAACCGGCCCTCTCCCTCGTGATCATCGCCCCACGCGACGGCCTGTCCGCCCACACCCCCGACCCCCTCGCCGCCGAAGAACTCATCGCCTCGGGCACGCCCCACCTCTACGCCGGAGTGGTCGAGGCCACCGGAGTCGTCGGCCCCCTGGTACTGCCCGGCGGCACCGCCTGCGCCGGCTGCCTGTCGCTGGACCGTACGGACCGCGACCCCACCTGGCCCCGGCTACTCGCCCAATGGCGTTCCGGACGTCAACTCCAGGTACCCGCATGTGACCTGGCTCTCGCCACGGCCGTCGCCGGACTCACGGCAGCGCACGCGCTGGCCTTCCTCGACGGCGAACTCCCGTCCAGTACCGGCGCCCGCTGGGAGGCATCGGCTCCCGGACTCGACTGGCACGCCCGCCCGGTATGGGCACATCCGGACTGCTCATGCGGAGCAGGTGAGCGAAGTAAGGGGGAGCAGACCTCCGAGGGCGGAGAGCAGCACGACACAATGGCCGGGTAACCGCCACTGGCGGCACGGCAGGCTGGGACTTGGAGGGGCGCATGTCTGATCTTCCCCGGAAGGCGGTAACTCGTACCGCCAAACTGGCCGCGCTGCCACTCGGCTTCGCCGGGCGCGCGACCTGGGGCCTCGGCAAACGCATCGGCGGGAAGTCGGCCGAGATCGTCGGGCGAGAACTGCAACAGCGCACGGCGGACCAGCTCTTCAAGGTTCTCGGTGAGCTCAAAGGCGGGGCCATGAAGTTCGGACAGGCCATGTCCGTCTTCGAATCCGCCCTCCCCGAGGAGGTCGCAGGCCCGTACCGCGCCGCGCTGACCAAACTCCAGGAAGCGGCGCCCCCCATGCCCACCAGCACGGTCCACGCCGTCCTCGCGGAACGGCTCGGCGACGAATGGCGGGAGAACTTCCTGGAGTTCGCGGACAAGCCCGCGGCAGCCGCATCGATAGGGCAGGTCCACCGCGCCATCTGGCACGACGGCCGCGAGGTCGCCGTCAAGGTTCAGTACCCGGGAGCCGGCGAGGCCCTGCTCTCCGACCTGAACCAACTCGGCCGCTTCGCCCGCCTCCTCGGCCCCCTGATCCCCGGCATGGACATCAAGCCGCTCATCACGGAACTGCGCGACCGGGTGTCCGAGGAACTCGACTACGGGCTGGAGGCACAGGCCCAGCGGGCTTGTGCCGAAGAGTTCGCCGACGATCCCGATGTGCACGTACCCGACGTGGTGCACCAGTGCGACCAGGTCCTCATCACCGAATGGATAGACGGAACACCGCTCTCCGAGGTGATCATCGACGGCACCGACGAACAACGGAACCGGGCAGGACAGCTTCTCGCCCGCTTCCTGTTCTCGGGCCCGGCCCGCACCAGCCTCCTCCACGCCGATCCGCACCCTGGAAACTTCAGGCTGCTGCCCGACGAGAAGAACGACTGGCGACTCGGAGTCCTCGACTTCGGCACCGTGGACCGGCTCCCCGGCGGCCTCCCCGAAACCATCGGCACCTCACTGCGCATGACCCTGGCGGGCAACGCGGAAGCGGTCTACGAACTGCTGCGCACGGAGGGCTTCGTCAAGGAGACCATCGACCTCGAACCCGATGCGGTGCTCGAGTACCTGTTGCCGATCATCGAGCCGGCCCTGGTCGACGAGTTCACCTTCACGCGCGGCTGGATGCGCAGCCAGGCCGCACGCATCGCCGATCTGCGCTCCCCCGCCCACCAGCTCGGCAAGCAACTGAACCTGCCGCCCTCCTACCTCCTGATACATCGCGTGACCCTCAGCACCATCGGAGTCCTGTGCCAACTCGGCGCGACGGTACGGCTACGGGACGAACTTGAGAGGTGGCTACCAGGATTCCTGACGGGCGACGAGGAGCCGGTTGACTACGCGGCGGGCGGAGCGGTCCTTGGATCGGCCGGCGTCACCGTCGAGGGCCCGGCCGTCGGCGCGGTCGAGGGATCAGCCGTCGGCGCGGTCGAAGACATAGCTGCGGAAGCAGCGGCGAGCGCGGGGACGAGCGAGGACGTCTCGGCTGCTGAGGCGTGATCAAAAACTGGGGGCGGGGCGGGGAGGGGAGGGGGGAGGGGAGGGAAGCCCCCCAAGGAATGTTCTGCCGAAGCTCACCACCACTCCGAATCCAGCCGCCCCTCAATAGCCCTCAGGTTTTCCCGGGCGCAGCGGTCGCAGTAATGCCGGCCGGTCCCGTTCTCCACTGAGTAGGTCCAGGTCGGCGGGGCGTCCTGGGCGGTCGTGCCGCAGAGGGCGCACACGACGGTGCCGGGTTCGGGCTCGGGTCGCTGCGCTGAGTCGCCGTCGGGAAGAGACGTCACGTGGTGACGATAGCTCCGTCTTCCGAGGCTGAGGGGCAACGCACCGCGGGGGCCGATCCGTTGTGGATCGGCCCCCGCGGGGTGGGTCACTGCATGACCGCCATGGCGAGCGCGCGGCGGGCGCGCAGTGATGCGCGCTCGGCGCGGCGCTGCATCCGGCGGGCCGTTGCCAGGCGCAGTGCGCGGCGTTCGGCCTCGGCGGAGCGCAGCCGCTCGTGCATATGCGCACGAGCCAGTGCTTCTGGGATGAGTTGCATCTCTCGGGTCCTGTTCTGGCGCGAGTCGTTCGCGTCGGTGGTGGTGAAGTCTGGGGTCGCAGAGCCGGTGGGCTCGCTGGTGGACGGCTTCATCGGGGCCTGCTTCTGGGGGTCGTGCGTCAGGGGGCGGTCGATCGTTCCTCGTGCGTTCATGCCGCGACCGGGTTCTTGCGCGGGCGGCCACGCGGCCGCTTCCGGGCTACGACGACGCCCTGGACGAACAGTTCGCCACCCCAGACGCCCCAGGGCTCACGCCGCTCCTTGGCGCCGGCGAGGCACGCCTCGACGAGCGGGCAGGTGCGGCAGAGGGACTTGGCGTACTCGACATCCGCCGGCGACTCCGCGAAGAAGACCTCGGGGTCGTAGGCACGGCAGGGGACGGGTACGCCGAGGTTCTCGATGGCGTCGTCGAGCGCGGTGAGCGTAGTCAGGGGGTTCAAGGCGGGGTCCTCCGTGAGACCGGGCGGGGGGAGAGTGTCTGAAGGCGGTACTGACGGGGCGTGCGCTTCGAGTTGCACGGTGATGTCTTCCTCGTCTGGTCGTTCCGGCCTGTGGGCCGGGTGGCGGTGGTACCGGGTCTTTTCTTGTTCCCGAGGCCCCTTCGTTCTGTTGTCCCGTGCGGGCAAAACAGAAGGGCCGCGGATCCCGGGTGGGGTTCCGCGGCCCTGAAGGCGCCGGCCTGATCGAGGATCAGGCTGGATCACTCCAGGGTTCGAGCCCACGGAAGGCCCACATCGTGTGGTGGTGCGTCGTCTGCTTCCGGGATCCGGCACCGGCCGCCGCAAAGGCATAGGCCTGGGCCTGTGCCGTTGCTACTGCTTCCGGTGCCTTGGTCGGTCGCTCATTGCCCTCGCGGACGGGAAGGTCGGCGAGAGACAGGAAGGACTCCGGACGGGCGGCGGGAATGCCGGACGCACCGGTGCCCAGGTTCGAGAAACCGAGCAGGCAGGAAGCGACGACCGAGCGATCGGTCATTTTGGCGGTGCTGATGAAGCTGGCGTTGATGCTGATCACTGGAATTCGCCTCCTCTCGGCGTCTCTGGGACCGGGGTGAACCGGTCCGACGGCTTTAGTACAGCACGGAACCAGGGCCTCGGAGAAGAGGCGCTGTTCCCGTGCTTAAGAACCTATGGGGATTGCTGGGGCATGCGCAAACTATTTTTTCGACGAGTTTGCATCAGTCGTCCTCGTCGACTCCTCCAACGCCCGCATCCGGGTCCCCACCTGCGCAGATGGTGAGCACGTCGGTGCCGAACCGGTTGAGCTTGCGCATGCCGACGCCGGGGATGCGGGCGAGTTGGGCCGCGTCTTCGGGCATGGCTTCGGCGATGGCGATGAGGGTCTTGTCGGTGAAGACGCAGAAGGCGGGCTGTCCGAGCTGTTGTGCCTGGTCGGCGCGCCAGTCGCGGAGTCGCTCGTAGAGGCCCTCGTCCATGTCGGAGGGGCAGTCCTCGCAGCGCATGAGCTTCATCTCGCCGGCGTCGGTGAGGGTGCGGCCGCAGACGTGGCAGCGGGCGACGGTTCGGGCGGTGCGGCGTCGGACGGGTCCGGTGGTGGTGCGGGGCGTTGAGGGTGTGCCGTGTTCGATGCCGCCTTGTCCGGTGCCGGTGGTGCGGGCCGCGGCTCCTGAGGTGCCTGGCCGGATGCCGTCGAGGAAGCGGCTGGGGCGTCGGTTGGGGCGGCCGCCGGGTGAGCGGGAGAGGGCCCAGGACAAGCTGAGGTGGTGGCGGGCCCGGGTGACGCCGACGTAGAGGAGGCGGCGTTCTTCCTCGATTTGTTCGTCGGTCTTGGCGTAGGTGATCGGCATCATGCCTTCGGCGAGGCCGACGAGGAAGACGGCGTCCCATTCGAGGCCCTTGGCGGCGTGCAGGGAGGCGAGGGTGATGCCTTCGACGGTGGGTGCGTGTTGGGCGGCGGCGCGCTCGTCGAGTTCGGCGACGAGGTCGGTGAGGGTGGCGGTGGCTTTGGCGCGCGCGAAGTCTTCGGCGAGGCGTACGAGGGCGGCGAGCGATTCCCAGCGTTCGCGCACGGCTCCGGAGCCCTCGGGGGGTTGGCTGGTCCAGCCTTCGCCGGAGAGGACGGCTCGGACCTGGGAGGGCAGGTCGACGGCGTCGTCGAGGAGGGAGTCGTTGTTTCCGAAGCGGGCGGCGCTGCGGAGGGCGTGGCCTGCTTTGCGTACTTCCGCGCGCTCGAAGAAGCGTTCTGCGCCGCGTAGCTGGTAGGGGATGCCGGCGTCGGCGAGGGCTTGCTCGTAGGTCTCGGACTGTCCGTTGGTGCGGAACAGGATGGCGATTTCGCCGGCGGAGACGCCGCTGTCGATGAGGGTGCGGATGCGGCGGGCGGTGCCTTCGGCCTCGGTGGGTTCGTCGGCGTAGTCGGTGTAGGCGGGTTCTGGTCCTCGGTCCCGTTGGGAGATGAGTTCCAGGCGGTGTTCGGCGGCACGGCCCTTGGCGTGGGAGAGGAGGGTGTTGGCGAGGTGGACGACCTGGGGGGTGGACCGGTAGTCGCGCACGAGTTTGACGACGGTGGCGCCGGGGTGGCGGGTGCGGAAGTTGAGCAGGTGGTCGGGGGTGGCGCCGGTGAAGGAGTAGATGGTCTGGCTGGCGTCGCCGACGACGCAGAGGTTGTCGCGGTCGCCGAGCCAGAGGTCGAGGAGTCGCTGCTGGAGGGGGCTGACGTCCTGGTATTCGTCGACCACGAAGTGCTGGTACTGGGAGCGGACCTGTTCTGCGATGTCGTGGCGGTCCTGGAGGATGCCGACGGTGAGCAGGAGGACGTCCTCGAAGTCGATGAGGGTGCGGTCGCGCTTGAGCGTTTCGTAGGTGGCGTAGATCTGGGCGGTCTCTGCGTTGTCGCGGGGCGTGAGGCGTCCGGTTTTGGCGGCTGCTGCGGCGTAGTCGGCGGGGACGGTCTGGGTGACTTTGGACCATTCGATTTCGGCCGTGACGTCGCGGAGCTCGCCGCGCTCGAGGCGGATGCGGCAGGCGGCGGCCGCGTCGGCGACGAGCTGGATCTTGCGGTCGACGATGCGGGGGAGTTCGCCGCCGACTGCTTTGGGCCAGAAGAACTGGAGCTGGCGCAGGGCTGCGGCGTGGAAGGTGCGGGCCTGGACTCCGCCGGCGCCGAGATGGCGGAGTCGGCCGCGCATTTCGCCTGCTGCGCGGTTGGTGAAGGTGACGGCGAGGATGCTGTTGGGCTGGAGGATGCCTGAGCGGACGCCGTAGGCGATGCGGTGGGTGATGGCGCGGGTCTTGCCTGTGCCCGCGCCGGCGAGGACGCACACCGGTCCGTGCAGGGCGGTGGCGACGGCGCGCTGTTCGGGGTCGAGCCCGTCGAGCACCGCGTCGGCCGTGTCCGGAACCTGCGGGAAGAGGGTGGAGTGCGTTGCTGCTGTCACCCCGCCATGCTGCCAGGTCGGTGGGGGCGGGTGCGTCGCGTTGTCCACAGGGGGCGGGTGCAGTCGTATTAATGCGGCGCGTGTCACGTCCGCGGGTGTGGTGAGCGTCACGCCGGGGCGGTGGCGGGTGCTCGGGCGGGGGCGGTGGTGGGGGTTCGGGCACGGGCGATGGTGGGGTGCTCGGGCGGGTGCGGGAATGGTGGCCGGGTCACGTACGTTCGAGTCACTGCGAACAAGCATTCCGAGCCGTGAAGGAGCATGAGGAACATGCCGGGGACTGTGACGATGTACAGCACGACGTGGTGCGGCTACTGCCGTCGGCTGAAGGGCCAGATGGACCGCGAGGGCATCGAGTACAACGAGGTCAACATCGAGCAGGACCCGGATTCTGCGGCGTTCGTCGAGAAGGCGAACGGCGGAAACCAGACGGTTCCGACCGTTCAGGTCCTTCCCGCCAATGGTGGGGCCGAGGTCATCATGACGAACCCGAGCCTGGCCCAGGTCAAGCAGGCGCTGGGCGGCGCCGCCTGATCGCTCCGTCCGTACAGACTGGCCCCTGCTTCGGCGGGGGCCTTCTGCATGTCGTGGTCGCATTCCCTTTGGCCTGTCCCGGGTCAGCGTCCGCCTCCAGGGGGTAGCCGATCTTGGTCGCCTATGGCGCGAGACCGACGATGAACAGTGGCGCACGGGAGATCCGGAGCCGTTCCTCGTCGAAGCGATCTGGTCCGTGTCCGACCAGGTGCGGCTGTACGAGGAGTACCGCTCGTCGTCCGGGTTCAGTACCGCTTCCAGCGTCGCGATCGAGCGGCACAGGTCCCGCAGTGTCGGGATGTCGGGAAGGCCGCGAGCTACGTCGTGAACGGTCATGCGGCCCATCCGAGCGGATGCCCTGTCTGATCCGGCCTGGGTGGCGGCCTGGGTGGCGGCCTGATGCGGCCTGCCCGGTTGAGCCCCGGGGCAGGCCGGATCAGATCAGGTCAGATCTCATTCGAGCTGGGCTCATACGGCGTCGCCGGGCTTGGGGAGGGGCTTGCCGTACCAGAGTTCGATGAGGCGGGCCGCGATCGAGATCCCGTAGGGGGGCATGACCTCTCCGGACTCGAACGCGGCGCGCAGGTCTTCGCGGGAGAACCAGCGGGCCTCGTGGATCTCTTCGCCGTCGACGTTGATCTCGGACGAGGTGGCGCGGGCCATGAAGCCGAGCATGAGGCTGGAGGGGAACGGCCAGGGCTGGCTGGCGACGTACTCGACGTCGGGTCCGACGACGACTCCGGCTTCTTCGAAGACCTCACGGCGTACGGACTGCTCGATGGACTCTCCGGGCTCGACGAAGCCGGCGAGGGTGGAGAAGCGGCCCTCGGGCCAGTGGACCTGGCGGCCGAGGAGTGCGCGGTCCTCGTCGTCCGTGACGAGCATGATCACTGCGGGGTCGGTGCGGGGGTAGTGCTCGGCCCCGCAGGCCTGGCAGCGGCGGATGTGGCCCGCGGCGGCGATGACGGTGCGTTCGCCGCAGCGGGAGCAGAAGCGGTGCAGGCGCTGCCAGTTCTCGAGGGCGACGGCGTGCACCATGAGGCCGGCGTCCCGGGGGGACAGGAGGAGTCCGGCTTCGCGCAGGCCGGCGGGGCGCGCGGACTGGTCGATGCGGCCGGGGAGGGTGTCCTTCTGGAGGGCGAAGTAGCTGATGCCGTCGTCGTCGGTGCCCAGGAAGTAGCGGTGGGCTTCGGTGAGGGGCGCTTCGAAGGACGGGGTCATGACCAGTTCGGTGGCGCCGTCCGGCGTCTCGTCGATCAGTACCTGTCCACCGGAGACCACGAAGACGCGGGTGGTGGGGTGGCTCCAGGCTGCGGCGAGCCAGGCCTCGTCGAGGCGGTGGTGTGCGGCGCGGTCGATGCCGCTGGGCGCGGAGAGCGAGAGCGGACGGTCGGCTGTGCGGTCGGTCCAGGTGGTCACGGGTGCTTCCAACTCCCCCGGTGGAATGGGTGTTTCGGTGGGACGGTTCGGCTGAGCGGGTGCGTGGTGCGGCCGGTGGGGTGGCTCAGTGTGCATCGCGCCAGTTCTCCGCGAGGTCGCCCCACAGGTGGGCGGCGGTTTCGACGCCCTTTTTGAGGAGGTCGAGTTCGACTTTCTCGTTGGGTGCGTGCCAGCCGTCGGAGGGGACGGAGATGCCGAGGAAGAGGACGGGTGCGTCGAGGACGTCCTGGAGGTCGGCGGCGGGGCCGGAGCCTCCTTCGCGCGTGAAGCGGATCTTCTGGTCGAAGGCGAGGTTCATGGCGCGGACGACGGACTGGAGGGCGGGGTGGTCGAGGGGGGTGAGGCAGGGGCGGGTGGCGGCGCCGAAGGTGATGGTGTGGCGGATTCCGGCGGGGAGCTGTTGGGCGACCCAGTCGGTGACGGCCTTTTCGACGTGGTCGGGGTCCTGTCCGGCGACGAGGCGGAAGGACAGCTTCAGCGTGGCTGAGGAGGGGACGATGGTTTTGCCGCCGGGGCCTTGGTAGCCGCCGCCGATGCCGTTGACCTCGGCGGTGGGGCGGGCCCAGATCCGTTCGAGGGTGGTGTGGCCGGCCTCGCCGTGGGTGGCGTGCGACTTGGCGGTGCGCAGCCATTGGGCTTCGTCGAAGGGGAGCTCGGCGAAGAGTTCCCGTTCGCGGTCGGTGAGGGGGGTGATGCCGTCGTAGAAGCCGGGGACGGCCACACGTGCGTGGTCGTCGTGGAGGGCCGCGACGAGGCGGGCGGCGGCGGTGGCGGGGTTGGGTACGGCGCCGCCGAAGGATCCGGAGTGGATGTCCTGGTCGGGGCCGTGGAGTTCGATCTCGCAGTCGGCGAGGCCGCGCATTCCGGTGCAGACGGTGGGGGTGTCCTCGGACCACATGCCGGTGTCGGAGACGATCACGGCGTCGGCGGTGAGGCGGTCCCTGTGCTGCTCGACGAGGGCGCGGAAGTGGGGGGAGCCGGATTCCTCTTCGCCTTCCACGAGGAGCTTGAGGTGGACGGCGGGGGTGGTGCAGCCGGTGGCGGCGAGGTGGGCGCGGACGCCGAGTGTGTGGAAGAACACCTGTCCCTTGTCGTCGGCCGCTCCGCGCGCGTGGAGACGCTTTCCGATGACGACGGGTTCGAAGGGGTCGGTGTTCCAGCCGTCCTCGCGGGCCGCGGGCTGGACGTCATGGTGCCCGTAGACGAGGACGGTGGGGGCGTTCGGGTCGTCGGAGGGCCAGTCGGCGAAGACGGCGGGGGCTCCGGGTGTTTCCCAGACCTCGGTGGTCGGGAAGCCGGTCTCCCGGAGTTTGGCGGCGAGCCAGTCGGCGCTGCGGCGTACGTCGGGTGCGTGGTCGGGCTGGGCCGACACGGACGGGATTCGGAGCCATTCGGCGAGGTCCTGGAGGAACGCGTCGTGGTGGGTCTCGATGTACGCACGGACGGTGCTGACGGCGTTGTCAACGGGCTTGCTCATGCTCCCGAGCCTATCCGTCCGCCGGGGCGTGCTCGTGCGGTGGTTCCGGTGCCCTCCGGTCGCCGGGGCCGGGGGTCGGGTCTTCGAGGAGGAGACGTTCCAGTTCGGTGCGTCCGGGGAGGTCGCGGGGGGTGACGGTTTCGCCGTCGCGTACGTAGACGAAGGTCGCCTTGACGGCCTCGGGCGCGAGGCCGTGCTGCTCGGCCCAGGCGAGTCGGTAGACGGCGAGCTGGAGGGGGTCGGCGGTGCGGCCTCGGGTGGTCTTCCAGTCGACGATCTCGTACGTGGTGTCGTCGCCTTCGTCTTCTTTGTAGACGGCGTCGATGCGGCCGCGGATGACGCGGCCGGCGATGGCGAGCTGGAAGGGCGTTTCGACGCGGTGGGGGGTGCGGTGGGCGTAGGGCGTGCGGTCGAAGGCTTCCTTGAGGGCTTCGAGGTCGCGTTCGTCGGCGATGTCGGCTTCGCTGCCGGGGAGCTCTTCGGGGTCGTGCATGGGCAGGCGGAGCTCTTCGAAGCGGGATTCGACCCAGGCGTGGAAGCGGGTGCCGCGGCGGGCGGCGGGCTGGGGCGGGCGGGGCATGGGGCGGGCCAGGTCCTGGGCGAAGCCGTCGGGGTCGGCGGCGAGGCGCAGGAGCTGGGAGGCGGTGAGGGTGGTGGGGAGGGGGACGTCGCGGACGGCCTGGCGGGAGCGCAGGAGTTCGCCGGTGAGGGCGTCGAGGTCGCGGTCCCAGGAGGCGAGTGTGCGGGTCTCCTCCGGGGTGAGCGGGTGGCGCTCCGGGGGCGCGGTCTTTGTGGGCGCCGGGTCGGGGTGGGGGCGGGGGTCGGCGTCCCGGGGCGGGGTGGGGTGCGGGATGGCACCCCGGGGGTGCGCGTCGGCGGGCGCGTGCGGGGCGTCGTGCACGGGCGCGGACGGAGCACCGGGCGTGGGGCGGGCGTCGTCCAGGTGGGGGTGCGCGTCGTTGTGCGGGGCGTCCGCCGCGGGCTGCGCGGGCGTGCCGGTCGGGTGCGGGAGCGTGGGGCGTTCGTGCGGCAACGCGTCCCAGTCGTCCCACTCGTCCCAGTCCGGTCCGGGTCCGTCCTCCGGCGAGCTGAAGAAATCGCCCTCTTCATCAAGAGGCTCGTCTTCGTGAAAGGGCTCGTCTTCGTAGAGCGCCCCTTCGTCCGGCGGGGCCGGCCAGTCCGGGTCGGTGTAAGTGGCCGGGTGGGCCGTCTCGTGGGTGCGGTCGTCGGCCGGGGTTTCGAGGTGGGCGAGGACCGTGGCCGCGGCCGCGCGGCGGCGCGCCATGGCCTCGTCGTCGAGCGGGAGCGGCCACGCGTGTTCGGCAGATGCCTCCTGGAGCGCGGGGTTCTCCTCGTCCTGTGCCGGTTCGTCGGCCCAGGCCTCGATCTCCCCGTGTCCGGCGGCGCAGTGGTCGTACAGCGCCTGGAGGAAGTCGGAGGGGCCGCGGGAGCGCTTCTGGGCGGGGCCCCACCAGTGGCCGGAGCCGAGGAGGAGGCTGCGGGGGCGGGTGTAGGTGACGTAGCCGAGGCGGAGTTCCTCGATGCGCTGGTGTTCCTTCATCTCTTCGTGGAAGGCCTTCATGCCCTTGGAGTCCCACGCTTCGATGTCGGGCAGTGTGGCGGCGTCTCCGCGCAGTTCGTGCGGAAGGACCTTGCTCTGGGCGGTCCATTTCTCGCGGCCCTGGGCGCTGGGGAACGTCCCGGTGACGAGGCCGGGGACGGCGACGACGTCCCATTCCAGGCCCTTGGACTTGTGGGCGGTGAGCACCTTCACGGTGTTCTCGCCGCCGGGCAGCGCGTTGTCGAGGCCCTTTTCGTACTGGGCGGCGGTGCGCAGGAAGCCGAGGAAGGCGAGGAGGGTCGCGGAGCTGTCGTTCGCGGCGAACGAGGCGGCGATGTCGAGGAAGTTGGACAGGGTCTCGCGGCGGCGGGCGGCCAGGGCGTGCGGTGAGGCGGCCAGTTCGACTTCGAGGCCGGTGACGGCGAGGACGCGGTGGAGTACGTCCATCAGCGGGTCGGCGAGTGAGCGGCGCAGGTCGCGCAGCTCGGTGGCGAGGCGTGCGAAGCGGACGCGGGCCTGCGGCGAGAAGGGCAGCTTGTCGTCGGCCGGTTCGTCGAGGGGCGTTTCGAGGAATGTGTCGAGGGCGTCGGCGAGCGATATCACTTCGGAGGGGTCGACCCCCTCGACGGCTTCGGCGAGACGGCGGTCGAGGTCGTCGTCGGGGCCTCCGCGCGCGTGGGCGACGAGGAGGCGGGCGCGGCGGCCGAGGAGGGCGAGGTCCCGGGGGCCGATGCGCCAGCGGGGGCCGGTCAGGAGGCGGACCAGTGAGGCGTTGGCGCCGGGGTCCTGGAGGACTTCGCAGACGGCGACGAGGTCGGCGACCTCGGGGAGGTGGAGGAGGCCGGAGAGGCCGACGACCTCTACGGGGATGTCGCGTGCGACGAGGGCGCCCTGGATGGCGGCGAAGTCGGTCGCGGTGCGGCACAGGACGGCGATCTCGCCGGGGGCGGTGCCGGTGCGCACGAGGTGGGCGAGGGAGTCGCCGAGCCAGTCGATCTCCTCGGCGTGGGTGCGCAGGAGGGCGCAGCGGACGATGCCGTCGCGTTCGGCGCCGGGGGCCGGGCGCAGGGCTTCCACGCCGGCGTGGAGTGCGCGCAGGGGCTGGGCGAGGCCGTTGGCGAGGTCGAGGAGGCGGCCGCCGCTGCGGCGGTTCTCGCTGAGGGAGAGGCGGGTGGCGGGGCGGCCGTCGGCGTGGGCGAAGTGTTCGGGGAAGTCGTCGAGGTTGGCGACGGAGGCGCCGCGCCAGCCGTAGATCGCCTGGCAGGGGTCGCCGACGGCGGTCACGGGGTGGCCGGTCCCCGCTCCGAAGAGGCCGGCCAGGAGGATCCGCTGAGCGACCGAGGTGTCCTGGTACTCGTCGAGGAGGACGACGCGGAACTCGTCCCGGAGGATGGCGCCGACCTCGGGGCGGGTGCGGGCGAGGGTGGCGGAGAGGGCGATCTGGTCGCCGAAGTCGAGGAGGTCGCGGGCGCGCTTGGCTTCGCGGTACCGGGTGACGAGGCCGGTGAGGTCGAGGCGGGCGGCAGCGGCCTCGGGGACCTTGCGCAGGTCGGCGTTGGTGAGTTTGCGGTCTTCGAGTGCGTGCAGCAGGCGGGTGTCGTAAGCGCGGAGTTCGTCGGGGTGGACGAGGTGTTCGGCGAGCTCGCCGTCGAGGGTGAGGAGGTCGCTGACGAGGTCGGCGAAGGAGCGGGTGAGGGCCGGGTAGGGGCCGGGGGCCTCGCGCAGGACGCGGGCGGCGAGCTGGAAGCGGGTGGCGTCGGCGAGGAGGCGCGCGGTGGGTTCGAGGCCGATGCGCAGGCCGTGGTCGGTGAGGAGGCGGCCGGCGAAGGCGTGGTACGTGGAGATCACGGGCTCGCCCGGGGGGTTGTCCGGGTCGACGGCGTCGGGGTCGGTGACGCCTGCCTTGATCAGTGCCTTGCGGACGCGCTCCGCGAGTTCGCCGGCGGCCTTGTTGGTGAAGGTGAGGCCGAGGACCTGCTCCGGGGCGACCTGGCCGGTGCCGACGAGCCACACGACGCGGGCGGCCATGACCGTCGTCTTGCCGGATCCGGCTCCGGCCACGATCACCTGCGGGGCGGGCGGCGCGGTGATGCAGGCCGTCTGCTCCGGGGTGAACGGGATCCCGAGGAGCTCCTTGAGCTGCTCGGGATCGGTGAGGCGTGTGGTCACCTCATCGAGGCTAACCGGCCCCACTGACAGCGCCGGCCCGTTCCGGCGGAGGCGCACGTCACTCGACGACGTGTCTGCCCTCGGGGCGGGCGCTGCACGAGGCGCGGAAGGCGCAGTGGGTGCAGTGCTGTCCGGTGGTGGGGGTGAAGCGTTCGTCGAGGACCTTGCCGGCGGCGGTCGCGAGGAGGTCGCCGACCCACTCCCCCTCGTCTCCGTCGGCGACCTTCCCCAGGGGTTGCTGGGACTGCACCTTGGGGAGGGCGTCACCGCCGTCCTTCTTGGCGGCGCCCTGGCGCAGCTGGACGAGTTCGGCGCCGCCGGGTTCGGGGCGTTCGCCGTCGAAGGGCCCGTCGACGGCGCCCTCGCGGACGGCGAGCTGGTAGACGGCGAGCTGGGGGTGGCGGGCGACGTCGGCGGCTGAGGGCGCCTGCTTGCCGGTCTTGAAATCGACTACGTAGGCGCGGCCTTCGGTGTCGCGTTCGACGCGGTCCATGGAACCGCGGATGCGTACGTCGTAGGGGCCCGCTTCGAGGGTGACGTCGAAGGCGTGTTCGCTGGCTACGGGGGTGCGCACGGTGCTGGAGTCGACGTGCCAGCGGAGGAAGCGTTCGAGCGCCACGCGCGCGTGCTCCTTCTCCTGGGCGGACTTCCATGGGGCGTCGAAGGCGAGGGCGTCCCAGACGGAGTCGAGGCGTTCCATGAGGACGGCGAGGTCGGCGGGGGTGCGTCCGGAGGCGACCTCGTCGGCGAGGACGTGGACGACGTTGCCGAAGCCCTGGGCGGCGGTGGCGGGGGCGTCGGCCTTGACCTCGCGGCCGAGGAACCACTGCAGGGAGCAGGTGTTCGCGAGCTGGTCGAGGGCGCTTCCGGAGAGCACGACGGGCTGGTCGCGGTCGCGCAGGGGGATCCTGCTCTCGGTGGGGTCGTCCATGCCCCACCAGCGGTAGGGGTGCGCGGAGGGGACGAGGGGGCGGCCGTCGTCGTCGGTGAGGGCGGCGAGGCGGGCGAGGCGGCGGGCGGCGGCGTCGCGCAGCGTGGCTGAGGCGCGGGGGTCGACGGTGGTGGCGCGCAGTTCGGCGACGAGCGCGGCGACGGACAGGGGGCGGCGGGGGCGGCCGGTGACGTCCTGGGGGTCGGCGCCGAGTTCGGTGAGGAAGCGGGACGGCTGGTCGCCGTCGTCGGCGGGTGCCTTGACGGCGGTGACGACGAGGCGTTCACGCGCGCGCGTGGTGGCTACGTAGAACAGGCGGCGTTCTTCGGAGAGGAGCGCTCCGGGGGTGAGGGGTTCGGCGAGGCCGTCGCGTCCGATGCGGTCGGCTTCGAGGAGGGAGCCGCGGCGGCGCAGGTCGGGCCAGAGGCCTTCCTGTACGCCGGCGACGACGACGAGGCGCCATTCGAGGCCCTTGGAGCGGTGGGCGGTCATGAGGCGTACGGCGTCGGGGCGTACGGCGCGTCCCGCGAGGGTGTCGGCGGCGATGTCCTGGGCCTCGACCTCTTCGAGGAAGTTGAGGGCGCCGCGGCCTCCGGTGCGTTCCTCGGCGCGGGACGCGGTCGCGAAGAGGGCGCATACGGCGTCGAGGTCGCGGTCCGCGTTGCGTCCCGCGGCGCCGCCGCGGCGGGCGGCGCGTTCCAGGCGCTGGGGCCACGAGGTGCCGTTCCACAGCTGCCAGAGGGCTTCCTCGGCGGTGCCTCCGGAGGTGAGGGTGTCGCGGGCCGCGCGCAGCAGGGCGCCGAGGCGCTGGGCGCCGCGGGCGTGGGCGGGGTCGTGGGCGGCGAGGCGTTCGGGCTGGGCGAGGGCGCGGGCGAGGAGTTCGTCGGAGGGCGGCGGTAGGTGGTTCCCGGCGGCGCGTTCCTCCTCGCGCAGGGCGCGGCCGAGGCGGCGCAGGTCGGCGGCGTCCATGCCCGCAAGGGGTGAGGCGAGGAGGGTGAGGGCGGTCTCGGTGTCGAGCCAGACGGGCGGTTCCTGGTCCTGGTCGCCGTCGGGTTCGGGGTTGTCCTGCGCGACGCCGAGGGCGACGGCCCTGAGCGCTGTCAGCAGGGGCGTGACGGCCGGTTCGTGGCGCAGCGGCAGGTCGTCGCCGTCGATGTCGAGGGGGACGCCCGCTGCGGTGAGGGTGCGGCGGATCGCGGGGATGGAGCGGGCGCCGGCGCGGACGAGGACGGCCATGTCGCTCCAGGGGATGCCGTCCTCGAGGTGGCCGCGGCGCAGGATGTCCGCGATGTTGTCGAGTTCGGTGCCGGAGGTCGGGTACGTGTAGACCTCGACGCGGCCGCCGTCCCGCGCGGGGGTCAGCTCGCGGTGGGCGCGGACCTTGTCGGCGGGCAGGCGGGTCAGGGGCATGCGCCGGGTGATGCGGCGGGTGGCGTCCAGGAGGTGTGCTCCGGAGCGGCGGGACGTCGTGAGGACCTCTACCGGGGCGGGGCTTTTGTCGGCGCGGGGGAACTGGTCGGGGAATTCGAGGATGCCGTTCACGTCGGCGCCGCGGAACGTGTAGATCGACTGGTCGGGGTCTCCGAAGGCGAGCAGGGTGCGGCCGCGGCCGGCGAGGGCGTGCAGCAGCCGGACCTGGGCCGGGTCGGTGTCCTGGTACTCGTCGACGAACACGGCGTCGTAGCGGGTGGCGAGTTCGTCGGCGACGGGGGCGCGGTGGGCGAGGAGGACCGCGCGGTGGACGAGTTCGGCGTAGTCGAGGACGCCGTGCAGGTCGAGGATGTCGAGGTATTCGGCGAGGAAGGTGGCGGCTGCTTTCCAGTCGGGGCGGCCTATGCGGCGGGCGAAGGCGTCGAGTGCGGCCGGTCCGAGGCCCAGTTCGCGGCTGCGGGCGAGGACGGCGCGGACCTCGTCGGCGAAGCCGCGGGTGGTCAGGCAGGCCCGCAGTTCGTCGGGCCAGCGGACGTGGGCGAGGCCGGCCCGCTCGAGGTCGATCTGGCCGGCGAGCAGTTCGCGTACGGCGACGTCCTGTTCGGGTCCCGACAGCAGCCGCAATGGTTCCTCGAACAGGCCTGCGTCCTGGTGGGCGCGGACGAGGGCGTAGCAGAACGAGTGGAACGTGGTGGCCTGTGGTGCGTGGGCGGCGCCGATGCGCAGGGCCATGCGGTCGCGCAGTTCGACGGCTGCCTTGCGGCTGAAGGTGAGGACCAGGATCCGCTCGGGGTCGGTGCCCTTGGCGATGCGTGCGGCGACGGCCTCGACGAGCGTGGTCGTCTTGCCCGTGCCCGGTCCCGCGAGGACGAGCAGCGGGCCGTGCGGGTGGTCAACCACCGCGCGCTGGCGTGCGTCCAGACGAGGGGGGTCCACCTGGGCCGGCGGGGTGCGCACCAGTCGGTACGCGCCGGGGATCCCCTGTCGTACCTGGCGGTGCGACAGGTTCCGGGTGGAGGAAGAGGAGCTCACGTGGATCGCTGGTCCTGGTGGTTGTGCTGGGGGGAACTGGGAGGCAGCCGGCCGTCCGAGCGGGGCGGTGGCTGCGGGGTGAGGGAGGTGTGCGCCGTCGACGCTACGCCGTCGAGTGTGGCGGAAGTCGGGCTTCCGCCGGGTCTCCCGGGTCCCGTGCGGCACTGGTGTGCCGCGATTCACGAACGTACGCGGTGGGGGCGAAGTGCCCCTCTCGCCCCGTTTCCCCCGTACGGGCCACAGGCCGTTCGAACGGGGGCGCGCTGGCGGAAGCGGTCAGGTGTGAGATTCCGCGCGTTCTTCGCCGTCCCATCGCGCGCGCCTCATGTCGAGGCGCGGGACGTGCCCCTCGGACGTACGGGAGGCTTCGCGCAGGGGGGTGCTCTCCGTGCGGTAGTGCGCCATGGCGTCCAGTTCGTGGCCGGGCAGCAGCACGCCGTCGGAGCGCACCACGCGCCACCACGGAACGGCTCCTCCGTAGAGGGCCATCACGCGGCCGACCTGGCGCGGGCCGCCCTCACCGAGCCATTCGGCGACGTCCCCGTAGGTCATGACGCGCCCGGGTGGGATCAGCTCCGCGACCTCGAGCACCCGCTCCGCGTACTCCGGCAGCTCTCCCGCCGCACCGCTCTCCTCGCTCATCCGACCCATCCTGCCGCACCCCACCGACACTGTGACGGCCCGGTCACGGGGCGTGGAGAGGCGTATGAAGAAGCACGAATCCGCGGTTGCGGGATACTTTGCTCCCCCGCATTGCACCCTGATGCCCCCCTGTGTCAGTGGGACGTGCCACCATCGTGCGGGCGGTGACCGGTGATACGAGATCAAGAAGAAACGACGGAGCAGCAGGGCGTGCATCCCGATAAGGCGGAGGGCACCTCTGGGGCTTCGGCGCGCCCGGACGGCGAAGAGGCCGACCACTCTCCCGTGACCGAGCGCCGTGGCCACCGGCCCCCGGCGCCGCAGGCGGACGTGCCCGCGAAGGCCGCGGAGACCGGGCCCGAGCGGACCGAGGTCCCTCTGGTCGACCCGGAGTGCATCGACGCCGACGCGCACTCCGAGCGGGTCGACGGCGACGAACCCCTCCTCCCCGCGCGCGTGCACCGCCCCTCCGACCTGATGCGGCTCCTGGTGGGCGTGCTCGCGATCGCCGTTCTGCTGTCGATCGCGGCGTTCGCCCATGGCACGACGTCGGGTCTTCAGCAGGACATCAGCAAGGGCACGGGCGCCGCTCCCGACCTCATGATCAAGTTCGCGGGGCTCGCGTCGAGCATCGCGATCCTTCTCGTACCGGTCGCCTTCGCGATCGAGCGGCTGATCAAACGCGACGGCCTGCGGATCGCCGACGGTGTACTCGCGGCCGTCCTCGCGCACGGAGTGACGCTGGCGACGGACCTGTGGGTCGCCCAGGGCGCCCCGTCGTCGATCCAGGACGCGCTCACCCGCCCGTCGCCGGGCGACATCCACGCACTGACAGATCCGGTGCACGGCTATCTCGCGCCCGTCATCGCCTATATGACGGCTGTGGGGATGTCCCGCAGACCCCGCTGGCGCGTGGTGCTGTGGGTGGTGCTGCTGCTCGACGCGTTCGCGATGCTGGTCACCGGGTACACGACACCGTTCTCGATCGTCCTGACGGTCCTGATCGGCTGGACGGTCGCCTACGGCACGCTCTACGCGGTCGGTTCGCCGAACGTGCGTCCCACCGGTCAGACGCTCCTGGCGGGCCTGCGACACGTCGGCTTCCACCCCGTCAGCGCGGCCCGCGAAGAGGCCCACGAGAGCACCACGGAGAACGGCGACAGAGGGCGGCGCTACTTCGTCACCCTGGAGGACGGCCCCCCGCTCGACGTCACCATCGTCGACCGCGAGCAGCAGGCCCAGGGCTTCTTCTACCGCGTGTGGCGCCAGCTGACGCTGCGGGGCATCACCACGGGACGCAGTCTCCAGTCCCTGCGCCAGGCGCTGGAGCAGGAGGCACTTCTGGCGTACGCGGCGATCGCGGCCGGGGCCAACGCCCCGAAGCTGATCGCGACGTCCGAGCTCGGCCCCGACGCGGTGATGCTCGTGTACGAGCACACGGGCGGCCGTTCGCTGGACTCGGTGCCGGACGAGGAGATCGACGACGAGCTGCTGCGCGACACCTGGCACCAGGTGCAGGCGCTCCAGTCGCGGCGTATCGCCCATCGGCGGCTCACCGGCGACGCGATTCTGGTGGATCGTTCCGGCACGGTGATCCTCACGGATCTGCGCGGCGGCGAGATCGCGTCCGGCGACCTGATCCTGCGCATGGACATCGCACAGCTCCTGGCCACGCTGGGCCTGCGCGTGGGCGCCGAGCGGGCCGTGGCGTCCGCCGTGGGCGTGCTCGGCCCCGACGCGATCGCCGACTGTCTGCCGCTGCTCCAGCCCATCGCCCTGAGCCGTACTACTCGCTCGACGCTGCGCAGGCTCGGCAGGGAGCGTTCCGAACGCGAGCGCGAGGCCGTGCTCGAGGCTTCGCGCAGGGCGAAGCAGGCCCGCCTGGACGAGGCCTCCGAGGCTGCGGCCTCCCTTGCCGAGGCCTCGGCGGCCGAGAAATCAATGTCCACCGAGACGGCAGCCGAGCACGCGGCACCCCCGTCGGCCAAGACCTCCGCGAAGGCGGAACGGCAGACCGAGAAAGCCGAGCGGCAGGCCGAAAAGAAGGCCATGGACGAGGCTCTGGACGAAGCGCGCGAGGAGGATCTCCTCACCCAGATCCGCCACCAGGTGCTCCGCATCCGGCCTCAGGCACCCGTCGAACCGGCCCGCCTGGAGCGCGTCAGACCGCGCACCCTCGTGAGCTTCATCGCGGGCGCCATCGGCGCGTACTTCCTGCTGTCGCAGCTCACCCACATCGAGTTCGGCACGCTGTTCGACCAGGCCCAGTGGGGCTGGGTCGCCGCCGCCGTCCTGTTCTCGGCACTGAGCTACTTCGCCGCCGCGATGAGCCTGCTCGGCTTCGTGCCGGAGCGGGTGCCGTTCCTGCGGACGGTCGCCGCCCAGGTCGCCGGCTCGTTCGTGAAGATCGTGGCACCGGCCGCCGTAGGCGGTGTGGCGCTCAACACCCGCTTCCTGCAGCGCTCGGGGGTGCGCCCCGGGCTCGCGGTGGCCAGTGTCGGCGCCTCCCAGCTCTTCGGTCTGGGCGCCCACATCATGATGCTGCTGACCTTCGGCTATCTGACCGGTACCGAGAAGACCCCGTCCCTGTCGCCGTCCCGGACGGTCATCGCGGGTCTGCTGACCGTCGCGGTCCTCGTGCTCGTGGTGACGTCGATCCCCTTCCTGCGGAAGTTCGTCGTCACGCGCGTACGGTCCCTGTTCGCCGGCGTCGTACCGCGCATGCTGGACGTGCTCCAGCGGCCGCAGAAGCTGGTCACCGGCATCGGCGGCATGCTCCTGCTGACGGCCTGCTTCGTGATGTGTCTGGACGCGTCGATCCGCGCCTTCGGGGACGAGACGACGACGCTCAGCCTGGCCAGCGTCGCGGTCGTGTTCCTCGCCGGCAACGCGCTCGGCTCCGCCGCGCCGACACCGGGCGGTGTGGGCGCCGTCGAGGCGACCCTGACGGTCGGACTCATCGCGGTCGGCCTGCCCAAGGAGGTCGCGGCCCCGGCCGTGCTGCTCTACCGGCTCATGACGCTGTGGCTGCCGGTCCTGCCGGGCTGGCTCTTCTTCAACCACCTCTCCCGGAAGGGCTCCCTGTAGGGACGGCTCCCTGCAGGGGCGGCTCCCTGTAGGGGCGTGTTTACGGGGAGGGGCCACCGTAGGGGCACGTTTCCTGGGCGGGTCCCCGTAGAGGCACCTTTCCCGAGCGGGCCCCCGTACAGGCACCTTTCCCGAGCGGGCACCGTGGAGCCCCCGCCCCCGTGTCCGTCGTCGTCGCTCACCCGCACGGCCCACGCCCCGAGCGCCCTGTGGGCTGTCGCCGCAGGATGGGTTCATGCCCAATCCGTCCCGGCCGCGTGCCGCTGCCCTGGCCGCCAGCGCCGTCCTCTTGGCCTCCGCCCTCGCGGCGTGCGGCAGCGAAACGAATGACGTGGACCTGAGGTCCCAGTCCCTCAGCTGGAAGGACTGCTCCGCGCCCTCGGAGTCGGAGGGCGGCGGCCCCGCGCCCTCCCCGCTGCCAGGCGGCGCCGCCTGGCAGTGCGCCACCATGAAGGCGCCCCTCGACTGGGACAAGCCCGAGGGCGACACGATCGGCATCGCGCTCATCCGCGCCAAATCCTCCGGCGCCAGAGACAAGCGCATCGGATCACTCATCTTCAACTTCGGCGGCCCCGGCGGCTCCGGGGTCACCACGCTGCCCGCGTTCGGCAGCGAGTACACGAAGCTGCGCACCCGCTACGACCTGGTGAGTTTCGACCCGCGCGGCGTCGGCCGCAGCGACGGCGTGAAGTGCGAGAACGACGCACAGCTCGACAAGTACTTCCAGCAGGACGCCATCCCCGGCAACACCGCCCAGGCGAAGACGCTCGTCAGCAACGTCACCCAGTTCAACAACGCCTGCGAGACGAACTCCGGGCAGGTCATCCCGCACGTCGCCACGACCGACGCCGCCCGCGACATGGACCTGATGCGACAGGTGCTCGGCGACGACAAGATGCACTACTTCGGGATCTCCTACGGCACCGAACTGGGCGGCGTGTACGCCCACTTGTTCCCGGAGAACGTGGGTCGCGCCGTCTTCGACGGTGTCGTCGACCCCACCCAGAACGCCGAGGAGAGCTCACTCGGCCAGGCCAAGGGCTTCCAGCTCGCTCTCGACAACTACGCGAAGGACTGCACCTCCAAGGTCGAGGACTGCCCGGTCGGCGACACCCCCGCGGAGGTCAAGGCCAAGATCGCGAAGCTGCTCAGGGACCTCGACTCCAAGCCGATCCCGGGGGTCTATCCGCGCAAACTGACACAGACCGCCGCGACGAACGGCATCGCGCAGTCGCTGTACTCCAAGGACTTCTGGGAGTACCTCACCGAAGGCCTCGTCCAGGCCTACGACGGCGACGGCAAGATCCTCATGCTGCTTTCGGACTCCATGAACGGCCGCAACGAGGACGGCACGTACAGCAACCTCCAGGCCGCCAATGTCGCCATCAACTGCGCCGACGACAAGCCCCGTTACACGCCGGCCTACGTCCGGTCGAAGCTCCCCCAGTTCCGGGCCGCCTCGCCCTTGTTCGGCGACTTCCTCGCGTGGAGCATGCTCAGCTGCACGGACTGGGCGGTCCCCGGCGCCGCGAACCACCCCGACGTGAGCGCGGCCGGCTCGGCGCCGATCGTCGTCGTCGGCAACACGGGCGACCCCGCCACCCCGTACGAAGGCGCGAAGAAGATGGTCGACGCGCTCGGTGATGGTGTCGGGGTGCAGGTCACGTACGAAGGCCAGGGGCACGGCGCGTACGACAGCGGGAACAAGTGTGTGCGGGGTGCCGTGGACGGTTATCTGCTGAACGGGACGGTGCCGAAGGCGGGCACGGTCTGCAAGTAGCCGCAGGCGTACGGGCGTTCGGCAGTGCGCCCGGTTGCCGGCGGCGCTCCGCCGCAGGCGATTGTCAGTGGCGCTGCCTAGGATGGTCTGACTGTCTTCGGACCGGGGCAGGCGAGGGGGATCGCCAGGGGGGAGGTGCCTGTGTCGCGTCATGTTCGTTCGTTCGCTCTGCTGGCCGCGGGACTGCTGGTGGCGGGGGCCGCCGTGGGCTGCGACGGGCCGGGAGACAAGGCCGGACACGGCGACGGGAAGGGACAGACACAGCCACCGCGTCCGTCGCCGCCCTCACCGCCCCGCCCGGACAAGGCCGCCCCCGGCGCGCTGCCCCGGCTGCCCGCCGCGCTCACCTCGCAGCGGCTCGACTGGGGCCGCTGCAAGGCCACCGACGACGGCCCCGCACCCGGCTCCGACTGGCAGTGCGCGACGCTGAAGGCGCCGCTCGACTATGCGAAGCCGGACGGGGAGACCATCGGCGTCGCCCTCATCCGCGCCAGGTCCACGGGCGGGAGCGGGCGTTCCGGTTCGCTCCTGTTCAACTTCGGCGGGCCGGGCGGCTCGGGGGTCTCGATGCTGCCCGCCTTCGCACCCGACTACGCGAAGCTGCGCGAGCGCTACGACCTGGTGAGCTTCGACCCGCGCGGCGTCGGCGCGAGCGAGGGGGTGCGCTGCCGCGACGACAAGGCGATCCAGGCCGCCGAGTCCGTCGACCTCACGCCGGACACCTCCGCCGAGGAACGGGCGTACTTCAAGGACGCCGCCGACTTCGGCGCGGGCTGCGCGCGGCAGGCCGGCAGGCTGCTCGGGCACGTGTCGACGGACGAGACAGCCCGCGACATGGACCTGGCGCGACAGGCGCTCGGCGACGACAAGCTGCACTACATGGGCGTCTCGTACGGGACCCAACTGGGCGGCGTGTACGCGCACTTGTTCCCCGGCAAGGTCGGCAGGCTCGTCCTGGACGCCGTGGTCGACCCGGCCGCGGACACCGTGGGCCACTCCGAGAACCAGACGAGGGGCTTCCAGCGGGCCCTCGACAACTACCTCAAGTCCACCGGCCAGGACCCGGATCAGGGCTCCCGGAAGATCGCCGCGCTGCTGAAGCGGATCGACGCGAAGCCGCTGCCGGCCTCGGGCGGCCGCGTGCTCAACCAGTCGCTCGCCACGATCGGCATCACCGTCACCCTGTACAGCAAGAACAGCTGGCCCGCGCTGACGCGCGGCCTGGAGGCGGCGGAGCAGGGGGACGGTGCGGCGCTGCTCGCGCTGGCCGACGCGTACAACGAGCGGAGTCCCTCCGGGCATTACGGCTCGCAGAGCCATGCGCAGCGGGCGATCTCCTGCCTCGACGACAAGGAACGGCCGACGCCGCAGGAGGCGCGCAAGCGCCTCGCGTCGTTCCGCGGGATCTCGCCCGTCTTCGGGGAGTTCATGGCCTGGGACACGGCGGGCTGGTGCCACGACTGGCCGGTGCCGGGCCAGTACGAGACGCCCGAGGTGAGCGCGCCGGGCGCCGCTCCGATCCTCGTCGTGGGGAACACGGGCGACCCGGCGACCCCGTACGAGGGCGCCCGCAGGATGGCGGACGAGCTCGGCAAGGGCGTCGGCGTCGAGCTCACCTGGAAGGGCGAGGGGCACGGCGCGTACGGCAGCGGGTCGGACTGCGTCGACTCGACGGTGAACGGCTATCTCCTGGAGGGCCGAATACCGCGCGACGGGAAGGTCTGCTCCTGAGGCGGACGTCCACGCGGCGCCCTATGACGAACGGGCCCCGCACGCGAGGTGCGGGACCCGTTCGGAAAAGCTGCCCCCTGACCGGCGGCGCCGGCCGGCGGGCGGTCTAGTAGACCGGCTTCTCGGGCTCGATCTGGTTGACCCAGCCGATCACGCCGCCGCCGACGTGCACGGCGTCCGCGAAGCCCGCGGACTTCAGCACGGCGAGGACTTCCGCACTGCGGACACCCGTCTTGCAATGCAAGACGATCTTCTTGTCCTGCGGGAGGCTCTCCAGGGCGGTGCCCATGAGGAACTCGTTCTTCGGGATCAGCCGGGCGCCGGGGATCGAGACGATCTCGTACTCGTTCGGCTCGCGGACGTCGATGATCTCGATGTTCTCGCCGTCGTCGATCCACTCCTTGAGCTGCTTGGGAGTGATCGTCGAGCCGGCGGCCGCCTCCTGGGCCTCCTCGGACACGACGCCGCAGAAGGCTTCGTAGTCGATGAGCTCGGTGACGGTGGCGTTCGGGCCGCAGACCGCGCAGTCGGGGTCCTTGCGGACCTTGACCTGGCGGTACTGCATCTCCAGGGCGTCGTAGATCATCAGGCGGCCGACGAGCGGCTCCCCGACACCCGCGAGGAGCTTGATCGCCTCGGTGACCTGGATGGAGCCGATGGACGCGCACAGCACACCCAGGACGCCGCCCTCGGCGCAGGAGGGGACCATGCCGGGGGGCGGGGGCTCCGGGTAGAGGCAGCGGTAGCACGGGCCGTGCTCGGACCAGAAGACCGAGGCCTGGCCGTCGAAGCGGTAGATCGAGCCCCACACGTACGGCTTGTTGAGCAGCACGCACGCGTCGTTGACGAGGTAGCGGGTCGCGAAGTTGTCCGTGCCGTCGACGATCAGGTCGTACTGGCTGAAGATGTCCATCACGTTCTCGGCCTCGAGCCGCTCTTCGTGGAGGATCACGTTCACGTACGGGTTGATGCCGAGGACGGAGTCCTTGGCGGACTCGGCCTTGGAACGGCCGATGTCGGCCTGGCTGTGGATGATCTGGCGCTGCAGGTTCGACTCGTCGACCTCGTCGAACTCGACGATGCCGAGCGTGCCCACACCGGCCGCGGCCAGGTACATGAGCGCCGGCGAACCGAGGCCACCGGCGCCCACGGCGAGCACCTTGGCGTTCTTCAGCCGCTTCTGCCCGTCCATCCCGACATCGGGGATGATCAGGTGGCGGGAGTACCTGCGGACCTCGTCTACGGTGAGCTCAGCAGCTGGCTCTACCAGGGGTGGCAGCGACACGGGGGCTCCGTTGATCGTCATTTCCGAACAGTGGTGATTCCGTCAACACTGCCACGCCCCTCTTCATTCCGAGACACCCGTTCCGACCCGCGAGACGATGTCGTCCCAGTACCCGGGCATGGCCTCCCAGGGGTCGGCGGCGCGGCCGCGGTCCGTGCGGTCGGTGAAGTAGATCGTCCCGGCGCCCTGCCAGCGGGCGATGCGCAGCGCCTCGTCGAGATGCCCGCGGGGCACGCCGTGCACGAAGTGACAGAAGCGCTCGGGCGGGTAGTCGGCCGTCCACTCGGCGACCTGGGACCAGCGGTAGTCGCTCCACGGCCCGGAGAAGGTCACCAACTGATCAGCGGTCTCGGCGTAGCCCGGATACGGGTGCGTGCCGTGCCCGAGGACGATGTGGGCGTCCTCACACAGGGCGCGCAGCGTGGTGACGATGCGGCGGACCTCGGGGAGGGCGGCCCGCTCGGTCGGGCAGCGGTCGAGGGAGAACCCGTCGACGCGGTACCAGTCGAGATAGCGGTGGGCGTCGGAGACGACCTCGCCGAACGAGCGGGCGCCATAGGTGAGATCGAGGTGCCCGAGGACCCGTACGTCGCGGTTGCGCAGCCTGCCCGCGGCTTCGAGGCAGTGCGGGTCGGGGCGGGCCCCGGGGCCGTCCGCGACGTTCAGGACGACCCAGTGCAAGGGAGCGCCGGGACGGGTGAGTTCGGCCCATTCGACGGGCGCCACGAGGGGGTGTGCGTAGCCGGGGATGCCGAAGCCGAGCCGTATGTCGGTGCTCGCGGTCCCGGGGGCGGTGGGGGTCAGATACGGCATGCCGCTTCCATCCAGATGTCGGCGAGGGATTCCTCGAGGTTGATGCGGGGGCGCCAGCCGAGCCGGTCGCGTGCGGTGCGCACGTCGGCCTGCTGCCAGCTGCCACAGCCGTCCGGGTACGGGTACGCGGCGGGTGCCACGTGGTCGGGGTCGGAGCGGGGATGGCCGAGCGTCGGGCGGACGGGGCCGCCGGGTGAGTCGAGCTCGTGGAGCGCGCCGCCGAAGCCGGCGACGCGGGCGAGCACGGACGCCGCGTCCCGCAGCCGGACGGCACGGCCCGAGCCGATGTTGATGACGCCCTGCGCGGCGGAGAGCGAGGCGGCGTGGACGGCGCGGGCCACGTCGCGTACGTCGATGAAGTCGCGCTGCGCGCCGAGTCCGCCGAGCTTGAGTTCGCCGTCGCCGGACTGCATGGCGCGGCGCATGGCCTCGGCGAGACGGCCGAGGGGCGAGCCTGCGGGGGTGCCGGGCCCGGCCGGGGAGAACACACGCAGGACGACGGCGTCGAGGCCGGAGCCGAGGACGAGTTCCGTCGCGGCGAGCTTGCTCACGCCGTACGGTCCACCGGGCCGCGGCACGGCGTCCTCGGCGGTGGAGGAGCCGGGCTGCGAGGGCCCGTACTCGGCGCCGCAGCCGATCTGGACGAGGCGCGCGCCGCAGCCGCTGCGCCGCAGGGCCTCGCAGACGGTGGCGACGGCGACGGTGTTGTGGCGGGTGAGGTCGCGCGCGCCGCCGCGGGTGGCTCCCGCGCAGTTGATGACGACTCCGGGGTGGACCGCGTCGAGGAAGCGGGTCAGTGCGCCCGGGCTTCCCGTGGCCAGGTCGAACCGTACGTCCGCGTCGTCTCCCCGGCCGAGCGCGGTGAGCTGCACGGCGGGGTCGGCGAGCAGGCGGTCGGCGACGAAGCGGCCGAGGTATCCGTTGGCTCCGATCAGCAGCACCCTCATCGGGCGGCTCCCCGGGTGAGCTCTCCGAGTGCTCCGGGAAGTCCTGGACGCCCGGCGTGTCCGGATGGTCCGGGGCCTCCGGGGGGAGGGGTGGTCATCTCGCGTTCTCCTTAGGGGTGTTGCCGTGGGTCTTCGGAAGGCCCGCGGTGTCGGCCCCGCGGGAGGGGAGCGGCCGGCCGGCCGCTTCGTGTGGTCGTACGGCGTCGGGCGCGGTCACGGCGTGGCGTCCGTGGGCGCGTGGGCGGAGGCCCGGGTGAGGGTGCGGGCCGCGTGGACTAGGAGGGTGAGCGTGGCGGCGCCACAGGCCAGGGCGGGTACGGTGCCGGGCCCCCATGCGTCGACGGCCGTCTCCACGGGGACGGCGAGGAAGCCGCAGCCGGGAAGGCGTCCTGCGAACACGGTGGAGACGGCGAGCACCTCGGCCGCGGCGGCCGCGCCGAGGACGACGGCGGGGGCGTGGGTGCGGCCGTGCACCGTGAGGAGGCGGGCGAGCAGCAGGAGCGCGCCGAGCGCTCCGGCGCCGGCGTATGCGGCGTCCTGGCCGAGTACGGCGGCGGCCACCCCGATGAGGGCGCACAGCGCGCACAGGAAGAGCGCGAAGACGGCGAGGAGGAGGGGGCGCACGGAGGCGGCGAACTCGTCGAGGCCCCGGCTGGAGGCGAGCCTGCGCCGGGCGACCGCGCCGAAGAGCTGGGCGCACCAGGCGCCGGGCGCGACGGAGAAGGCCAGGGCGAGGAGGGGGGCGGTGGCGGGGGGCCAGGCCTCGTCGGGGCCGCCCGCGACAGCGGCGGTCAGGAGTCCGTCGCCGAGGAGGGCATAGGCGAGGAGGCAGCAGGTCCAGGCGCGGGTGGCGGGCACGGTGTGTGCGGTGGCGCGCAGCGGGCCCCGGCGCAGGGCGGCGCGGAGTGCGGCGGAGACGGCGAGCACGCCGCCGGCCCCGACCGCGAGCCGCATCCGTCCGTCGGTGAAGTCGAGCCCTACGAGGGTGAGGGCGCCCAGCGCGCCGGGCAGCAGCGTGAGGACGGCCCAGACGGGCCGGCCGCGAGGTGTGTCGGACGGAGCGTGCCGGGTTTCCGGTTCGATGAAGCTGTCGCGGGGCACGCGCGCGTACATCTCTTCGGCGAGCGAGAAGACGTCGCGGTGCCGGAAGCGCGCAGCGGTCCGGTCGGTGACGCCGTGGGCTTCCAGACCGGCCGCGATCTCCAGGGGGTCGACGGCACGCTCGCAGAGCTCGCGGTGCCGGTGCATCAGGGCTTTCACGGGATCCACGCCGGTACGGCGTCGGCTGCCGCCGGTGACCTCGGCGGCCTTGGAGGGGCTGCCGGGGTGGGCGGTGCCGACGGAAGGGGAGGCCGTCGCGGGGGGTGTGTCGGGGAGCGGGCCGCCGGTCGACGCGGATACAGATACGGATGCGGCGTCGGCGCGCCAGGCCGCAGGTTCGTTCAGCAAGGCTTCGTCGGCAGGCGCGGAGTCGAGCCCCCGGGCCGGAAACTCCGGTCCAGCCACCGGCTCCAGCCCAGGCCCAAGCTCCGCCCCCGGCTCCAGCCCAAGCTCCGGCTCCGCCCCCGGCTCCAGCCCAAGCTCCGGCTCAGCACGCCGCTCCGATTCCGGCTCGCCGTCCGGCCCCGCGACCGGCTCAGCACCCGCCCCCGGCCCCACGCCCAACCCCGCCTCAGGCGCCCGAGCCAGGCCCGACTCAGCGCCGGCCCCCGCCCCGGGCCCAAGCCCAGGCCCAGCCTCCCCCAACGCCTCCTGCGACCCCGTCCCCCACGCGTCCGCGCCACCCGGCACCTGCGGCGCGTCCAAGCCCGCGCCCACGACCGTCTCGCCCGACTCCCGCCCGCTCACGCGTCTCCCTCCCCACCCGGAAACGCCCCGGCCAACTGCCCGTGCTCACCGGCCGGCCGCTCCCCGCCACCGCCCGAGCCGGTCCCCTCAGCCGAACCAACGCCCCCGCTCAAACCGCGGCCCCCGCCCGGGCCGGCGGTGTCCCCCTCCCCCTCCGCCCAACTGGGCGCACTCCCAGAGGCGGCTCTCCCTGCCAGCCACGTCGCGAAGCCCCCGCCCGACTCACTCGTCGGTGCGGTCCAGCGGCCGGGTACATGGGCCTCCAGAGGGTTGGCGAAGGGCAGGGGCTCGCCCGCGTCGTCCACGGGTTCACGGCGCACGGGGCAGTGGGAAACGATCTCCAGGTAAATGCCGTGAAATGCCGTGATGTTCTGCTCGACGGTGAAGAGTTCGAGCGCCCGTGCCCGCGCGGCCGCGCCGAGGCGCTCGCGGCGCCCCGGGTCCCGCAGCAGCGACACACACGCCTCGGCGAGCGCCCGGGGGTTGCGCGGCGGGACCACCAGGCCGGTGCCGCCGATGACCTCGACGACGGCACCCGCGTCGGTCGAGACCGTGGCGCGTCCGCAGAACATCGCCTCGACGAGGCTGATCGGGAACCCCTCGACGATGCTCGACAGGACGACGACGCTCCCGGCGGCGTACGCGTCCGCGAGGTCGGGCGTCTCGGGTCCGCCGATCTCCTCGAAGGAGACGGGGTTGTCGCCCATCGCGTGGGCGCCCTCCGCCTCGTCGGGGAAGAGCTGGGCGGCGAGGGCCTTGCAGTGGGCGAGGTAGGCGGCGGCCTCGGGTCCCTCGGCGGGCGCTCCGACGAGGCGCAGGCGGGCCTTGGGCTCGTCCTTGCGGATCTCCGAGAAGGCGTGGAGGAGGGAGATCAGGTCCTTGGAGGGTTCGATGCGGCCGACCCAGACCAGGGTGCCGGGCTCCCCCGGCTCCTCGCGTTCGCCGATCTCGGCGAAGCGGGAGGCCTCCATTCCGGGGTGGACGGTGCGCAGTTTCGCGCGGTCGGCGCCGCACCGCTCCTGCCACCGCCGGGCGTGCGTGTTTCCGGGGGTGATGATCGCGGCCTGCCGGTAGGTCTCGGCGGCGAGGCGGCCGTGGAAGGCGGCGAGCATCGCCCGTACGGGGGCGCTCAGTTCGGCGTCGCCGGCCGCGATGTAGTGGGCCCGCAGCTGTACGCCGTACTCCGTGACGAGGAGGGGGACGCCGGCGAAGTGGCGGGCGACGAGTCCGGGCAGGGCGGCGGTGCCGCCGGAGGTGGCGTGGCACAGGTCGACCGAGCCGAGGCCGTCGTCGCCGTACCAGTCGAGGGAGAGCGGGCGCAGGGCGCGTTCGATGTGTCCGGCGACGGCGAGGAGGTCGGGGACGCGGGTGGCGCGGGCCGCACGCAGGGCGCCCGGTGCGCGGCAGGCGCGCTCCAGCGTGCGCACGGCGGTTTCGGAACGCAGGGCGCCTACGAGTCCGCCTTCGTCGCGGGCGAGTTCGGCGAACTCGTACAGCGCGTTGCCGAAACGGTCCGCCTCGGCGCTGACGGAGTCGGCGGGCACGCCCGCGAGGCCGGCGGTCTCGGGGGAAGCGCCCGCACAGACGGCCGCCGCCAGCTCCGCGTACGCGTCGGCGAAGCGCCGCCTGCTGCGGCGCCCGTAGCCGATGCCGTCCTCGTCGGCGGTCCAGACCGGAGCGGTGCGCACCCGGTTGACCTGTGGCGGCAGTTCGATCCAGCCGCGGTCCTCCTGGTCCTGGCTGCGGCTGAGCGCGTAGAGGTCGAACTCGTGCTGCTCGAGCCCGCGCACGAGCCGGTCGCACCAGAGTCTGGCCTCACCGCTCACATACGGATAGCCACCCTCCGTAAGCAGTCCGATGCGCACGAGTACACCCCCGATCTCCCGTCTGGGGAGCCGCCGTTGGTCCGGTGGCTCAGCGGGACGAACGTATGCGGACATGCCGGTGGCGTGATGGACGGTTGTCCATCACGCCACCAAAAGGGGTGAACGGCCGTAACTTTCCCACGCGGGTAGCGTTCTGTCGCGCTACACGCCCATTCGGTCACGGAGTGTCATGCTGCGGCCAGCTCCCTGCGAGCGGTGCGTCACCGCGCGGCGACGGCCGGACCGAGCGCCGGCACGGCGGCGGGCAGCTTCCGGGTGTACGGGTCCTGCGACGCGCCGCAGAACTCGCACACGGTGCCGCACGCGGCGGCGCGTCCCTTGCGCCGCGCGATCCCCGGGCCGCGAATCAACTCTTGGGAAAGGCCCAGGGGTTGGGCTTGCAGGTGATTCCGTCGAAGGTCAGGAACTTGGTCTGCTGCTGCATGACGGGCGCGAGCGCGCCGTTCTTCGTGCAGGTCACGTGGTTGAACCCGAGCCGGTGCCCGACCTCGTGATTGATGAGCATCTGCCGGTACAGATGGATCTTGTTCCCGTACGTCGTCGATCCCTGCGCCCACCGATAGGCGTTGATCATGACGCGGTCGGTGGCGGCGGAATCGCAGGACACATTGTCCTCGGTCGTGTCGAGCCCGGATTTCTCGCACCAGACGCCGGTGGTCCCCGGGCTGGCGAGCGTAATCACGAAGTCGGGCTTTCCCGAGGAGATCCGTTCGAAAGTCCTGCCGCCGTCATGGGCCCAACTGCGGTCGTCGTTCAGGGTCTTCTGCACGGCCTGCGCGAAAAGCCCGCCGTCGAGCCCGAGCCCGTTCTCGACGTCGATCCGGTACCGGAATTTCTGCCCCTTGCCCGGCGCCTTGTCGAATCCGGGCACCGCCGTGAACTTCCCGGAGCCCTTGAGCTTGGCGGACAGGGGATACGTCTTGCCCATCTTCTGGTCGTACGTCAGCGGGATGACGGGCCGCGCCTTGCCCCCGGGGGTGGCCCGGTCGTCCGAACGCGACGCCGACCCGTTCGTCGACCGCTTGCCGGGCCCGCCCGCGGGCTGCGCCTGGGCGTCGGCCTTGTCGCCGCGCCCCTGGACGACATGTCCGGCGACGACGACGGCGAGCACCGTGGTCACGGCGGCGGCCGCGATGCCGGTGTACGTACGGCCCTTGCGCCGTTTGTCACCCGGCTCCTCGTCCTCGGCGGACCCGGCGGCGGCCTCGTCGGGTCCGCCGCCCTTCGCGTCCCGGTCGGTGACGTCGGTGTACGGGTCAAGAGAGCGCCCGGGCCGCGGCGGCTGGGCGAACGCGTCCACGTAGTCCTGCCGCGGCCTGCTGCGCGGCGCCGGCACGACCGGCGCGGCCGCGTACCCGACGCCCATCCGGGTCTCGCCCCGGGCGCCTCCCTCGAACTGCTCAGGATGCCCTCCCCGCACATGCGGAACCCCGTGCGCGGGCGTGCCCTGCGGAAATCCATGGGACGGCGTCACACGGGGCGACCCTTGAGCCGGGAAGCCGTGCGGCGGGGTCGCCTGCGGAAAGCCATGTGCGGGGGTCGCCTCGGAGAACCCACGCGACGCGGGCCCCTGCGGCGGAGCCGGCTGCGGGAAACCGCGCGGCGGAGTCGCCTGGGGAAAACCGTGCGCGGGCGTCGCCTCGGAGAGCCCGCGCGGCGGCCCGGCGTTCGGCGGTGCGCCGCGGTACGGGGCCGGCCCCGGCTGGGCCTGCCCGCGCGGTACGCCCTGCTGTGCCTGGGGTCCCGGCGTGGCGGGACGTGGGACATCGGGGGCGCCGCGTCGACGACGGCCGCGGCCTGCCGCGACCGCCTCCGCGTCGCCCGGGGGTGCGGGCGCCGGTGCCGGTGCCGGCCCCCGGCGGCTATGCCGTCCCACTCGCCGCCTCAGCTCCCCGCCCGCTCGTCCTGTCGCCCTCGGTCAGTTCCCCCGCATCCGCGAGGAGTTCACGCATCGCCGTGGCGACCGTCTCCGGATACTCCATCATCGCCACGTGCCCCGCGTCCGGCAGGGTCAGGAGCCGCGAGGAACGGAACGTCCGTGCGGCCCGCGCCGCCATCCGGTAGGACACGAGCTGATCGCGTCCACCGTAGACGAGGAGCGTGGGCGCGAGGACACGTTCGGCCTGACGCCAGAGCCCATGCTGCCCGCCCAAGGTGTACGCGTTCACGACGCCACGCGCCGAACGGGCCATCGCGTCCCAGAAATAAGGCAGTTGAAGCCGTCGCTCCATCTCCTCGACGGCCGCCCGGTACCCCTCGGGGTTGACCCGGTCGGGATCCCCGTAACAGAGCGCTGTGACGCCGCGCACCCGCTGTTCGGCGGTCCAGTCCCTGGTGAGGCGGGTGAAGAGCGAGGCCACGCCCGGTACGGCGAGCAGTGCGGTCGGTACCGCCGTGCGCTGCACGCGGATCTCGGGCAGTGCGGGCGAGACGAGTGTGAGGGTGCGCACGAGGTCGGGCCGTACGGCCGCGACCCGGGTCGTGATCGCCCCGCCGAGGGAGTTGCCGACGAGGTGGACGGCTCCGCGGCCCGCCGCGTCGAGGTGGCGGATGACGGCGCGGGCGTGCCCGGTCACCGAGTAGTCGCCGTCGTCCGGCGGCGGTGAGTCGCCGAAGCCGGGCAGGTCGAGCGCCTCGCCGTCGACGACGTCCTCCAGGAGCGGCATGAGGGCCGACCAGTTCTGGGAGGAGCCGCCGAGGCCGTGCACATACAGCGCGGGCGGCAGCCCTGCGCGGGTGCCGGGGCGGGAGCGGATGGTGAGCGTGAGCCCCGGAAGGCCGACCGAGCCGAGCCGCTCGCCCTCCGCGACCCGGACGGTGGCCGGCTTGGGCCCCACGGCCGCGACGGCGGCGGGCACACGCGGCGACTCGGTCGAAGACATGCGGGATATGTTACGAGACGATCACGCAGTGGATCGTGTGTTCGCCGTCACAGATCGCATCGCGCCCCGTTCTGGTGTCTCCTACGCTCGGATCTGGGCACTCGCCCACATGAGGACGCACAGGACACATGAGGGAAGGGAGCCGCCATGACGGTCGACCCATCCGACCCGGACACATTCGAGGCTCAGGAGGATGACGCGGAGTTCGGCGTCGAGGCCCCCGAGGCGGACGCGGCCGAGCAGCTCACGGAGCTCGCGCCGCACCGGGACGACCCTCCGGCGGACGCCGACCCGGACGCCGCGAACGAGGCGGACCGTGCCGAACAGGCCCGCGTGGTGGAGCTGGACGAGGACGACTATCGGTGACCTGCCCGTATTTGCCCGCATGCGGACGGTTTCCATAGCTGTCCGGTCCATGAAATTGTGCGTTCGCACCGCGCACACCACGGTTACCGAAAAGTACGATGGCGAAGCGGCGCACACCGCACACGGACAATCTTGGGAGGCGGCGTGACAGCCATCGAGCAGACAGAGGCAGCGCGCCCTCGGGGCACGCGCCTGCCGCGCCGTGCCCGACGCAACCAGCTCCTGGGCGCGGCCCAGGAGGTATTCGTCGCACAGGGCTACCACGCGGCGGCCATGGACGACATCGCGGAGCGGGCGGGCGTCAGCAAGCCGGTGCTCTACCAGCACTTCCCCGGCAAGCTCGACCTCTATCTGGCCCTGCTCGACCAGCACTGCGAGGCGCTCCTGCTGGCCGTGCGCACGGCACTGGCCTCCACGTCCGACAACAAGCAGCGGGTCGCGGCCACGATGGACGCGTACTTCGCCTACGTGGAGGACGAGGGCGGCGCGTTCCGCCTGGTCTTCGAGTCGGACCTGACGAACGAGCCCGCGGTGCGCGAGCGCGTGGACCGCGTCAGCCTGCAGTGCGCGGAGGCGATCTCCGACGTCATCGCCGAGGACACCGGCCTGTCCAAGGACGAGTCGATGCTGCTCGCCGTCGGCCTGGGCGGTGTGTCGCAGGTCGTGGCGCGCTACTGGCTCTCCAGCAAGTCGACGATGCCGCGCGACAAGGCCGTGCAGCTCCTGACATCCCTGGCCTGGCGGGGCATCGCCGGCTTCCCGCTGCACGGCACCGACCACCACTGACGAGGCGCGGCGCACGGCGCGCGGCGTTTGCGGTCCTGTTCGCTCCTGGCGTGCAGCGTGGACGCCGGGTACGTCCCCTCACCGGGCTAATGTGTGGTGGTACGGCGCGGTCGTCCGCGCACATCACGGATCGTCGGAGGGACAAGGCCGTGGAGGTCAAGATCGGCGTGCAGCACACGCCCCGCGAGATCGTTCTGGAGAGCGGCCAGACCGCCGAGGAAGTCGAGAGCGCGGTGTCCGAGGCACTGTCCGGCAAGGCGCAGGTGCTGACTCTGGTGGACGAGCACGGCCGCAAGGTCCTGGTGCCGGCCGAGCGCCTGGCGTACGTGGAGATCGGTGAGCCGGCGGTGCGCAAGGTGGGCTTCGGCCCGGTGTAACCACACGTTCGGCGGCACGGAAGACATAACGGGAAAGGCCCGGTGGCAGCAGCCACCGGGCCTTTCCCGTGCGTGTCCGCGACCGCCCCGGCCTTCACAGCGCGAGCACAGCGGACCCATACGGGGAGGATTGCGTTCCGCGGCCCGGGGGTACACCGGTCAAGACCGATTTGCACCACGGCCAATGCGGGAGGGACCCCACACAATGCTCCTGGAAGCGCTCGGCTCCGCCCTGCTCGGCTTCGGCCTCGCCTGGGCCGCGACGGTCCGTCTGCCCCGCCGGCTCCCGCCGCGGGCGCTCGTACTGCCGACGGGAGTCGCGGGTGCGCTCTTCGGGGCATTTCTGACCCACACCGCGCTCGGCTCCGGCCACGCCCTTGCCACGCTGATCGGAGCGGTCGTCGTGGGCGTGGCGCTCCTGTCGCTGCTGCTCCGCCCCTCTGCCCCAGTCCGCCGGTCGGCGCCGGCCTAGGCCGTGACCGGCCGGCGGTGAGACGACCTCAGGCCGCGAGCCCCAGCGCGGCCATCCTCTTGGTGTGCGCCTCGGTGATCCGCGAGAACATCCGGCCGACCTCCGCGAGGTCGAAACCGTCGGCCACGCCACCGACGAGCATCGTCGACAGGGCGTCCCGGTCGGCGACGACCCGCTGCGACTGCGAGAGCGCCTCACCCATCAGTCGCCGCGCCCACAGCGCGAGCCGCCCGCCCACGCGCGGATCGGCCTCGATCGCGGCCCGCACCTTCTCCACGGCGAAGCTGGCGTGCCCGGTGTCGTCGAGGACGGCGAGGACGAGGGAGCGGGTGTCCGAGTCGAGGCGCGCGGCCACCTCGCGGTAGAAGTCACTGGCGATCGAGTCGCCGACGTACGCCTTGACCAGGCCTTCCAGCCAGTCCGACGGCGCGGTCTGCTTGTGGAAGCCGTCGAGCGCGGCGACGAAGGGCTCCATCGCCTCGGTCGGCGCGACGCCGATCGCCGAGAGCCGGTCGTGCAGCTGCTCGAAGTGGTGGAATTCGGCGGACGCCATTTTCGCGAGCTCGGCCTTGTCGCCGAGCGTCGGCGCCAGCTTCGCGTCCTCGGCGAGCCGCTCGAAGGCGGCCAGCTCTCCGTACGCGAGTGCGCCGAGCAGATCCACGACCGCTGCGCGGTAATGGGGGTCGACGGATGCCTTCGCCCAGTCCTGGGCGGCGATTCCGGTGGGTTCGTCGGCTGCGGCGGCGGTGTCGGGCGTCTCCATGAAGCGCACAATAGCCCGCCGACCGCCGCACGGAAGTCCCTGGTCAATGACTGTGACCACGACTACGTGACCAATTCGGCCATCGCACATGCGCGATTCCGGGGTATGGTGGTAAAGAGCCCGCCGGGTACGAGCAACGCTTTTACGTGTGTGTTTGTACGCGTTTTCGACGGGCTTCATGAATGAGGATGCCCGGTCGGTGGCCCGATCGGCTCCGACCCGACAGCCCTCCGGGCGGTACGTCACACGACGTACGGCATGAGGAGGGGCCCTCAGCGGCACGAGCGCTCGAGCGTCGGCAGTGGTCCCGCGTCACCCGGCCCGCCCGCCTCTCGCTGGCGACCGGCGATCAATCGGCACGGTCACGACCCCCGCGTTCGCCTCGCACCGCGTCTCACAGAAGAGGCAACACCCTGACTACGCAGCAGCTTTCCACGTTCCGAGAGCTCGGGATCCTTCCCGAGACCGCCGAAGCCCTCGAGGCCGTCGGCATCATCAACCCCTTCCCCATCCAGGAGATGACGCTCCCCGTAGCGCTCTCCGGCACCGACGTCATCGGCCAGGCCAAGACCGGCACCGGCAAGACGCTCGGCTTCGGGCTTCCGCTCCTCGAGCGCGTCACCGTCCCCGCGGACGTCGAGGCGGGCCGGGCGCGGCCCGAGCAGCTGACCGACGCCCCGCAGGCGCTCGTCGTCGTCCCCACCCGTGAGCTGTGCCAGCAGGTCACGAACGACCTGCTGACCGCCGGCAAGGTGCGCAATGTGCGCGTCCTCGCCATATACGGCGGCCGTGCCTACGAGCCGCAGGTCGAGGCCCTCAAGAAGGGCATCGACGTCGTCGTCGGCACCCCGGGCCGTCTCCTCGACCTCGCGGGCCAGAAGAAGCTCAACCTGAAGCACATCAAGTCCCTCGTCCTCGACGAGGCCGACGAGATGCTCGACCTGGGCTTCCTGCCCGACGTCGAGAAGATCATCAACATGCTTCCGGTCAAGCGCCAGACCATGCTGTTCTCCGCGACGATGCCCGGCGCCGTCATCGGCCTGGCCCGTCGCTACATGTCGCAGCCGACGCACATCCGCGCCACCTCGCCCGACGGCGAGGGCGCCACGGTCGCGAACACCTCGCAGCACGTCTACCGCGCGCACAACATGGACAAGCCGGAGATGGTCGCGCGCATCCTGCAGGCCGAAGGCCGCGGGCTCGCGATGATCTTCTGCCGTACGAAGCGGACCGCCGCGGACATCGCCGACCAGCTGCAGAAGCGCGGCTTCGCGTCCGGCGCCGTCCACGGTGACCTCGGCCAGGGCGCGCGTGAGCAGGCCCTGCGGGCGTTCCGCAACGGCAAGGTGGACGTGCTCGTCTGCACCGACGTCGCCGCTCGCGGCATCGACGTCGAGGGTGTGACGCACGTCATCAACTACCAGTCCCCCGAGGACGAGAAGACGTACCTGCACCGCATCGGCCGTACGGGCCGCGCGGGTGCCAAGGGCATCGCGATCACGCTGGTCGACTGGGACGACATCCCGCGCTGGCAGCTGATCAACAAGGCGCTGGACCTGAAGTTCCCCGACCCGGTCGAGACGTACTCGTCGTCTCCGCACCTGTACGAGGAGCTGAACATCCCGGCCGGCACGAAGGGCGTGCTGCCGCGCGCCGAGCGCACCCGGGCCGGCCTTGCCGCCGAAGAGGTCGAGGACCTCGGCGAGACCGGCGGCCGTGGCGGGCGCGGCGGCCGAGGTGGCCGCACGGCCGCTCCGGCTCCGGTCGAGGAGCGCGAGCCGCGTCCGGCGCGTACGACGCCGCGTCGCCGTCGCCGTATCCGTAACGGCGAGCCGGTGGCCGCCCCGACGGCGAACGAGCCGAAGACGGCTCCGGCCGAGGCGGTCGCTGCCTCGGAGGCCGTGGACGCCACGGTGACGGAGCCGCGTACGCCGCGCCGTCGCCGTCGCACCCGTTCGGGCGCCGCGCCGGAGGCCGCCGTCGAGACCGCCGCCGTCGTGACAGCCGAGGCCGTCGCCGACACGGTCGAGGCGCTCGAGGCCGTGGAGACCAAGCCGAAGCGCACCCGCAAGGCAGCAGTCCCCAAGGCAGCCGCCTCCGAGGAGGTCGCCGAGACCGTCGAGGCGACGGTCCCGAGGCCGCGCCGCCGCACCCGCAAGGCCGCACAGGCCGTCGTCGACACGGTCGAGGCCGTCGAGTCGGTCGAGGCGGTCGAGGTTCCCGCGGAGGCCAAGCCCAAGCGCACCCGTAAGGCGGCGCCCAAGGCCGAGGCCGTGGCGGACACCGTCGAGGTGACGGAGGTCGCCGAGGTCAAGCCGAAGCGCACCCGCAAGGCCGCCGCCCCGAAGGCCACCGCCGACGCGGTCGTCGCCGAGGAGGCCGCCACCAAGCCGCGCCGCCGCACCCGCAAGACGGCGGAGGCTGTCGTCGACACGGTCGAGGCCGTCGAGTCGGCCGAGGCTCCCGCTCAGACCAAGCCCAAGCGCACCCGTAAGGCCGCCGCCCCCAAGGTGACCGCCGACGCGGCTGCCGAGGTCACGGAGACGAAGCCGAAGCGCACGCGCAAGGCCGCGGCCCCCAAGGCCACCGCCGACGCGTCCGCCGAGGAGGCGCCCGCCAAGCCCCGCCGCCGCACCCGCAAGGCCGCGGAGCCGACGGAGCGCTGAGCAGGACCGCGTAACGAGCAATGGCCCGGCACCCGCGAAAGCGGGGCCGGGCCATTGGCGTTCGCGGTCACGGAGGCCCCAAAGACCCCTGCTCCGTCCCCGAATGACCTGCGGCGGCGCTGCCGTTAGCCTCGTCGCATGAGTCGGCCTCCCGTTTTCGTCCCGCCGCCCGGCGCCGTCGCCCACGCCCTTCGGACCGAGCGCGGCGACTTCGCCGCCATCAGTGCCGGTCCGCAGGAGGCCGGGCACACCGGCACCGCCCTCCTGCTGCCCGGGTTCACCGGCAGCAAGGAGGACTTCATCGCCCTGCACATACCGCTCGCCGCCGCCGGGTACCGCACGGTCGCCGTGGACGGGCGCGGGCAGTACGAGTCCACGGGGCCCCTCGACGACGAATCCCCTTACGCACAGCGGGAGTTGGCCCGCGATGTGCTCGCGCAGGCGGCCGTCGTGGACGACGGGACGCCGCTGCATCTGGTGGGGCACTCGCTCGGCGGGCAGATCGCCCGGGCCGCCGTGCTGATCGACGCGACGCCGTTCGCCTCGCTCACCCTCATGTCCTCGGGCCCGGCCCAGATCTCGCCGTCGCAGCAGGAGCGCGTCAAGCTGCTGCGGGACGCGCTCGCCGTGCTCGACATGGCCCAGGTATGGGACGCGATACAGGCGCTCGACGCCCCGGAGGACACGGACACCCCGGCGGGAGCGGGCGCGGACGACGCCGCCGCCCTGCGGCACCGCTGGCTGCTCAACAGCCCGGCGCAGCTCATCGCGACCGGCCGTCAGTTGTGCACCGAGCCCGACCTGGTCGACGAGCTGGCGGCCGTCCGGCTGCCCAAGCACGTGCTGTCGGGCGAGCGCGACGACACCTGGCCGGTGCAGCTCCTCGACTCGATGGCCGTACGCCTCTCGGCCCGCAGGACCGTCGTCACGGGCGCGGAGCACTCCCCGAACACGGACCGCCCCCAGGCGACCGCGGCGGCCCTGGCGGAGTTCTGGGACCTGCACCCACCTGTGGTCTAGCCGGTCCAGCCGGCGGACGCCGTACTAGTACTGCGCCTGGAGATGGCTCCAGAAGCCGTCCCGCAGGGCGCGGCGCAGATCGGACTGCCCCCGCAGCGAGTACTGCAGCAGGGCCTCCGCCTCGACGAGCAGCTCCTGATCGACGGGCCCGGGCAGATACGGATGCCCCGGCAGCAGCTCCGCCAGCGACTCCCTGCCGCGCGCGGCGAGCCACTTGGCGGCGACCTGCGCGCCGACGAAGCGCACGTCCTCCCGCGAGGGGCGGGGCGTGCCCGCGTTCTCGTACGTCGCCGTGGCGATGCGCCGGGACACGTACGGCTTGAGGAACGCCAGGTCGAACGTGCGCTGGCTGTCGACCTCCCACCGGAGCGGGTCCGCCTGGTTGGGGCCCTCGGGCGCCTCGATGCCCCACAGGTGGACGCGTGCGCCGTAGCCCTGCGCGGCCTCGACCGCGGAGACGAGGTCCTCGTCCCCGCCGATGAGCGCGGCGTCGCTGATGGCGCGGTGCCGGGCGAGCGACTCCAGGTCCGTGCGGATCAGGGAGTCGACGCCCTTCTGCTGGTTGTTGGCGTTGAGGTTGCCGAGCCTGACCTTCACGTCGGGCAGCTCGGCGATCGACTGCTGCTCGTTCGTGTGGATGCGGCGCCGGGCGCCGTCGTACCAGTAGACGCGCAGCAGCCGGCTGTCCGCGAAGATCGTGCGGGCCTTGTCGATGAGGGCATCGACGATCCCTTCGGCGTCCAGATCGAAGGCTCTGCGGTCCTCGGTCCCGGTGACGAGGCGGCCCGCGGCGGCGTAGAGGTATCCGGCGTCCACGAAGATCGCGTGGGTGGACGGAGTCTTGGCCACTTCGGCGAGCATCCGCTTGAGCAGCTCGTTCGTACGGTCGAGCTCCGCGCGGATGGCCGTCAGATCGTCGTTCATATGCGGCCCATTGTCCCGGCCGTCACGCTGCGAACACAACCGGTCCCACTACCCGCGGGTAATTAGCCTCGCGAAAAATTTCCTTAGCGTAGGGAATGTTTGCTGGGGGCAACCCGTTGATCCCTGTAGAACGCGGGGCACTGAAGCCGCGCAATCCACTCTTAACGGTCAGGCAACCGCCTGGCCGTTCGTCGGGGCAAGACTGTTGCCCCGTACCAGTAGTTCTCCTCCAGGAGGATGACCAGACGAAGGGAGAAGCGGGTATGCGCTTCGAAATCATGCGACTCGACGATGTCGACGGAACCGCCGTGGACAGCACTGTCGTGGACGCCGCCTCCGTCAACCGGATCGTTCAGCAGGCGGCCGCCATAGGGCAGCGCCTCTACATCCGCCCGGCCGAGTCGCCGGCCTCGTAACGCGACGACGACTCCTGATACACCGTACGTAATCGAATAACACGCTGCAGAGCCCCCGTACGAGATCCGTACGGGGGCTCTTCTGTGTGCGCGGGGCGGGGCTCGGCGGCAGGGGCTCGGCGTCAGGAGCCCTGGATCACCTGGGTCACGCCGTTGATGATCTGCTGCACGGCGATCGCGGAGAGCATCATGCCCGCGAGGCGCGTCACCAGGACCACGCCGCCGTCCTTGATGACGCGGATGATCAGCAGCGAGTAGCGCATCACGAACCACAGGACGACGTGGATGGCGACGATCGCCGTCCACACCGACACCTGCGTCGCGGCACTGTCCGCCTTCTGCACGGCGAGGATGACGGACACGATCGCGCCGGGGCCCGCGAGCAGCGGCATGCCGAGCGGCACGAGCGCGACGTTCACGTCCTTGGTCTGCTTCGGTTCGTCGGTCTTGCCGGTGAGCAGGTCGAGCGCGATGAGAAGCAGCAGCAGTCCGCCCGCGATCATGAGTGCGGGGACGGAGACATGCAGGTAGTCGAGGATCTGGTGGCCCAGGAGCCCGAACACCGCGATGACGCCGAAGGCGACACAGACGGCCTGGAAGGCCATCCGCTTCTGCACCTTGGCGGGCCGGCCCGCGGTGAGCGCGAGGAAGATCGGGGTGATCCCAGGGGGGTCCATAATCACGAATAGCGTGAGAAAAAGGGATCCGAAAACAGCGACATCGAACACGGGTGTGGCCTTGCGAGTGAGGTCCGCGGGATCAGCCGGGACGCGTTGTGCGTGGGGGTGCGGTGCATGAGCCCGCACCGGGGCATGAAGGGGAGCGGCCCGCCGGATCGCGGCAGGGCGCGGGTTACGCGGTGGTTCCGCCGGCCCCCGGCACGGGGAACGCCCCGGTCGCCCGGCGCGTGATCTCCCCGTACACCTCGGGGTCGGTGGTGAACTCGCCGAGTACGCACGTCTTCCGGCTGCCGTGGTAGTCGGAGGAGCCCGTGGCCAGGAGGCCGAGGTCGGCGGCGAGGCCGCGCAGGCGGGCCCGCGTGGCCGGTTCGTGGTCCATGTGGTCGGCCTCGATGCCGTCGAGTCCGGCCGCGGCCAGGTCCGCGATCACCGACTCGGGCACGACCTGCCCGCGCTTGACGGCCGCCGGGTGCGCGAAGACGGTGACCCCGCCCGCGGCCTTGACCAGGCGGATCGCGTCGAAGGGGTCGAGTTCGTGCTTGCCGACGTACGCCCGGCCGCCGTCGGCGAGCCAGTCGGGCGTGAAGGCCTCGGAGACGGATCCGACGACGCCGAGCTCGACGAGGGCCTCCGCGACGTGCGGGCGGCCGACGGACCCGTCGCCGGCGATGCGGGCGACCTGTTCCCAGGTCACGGGCACGCCGAGGTCCTGGAGCTTGGTGACCATGCCCCGCGCGCGCGGCACCCGGTCGTCCCGTACGAGCTCGCGCTCGCGCAGCAGCTCGGGCTCGTCGGGGTCGAAAAGGTAGGCCAGCATGTGCAGGCCCACGCCGTCGAGGCGGCAGGAGAGTTCGGCGCCGGTGACGAGCGTGAGTCCGGCCGGCAGCGCGGCGAGGGCCTCCGCGTACCCGCGGCTCGTGTCGTGGTCGGTGAGCGCGACGACGTCCAGACCGGCGGCGGCCGCGTTGCGGACCAGCTCGGCCGGGGCGTCCGTGCCGTCGGAGGCGGTGGAGTGGGTGTGCAGATCGATGCGCACGCGCGTACTCCAGGCTCTGAACGGACGGAAGGGGACGCTCAAGGATAACGGGGATCCGGAGCGATCCCGTCACCCCCGTCCACCGGTATGACCCCTTACGTCAGGATGCGCGGCGACAGTGCGCCGCAGGGCACCAGATCGACCTCGGCGCCCACGTCGCGCAGGTCGGTCAGGACCAGCTCGTCGTACATCAGGAGCCCGGTCTGCTCGGGCCACACGATGGCCCACACCCACAGTCCGCGCGCCTCGCCCGCGAAGACCGCGCGGTCGTCGGGAGTGCCGGCGACGTGCCACATCGGGGTCGGGCGTCCGGCGGCCAGAACCTTGGCCTGGGGCGGCTTCTCGACGGTCATGTGCGGGCCGGGGTCGGGGCCGTCGATGCCCGCGTACCGGGCGCCGAGGCCGACGCCGAGCTCCTCCGCGACGAACAGCATCTCCCCCACGCCGCCGAGCGGCCCGGGGCCCGAGCAGGCCACGGCGGTCGCCCTGCCGCCCGTGCGGTCGTCGCCCGCGCTGACCACTCCGGTGAAGAGCCACCCGACGGGCAGCGGCCACGGCATCCACACCGGCACCTCGGCGCGGTGCGCCACGACGGTGAGCGCCTCGACGCTGGGCGGGATCACGGGCTGCAGCGGATGCACCGCCCCGTGCACGTCACACTGCCAGGAGTCGGAGAAGAGGCCGGGAGCCCTGACCCGGCCACCACACTTCGGGCAACTGGGTTCGCCCCTCATAAGGACCAACGGTCCTCCCCGACTCCCACTCCGTCAAGGACGATCACCCTTCCGAGGGCGGGACCTCGCAACGCTTCCCCGGGAAGAATCAGATGCAGCCCGCAGCAGTCAGCCGGGCCGATTCACTGCGTGTGCGCGCCGACGCTCTCCGTGCGAGCCTCGCGCGCCGGTCACTGGTCCAGCGGAACGGACCTGCGCAGCGGATCGCGCAGGTCCGTTCCGCTGTTCAGCCACTTCTCCTCGAGGGCGGCAGCGCCGTGCACCCGCTTCCACGCCGCCTCGTTCTGCGTCATCGGCAGCAGCGGCAGGAACCGTACGGGATCCAGCGGATCGTCCAGTTCCAGATCCTCCACGAGGCCCCCGGACTCCGCGACGAGCACCGATGTGAACGGGGCGCCGGGCCACAGGGGTTCGCCCACGTCGAGCGAGGCGCCCGCGGCCACGACGACACCCTCGACCTGCGGCGACGCGGCGAGTACGGCGAGGGGGCGCAGCACCTTGTCGGTGTCGGCGCGGCCGGTGCGCACCGACAGCACGAGCTCCGCGCGCGGGCCCTTGAGCGGGTCGGCGAGCGCGGACGTCGGGTCGGCCATGGGGGCGGCCGACATACCGAGCGTGGCGTAGCGCACGAGGCCGGTGTCCGCCGGGTCCGTGAAGCGCAGCACCTCGATGCGGTCGGTGCCGAGGAACGTGACCGCGGCGCGCGCGTCCGGTTCACCGAGGGCCGTACGGAGCCGGGCCTCGACCAGAGCAAGAACATCTCCCATGTCGCGAGCATAGAACTCGTATCCAATGGGTAGAGGGTGGGCTCGCTTCTCCGGTCGGCTGATAGTCTTGGCCGCTGGCAGGGGCAGCACGCCAAGCGTTGCTTTCAAGCCCCTGACCTAGATGCGTCCCCTGCGAGGGACGAGACGTCGTCCCTCACGGGGGACCGGCTGGAGGAGGTGGGGCTGCAATGGACCGAAGTCGACCGTGCAGTACCACCCGCTCTTCCGGCCACTGAGCCGCGTTTTCCCGGCTTTCCGCGCACGCTCCAGTCTGTCTGCGCACCACGGAAGAGCACTTCGTTTCCGCCTGATCTGAATCAGTAGCGAAGCCGCCACCGCGCCGGTCGCGGTGCTCCCCGCTTTGTGGACGTGCACACAGGATCCGCAGTCAGGACGTCCTCATTCCGGTTAGCGCCGACCCGTATGGCCACCGGCGGCTCCCGCCCGCGAAGGAGCCTGCCCATGTCGATGATCCGTGACCTGCGTGCCGCTGTCCGCCCCTCGCCGCGCGAGACCGGCAGCACGTCAGCCCCGTACGACACCACCCGCGACCCCTCGACGTCCACGGCCGTCGTCGACTGCGCCGTCTACCGCGACGGCGCCCGCGTCCACGACAACGACTGCCTGACGCCCCGCGGCGCGATCCGCAAGGCGCGCCGCGAGGGCGGCTTCGCCTGGATCGGGCTGCACGAGCCGACCGAGTCCGAATTCGCCGGTATCGCGGCCGAGTTCGGGCTCCACCCGCTCGCCGTCGAGGACGCCGTCCACGCCCACCAGCGCCCCAAGCTGGAGCGCTACGACGACACCCTGTTCACCGTCTTCAAGACCATCCACTACGTCGAGCACGCCGAACTCACCGCGACCAGCGAGGTCGTGGAGACCGGCGAGGTGATGTGCTTCACCGGACGGGACTTCTTCATCACCGTCCGGCACGGCGGCCAGGGCTCGCTGCGGGCGCTGCGGCACCGGCTCCAGGACGACCCCGAGTTGCTCGCCAAGGGCCCGTCCGCCGTCCTGCACGCCATCGCGGACCACGTCGTCGACGGCTATCTCGCCGTCGCCGACGCGATGCAGGACGACATCGACGAGGTCGAGACGGACGTCTTCTCGCAGACGGGCAAGGGCGCTCCGCGCGGCACCGACGCCGGGCGGATCTACCAGCTCAAGCGCGAAGTCCTGGAGTTCAAGCGGGCGGTGGCACCGCTCCAGCGGCCCATGCAACTGCTGAGCGAGCGGCCGATGCGGCTCGTCGACCCGGACATCCAGAAGTACTTCCGTGACGTCGCCGACCACCTCGCGCGCGTGCAGGAGCAGGTCGTCGGCTTCGACGAACTGCTCAACTCCATCCTCCAGGCCAACCTCGCGCAGGCGTCCGTCGCGCAGAACGAGGACATGCGCAAGATCACGTCCTGGGCGGCGATCATCGCCGTACCGACGATGGTCTGTGGCGTCTACGGGATGAACTTCGAGCACATGCCGGAGCTCCACTGGCGGTTCGGCTACCCGCTCGTCCTCGGCGTCACGGTCGGCGCCTGTTTCGCGATCCACCGCATCCTGAAGCGGAACGGGTGGCTCTGAGCCGCCCGGATAGGCTGGCGCCATGACGGATCAGGCCAGCCCCTCTCCCGACGACGACCCCTCGACGAGCCGCTCCACGGCACCTGGGCCGATGGACCAGGCCCTCGTCGAGGAGGCCACCAAGAAGTCCGGCCTCATCTGGGTACGGGGGGCCGCAGGCCCTGAGCGCGCCCTGTGGCACGTGTGGCACGAGGGCGCGGCGAACCTGGTCGGCGACGGGCCCGGCGAGCAGCCGCTCCCCGGCCTCACCGACGGCGGGGCGGCGACCGTCACCGTGCGCAGCAAGGACAAGGGCGGGCGCCTCGTGGGCTGGACGGCCGGCGTCGTCGAGCTCGCCCCGCACTCCGAGGAGTGGGAGGCGGCCGTCGCCGAGCTGAAGGGCAAGCGCCTGAACGCGCCGGACGGCGAGGCGATGCCGGAGCGCTGGGCGCGTGAGTGCCGGGTGCTCCGCCTGGAGCCGACGGGGTCCACGGTCCCGCCGTCGTCCGACGCGCTGGCCGCCGCACCGCTCGCCACGACGGCAACCACCCGCCGCGAGGCTCCCCGGGCACTCCCCCACCTCCTGCTCCGCCGCAAGCGGCGCGGGAAGTGAGGGTCCTTCCAAGAGGGCCTCAGGACGTCGGGAGCTGCGCCCCGTAGTCCACCATCTCGCCCTTGCCCGGCTCGCGGAGCGTGAAGTCCTTGCCCCAGTCGGTGAGTTGGAGCGTGCCGGCGCCGCCCGCTCGCTCCAGGCGCAGCGGGTACGGGGTGCCCTCGAGGGAGACGTCGAGGGTGCCGCCTGAGCCCTTGTCGCCGGTGAGTTCGACCGTGCGTACGCCGCCCGACGAGCCCCGGTCCCCCTTCTCCACCTTGCCGTGGAGCGTGAGCAGGCCGTCCAGGAGCGCGCCCTTGACGGTGAAGCCGCTCAGGCGTTTGTAGGCCGGGTCACCCTGCGGGACCTTGACGTACTTGCCGTCGAGCTTGTCCGCGGCGGCCGTGCCCCCCTGCTCCGTACTGCCCGAACCCTTGCCGTCCTGGTGCGTCCAGAAGTCCGCGTCGGCCTTGAGGAACAGATGCTCCTTGACCCGCAGCAGCTGGAAGGTCCGGCCGCCCGTCGTGACGGATCCCGAGCCACCCTCGTCCTTGAGCCGCATGTCGATCTTGTACGAGTGTCCGTTGCTGACGACCGTGCCGGACAGACGCACGGCACCGGCCCCCTGCGCGGCCTTGACGGTGCGGCTCTGGATCTTCGGGGCGGTCAGTTCGGCGACGCCGTTCGTGCCCGCGTCCGGATCCTCGCTGCTGCACGCCGCGAGCCCGAGGCACATCACTCCCACCAGAAAAATCCCGTGGGAACGGCGGGCCAGGGGAAGAACGGTCACGGCTCGCGCTACCTCTCGTACGGCGTCTTGCTCGGCGGCAGAACGGCAGCGTACCCGTGTCACCTGCGGTGAACGGAGCCAGTCCGTCCGGACGCAGCGCAAAGGCGCACGGGACCGGGACGGGCTAGCCTGAAACACACCTTCAGAACAAATGCGGATGTAAAGGAGGCGCGGCGCATGGCGGCAGGCGCCCCCCGGATCTTCGTCTCGCATCTCTCCGGCATCGCCGTCTTCGACCCCAACGGCGACATGGTGGGGCGCGTCCGCGACCTCGTCGCCATGCTGCGCGTGGGCCGCCGCCCGCCCCGGCTGCTCGGGCTCGTCGTGGAGCTGTCCACGCGGCGCCGCATCTTCCTGCCCATGACCCGCGTGACCGGCATCGAGTCCGGCCAGGTCATCACCACCGGCGTACTGAACGTGCGGCGCTTCGAGCAGCGGCCCACCGAGCGGCTCGTCCTCGGCGAGATGCTCGACCGGCGGGTGCGGCTCGTCGAGTCCGGTGAGGAGGTGACGGTCCTTGACGTCTCCGTCCAGCAGCTGCCGGCGCGCAGGGACTGGGAGATCGACCGGGTCTTCGTACGGAAGGGCAAGGGCGGCGGCGCGTTCCGGCGTGCCAAGGGCGAGACGCTCACCGTCGACTGGTCGGCCGTCGACGGGTTCTCGCTGGAGGAGCACGGGCAGGGCGCCGAGAACCTCCTCGCCACGTTCGAGCAGCTGCGCCCGGCCGACCTCGCCAACGTCCTGCACCACCTCTCCCCCAAGCGCCGCGCCGAGGTCGCGTCGGCCCTCACGAACGAGCGGCTCGCGGACGTCCTCGAGGAGCTGCCCGAGGACGACCAGATCGAGATCCTCGGCAAGCTCAAGGAGGAGCGCGCCGCCGACGTCCTGGAGGAGATGGACCCGGACGACGCCGCCGACCTGCTCGGTGAGCTGCCCGAGGACGACAAGGAGCGGCTGCTCGCGCTGATGCAGCCCTCGGACGCGGCCGACGTGCGGCGGCTGATGGCGTACGAGGACAAGACGGCGGGCGGTCTGATGACGACCGAGCCGATCGTGCTGCGGCCCGACGCGACCGTCGCCGACGCGCTGGCCCGGGTCCGCAACCCCGACCTCTCCCCCTCGCTGGCCGCGCAGGTGTACGTGTGCCGGCCGCCGGACGAGACGCCCACCGGCAAGTACCTCGGCACGGTGCACTTCCAGCGGCTGCTGCGCGATCCCCCGTACACGCTGGTCTCGTCGATGCTCGACGAGGACCTCCAGGCCCTCGCGCCGTCCGCCGCGCTCCCGGTCGTCGCCGGGTTCTTCGCGACCTACGACATGGTGGCGGCGCCCGTCGTCGACGAGAGCGGTTCGCTCCTCGGCGCGGTCACTGTGGACGACGTCCTCGACCACATGCTGCCGGAGGACTGGCGAGAGCAGGAGTTCCACCTGGCCGACGGGGAGGTGAGCCATGGCACCGGCTGAGCGCGAGCGGGACGGCCGTCCCGAGGCCGCGCGGGCGCCGCGCTTCCGGCTCGACCTGCCGCGCCCCCCGCGCCGCAAGCTGCTGCCCGACTACGACCCGGAGGCCTTCGGACGCCTCTCGGAGCGCATCGCGCGCTTCCTGGGGACGGGCCGGTTCATCGTCTGGATGACGGTGATCATCATCGCGTGGGTCGTGTGGAACGTCACGGCGCCGGGCAATCTGCGCTTCGACCAGTACCCGTTCATCTTCCTGACCCTGATGCTCTCGCTCCAGGCCTCGTACGCCGCTCCGCTCATCCTGCTCGCGCAGAACCGGCAGGACGACCGCGACAAGGTCAACCTCGAACAGGACCGCAAGCAGAACGAGCGGTCCATCGCCGACACCGAGTACCTCAGCCGCGAGGTCGCCGCCCTGCGCATGGGCCTCGGCGAGGTCGCCACCCGCGACTGGATCCGCTCCGAACTCCAGGACCTGCTCAAGGAGCTGGAGGACCAGCGCGTCGCCTTCCCGGCGGGCTCTTCTTCCGACGCGGCTCACCGACGTGACGTAGACGACCGCTGACAGGGCTTTCCGGACAAGGGTTACCGCGCCGTACTATCGGCGTATGGCTACGGAAGACGCGGTGCGCGAAGCACTGGCGACGGTGAACGACCCCGAGATCCAGCGACCCATCACCGAGCTGGGGATGGTCAAATCTGTGGAGATCGGCGCGGATGGCGCGGTCGCGGTCACCGTGTACCTCACCGTCTCCGGCTGTCCCATGCGCGAGACCATCACGAAGAACGTGACCGACGCGGTCGCGGCCGTCGAGGGCGTCACGCGCGTCGACGTCACGCTGGACGTGATGGGCGACGAGCAGCGCAAGGAGCTCGCCGCCGCGCTGCGCGGCGGCACGGCCGAGCGCGAGGTGCCCTTCGCCAAGCCCGGCTCGCTGACCCGTGTGTACGCGGTGGCGTCCGGCAAGGGCGGCGTCGGCAAGTCCTCGGTGACGGTGAACCTCGCGGCCGCGATGGCCGCCGACGGCCTGAAGGTCGGCGTCGTGGACGCCGACATCTACGGCCACAGCGTGCCGCGCATGCTGGGCGCCGAGGGGCGTCCCACCCAGGTCGAGAACATGATCATGCCGCCGTCTGCGAACGGCGTGAAGGTCATCTCGATCGGCATGTTCACGCCGGGCAACGCGCCGGTCGTGTGGCGCGGCCCGATGCTGCACCGCGCCCTCCAGCAGTTCCTCGCCGACGTCTTCTGGGGCGACCTGGACGTCCTGCTCCTCGACCTGCCGCCGGGCACGGGCGACATCGCGATCTCCGTCGCGCAGCTCGTCCCGAACGCGGAGATCCTCGTCGTCACGACGCCCCAGCAGGCGGCGGCCGAGGTCGCCGAGCGCGCCGGCTCCATCGCGGTCCAGACCCACCAGAAGATCGTCGGCGTCGTCGAGAACATGGCGGGGCTGCCCTGCCCGCACTGCGGCGAGATGGTCGACGTGTTCGGCACGGGCGGCGGCGAGCGCGTCGCCGAGGGCCTCACGCGCACGACCGGGGCGAACGTCCCGGTGCTCGGCTCCATCCCGATCGACGTCCGGCTGCGTGAGGGCGGCGACGAGGGCAAGCCGGTGGTCCTCACCGACCCCGACTCCCCCGCGGGCTCGGCCCTGCGTGCCATCGCCGGCAAGCTGGGCGGCCGCGCGCGCGGCCTGTCGGGCATGTCGCTGGGAATCACCCCGCGCAACAAGTTCTGACCCACTGGGCTCAAGCCGATGGGGCACGGTCATCGTGACCGTGCCCCATCGGCGTACTCGGAGCCCTTAGGCCTCGTAGGCGCCGATGTCCTTGATCATCGAGAATCCGAGGCCGTACGCGCTCATGCCGCGCCCGAACGCCCCCAGGTGCACGCCCTCCTGCGTCGAACCGGCGAGGACCCAGCCGAACTCCGACTCCCGGTAGTGGAACGTCATCGGGACGCCGTCCACCGGCAGGGACAGCGTCGTCCAGTCCGCGCTCCCGAGGTCGTCCGCGAGGGTCCACGCCGTCTCGGTCTGCTGGTCCAGCCAGTCGTCGCGCAGGGTGTGGTCCATCTGCCCCGGCCACGTGACGTTGAGCAGGCCGACACCCGCGAGCCAGGCCGCCGAGGAGACCGAGGTCGCCTCGAGCACACCCGTACCGTCGGCGCTGCGCCGCACGGGGCTGGCCGCCACGGTCACCACGACCGCGAACCGCTCCTTGTCCTCCGCGCCTTCGCTCCGCACGGTGGGCTCGTCGCCGTGCCCGATGGAACCGTGCTCGACGGCGCCCTCCGCCGAGGTGCCGACCTGCATCAGCCACCGCGGTCCCGTGAACGCCTCGTCGAGGCCGTACCACGGGAAGGGCGCCTGCAGGTAGCCGTCGACCGTGCGCCGGGCCGTCAGGACCTCGGGGGCCCCTTGCGCCGCGGGCGCCTGCGCGCCTACCCGACTCGTCGTCTCCATGTACCCGGCCGCCTCCTCGCTCAGTCGGACCGCGGCGGCCCACCCCCCTCGGGCGTCCTCGCCACCGATCCGCGCAACAACAAGGCAGGATGCCACACCCGGGCTGGGCACTCCGGGTTCCGACAGTTACGCGGGGCGGGTCGCCGGGGCGTCCGGGCGGGTCGGCCCGGCGCGTCCGGGCGGGTCGCCGGGGTGCCGGGCGGCGAGTCGCGACGCCGTCAGGTCACGCAGGCGTCAGGTCGCGTCGGCGTCGTACGGCGGGTGATCGTCCGCCGCCGGCTTCTTCTGCATGTCGATCTTGGCGGGAGCCGAACCGGACGACGCGGCGGCGGACCCGGAGCCGGACGAGGACTCGTCCGCGCTCTGCACGGCCTCCGTGACCTCGGCCATCTCCTTCTTCAGGTCGAAGCCGTTGCGGATCTCTTTCAGCCCGAGCTCGTCGTTGTCCAGCTGCTTGCGGATGAACGTCTTCGGGTTGAGGTCCTCGAACTCGAAGTCCTTGAACTCCGGGCCCAGTTCCTCGCGGATGTCCCGCTTGGCGCTGTCCGAGAACTCGCGGATCTTACGGATCGTGCGCGTCACGTCCTGAATGACCTTCGGCAGCTTGTCCGGGCCGAAGACGAGCACAGCAAGAACGACGAGCGTCAGCAGCTCGAGTGGGCCTATGTCGTTGAACACCTTGCGCTCCTAGCGTGTCCTCAGGCCCGCAGCAGGTCTCCGTGGCAGGTCTTCCGGGTTCCGGACCGGGTCCACGGTACCCGGCGTTGCTGTCCGTCCGGTAGCCACTGGGCTACGTCTGGACCCAGCCGTCGCACAAGCGCTTGCGGCCGGCGCTCCGGCGGGGCGCGGCACGGCCCCGACGAGGCCCGGGACCGGCCTCTGCCTGGCCCCGGCCCGACCCCGCCGGAAGGGTCCGGGCGGGGCCATGGCGGAGTGCCTGCCGAGCGCCTTCAGTCGTCCGTCAGCTGCCGTCCGCGGAGCCCAGGACAAGGGTCACCTCGCGCTCCTTGCCGTCCCGTTTCACGGTCAGGGCCAGACGGTCCCCGGGCCGGTGGGACCGGATCTTGACGATGAGCTCCTGGGCGGAGTGGACGGGCGCCCCGTCCACTGCGGTGACGACGTCGCTGCCCTTGATCCCCGCCTTGGCGCCGGGGCCGCCCGGATTCACCGGCGAGCCGCCGTTGTTGCCTTTCGTGGCGACACGGGCTCCGTCACCCGAGTAGTCCATGTCGAGCGTGACGCCGATCACAGGGTGGGTCGCGCGGCCGGTGTTGATCAGCTCCTCGGCGACGCGCTTGCCCTGGTTGATGGGGATGGCGAAGCCGAGGCCGATCGAGCCGGACTGGCCGCTCTCCAGGTCCGAGCCGCTGTCGGCGGAGCGGATGGCGCTGTTGATGCCGATGACGCGGCCCTGCGCATCGACCAGCGGGCCGCCCGAGTTGCCCGGGTTGATGGGTGCGTCGGTCTGCAGCGCGTCGACGTAGCTGATGTCGCTGCCGTCGCCCTTCTCGCCGCCGGCCGTGATGGGCCGCTCCTTGGCGCTGATGATCCCGGAGGTCACCGTGTTGGCCAGGTCGAAGGGGGCGCCTATGGCCACGACGGGGTCGCCGACCTGCACGTTCTCCGAGTTGCCGAGGGCGAGGGGCTTGAGCCCGCGCACGCCGGTGACCTTGACGACAGCGAGGTCGTAGCCGGAGTCGTGGCCGATCACCTCGGCCTTGGCGGTCTCGCCTCCGCTGAAGGCGACCGATATGTCACCGCTGCTGCCGGCCGGTTCGACGACGTGGTTGTTGGTGAGGATGTGGCCCTGGGCGTCTAGGACGAAACCGGTGCCGGTGCCCTGGGTGTCGGAACCGCTGACATGGATCGTGACGACGCCCGGCAGGGCGCGGGCCGCGATTCCGGCGATGCTGCCGGGGTCGCGCTTCGCCGACTCGGCGTCGGTCTGCGGCAGTTCCACGTCGGCGGACGAGCCGTTGCGCTCCAGATACGTGCCGACGAGGCCACCGATCCCGCCCGCGACGAGCGCGACCACGGCGGTCCAGGCGACCAGCAGCCGCCGCCCCCGCTTGGTCCCCTGCCGGCGCCCGCCCACGGGCACGGGCGTTTTCCAGGGGTCATACCGCTGCCAAGGCCCTCCGGGCGGGGGCGGGTTGATCCCGGGTCCGCCGGGGACCGTCCCCGGCCCCTCCGGGCCACCCGCTAGCGGCGGCGCCCCATGGTGCGCGTGCTGTTCGACAGGCACCGGTGCGTGATCCGCCGGGTGCGGGCCGGGCTGAGCGGCTGCGGCAGGGTGCGGGACGTACGGGGCGGCCTGGGGTATCGCTCCGCCGGCGTACGGCGGCGGAGCGCCGTGCTGCGGCGGCACGGGCGTGCCGTGGGCAGGGGACGGCATGGCCGTGCCCTGCGCGGGCGTGGCGGCGGCCGGGTGCTGCACCGGCGGCGCGGGCGCCCAGGGCCCGGGCTCACCGTACGGCGGCGTGCCGTAGGGATCCGGCGCATGCAGAGGACGCGGCCGCGCCTGCGGCACGGCACTCTGATCAACCGTTACGGGTTCACTGGGCACCCCAGCAGATCCCTCGGCCACAACTGCGTCAGCAACCGGAACGGGATCACTGGGATCTTCGGCAGCCGGGACATCGGCAACGGCACCACCGCCACCCGGAGCTTCGGCAGCCGGGACATCGACGACGGCAGCGCGATCACCCGGAACGTCAGCAACCGGGGCATCGACAACGGCACCACGGCCACCCGGAACGTCAGCAACCGGAACACCGACAACGGCACCACGATCACCGGAACCCTCACCAGCACCGGCACCAGTGCCCGCAACCGACGCCCCGTCACCCGGAGCTTCACCGCTCCCGACGAGCACGTCTGCGGTAGCGGCTCCCGACCGGGTCTCGGCCTCGGCCTCGGCCTCGGCCTCGGCCTCGGCATCCCCCGAGCCCGCCGCAGGCATCGCCGCCGGCCGGGCCAGCTCGAAGTCCCCGTCATCGCGCGGAGCGCCCCCGTTGGGCCGGGGGCGGCTCCACCACTTCGCCTTTGTGGGCTTCCCCTCGTCCATCTTCCGCCGCTCTCCCCACACCTGGCCCGCGGCAACGACCCGCGGGCAGCCACACGGCGATCGCCCCAGTCGGACCGCCTGTCGGCGCCGCGCTCCGGGATCGCCCGGCGGGCGCGGCCGCTCACCATGGATTCAACCAGGTTCGCGGACCGGCGCGCAGAGAGCAGGGTCAGCGGGCGGAGGCCGTGGGCGTGCCGGAGGGCGACGCCGCGGGGGCCGCCGCGAGGCTGGACCCGGGGCCGGTCTCCGGGCTGGACCCGGGGCTCTCGAATGCCGTGCCGACTCCGGACCGGGGCAATGCGGGGACGGGTGCGGCGGGACGTATCAGCGGAGACAGCGTCGTGGTCCCGCTGAGGAGCGGGGCCGCGAGCGGGTAGACGGCGCTCTGCGCGCCCCGCTGCGTGGCCATGCCGGACAGCAGGGGTGCGCCCGACTCCGTGGCGGCGACCGGTGCGTTCAGCGCGCCGCCCGCCCGCTGTCCGAGCATCGGCGACATGTTCCGGCGGCGCTGTGATTCGGCCGCCGTGGCGACGCCGGCGCTCTGGGTGCGCAGTGGCGTCGCGTTGCTGCCCGAACCGCCGCCCCGGACGTCACCACCCGTGTCGGCGGGAACGCCGGTGGAGACGCCGCCGAGCGCGATCGCGGCGAGCGACACGGCACCGGCAGCGGCGAACGCGAAGCGGCGCCCGCGCGAGGCCGCGCGGTCGGAGTCACCGCGGCCGACCTCATGGATGCGGAAGCCGCGCTCCGCGGCGGGGGCGCCGGCGAGCAGTGCGTCGTGGCGGCCGGTCGGGGCGTAGCCGAAGGGGTCGGGGTCTACTCCGAAGACTCCGTTCCCGAAGCCTCTGCCGCCGAGTCCTCCCCCGCCGAACGGGGTGCCGCCGCCGTATGAGTCGTCACCTCCCCCGGGGAGCCCCTGGAGGCGGGCCAGGAAACTCTCGGTGGGGGGCGGGGGTGCCGCCTCGGCGAAGACGCTCTTCAGTCGCCGTTGTGCGTCGGCCTCGGCCTTGCACTTCGGACAGGTGGCCAGATGGGCGAGTCCCCGCTCGCGGGCGTCATGGCCCAGCTCGCCGTCGACAAGGGCGGCGAGCCGGTCTCCGAGATGCTGCTCGGTGAGCTGACGCTCGGCGGGGTCCGGACGTGATCCACTCACGCGCTCGCGCCCCCTCCTCCAAGCGCGGGAACGCCCGTGGCCGCGAGCGAGCGGCGCTCGGCGCGTGCCTCGGGCGAGCGGTGCTGCAGGGCCTTGCGCAGCTGCGAGCGACCGCGGTGGATCCGGCTGCGGACCGTGCCGAGCTTGACGCCCAGGGTCGCGGCGATCTCCTCGTACGAGAGGCCCTCGATGTCGCACAGGACGACGGCCGCACGGAATTCGGGCGCGAGGGTGTCCAGCGCCTGCTGGACGTCCGCGTCGAAGTGCGTGTCGTGGAAGACCTGCTGCGGCGACGGCTCGCGGCTCGGCAGGCGCTCGGCCGCGTCGTCCCCGAGGGCGTCGAAGCGGATGCGCTGCTTGCGGCGCACCATGTCGAGGAAGAGGTTCGTGGTGATGCGGTGCAGCCAGCCCTCGAAGGTGCCGGGCGTGTACGTCGACAGCGAGCGGAAGACGCGGACGAAGACTTCCTGTGTGAGGTCCTCGGCGTCGTGCTGGTTGCCCGTCAGACGGTAGGCGAGTCGGTAGACCCGGCCGCTGTGCGTGCTGACGATCTCCTCCCAGGTCGGGGGAGTCCACGCCTGTGATTCCGCATCATCGGCAAAGGTCGCGGTCTGCGCGGGACGAGCGGCGTTGGAACGGTCAGCGTTGTTGGTCACGGATTTCGGCTCACCCGCCGACCTGAGAAAGCGCCGCAGCGCTCCTCCCCGATCCACAGGCGCAGCCGCACCTCCCCTGTCGGCTCTGGTGGTGTCCAGCGGAGCCCCTACCATAGCCACCTCGCCCGTTAGCTCCGGATAAGCGTTTTTACTGAGATTTGCCTGAGGACGCCGGGCGCTTCGCCTGCGTTGTTCGGTCCGTCGGTCCACCGGCCACCCCCGCGCTCTTTTCCACGCCGTTCTCTCCTGCCCTCTTAAACGCCCGGTCCCATCTGCGAGTTCCCGCCACCAACGGATACAGTCACGCGCAGGCAACCACGGGGACAGGAGAGGGCCATTACCGGCAACCGGCAGACGAGCTGGGCGTTCGCCGACGCCTTTGTCGCCGAGGACGACGCGCTGCGCTGGGCCCGGGACCGGGCCCGTGAGGCCGGCACCCGCCCGGTGTCCCCCGGCGCGGGCGCCGCGCTGCGGATGCTCGCTGCCACCGTGGGCGCCAAGGCGGTGGCCGAGATCGGCACGGGGACCGGGGTGTCCGGAATCCATCTGCTGCACGGCATGCGGCCCGACGGCGTCCTGACCACGGTGGATCCGGAGCCGGAGCGGCAGCAGTTCGCCCGGGAGGCGTTCCGCGCCGCCGGATTCGCGAGCAATCGTGCTCGTTTCATCCCCGGACGGGCCCTCGACGTGCTGCCGCGGCTCGCTGACAGCGGCTACGACCTCGTCTTCTGCGACGGCGACCGCACCGAGTGCCTCGACTACCTCGCTGAATCGTTGCGCCTGTTGCGTCCTGGCGGGCTCGTCTGTTTCGAGGGCGTCTTCGCCGACGGCCGGACGGTCGATTCCGGCCCCCAGCCGGTGGAGGTCCTGCGGATGCGGGAGCTGCTGCGGGCGGTGCGTGAGGCACAGGATCTGGTGCCTTCGCTGCTCCCGGTCGGCGACGGGCTGCTCTGCGCCGTCAAGCGCTGACGCCGCGCTCCCAGCCCCGTAAATGATCTTTCATGTGTGCTCTGACCTGCGGATACACGACTGCCCCGGCACCGCTTGCGGTACCGGGGCAGTCGACAGGTATGGTCGCTTCCGCGTTAGCCGACGACCTTCTTGAGGGCATCGCCGAGTGCATCGGCCTCGTCCGGAGTCAGCTCGACGACAAGCCGACCGCCGCCTTCGAGCGGAACGCGCATGACGATGCCCCGCCCCTCCTTGGTCACCTCGAGCGGGCCGTCGCCCGTCCGCGGCTTCATGGCCGCCATGCTCGTTCCCCTTCCTGAAACCAGCTCATCGCAGCCGACAACCCAGGTGTCACCGGCATCGAACACATTGCTTCTTGGCCATTATCCCGCATCGCGGGACCCGATGACCAACTCCGGTCTGCATCGCTTGCGCAACGCGCTTGAGCAAAACCACTCAATTCGGCGATGTGACTGCGATACTGCGCCTCCTTCGCGACTCCGCCGAGACGAATTTCTTTGACGCAGGTCACATGCGCGGGCTCCGCCGCAGACCGTGATCTCCGTCATGCTGAGCACTGACGACGACCGAGCCGCACCAGTTGGAGGGTTCCATGGCCGACAGCGTTCTCTACGAGGTGAGCGACGGGCTCGCGACCATCACGCTCAACCGCCCCGAGGCGATGAACGCGATGAACACCGAGTCCAAGGTCGCCTTCCGGGACGCGGCGCAGGCGGCCGCGGCGGACGGTGCGGTGCGGGCCGTACTGCTCACCGCCGCGGGCGACCGGGCGTTCTGTGTGGGCCAGGACCTGAAGGAGCACGTGGGCTCCCTGACGGCCGACCGCGAGGCGGGCACGGGCCGCACCATGAACACCGTGCGCGAGCACTACAACCCGATCCTGCGGGCCCTGACGCAGATGCCGAAGCCCGTCGTGGCCGCGGTCAACGGTGTGGCCGCGGGGGCCGGTTTCGGCTTCGCGCTCGCCGCCGACTACCGGATCGTCTCGGACACAGCTGCCTTCAACACGTCCTTCGCGGGCGTCGCCCTGACCGCGGACTCGGGGGTGTCCTGGACGCTGCCGCGCGTCGTGGGCCCCGGGCGCGCCGCCGACCTGCTGCTGTTCCCGCGCTCGGTGAAGGCGCAGGAGGCGTACGAGCTCGGGATCGCGAACCGGGTCGTGCCCGCGGCCGAACTGGCCGAGGAGGCACGGAAGTTGGCGCGTTCGCTGGCCGAGGGTCCGACGGTGGCGTACGCGGCGCTGAAGGAGTCCCTCGCCTTCGCGGCGGGTCACACCCTGGACGAGTCCCTCGACAAGGAGGACGAACTCCAGTCGAGGGCGGGCGCGTCGGAGGACCACGCCATCGCGGTCCAGGCGTTCATCGCCAAGGAGAAGCCCAAGTACCTGGGCCGGTAGGACGCGTGCGTGGCCCGTGGCGCGTGTGAGGTCCGTCCTCAGCGCTCGCGGGCCGTGCAGTCCACCAGGTGATCGTTGACCAGGCCGCAGGCCTGCATGAGCGCGTACGCCGTCGTCGGGCCGACGAAGCGCAGGCCGCGCTTCTTGAGCGCCTTGGACAGGGCCGTCGACTCGTCCGTGATCGCGGGTACGTCTCCGATGACGCGCGGCGCCGGGCGGGCGGCCGGGTCCGGGGCGTGCGACCAGATGAGGGTGTCGAGCTCGCCCTCGGGCCAGTCCGCGAGCACGCGCGCGTTGGCCAGCGTCGCGTCGATCTTGGCGCGGTTGCGGATGATGCCTTCGTCGGTGAGGAGCCGCTCGCGGTCGGTGTCCGTGAACGCGGCCACGTCGGAGATCTTGAACCCGGCGAACGCGGCGCGGAAACCCTCGCGGCGCCGCAGGATCGTGATCCAGGACAGGCCGGACTGGAACGCCTCCAGGGAAACCCGCTCGAACAGCGCGTCGTCGCCGTGGACGGGGCGGCCCCACTCCTCGTCGTGATACTTCACGTAGTCCTCGGTGGACAGGCCCCACGGGCAGCGCAGCGCCCCGTCCGGGCCCGGTACTGCGCCGCCGGCGCTTTCGTCGCTCACTGGTGGCCCTCTCCGGGGTGCAGGCCGAAACCGGGCCCCTGGGGTCGCATCTGGGCCCGCGCGCCCGACAGGGCGGTCTCGAGGTCGGAGATCCGCTGGTCCCGCTCGGCGAGCTCGGCGCCGAGCCGCCCGAGGGCGTCGTCCACCTCCGCCATGCGGTAGCCCCGCAGGGCGACGGGCAGGCGCAGGGCCTCCACGTCGGCGCGGCCGACGGGCCGGTCGTGGGGCAGCGGGTCGGTGAACTGCTCGGGCGGCGCCTCCGGGAGCGCCCCGCTCTCGCCGCCGCCGAGCACGGCGAGCGTCACCGCGCCGACGACCACGACGAGCGCGACGACGAGAAACAAGAACATGACCATCTTCGCTGTCCCCTGGCTCGAAGCCCGGATCCGGTCCCGATCCCGGTCCGGAAACTGTCAGGGTCCGATCGTGCCATGAGGGTGTGACAGTTAAGGTCGCAGGCGACCGGTCGACAGGTTTCACAGCAGCCACAAGGAGAGTCACAGGGGATGCTCAGGCTTGGCCCGCGCGAGTTCGGCGCACACGAGCCGGTGATCATGGCGATCGTGAACCGGACCCCCGACTCGTTCTACGACCAGGGTTCGACGTTCCACGACGAGCCCGCTCTCACCCGGGTCGAACAGGCCGTGGCGGAGGGCGCCGCGATCATCGACATCGGCGGGGTCAAGGCGGGCCCCGGCGACGAGGTGAGCGCGCAGGAGGAGGCCCGCCGCACGGTCGGCTTCGTGGCCGAGGTGCGCCGCCGCTTCCCGGACGTCGTCATCAGCGTCGACACCTGGCGGCACGACGTGGGCGAGGCGGTCTGCGAGGCCGGCGCCGACGTCCTGAACGACGCGTGGGGTGGCGTCGACCCCAAGCTGGCGGAGGTCGCGGCGCGTTACGGGAAGGGCCTGGTCTGCACGCACGCGGGCGGCGCCGAGCCGCGCACGCGCCCGCACCGTGTCGCGTACGACGACGTGATGGCGGACATCCTGGAGGTGACCGTGGGGCTCGCCGAGCGGGCCGTCGCGCTGGGGGTGCCGCGCGAGTCCGTGCTCATCGACCCGGGTCACGACTTCGGCAAGAACACCCGGCACAGCCTGGAGGCCACGCGCAGGCTGGGCGAGATGGTGGAGACGGGCTGGCCGGTCCTGGTGTCCCTGTCGAACAAGGACTTCGTCGGGGAGACGCTCGACCGGCCGGTCAAGGAGCGGGTGATCGGGACGCTGGCGACGACGGCGGTGTCGGCGTGGCTGGGCGCGCAGGTGTACCGGGTCCATGAGGTGGCCGAGACCAGGCAGGTGCTCGACATGGTCGCCGCCATCGCCGGCCACCGGCCCCCGGCGGTCGCCCGCCGAGGGCTCGCGTAGGCGCCTGTTCTCAGGGCCTTACTTGCCGACTTCCTTGGTCACGAGGGAGATCGCCTCTTCCACGTCGTCCGTGACGTGGAAGAGGAGCAGGTCGGCCTCGGAGGCCTTGCCCTGGGCGATGACGGTGTTCTTCAGCCAGTCGACCAGGCCGCTCCAGTACTGCGTGCCGAAAAGGACGATCGGGAAGCGCGTGACCTTCGTGGTCTGGACGAGGGTGAGCGCCTCGAACAGCTCGTCCAGGGTGCCGAGGCCGCCCGGCAGGACCACGAAACCCTGGGCGTACTTGACGAACATCGTCTTTCTGACGAAGAAGTAGCGGAAGTTCAGGCCGAGGTCGACGTACTGGTTGAGGCCCTGTTCGAAGGGCAGCTCGATGCCGAGGCCCACGGAGATGCCCTTGGCCTCGACGGCGCCCTGGTTCGCGGCCTGCATCGCGCCGGGCCCGCCGCCCGTGATGACCGCGAACCCGGCCTCGACGAGCGCCCTGCCGATGGCGACTCCGGCCGCGTACTCCGCCGAGTCCGGCTGCGTACGGGCCGAGCCGAACACGCTGATGGCGGGCGGGAGTTCGGCGAGCGTGCCGAAACCCTCGATGAACTCCGACTGGATGCGCAGGACCCGCCAGGGGTCGGTGTGCACCCACTCGGAGGGACCTTCGGAGTCGAGGAGGCGCTGGTCGGTCGTGCCCGCCTGGACCTGGTCGCGGCGACGGATCACCGGGCCGAGCCGCTGCTCCTTGGGGCGCTTCCTGCCCTCGGGGTTGCTCATTCGCTGCTCCCTCCACTGCGTACGTGCAGCAAGGGTAGGTCTACGCGGGTTACGCGCGGGGGACCTCGGAGTGTCAGGCCGTGAGCCAGGAACGCAGACGTTCCTCGGCGGCGAGGATCTTGCGGGTGTCCACGTGCTCGTCCCTCTTGTGGGCGAAGATCGGGTCGCCGGGACCGTAGTTCACGGCGGGGACACCGAGCGCGCTGAACCGGGAGACGTCCGTCCAGCCGAACTTGGGGCGGGCCTTGCCGCCGACGGCCGCCATGAACGCGGCGGCGGCCGGGTGGTCGAGGCCGGGACGGGCGCCGCCGGTGTGGTCGTCGACCACGTAGTCGTCGATGTCGCAGCCGGCGAAGAAGTCCCGGACGAAGGCCTCGGCCTCCTCGGCGCTGCGGTCGGGCGCGTAGCGGAAGTTGACGGTGACCGAACAGGCGTCGGGGATGACGTTGGTGGCGACGCCGCCCTCGATGCGTACGGCGTTGAGGCCCTCGTGGAACCGGAGTCCGTCGACGACGGGCTTGCGGGGCTCGTACGCGGCGAGGCGTTCGAGGATGGGGGCGGCCTTGTGGACGGCGTTGGAGCCCATCCACGCGCGCGCGGAGTGCGCCCGCTCGCCCTTGGTCGTCAGGATGACGCGCAGGGTGCCCTGGCAGCCGCCCTCGACCTCGCCGTCGGTGCCCTCCAGGAGGATCGCGAAATCGCCCTCCAGCCAGTCGGGGTGGGCTTCGGCCACGTGTCCCAGACCGTTGAGGTGCGCGGCGACCTCTTCGTTGTCGTAGAAGACGAACGTGAGGTCGCGGTTGGGCTCGGTGACGGTCTGCGCGATGCGCAGCTGGACCGCGACGCCCGACTTCATGTCGCTGGTGCCGCAGCCCCACAGGACGCCGTCCTCGTCGAGCCGCGAGGGGACGTTGTCCGCGATCGGGACCGTGTCGATGTGCCCGGCGAGGATGACCCGCTCGGCGCGCCCCAGGTTCGTGCGCGCGACGATGTTGTTGCCGTACCGGTCGACCGTGAGGTGCGGCAGGGCGCGCAGGGCCGTCTCGATGGCGTCGGCGAGGGGCTTCTCCTGCCCGCTCGGCGACGCGAAGTCGACCAGCTGGGCGGTGAGCAGCGCGGCGTCCCGCGTGAGGTCAAGGGCGGTGAGGTCCATGGCGTCGACCCTAATGCCCGGCGGCCTCGGGCCCTGTCGGTGGCCTCCAGTACCTTTGACGCGTGCCTGAGCCCCCCACCCTTGTCCGGCGCGGCCGTCTCCTCCGTATCGGGGCGGCCGTCGTGGTGCTGCTCGCTGTCGCCGCGTATCTGATCGTCCAGTACGTCTCGGGTGGCAGACCGGCCCCGCGCTGCACGGTCGTCTCGGGGAACGGCGACGGCGCGTCCTACGCGTTCACCTCCGAGCAAGCGGTGAACGCGGCGACGATCTCGGCCGTCGGCACCTCGCGCGGCATGCCCGAGCGCGCCGTCACGATCGCGCTCGCGACCGCGCTCCAGGAGTCGGGCCTGCGGAACATCCACCACGGCGACCGCGACTCGCTGGGCCTGTTCCAGCAGCGCCCGTCGGAGGGCTGGGGCACACAGGAGCAGATCATGGACCCGGTGTACGCGGCGGGGCGGTTCTACGAGCACCTGGACAAGATCCCGGGCTATTCGCGGCTGCCTCTGACGGTCGCCGCGCAGCGGGTGCAGCGCAGCGGCTATCCGCAGGCGTACGCGAAGCACGAGCCGGACGCCACGCTGCTCGCCGCGGCGCTGACGGGCCGGGCGGGTGCCTCGCTGACCTGCGAGGGGCGGCCGAGCGGCACGGAGGTCAGGAAGCCGGGCGATCCGGCGAAGGTGCGGGCGGCACTGGTGCGCGACTTCGGGCGCGGGGTGTCGCCGGCGGCCGGCGCGGGCGGACATGACGTGACCGTCCCGGTGCCCGCCACGATGGACTCGGCCGAGGGCGGGGAGCGGCAGCGCGGCTGGGAGCTGGCGCACTGGGCGGTGGCCAACTCCTCGGCGCTGCGCATCGAGCGGGTGTCCTACGCGGGCCGCGACTGGATCGCGGGCGACGACGGCGGCAAGTGGAGCGGGGCGGCGGCGCAGGCCGCGGCGGGGGCCGAGAAGGGCCTCGGAGAGGTCCGGATCGTCACCGCGCAGTAGTGCGGTTGATAGCTCGATCGGGCGATGTACGTCAGCTGAGGACGACGCCCCTCGCGGTTCTTCGCAGGACCCGTGGGCATATGCGGAAATCCCTTGCGGGCAAAGGGGCGTAGGCGTTTTACGACGTCGCGGAGCGCGTGGCGTTTGCCCGTTTTTCGCCGCAGATGATAATGCGACACATTGCCAACTCTTTACGTTGCGCGGGCGAAACCTTCGCGACCTTCGAGCGGTAGTCACTGCGTCCGAGCGCCGGGCACCCGACGCCGGACACCACCGTTCTCTCCCGTCTAAGGAGCATCAATGTCCCTCCCCCTGACCCGCCGGATCGCCCGTGCCGCGCTGCTGATCGCAGCGGGAGCGGCTCCCGTGGTCGGAGCGGCCGGATCCGCGAGCGCCGTAGACCTCCCGGCCACCCCGAACGTGGGCGGCCTCACCGCGCTCGACGGCGCGAACGTCGGCAACACCGTCGACGGCGCTGCCCGGAACGCCAGCGGCCTCGCGGGCGACACGGCTAGCAAGGCCGTGAAGAAGGCCGTGCCGACCGCCGGCAAGGCCGTGGGCCAGAGCGCCAAGACGGTCGCCCCCGCCGCCCAGAAGGCGGCCGGTGACGTCGCGGGCAGCGCCGGTGACGTGGTCGGCAAGACCGCGGGCACGGCCACCGGCGGCGGCCTCCCGACCGACGCGCTCGGCAGCGGCCTGCCCACCGGCGCACTCCCCGCCACGGGCGAGCTGCCGACGCAGGGCCTGCCGCTCGGCTGAGCATCCGGCACACAGTGAAAGGGGGCGGGGAGCCTGTGACGACAGGCTCCCCGCCCCCTTCGCTGTGCCGTGAGCCCCGGCTCAGGCGCCCCGGCTCAGGCGCCCTGGCTCAGGCGCTCGACCGCCGCGGCCACGCGCTCGTCGCTCGCCGTCAGCGCCACACGGACGAAGCGGTCGCCCGCGGGCCCGTAGAAGTCGCCGGGCGCGACCAGGATCCCCAGCTCCGCCAGGTGCGCCACGGTGTCCCAGCAGGACTGGTCGCGCGTCGCCCACAGGTAGAGGCTCGCCTCGCTGTGCTCGATGCGGAAGCCGTGCTTCACCAGGGCCTCGCGCAGGGCCGTGCGGCGGGCGGCGTAGCGTCCGCGCTGCTCCTGCACGTGCTCGTCGTCCCCGAGGGCCGCGACGACGGCCGCCTGCGTCGGGGCGGACGTCATCATGCCGCCGTGCTTGCGGATCTCGAGCAGGTCGCCGAGGACGGCGGCGTCTCCGGCCAGGAAGGCGGCCCGGTAGCCCGCGAGGTTCGACCGCTTCGAGAGCGAGTGGACCGACACGATGCCCTCGTACGAGCCGCCGCAGACGTCCGGGTGCAGGACCGAGACCGGGTCCGCCTCCCAGCCGAGCTCGATGTAGCACTCGTCGGAGAAGACGAGGATGCCGTGCTCACGCGCCCAGGCGACGATCCGGGTCAGCTCGTCCTTGGACAGGACGCGGCCGGTCGGGTTCGAGGGCGAGTTGAGCCACAGGAGCTTGATCCCCGCCGGGTCGAGCTCTGTCGGGTCGTCGTACGAGACGTGGTCCGCGCGGGCCAGGCGGGCGCCGACCTCGTACGTCGGGTAGGCCAGACGCGGGTAGGCGACCTTGTCTCCGGGGCCGAGGCCCAGCTGGGTGGGGAGCCAGGCCACGAGCTCCTTGGAGCCGACGATCGGCAGGACGTTGCGGTGGGTGAACCCGCGCGCGCCGAGGCGCCGCTCGCTCCAGCCCACGAGCGCGTCCCGCAGTTCGGGCGTGCCCCACACCGTGGGATAGCCGGGCGAGTCCGCGGCCGCCAGCAGCGCTTTCTGGATCAGCTCGGGCACCGGGTCGACCGGTGTGCCGACGGAGAGGTCGACGATCCCGCCCTCATGGGCGGCGGCCGTCTTCTTGTACGGCTCGAGCTTGTCCCAGGGGAACGTGGGAAGGCGGTCGGAGACTGCGGACACCTGACTCACTTCTTTCGTACGTGTCGCTCGTACGTGCATGCGTACTTGGGTAAACGCCTCGGTCCCGTACGGCGGGTGTGCCGTACGGGACCGGGGCGGTGCGATATGCGGCCGCTTACTGGTTCTGCGGCGGAAGCGCGGCGATGAAGGCGTGGTCGCGCTCGATCAGGCCGAGCTTGCTGGCGCCGCCGGGCGAGCCGAGCTCGTCGAAGAACTCGACGTTCGCCTTGTAGTAGTCCTTCCACTCTTCGGGAGTGTCGTCCTCGTAGAAGATCGCCTCGACCGGGCAGACCGGCTCACAGGCTCCACAGTCGACGCATTCGTCCGGGTGGATGTACAAGGACCGGGAGCCCTCGTAGATGCAGTCGACCGGGCACTCCTCGATGCACGCCTTGTCCTTCACGTCGACACAAGGCTGCGCGATGACGTAGGTCACGCTGTCGTTCCTCCTCGGTAGGGCGCGGCGGGCCGATCTGCGGCTCGTCCGCGTGGCGCGCGGGAGCGCGGCGTCGTCGATGCCCGCACCTAGTATCTCCGTTCCTGGGCATGATCCGAACAGGAGGGGTGGACAGAGCTGTGGAATTCACTGCGGGCGGACGGCTCGAGCTTCGCTTGACGGCCTCTGACGTGGGAAAACGTGTCTCAGTGCGACGACTGACCGAGGTCGGCTCGCCGGGTGCGAAGTTCACCGACACGGTCGGGGTTCTCACATCGTGGAACGATGGTGTGCTGCTCATCACAAAACGAGACGGAGAGCAGGTCCACATTCCGGAATCGTCGCTGGTCGCGGGCAAGGTCGTACCGGCCGCGCCCGCCCGGCGCCGCGGGCCCGCCGCGTCGTACGAGGAGCTGGCGCGGGCTGCCGCGCGCGCGTGGCAGCCGGTGGAGAGCGAGCGGCTCGGCGGCTGGGAGCTGCGGGCAGCCGGCGGGTTTACGAGGCGGGCCAACTCGGTGTTGCCGCTGGGCGATCCGGGGCTCCCCCTCGACGAGGCGCTCACGCGCGTCCGTGCCTGGTACGAGCGGCGCGGGCTGCCCGCGTACATCCAGACCGCGACCGGCGCCGAGGGCACGCAGGAGCTGCTGTGCGCGGAGCTGGAGGCGCGGCGGTGGGTGCGTGAGGTGAGCGCGGAGATGTGGGTCGGCGGGCTCGCGCCGGTCGCGGACGGCGTGGACCTCGGCGACCGGGTCGGGCTGACGCGGGAGCCGGGCGAGGCATGGCTCGGCCGGTATCAGCGCAAGGGCGCGAGCGAGGTGGCCCTGAAGGTGCTGACGACCGGGCCGTCGGTGTGGTTCGCGACCGTGCCGGGAGAGGGCGGGGAGCCCGACGCGATCGGGCGATGCGTCGTGGACGGGCGGTGGGCCGGTTTCGCGGCGGTCGAGGTGGCCCCGTCGCGGCGGCGCGAGGGCCTGGCGTCGGGCGTGATGACGGCGCTCGCGCGCCGCGCGCTGGAGGAGGGCGCGTCGGCGGCCTGGCTCCAGGTGGAGGCGGACAATGAAGGGGCCCGGGCGCTGTACGGGCGGCTCGGCTTCGCCGCACACCACGCGTACCACCACTACCGCGCCCCGGAACCGGACCGGGACCCGGATTCGGCCGGACACTGAGCGAGGCACCCATGTCCCCCATCTCACCCCGCTCCGAGGAACTGCGCCGGCGGTTCGCCGAGGAGGCGCGGGCGGAGCGGCCCGATCTGTCTCAGCTGTGCCTGCTGGTGGCCGCCGAGGCGGACGGCTCGCTCGACGAGGCCGGGATGGACGCCGTCCAGATGGACCTCGACCGGCTCGCCGGGCAGGTGCCGTTCCGTCCCGGCGGACCGCGGGCGTGGGCGACGGCGCTGGCCGAGCTGCTGGGGGACCGCTGCGGTTTCCGTGGCACGCCGGGCGACTACGAGCGGCTGGAGTCCTCGCTCCTGCACGAGGTGGTGCGGCGCAGGCGGGGGCTGCCGATCCTGTTGTCGGTGGTGTGGATGGAGGTCGCGCGGCGGGCCGGGGCGCCGGTGTACGGGGTGGCGCTGCCGGGGCACTTCGTGGTCGGGTTCGGACCCGCGCAGGATCAGGTGCTCGCCGATCCGTTCGACGGGGGCCAGGTGCTGACCGGGGCGGACGCGGAGCTGCTCGTGGCCGGTGCGACGGGGGCGCCGCTGAACGCGTCGATGCTGCAGCCTGCCGATCCGCTGGACGTCGTGATGCGGATCCTGAACAACATCCGCGCGTGGGCTGCGGCCCGGCCGGAGCGTTCGGACGTGGCGATGTGGGCGGTCGAGCTGTCGCTGCTGCTGCCCGCGCACCCGGCCCGGCTGCGCTACGAGCGGGCCCAACTCCTCGTCCGCAGCGGGGACTTCCTCGCGGGGGCGGCGGAGCTGGACGCGTACGCGGATGTGGTGGGCGCCGTGGACGCCCCGGCGGCCGAGACCGTACGCGCGCAGGCGCGGGCGGCCCGGGCGATGCTCAACTGACCGGCTACAGCCACCCCTTCTCGCGGGCGATCCGCACCGCCTCCGCCCTGTTGCGCACGGCGAGCTTCTGGATGGCCGTCGAGAGGTAGTTGCGGACCGTGCCCTGGGACAGGTGCAGGGCCGCCGCCAGCTCGGCGTTGGTCGAGCCGTCGGCCGCCGCGCGCAGGATCTCGCGTTCGCGGTCCGTCAGCGGGTTGGCGCCCTCGGCGAGCGCGGCGGCCGCGAGGGTGGGGTCGATGACGCGCTCACCGGCGAGCACTTTGCGTACGGCTTCGGCGAGTTGGGCCGCGGGGGCGTCCTTGACGAGGAACGCGTGGGCGCCGGACTCCATCGCCGTACGGAGATAGCCGGGGCGGCCGAACGTGGTGAGGACGACGACCTTGAGGGCGGGCAGGTGCTCGCTGAGCTGGGCGGCGGCCTCGATGCCGGTCATGCCGGGCATCTCGATGTCCAGGAGCGCCACATCGGGGCCGTGGGCGCGGGCCGCCGCAAGGACCTCGTCGCCGCGCGCCACCTGGGCGACGACCTCGATGTCGGGTTCGAGGCCGAGGAGCGCCGCGAGGGCCTCCCGCACCATCGACTGGTCCTCCGCGAGCAGGACCTTGATCTGAGCGCTCATGCGCCGGATCCTACGGAGCCCACCGGCACCCGGGCCACCAGCAGGAACCCGCGGTCCCGCCCGGGCCCGGCATCCAGGGTGCCGCCGACGCCCTCGACGCGTTCGCGCAGGCCCGTCAGGCCGTTACCGGGTACGCCGCTGCCGCCCCCCGCGGCACCGGCCCCGTCGTCCTCCACCGTCAGCTCCATGACGGGGCCGCCGAGGGTCTGGCGCAGGGCGATGCCGACCGTGCAGCGGTGGGCGCCGCTGTGCCGTACGGCGTTGGTGACGGCCTCGCGCAGGGTCCAGGCGAGGGCGGCCTCCGGTTCGGCGGGCAGGTCGTCGGGCGCGTCCGCGGGGACGTCGGCCTCGATGCCGGCGGCGGCCAGCGCGGCGCGCGCTCCGGCCAGTTCGGCGCCGAGGCGTGCGCGGCGGTAGCCGGTGACCGCCTCCCGTACGTCCACGAGTGCCTGGCGGCTGACCTGCTCGATGTCGGCGACCTGCTGGGCCGCCTTCTCAGGGTGGTCGGGGAGCATGCGGCCGGCGAGCTCGCTCTTGAGCGTGATCAGGGAGAGCGAGTGGCCGAGGAGGTCGTGCAGGTCGCGGGCGAGGCGCAGGCGCTCCTCGTTGGCCGCGAGCTGGGCGACGGTGGCGCGCGCCCGGCGCAGTTCGACGGTCGTGCGCACGAGTTGCCGTACGCCCGTCATCGCGAAGCCGCCGAGGAGGGCGGGCACGACGAGGCCGAGGTCCCAGCCGCGGCCGAGCGGGATCCCGAGGAGGACCATCGCGGCCGTGACCGCGACGATCGACCAGCGGGCGTACCGCATGGGCAGCACTGCCCCGCAGGACACGGAGACGTAGACGAACAGGACGAGCCAGGGGGCGCCGAGCGTGAGGGACATGACGACGGCGACCGCGGCGAGCGCCCCGAGGACCGCGGCCAGCCGCCACAGGCGCATGGCGCGGGCCGTGTGGCGGAAGACGAGGGCCAGGTAGACGCCGACGAAGGCGACCAGGCCGAGCCAGCCGAGCGCGGTGGCCCAGGCCGTGTGGTCGCCGTTGACGAGGTCGTCGATCGGATCCGCCATGAAGACCAGCCAGATGCCGATCCACAGCAGCTTGCGCAGGGCTTCACGCCGGTTGCGGGGCGACTGCCCCATGCCGGTCAGCGTGATCTCGTCCGACGTCATGGCGTTCACGCCTTCAGGGTGTCCTTCCGGTACAGCCAGGCCGCGCCGCCGGCGAAGACCAGGAAGTAGGCGACGATCAGCGTGACGTCCTTGGCGTGCGGGGCGTTGCCCAGCTCGATGGCCTGGCCGAGGGCAGCGTACGCGTGTGTGGGCAGCCACGACGCGATGTCGCTGAGCCACTGCGGGAAGCCGGTCGAGGGGAACCACAGGCCGCCCAGGATCGACAGGCCGAAGTAGACGATCATCGTGATGGGGCGGACGGCGTCGCCGGTCGCGAGGTAGCCGATGGCGACGCCGAGCGCGGCGAAGCAGAGGCTGCCGGCCCAGATCGCGACGACGAGCGCGAGCCACTGCCAGGCGTCGAGCCGTACCCCCTTGGTGACGGCCGCCACGACGAAGACGACGACGATGGACGGCAGGCTGACCACGGCGGCGCCGGCGGTCTTGGCGAGGACGTAGCCGCGCCCGGGGAGCGTCGTCAGGCGCAGCTGGCGTACCCAGCCGCTCTCGCGCTCCTTGGCGATGCGCTCGCTGTTGCCCATGAGGACGGCGGTCAGGGCGCCGAAGGACGCCATCGACACCATCATGAACGCGGCGAGGTTCAGGCCGGTGCCGTCGACCATGGTCGAGCTGTCGGAGCTGCCCGCGATGAGCAGGAACAGGACCGACGGGTAGACGACGGAGAAGAACAGGAACTTCTTGTTGCGCAGCGCCCGGGTGATCTCGAGCTTGATCAGGCTGTTCATGACGTCCTGGCCTCCTCGGCCGTGGTGATGGCTACGAAGGCCTGCTCCAGGCCGAGGCCCGCGACCTCCAGGTTGCGCGGGTAGAGGCCGAGTCCGTACAGGGCGTGCACGGTGGCGTCGGCGTCGCTCGACTGGAGGCGGACGGTGCGGCCCGACACGTCGAGGGTGGTGAGGAACGGCAGGGCGCGCAGGGCCGGTTCGTCGATGTCGCCCTCCAGGTCGAAGGCGACCTTGCGGGCACCCGCCCTGGCCTTGATCTCGGCGGCGGTGCCGTCGGCGAGGAGGCGGCCGCGGTGCAGGACGAGGACGCGGTCGGCGATCGCGTCGGCCTCCTCCAGGTAGTGCGTGGCGAAGAGGACCGTGCGGCCCTGGTCGGCCTGTTCGCGCATCGTGGCCCAGAACGCCTGGCGGGCCGAGACGTCCATGCCGGTGGTCGGCTCGTCGAGCACGATGAGGTCGTTGGCCCCGGCGGTGGCGAGGGCGAAGCGGACGCGCTGCTCCTGGCCGCCGGAGAGCTTGTTGACCTTGCGGTCGGCGATCTGCGCGATGCCCGCCCGGGACAGCACCTCGCCCGGCGTGTACGGCTTGGGGTGCAGGGCGCAGGCGAGCTTCACGAGCTCGGCCACGGTGACCTCGTCCATCAGGCCGCCGCTCTGCAGCATGGCGCCGACGCGGCCCTGGACGATCGCGTCCCGGGGGCTGGTGCCGAAGACGCGGACGGTGCCGGTGTCGGCCGGGCGCAGGCCGAGGAGGAGGTCGAGGGTGGTGGACTTGCCCGCGCCGTTCGGCCCGAGGAGGGCGACGGTCTCGCCCGGGTGCAGTTCGAGGGTGAGCCCGTCCACGGCCCTGACGTCCCCGTAGCTCTTGCTCACCTGCTCGAAGCTGACCACCTCGGTGGCCTGTGCTGTCGTTGTCATGGCATCCATGCTGGCGGGCGGGGGCGGGTGCCCGGCAGTGTCGGGAGGCCGGTGTCCGGGATGACAGATGTCATGTCCGCCTGCGGCAGCACAGCGGGCGGGCCCCATGAAGGGGACCCGCCCGGTATGTGACGTACGTGCCGGCTAGCCCGGGTTGGTCTCGATGGTCCCGGTGCGCTCGGCGGGCGTCTTGCCCCTGAGCGCCTGCCGCATTGCGCCAGCCACGTCGGCCGGGGTCACCGGCGTCTTCTTGCCGGTGCCGCGCGTGATCAGGACGCCGTCGAACGTGTTGCCGTACAGCTTCTTCAGGGCCGGCAGGTCGTAGACGTCGACGAGCTTGCCGTTGACCGCCTTGACGCCGAGGATCTGCGGCAGCGACTTGGCGGGGCCGAGCGGGATCTGGGCGTTGCCCGCCTTGATGACGACGTTCGCGGACATGGCGGGCTGCGCGAACTCCTTCATCATCCGGTCGACCTCGGCGTTCGAGACGGTGGGCTTGCGGGTCGTCGTCGCCATCGGCACGGCCCGCGCGGCGCCCGTCTCCACGTGCGTGCGGTACGCCTCCTCGACGGACGAGGCGGAACGGGCGACGTCGATGCCCTTGCCCGTCTTTCCGTACACGGCGATGGCCTTGCCCGGGACGAACTTGATCGTGCCGTCGCCCGTGGAGGCACCGCCCGCGGCCCGCTCGAGGGCGGCCTGGAGCTTCTCCTCGTCCACGGGCATGACCGGCTCGACGACGCGTTCGTTGCCGAACAGCGAGCCGATCACGGAGACCGGGTTGTAGTCGCTGCCCGCGGCCGCCGCCACCGTCGCCGTGCTGTCCAGGCTCAGGCCCGCCTGGTCCGGCCTGAGCGGCACGGACTTGCCGTCGACCGACAGCTGGAGCGGGTCGGTGGTGCGCTTGGCGAAGGCGGTGTCGAGCTTGGCCGCGGCCTCGTCACGCGTGCCGCCGCCGATGTCGACGCCGAGCACGGTGGTGCCCTTGGGCACGTCCGAGTGGTTCATCAGCAGTCCGGCGCCGTACGCGACACCGACCAGGCCCACGACACCCGCGCCCGCGAGGACGAGCTTGTTGCGCCCCTTCTTCTTGCGGGGCGCTGCCGGGGAGCTCTGCCCGACCGGGTCGGGGAGCTTCGGCGGGGTGTGCGGCAGCGGGCCTTCGGGGCGCGGGCCGGGCGCGAACGGCGCGTTCGGTCCACCGAGGCCCGGCGGGACGACCGGGATGCCGCTGGTCAGCGTCTCGCCGGAGACATGACCGCCCGGGCCCGGCTCGGGCGCGGGCTTCTGCGGCGTCAGGATCGCGGTGTCGTCGCTCATCTGCGGCGGCCGCTGACCGCCGGGAGGGCCGCCCACAGGACCTCCGGGAGGGCCGCCGACAGGTCCGCCGGGGCGGGCCATCGGGCTGTCGCCGCCGGGGCGCGCCATGGGGCTGTTGCCGCCGACGGGTCCCGTGGTCGGTCCCGCGGGGCCGCGCGGGGGGACGCCGGGGCCGGTGCCGTCGGCGTTCCCGGCGAAGTAGGGCAGATCGGCGCGGTGCGGGTCGCCGGAACTCCCGGGCTGCGGCGGGCGGCCGTGCGGCACGGTGGCGCCGCCCGACGGGCCGGGCACCGCACCGGAGTTGCCCGGAGCGGGGCCGTCGGCGGAGGCACCTCCCTGAGGCGGGCCCGACTTGCGCGGCGCGAACCAGCTGCTCGTCTTCTCCTCCGCGGCCGGTGCGCCCTGGCCGTCACCCGAAGGAGCGGCCCGGGGAGCAGGGGGAGCGGGGGTCTCGGGTGCCGGGACCGGCGCGGCGGCCGGGTCCGGGGTGGCGGGTCCCGCGTCCACGTCACTCATGGGCGTGCGCATCACTACGGGGGGGATGGGGCGCGATCCGGGGATGTTGATCCGGATCCGCGTCGTCAGCGTGGTCTCCGTCTTGCGTTCCTCGGGGACGGGCCGGCCGTCGGCGGGCTGCCCGGCATCGCCGGGCGCACCGTCGCCGGACCCGGCGCCCTGGGCGGGGGTGCCGTACGGAGGCGTACCCGAGGGGTACGCGGCACCGCCGCGCCCCTGGGGCCCGGAGGACGAACTGTCAGTTTCACGACTCAAAGCAGGTTCTCCCGGTTGGCTCCGCCGCCCGTCTCGACCTCACGCGGGCTGCTCGGCGGCGCGCACCACCATACTGGCCGCGGCCGGAACGCATCCGGTGACCGCCGACGAAACCCGTGCGGGGCACGGGCCGAAGTGGTACGTCACTTCCCAAGTCGGGCGGCGGGTCGGGGTGGTTGCTGCGGCAGACCGAGCGTGGCGCACATCACAGCGACGGCCATCCCGCCGAGAAGGAACAGATAGGAGCCGGTTCCCGCGCCGAAGAGGAAGTCGCCCTCGGGCCTGGTCGACGTGAGCAGGATGACCGTGACGGCCCAGCCCACGGCGGGCGCGACGGCCCCGCCCCGGGTGCCCGTCGCCCGCGCCCCGCCGAGGAACGTGCCGGCCGCGCCGAGCAGCGCCAGGAGCAACCCGCCCGGAAACAGGCCGCCTTGGACCAGGGAACCCGCCACCCCGACCAGCGCGCCGAGCACGAGGAGCCCCGCCAGTACGGCGATGCGCCCGGCGCCGGGGCCGGTGCCCACCGGCTGGACCGCCGGGCCGGCCGGGGGCTTCGCGGCGCCGCTCGACGCCGCCGCCCGCCCGGACTTGGCCGGGTTGCCCGACTTTCCTGCGCCACTCATCACGCCACCACTCCCGCGAACAGGTCCTTCTCGTAGGGCTCCCCCGCCTCGCCCCGCGCCAGCTCGTAATACTCCACGTCGAAGACCGGCTGGGCGAGTCCGTTCGACAGGGCGAAGACCGGTTCGCCGCCGGGTGCGATCTCGACCTGGGTGGCATGGGCGCGCATCGCGGCGGTCTTGGCCGCGGCGAAGGCCCTGCCGTCGATCTCGGCGGTGACCCGCTCGTCGTCGACGACGCCCGGTACGTCGCCGATCTCGGCCGCGGCCTCGTACGGGGTCGAGCCGAGGACACCGGCCAGCCGGCGGAAGCGCTCCTCGACCACGGAGCGGGGCACGCGGTTCCAGTAGATCTTCGCGACGGTGTGGGTGTCGCCGAGATCCCGGCGGAACGCGGGCTCGGCCGCGAGCTCGGCGGCGCGCATGGCGACGCGGTGGGCCTTGATGTGGTCGGGGTGGCCGTAGCCGCCGTCCGGGTCGTAGGTGACCAGGACCTGCGGGCGGACCTCGCGGATCACCTCGACGAGATGGGCCGCGGCCTCGTCCAGGTCGGCGGCCCAGAAGGCGCCGGGCCGGTCGTTCTGCTCGGCGCCCATCATCCCGGAGTCGCGGAAGCGTCCGGGGCCGCCGAGGAAGCGGTGGTCGGTGACCCCGAGCTCCTCCATGGCGGCGGTGAGCTCGCCCATGCGGTGCGGGCCGAGAATGTCCTCACGGTCCGGGGCGAGGTGCGCGAGGACGTCCGGGATGACCTCGCCCTCCTCGCCGAGAGTGCAGGTCACCAGGGTGACGTGGGCACCGTCGGCCGTGTACTTGGCCATGGTGGCGCCATTGTTGATCGACTCGTCGTCGGGGTGCGCGTGCACGAGGAGCAGACGCCGGCCGGGCAGTTCCGTCATGCGCCCCAGCCTAGGACGTCACGACCGGGCCTAGAACTTGATCCCGCCGATCATGCCCGCGACGTTCGTCGTGAGCTCGCTGATGGTGGGCGCGATGGAGGAGCTGGCGAGGTAGAACCCGAGCAGGACGCAGACGATCGCGTGTCCGGCTTTCAGACCCGACTTCCTGATCAGAATGAAGACGATGATCGCGAACAGCACCACTGCCGAGATCGAGAGTGCCACAGCGGTCCACCTCCCTTGATCCGAGTCCAACTGCCGTACGCCACGCGGGAGCCGACCGGTTCATACCCACGCAGCGCTATGGATCATAACTATCCGTCCCGCCGCATGAGTCGGTGCATGGCAGCAAGGGGGGCGCACGGCGGCACGGCCCCATAGGGTCGGGGGATGACCACCGAGCCTCTCTCCTTTCCGCGCCAGCACGCCCGCACCCAGCGCTTCACGCTCGGCGCACCACGGGCGTTCACGGTGGCGCCCGACGGCGAGCGCGTCGCGTTCCTGCGGTCCGGATCCGGTACCGATCGGGCGAACGCCCTGTGGGTCCTCGATGTGACGTCCGGCGAGGAGCGGATCGCCGCCGATCCCCGGGCCCTTCTGGGCGGCGCCGAGGAGGATCTGTCGCACGAGGAGCGCGCACGGCGCGAGCGCAGCCGCGAGGGCGCCGCGGGCATCGTCGCCTATGCGACGGACGCGGCCGTGGAGCTGGCCGCGTTCGCACTGTCCGGCCGGCTGTTCACGGCGGAGCTGCGCGCGGGCACGACCCGCGAACTCCGCGAGCCCGCACGTCATGGCCCGCTGATCGACCCCCGCCCGTCTCCGGACGGCCGCCAGATCGCGTACGTGTCCGGGGGCGCCCTGCGCGTCGTCGGCGCCGACGGCGAGGGCGACCGGGCCCTCGCCGCTCCGGGCGAGGACGAGACGTCGACGGTCACGTACGGGCTCGCGGAGTTCATCGCCGCCGAGGAGATGGGCCGCTCGCGGGGCTTTTGGTGGTCGCCCGAATCGGACCGGCTGCTGGTGGCCCGGGCGGACGACGCGGCGGTGCGGCGCTGGTGGATCGCGGATCCGGCGCATCCGGATCGGGAGCCTGCCCGCAACGCGTACCCGGCGGCGGGCACGCCCAACGCGCAGGTGCGGCTCTTCGTCGTCGGTCTGGACGGGGCGCGCACGGAGGTGTCGTGGGACCGGGCGAGGTACCCGTATCTGGCGCGGGTGCACTGGTCGGCCGACGGGGCGCCGCTGATCCTCGTCCAGGCCCGTGACCAACTCAGTGAGCTGTATCTCGCGGTGAACGTCGAGGACGGTTCGACGCGCATGGTGCACGCCGACGAGGACGGGCAGTGGCTGGAGCTGTTCCCCGGTGTGCCGTCGTGGTCGCCGAGCGGGCAGCTCGTGCGGATCGCGGACGAGGGCGGGGCGCGGGTCCTCGCGGTCGGCGAACGGCCGCTGACCGGGCCGCAGTTGCACGTGCGGGCGGTCCTGGACGTGGGCGAGGGCGACGTGCTGATCTCGGCGTCCGCGGGCTCGGCGGCGGCGGTCCGGGAGACCGGTGAGGTGCATGTGTACCGGGTCAACGAGCTGGGCGTGGAGCGCGTCTCGGACGAGCCGGGCGTGCACTCCGCGGTGCGCGCGGGCGGCGTGACCGTCCTGGCGTCGGCGCGCACCGACGAGCCGGGCACGCGGGTGCGGGTGATGCGGGACGGCAAGCAGATCGCGTCGGTCGCCTCGCACGCCGAGCGCCCCTCGCTGAGCCCCCGCCTGACGCTCACGGAGGCGGCCGGCATCCCGTGCGCCGTCCTGCTCCCGTCCTCGTACGCGCAGGGCGACGGGCCGCTGCCGGTGCTGCTCGACCCGTACGGCGGCCCGCACGGGCAGCGGGTGCTCGCCGCGCACAATCCGCATCTGACGTCGCAGTGGTTCGCCGATCAGGGCTTCGCGGTGGTCGTCGCGGACGGCCGCGGCACCCCCGGCCACTCCCCCGCCCGGGAGAAGGCGGTCCGCGACGACCTGACGCTCACGCTCGACGACCAGATCACGGCCCTGCACGCGCTGGCCGACGCCTTCCCGCTCGACCTGAACCGGGTGGCGATCCGCGGCTGGTCGTACGGCGGCTATCTGGCGGGGCTCGCGGTCCTGCGCCGCCCGGACGTCTTCCACGCGGGCATCGCGGGCGCCCCGGTCACGGACTGGCGGCTCTACGACACCCACTACACGGAGCGCTACCTGGGCGACCCGAAGGCCGCGCCGCAGGTGTACGCGAAGAACTCGCTGGTCACCGACGACGGTCTGGCCGAGGCGGCGGAGCGGCACCGGCCGCTGATGATCGTGCACGGCCTGGCCGACGACAACGTCGTGGTGGCGCACAGTCTGCGCCTTTCGTCGGCGCTCCTCGCCGCGGGCCGGCCGCACGAGGTGCTGCCGCTGTCGGGCGTGACGCACATGACGCCGCAGGAGCAGGTAGCGGAGAATCTGCTCCTGCTCCAGGTGGACTTCCTGAAGCGCTCGCTGGGGCTGGTCCAGTAAGGCGACCGGCCGGGGCGACATGGCGCGCCCCGGCCGGTCCACGGCACCCGCACGGCCGTACGCTGTTCAGCCTGACGCGTTCGTATATCGGTGCCGCGACGGCCAAGTTGCCTGCGTGTTAACGCAGTTGATGTGCATTTGCCACGACACGTACGCCTACTCGCCGGGAACGACGTGCTTCTCCTCGGCGAAATGGCAGGCCGAGTCGTGCTTCGCCGGTGACTCCCCGATGCGGAACACGGCGGGCACCGCGAGCGCCGGCACCTCCAGTTCGCACCGCTCCTGCGCCTTCCAGCAGCGGGTGCGGAAGCGGCAGCCCGAGGGCACGTTGGCCGGGGACGGCACGTCGCCGGTGAGGATGATCCGCTCGCGGTGCTCGCGCGCTTCCGGGTCGGGGACGGGCACGGCGGACAGGAGCGCCTGGGTGTAGGGGTGCGTGGGGTGTTCGTAGATCTGCTCGTCGGTGCCGGTCTCGACGATCCGCCCGAGGTACATGACGCCGACCCGGTCGGAGATGTGGCGGACGATCGACAGGTCGTGGGCGATGAAGACGTAGGAGAGGTCGAACTCGTTCTGGAGGCTGTCGAGCAGGTTGATGACCTGCGCCTGCACGGAGACGTCAAGTGCGGAGACCGGCTCGTCGGCGACGATGATCTCGGGGCGCAGGGCGAGGCCGCGTGCGATGCCGATGCGCTGGCGCTGGCCGCCGGAGAACTGGTGCGGGTACCGGTTGATGTACTCCGGGTTGAGCCCGACCACGTCCAGGAGGTCCTGCACCTTGCGGCGCCGGTCGCCCTTGGGAGCGACCTCGGGGTGGATCTCGTACGGCTCCCCGATGATGTCGCCGACCGTCATGCGTGGGTTGAGGGACGTGTACGGGTCCTGGAACACCATCTGGATGTTGCGGCGTACGGCCTTCAGAGCGCGCCCGGACAGCTTGGTGATGTCCTCGCCCCGGTACTTGATCTGCCCGGCGGTCGGCCGCTCCAGGTTGACCAGCATCCTGGCGACGGTCGACTTGCCGCAGCCGGACTCGCCGACGATGCCGAGGGTCTCGCCCCGGCCGAGCACGAAGTCGACGCCGTCGACGGCCTTGACCGCGCCGACCTGCTTCTTGAACAGGATTCCCTGAGTGAGCGGATAGTGCTTGACCAGCCCGCTGACCTCCAGGATCGGCTCGCCGGCCGGCACGGGGGCGGCGGCGTGCGCCTCTTTCGCCAGGTCAGCCATCGAGCGTCTCCTTCCAGAAGTAGCAGGCGCTCCGGCGCGTCGGGCTCACCTCGAAGAGCGGGGGGACGTCCGCGCGGCACACGTCCTGGGCCAGCGGGCAGCGCGGGTTGAAGGCGCAGCCGGGCGGGATGTGCATCAGGTTGGGCGGCAGGCCCTTGATCGCGTACAGCTCCTGGCCCTTCTGGTCCAGGCGCGGGATCGATTCGAGCAGGCCCTTGGTGTACGGGTGGGCGGGCGCCTTGTAGATCTCGTGCACGGGCGCCGTCTCGACGATGCGGCCCGCGTACATGACGGCGATCTTGTCGGCGACGTCGGCGACCACTCCGAGGTCGTGGGTGATGAGGATGAGGCCCATCCTGAGTTCGCGCTGGAGATCGGCGAGCAGCTCCATGACCTGGGCCTGGACGGTGACGTCGAGCGCGGTGGTGGGCTCGTCGGCGATGATCAGGTCCGGTTCCAGGGCGAGCGCCATCGCGATCATGATGCGCTGGCGCATGCCGCCGCTGAACTGGTGCGGGTACTGGCCGACCCGCTCCTTGGCGGCGGGGATCCTGACACGGTCCATCAGCTCGACGGCCTTGGCCCTGGCGTCCTTGCGGGACATCCCCTTGTGGACGGTGAACATCTCGCCGAGCTGATCGCCCACGGACAGCACGGGGTTGAGGGAGCTGAGCGCGTCCTGGAAGATCATCGCCATCTTCGCGCCGCGGATCTTGCGCCGCTCGTCCTCCTTGAGCTTGAGGAGGTCGGCGCCCTGGAAGAGGATCTCACCGCCGGTGATCTTCCCGGGCGGGACGTCGAGGATGCCCATGATCGCCTGCGCGGTCACGGACTTGCCGGATCCCGACTCCCCGAGCACGGCGAGGGTCTCGCCCTCGTCGACGGTGTAACTGACGCCGTTGACGGCCTTGGCGATCCCGTCGCGCGTGCGGAACTCCACGTGCAGATCACGCACTTCGAGCAGCATGGGCGCCTACCTCAGCTTGGGGTCGAGGGCGTCGCGCACCGCGTCGCCGAGCATGATGAACGCGAGCACGGTGATCGCGAGGGCGCCGGCGGGCCAGAGCAGCATGTGCGGGGCGTTGCGGATGTACTGCGACGCCGAGGAGATGTCGATGCCCCAGCTCACGGTGGGCGGCTTCAGGCCCACACCGAGGTACGAGAGCGTCGCCTCGAGGGAGATGTACGTGCCGAGCGCGATGGTGGCGACGACGATGACCGGCGCGATCGCATTGGGCAGGATGTGCCGCAGCATCATCCGGGAGTTGGAGGCGCCGAGCGCCCGCGCCGCCTGCACGTAGTCGTTCTGCTTCGCCGTGATGACGGAGCCGCGGGCGATGCGGGAGAGCTGCGGCCAGCCGAGCAGCACCATGAACCCGATGACCGGCCAGACGGTGGAGCTGGTGACCACGGACAGGAGCACCAGGCCGCCGAGCACGACGGGGATGGCGAAGAAGACGTCGGTGATGCGGGACAGGATCGCGTCCCACGGCCCGCCGAAGAACCCGGCGAGTCCGCCGAGGACGCTGCCGAGCAGGGCGACGCCGACGGTGGCGCAGACGCCGACGGTGACGGAGGCGCGGGCGCCGTACACGGTGCGTGTGTAGACGTCGCAGCCCTGGCCGTTGAAGCCGAACGGATGGCCGGGCTGGGAGCCCTCCTGGGCCTTGGCGAGGTCGCAGGAGAGCGGGTTGCCGGAGGCGATCAGCGAGGGCCAGATCGAGATGATCACGAGGAAGACGATGATCAGACCCGAGATGATGAAGATCGGGTTGCGGCGCAGATCGCGCCAGGCGTCCGACCAGAGGCTTCTCGGCTTGCCCGCGGGTCCCGTGCCTTCGGGGCCGCCCGGAGTCCGCTCCAGCGTCCTCCCCTCCTCCGCCGCGAGGTCCATGGCGCCTCCCATCCCTGTCGCGGCGATGGCTCCGTCCTCCGGTACTCCACCCCCGCCCGACGAGTAGGGCTCCGGCGGCTCGGGTTCAGGCATAGCGGATCCTCGGGTCGAGTACGGCGTACAGGAGGTCGACGATCAGGTTGGCCGCCAGGAAGACGAGGACGAGCACGGTCACGAAACCCACGACGGTCTGGGTGTTCTGCCGGAGGATGCCCTGGTAGAGCTGGTAACCGACGCCGTGGATGTTGAAGATCCGCTCCGTGACGATGGCGCCGCCCATCAGGGCGCCGATGTCGGTGCCGATGAAGGTGACGACCGGGATCAGCGAGTTGCGCAGCAGGTGCCGGACGATGACGCGGCGGCGCGGGAGGCCCTTGGCGATGGCCGTACGGACGTAGTCGGCGCGGCGGTTCTCGGCGATCGAGGTCCTGGTGAGCCGGGTGACGTACGCGAGGGAGACCGACGCGAGCACGAGGCCGGGGACGATGAGTTCGGAGAACGTCGCCTCGGTGGACACCGCGGGTTTGATGATCCCCCACTCGACGCCGAGCAGGAGCTGGAGCAGCAGGCCGGTGACGAAGGTCGGGACGGAGATGACGACCAGGGTGAGCAGCAGCACGGTGGTGTCGACGGGACGGCCGCGGCGCAGCCCTGTGACGACGCCGAGCGTGATGCCGATGACGATCTCGAAGAGGATCGCCACGATGGTCAGACGGATCGTCACCGGGAAGGCGGCCGCCATCAGTTCGGTGACCTTCTGGCCGTTGAACGCGGTGCCGAAGTCTCCGGTGAAGACGTTCCCCATGTACGTCAGGTATTGCTGCCAGACGGGCTTGTCGAGGCCGAACTCCTTCTCGAGCTGGGCGGCCGTGGCGGGGTCGCACTGCTTGTCGCCGCACAGTCCCGCGATGGGGTCGCCCATCACGTTGACCATCAGGAAGATGAGCAGCGTCGCGCCGAAGAAGACCGGGATCATCTGCAGCAGACGCCTGATCACATAACGTCCCATACGGGGCTCCGGAATCGGGGGGAGCGACCGTCCGTCAGTGCCCGGACCGCCGCTCCCCAGGCGTCATTTGACCTTGATCTCGTTGTAGACCGGAACGCTGAACGGGTTGAGGGCGACGTTGGAGACCTTGTCGGAGTAACCGGCACTGCCGTTCTGGTACCAGAGCGGGATGGCCGCCATGTTGTCCCTGACGACGCCTTCGGCCTGCTGGAAGATCTTGACGGCCTTGGCGCGGTCGGACTCGGCGTTGGCCTGGTCGACGAGCTTGTCGAACTCCTTGTTGGACCATTTGCCGTCGTTGGACGAGGCGTTGGTGTAGTACAGCGGCTGCAGGAAGTTCTGGATGAGCGGGTAGTCCATCTGCCAGCCGGCGCGGAACGGGCCCGCCATCTTCTTCTGCGTGATCTTGTTACGGAAGTCGGCGAAGGTGCCGGTGGGCAGGCCGACGCAGGCCTTGTCGTTCCCCAGGGCGTTGTTGATGCTGTTGCAGACGGCGTCGACCCACTCCTTGTGGCTGCCGGTGTCGGCGTTGTAGCCGATCTTCACCTGACCGCCGGGCAGGCCGCCGCCCTCCTCGACCAGCTTCTTGGCCTCGGTGGGGTTGTAGTCGCACCCGTCGCCGCACAGCCCGTCCTGGAAGCCGCCGTCCTTGCCGAGGACCGGCGAGGTCCAGTCCGTGGCCGGAGTCCGGGTCTTCTGGAAGATCGTCTCGGTGATCTGCTTGCGGTTGATCGCCATCGACAGGCCCTTGCGGACCTTGTCGCTGTCCGGCTTGTTCCACGCGGGGTCGTAGAACGGGAAGGCGAGCGTCTGGATGATGCCGGCGGGCGTGTTGATGTACCGGCCGCTGAGGTCGGCGTTGACGTTCTTGAGCTGCGAGGCCGGGACGTCGTCGACGAGGTCGAGGTTGCCGGCCGTCAGGTCGGTGTACGCCGTGTTGTTGTCGGTGTAGACCTTCAGGTCCACGCCGCCGTTCTGCGCCTTGTCGGTCCCCGGGTAGGCGTCCCACTTGCGCAGGGACATCTGGGAGCCCTTGGTGTAGCTGTCGATCGTGTACGGGCCGTTGCCGACCGGCTTGCTCACCCACGCGTCGTGGTCGTCGAAGAAGGCCTTGGGGAGCGGTGCGAAGGCCGCGTAGCCGAGGGTGTCGGGCCACAGCGAGAACTTCTGGTTGAGCTTGACCGAGAAGGTGAGGGGGCCGGTGACCTTGAGCCCGGACAGATTGGTGGCGCTCGGGGTGCCGGAGTCGGGGTGGACCTTGTCGTAGCCGTCGATCTGGCCGAAGAAGTAGGCGTTCTTCTGGTTGTTCTTCAGGTTCGCGCCGTAGTTCCAGGCGTCCACGAAGGACTTCGCGGTGACCTTCTCGCCGTTGGAGAACGTCCAGCCGTCCTTGACCGTGATCTTGAAGTTGACCGAGTCCGTCGTCTCGATCTTGTCCGCGAGCATGTCCTCGGCGGCGCCGGTCTTCTCGTTGTACCGCTTCAGGCCGCGGAAGATCATGTCCAGGACCTTGCCGCCCTGCACCTCGTTCGTGTTCGCGGGTTCCAGCGGGTTCTGCGGGTCACCCCAGGACGAACGGACGATCCCTGAGCCTTCGCCACCACTGCCGCCGCCGTCGCCGCCACCGCCACAGGCCGTCGCCGCGAGGGCGACGGCCACCGCGCATACGGCCCACTTGGCGTGCGTGGCTCCACGCATGGAGTGCCTCCTCGGAGTGCTTCTGGGTCCGCGCCTTACGGCACGTAGGCCCAAATATCATCCTTAAAGGCGCATTACGCACTCTCAGCCCGCCCGTACGAGCCGCAGTTCGCACGGGTGGGTCAGCAGGTTGCCGATCAGCCCCTCCCGGTCGCCCTCCTTGTACGCACGGGCCACCCCGGTCAGCCGCCCCTCGTCCGGACGCAGTTCCAGACCGAGCACCGGACTGCTGACCCTCGCGTCGGCGGTGGGCAGCTGTACGGGGAAGGTGCCGCGCAGCGCGAGGGTGGCCGTGGCCTCGACGGGCGCGGTGGCGCTATCGTCGCCGGTGATGAGTTCGGCGCGGGCGCCCGGCAGGATCCGCAGCCGCAGCGGGATCTCGCCCTCCGGTGTCGAGGCGTGGCCCGCCCACTCCCCCTCCTCCAGGGTCAGCGTGCGCACGGGCACGGAGAACACCGGTGAGATCAGTTCGGGCCTGAACCCGGGCACCAGCTCGCCCAGGACGTGGGCGACGACCGCGTCACGGGCCGCCTTCGCCGTCGTGTTCGTCAGGACCGCCACCGACAGGCCCGGTTCCGGCGCCGACACCGCCATCACGGCCACGCCGCCCATGCCTCCGCCGTGGCTCACCAGGAGCGGCCCCGCACCGCGCGAGACGCACCAGCCGAGGCCGTACCCGAGGTGCTCGCCGATCGGGACGGCGTCGAGGACCGCGGCGGCCGTCTCCGGCTTCAGGAGCCGCGGCCAGGACTGGGCGAAGAGGGCGAGCTGAGGTGCCGTCGCCCAGCCGAGCGTGGCGCCGGGATGGCTGGTGCGCAGGCCCTCCGGGTAGGGGCGCCCGTCGGGGGTGTAGCGGGTCGCGGCTCCCGGACAGGCCGTGGCGATGCGGAAGCCGTCGAGCCCGAGCGGCCCGAGGACCCGCTCCCGGGCGTACGTGGCGAGGTCCTGTCCGGTGGCGTCCTCCAGGATCCGGCCGAGGAGCCGGTAGCCGAGGTTCGCGTACTCGAAGCCGGAGCCGGGCGCGCGGTGGAGCCGCGTGTACGGCTCCGCGTCGATCGCCGGCTCGCCCTCCTCGCCGTAGTGGAAGTCGTAGTGCGCACCGAGCCCGCCCCGGTGCCGCAGGAGCTGACGCGGGGTCGCGCCGAGGGGTCCCGGCGCGTCCAGGTCGAGCAGCCCCTCGTCGGCCGCGACGCAGACCGCCGCGGCCGTGACCGGCTTGGTGACGGAGGCGAGGGCGTACGGGGTGCCGACGGCGGCGGGGATCCCGGCGCCGGTGTCGGCGAGCCCGTACGCCTCGGCCCGGATCACCTCGCCCCGCACGGCGACCGCGACCGAGACGGACGGGCACCCGTGCTCCGCCATCGCCTCCGCGCACCGCGCCTCAAGATCGTCCAGCATGTGTGGCCCCTCCCCCTCGCCCGCTCGTTCCTGGATCATCGCCCACACCGTGGCCGCCACGACCGCCGGCCCGGGACACGCCGACGGCCCGGCACCGGTGTGTCACCGGTGACGGGCCGTGGCCGGGCGGAGCGTGGACGGTCAGGCGTCCTGGCCGGACTCGTCCTCGAGGGCCGCAAGTGCCGGGTCGAGGACGATGTCCTCGCCGCGGTCCGCCGTCGTCGGGTCCTCCGGGAAGTGGCAGGCCGTGAGGTGACCCTCGCGGCTGCCGGAGATCTGGACGAGCGGCGGCTCCTCCGTGGCGCACTTGTCCTGCGCCTTCCAGCACCGGGTGCGGAAGCGGCAGCCGGACGGCGGCGAGATCGGCGAGGGGACGTCGCCCTCCAGGCGGATCCGCTCCTTCTTCACCGCGTCGATGTCCGCATCCGGCACGGCCGACATCAGCGCGTGCGTGTACGGGTGACGGGGGCGGTTGTAGAGCGAGTCGCGGTCGGCGATCTCCACGATCTTGCCCAGGTACATCACCGCGACGCGCTGCGAGAAGTGCCGCACGATGGCCAGGTCGTGGGCGATGAAGACGAACGCGATGCCCATCTCCCGCTGCACCTTCTGCAGCAGGTTGACGACCTGGGCCTGGATCGACACGTCGAGCGCGGAGACCGGCTCGTCCGCGACGATCAGCTTGGGCTCCAGGGCCACGGCCCTGGCCACGCCGATGCGCTGCCGCTGGCCGCCCGAGAACTCGTGCGGGAAGCGGTTGTAGTGCTCCGGGTTCAGGCCGACGATCTCCAGCAGCTCCCGCACGCGCGCCTCGCGGCCACCGGGCGGGTTGATGCCGTTGATCTCCATCGGCCCGGAGATGATCGAGCCGACCGTCTGACGCGGGTTCAGCGACGCGTACGGGTCCTGGAAGATCATCTGGATCTCGGACCTGATGGGCGCCAGCTGCTTGCGGTTGGCCGTGCTGATGTCCTGGCCGTTGTACGTGATCGAGCCGTGGGTCGGCTCGTACAGGCGGGTCAGCAGACGGCCCGTCGTCGACTTGCCGCAGCCGGACTCGCCGACGAGACCCAGGGCCTCGCCCTTGAAGACGTCGAAGGAGACGCCGTCGACGGCCTTGACGGCGCCGATGGTCCGCCGGATCGGGAAGCCGCCCTTGATCGGGAAGTGCTTCTTCAGGTCCTTGACCTGGAGGAGCGGTGCGCTGTCCGCGTCCCGCTGCTGCGGGATCGCTTCCGCGACCGCCGTGGTGGTCTGGTTGTTCTCGCTCATGGTCATGCCCCAGTCGCCGGTTTCAGCTCAGCCCAGCCGGGGCTGAATCGTCTCGATGAACACCTGCTGCTTCTGATCTGCCGTCAGGTGGCAGGCAGAGCCGCGGTCGGCCGGCAGCGTGGGCCTTTCGCCCTTGCACTTGCCGCCTTCCACCTTGTCGGTGAACGCACACCGGGGGTGGAACGGGCAACCGCTCGGCGGGTTCAGCAGCGACGGCGGCGAGCCGGGGATCGGCAGCAGCGGTTCGTCGACGTCCGAGTTGAGGCGCGGCATGGAGCCGAGCAGCCCCCAGGTGTAAGGGTGTTCGGGCGACTTGAGCACCTCGCGCACGGAGCCGCGCTCCACGGCCCGGCCCGCGTACATCACGAGCAGGTCGTCGGCCATGTTCGCCACGACGCCGAGGTCGTGGGTGATCATGATGATCGCGGAGCCGAACTCCTGCTGGAGGTCCTTGAGCAGGTCGAGGATCTGCGCCTGGACGGTCACGTCGAGCGCGGTGGTCGGCTCGTCGGCGATCAGCAGGTCGGGGTTGCAGACCAGGGACATGGCGATCATGGCGCGCTGGCGCATACCGCCGGAGAACTGGTGCGGGTAGTCGTCCACCCGCTGCTTGGGGTGGGGGATGCCCACCTTCTCCAGCATCTGGATGGCCCGGTCCCGGGCCTCCTTCTTGCTGGCCCCGGTGTGCTTGCGGAACGGCTCGGAGATCTGCCGGCCCACCGTGTAATACGGGGACAGAGCGGTCAGCGAGTCCTGGAAGATCATCGCCATCTTGTTGCCGCGCAGCTTTTCGAGCTCGGGCTCGGTGGCGGTGATCAGTTCCTTGCCCTCGAGGAGGATCTCGCCCTCGACGTAGGTGGTCTTGCGGTTGTGCAGGCCGAGCACGGTCAGGTTCGTCACCGACTTGCCGGAGCCCGACTCGCCGACGATGCCGAGCGTCTTGCCGCGCTCGATGTCGAAGGAGAGCCCGTCCACAGCCTTGACGATGCCATCCTCGGTGGAGAACTGCACCTTCAGGTCGCGTACCGAGAGGAACGCGTCGCCGCCGGTGGGAGCCGGGACGTCCTCGGTCTTGGGGATTGTGGTCACGGTCGTTCTCCTAGGACAGACGCACGCGCGGGTCGACGACGGCGTACAGAGCGTCCACGACGATGTTGCAGACGATGATGAAAGCGGCGCTGAGGATCATGACGCCCATGAGGACGGGGAGGTCCTTGCCGATCACCGAGTCACGGGCGAGACGGCCGATGCCGGCGAGGCCGAAGGTCAGCTCGGTGACCATGCCACCGCTGAGCAGACCGCCGATGTCCATGCCCAGGATGGTGATGATCGGGATGAGCGAGCCGCGCCAGGCGTAGCGGAAGAAGGCGTAACGGCTACTCATGCCCTTGGCCTTGGCAGCTCGGACGTGCTCTTCCTGCAACTGCTCGATCATCGAGGAGCGGGCCATACGGGTGTAGTTGGCCGTGAAGATGGTCGCCATGACGATCCAGGGGATCAGCAGGCCCATGAACCAGCCCCAAGGATTCTCGCTGATCGGCACGTACTTGGGCTTGTCCAGCCAGCCGGTGCTGAAGACCAGGAGGCCCATGACGACCGGGCCGATGAAGTAGATCTGGAACGAGCTGGTGACCAGCGAGGCGCCGCTGAAGGTCTTGTCGAGCCAGGTACCCCGGAAGCGGGCGGCCAGCAGGCCGGCGCCGAGACCGGCGAACAGGAAGACGATGAGGGAGCCGAAGGTGAGGGAAACCGTCAGCGGGAGACGGTCCATCATGGTGTCCCACACCATCTGGTTGTTACGGAACGAGACGCCGAAGCAGGGCGCGGAGCAGTGGCCCACGGCGAAGTCACGTCCGGCGAAGATGCCGGTGAGGTAGTCCCAGTACTGCACGGGGACCGGCTTGTCGAGGCCGAGGTTCTTGTGAATGAGCGCCAGCGCATCCGGAGTGCAGTTCTTGCCACATGCGAGCGTCGCCGGGTCCTGTGGGATGGCGAAGTACATGAAGTACGTGAAGGCGCTGATCAGCAGGAGGATGAGTGCTGCGCCGAGCGTCCGGCGTATGAGAAATCGAAGCATGGCAATGAGCTGCTCTCAGGACGGCGGCGGTGGGAGGCCAGGAGGGAGCCGGCGACCCGGGGATGAGGGCACCGCCGCGCCCTCATCCCCGGGAACTGCCTTGTACTGACTACTTCTTGAGGTAGACCGCGGTCGGGTCGGTGTAGCTCGTCACCGTCGAGTACCGCAGGCCACCGACGTTGGAGCCGGCGATCTGGAACACCTTGGTGTAGTAGATCGGGGCAGCCGGGTTGATCTTGGTGCTGATGTACTGGGAGAGGCCCTCCCACTCCTTCGCCGCCTCTGCCGTGTCCGTGATCTTCTGGATGCGCGCGATCTCGTCGTTCACGTGCTTGTCGTTCGTGTGCGAGTAGTTCGACGCGCCGTCCTGGATCTGCGCACCGTCGAAGGACGGCGGGAAGACGGTGTTGCCGGACGCCCAGTCCTGACCCCAGCCGGTCATGTAGAGGTCAAAGCCGTTCTTGACCTTGCCCATCTGCTCGTACCAGGTCGCGGCGTCGACTTCCTTCTTCTGGATGTCGAGACCGATGCGCTTCAGGTTGTTGATGATGAGGTTCGCCTGGGTGGTACGCACCGGGGTGTTGGCGTACGCGTAGACGAGCTTCTTGCCCTTGGCGCCGGCCTCGTCGATCAGCTTCTTCGCCGCGGCGATGTCACCGTTCGGCTTCTTGACCCGGTTGAACGGGTCGAAGGTCTTGTCGTAGCCCGGCGTGGTGGGCGACATCAGGCTGGTCGCGGGCTCGCCGCCGTAGGCACCGCCGTCGGCGCGGCCGGCCGCGGTGGCCGGCATCGCCAGGGCGATGGCGTCACGGATGCGCTTGTCCTTCACGCGGTCCATGTTGAAGTTCAGCTGCCACACGTACGGGGCGTAGCCCTGCACCGTGCGCTTCATGACCGCCTTGTCGGTGGTGATCTTCTGCAGCTGGGTGGCGTCGATCTGGCCGGTGAACATGATGGCGTTCTTGGCCTCGGCACGGTCGGCCAGGATCGTCTTGGTCTGCGTGGCCTTGTCCTGGTTGTAGTCGATGTTGAAGCCATCGACGTACTGGTGACGCATCGGGTCCGTCTTCGCGTCCCAGTTGGTGTTGCGGACCAGCTTCATGCTCTTGCCGGACTTGTAGTCCGAGATCTTGTACGGACCGGTGGCGACGGGCGCCTGGTCGTACTTCTCCTTGGTGTCCGTCTTCTCGGGAACGACCGAGTAGGCGGCCATGGCCATCGCCTGCGGAGTGTCCGTCTGCGGCGTCAGGAAGTGGAAGACGATCGTCTTGTCGTCCGGCGTCGCGAGGACCGAGTCGGGCAGGTGCTTGCCCTTGTAGGGACCGGCGTACGCCTTGCGGTACTTGGTGCCCGTGCCGGACAGCCACTGCTGGACGTAGCTCGGGCCGTCCGTCTCGAAGGAGGCGTACAGGCGCTCGAACGTGTGGCGGATGTCGCCCGACGTGATGACGTTGCCGTTCTGGTCCTTCACGCCGTCCTTCAGCGTGTAGGTCCAGGTCTTGCCGCCGTCCGAGGACTTGCCGGCGTCGGTGGCGAGGTCACCGACGACCGTGGAGTTGCCCTTGTCGTCCTCGACGTACGTGGTCAGGCCACGGTAGAGGAGCTTGGAGAGGAGACCGCCGTCGGAGACGTAGATCTGACCCGGGTCCAGGTGGGAGAAGTCCGTCTCCTGGTAGACCTGCACGGTGCCGCCCTTACGGGCGCCCGGGACCTCCTTGGCGGGGCCGACCGACTGCTGGGCGGTGCCCATGATGACCGGCTTGGCCTGCGCGAGGGCGTCCTTCTGGGACTTGCCCGCGGGCTTGTCGGAGCTCTTGCTGCCACTGCTGCAGCCGGTGAGTGCCAGCGCGCCGGCGGTCACCGCGACGACCGTTGCCTGCGCCGTGCGCGTACGAAGGATGCTCATGGAGTTAGATCCACCTGCCTGTGAGTAGTGATCCTTTGGTGCTGCCTGGCGCATCCGGTGTGGGCCGGCGCCCGGGTGGCAGCTCCCCCTCGGATGTGCTGGGTTCAGCGGCCCGTCTTGGGATCGAACGCATCCCGGACGGAGTCCCCGAGGAGGTTGAACGCCACGAAGAAGACGACCATGGCGACACCCGGGAAGAACATGTAGGTCGGGTCCTGCTCGTAGATGTTCGCGCCGGTGGCGAACATCAGGCCCCAGTCGGGGGTCGGGTCCTGATACCCGACGCCGACGAAGGACAGGAACGCGACCGAGAGGATGGTGCTGGGGAGCAGGTACGTGCCCTGCACGATGATCGGCGTGATCAGGTTGGGCAGCAGCTCCTTGCGGATGATCCGCCAGGGCGAGGCGCCCGCGACCTTCGCCGCCTCCACGAACTCGCGCTCACGCAGGGACAGCGTGACGGCGCGCACCAGGCGGGACAGGCTCATCCAGGTGAGGAGCCACATCACGCCGAGGATGGCGAGGAAGCGGATGTAGACCGGGGTCTCCTCGTCGGGCGCCACGAACACCGTGACGACGACGGGCATCACCGCGACCATGAACAGCTGGCTGGGCAGGGCGAGCATGAAGTCGGTCAGCCGCCCGAGCCAGTAGTCGATCTTGCCGCCGAAGTACCCGGAAACGAGACCGATGAGCACGCCCACGATGACGATGCCGATCGTGGCGAGCAGTGCCGTGTAGAGCGACGTACGCATGCCGTAGAGCAGGTACGAGAACACGTCGCGGCCGTAGTTCGGGTCGATGCCGAACCAATGCTCGGGCGAGATACCGCCATTGGGACCGGCCGGCAGGTTGAACTCGTTGAGGAGTGTGGGGTCGTCCTGCCCGTAGAAGGTGTACGGGTCCTTGCCGTACACCTTCGCGATGACCGGCGCGAGCGCGGCTATCAGGAAGAAGAACAGAACGATGAAGGCGGAGATGACGCCCGTCTTGTCCCGTTTGAAGCGACGCCACATCAGCTGTCCGGGGCTGCGCCCCTCGAGCTTCTTGGGCTCCTTCGCGTCAGCCTGCGGCGCGCTGTCCTTGTCCAAGGCGGAAGAGGTCTCGGCGCCCTCAATCTCGATTGGACTCGTCATGATTCGTCCATTTCACAGGTGTTGGAGGTCGTCGGCACACGGCGGGCTCCTCCCTGTGGGACGGAGCACCGGACCGACGGCCGTCGCACGGCGTACGCCACTCCAGCTGGATTTGCCACCAGGGGGTACGACGACCTACGGGCGGTACACGGCAACCCAAGGCCGGATGCGCGCGGTTGAGCTACGACTGGGGTGAACTCACCCCGGGGGAACCTGACCCGACCGGGCAGGCCTTGCCGTCAGAGACTGTCGCGGCGCTTGAGCGCCGTGCCGACCACGGACCTACTGCCCGCGAGTCCTGTACCTGCCATCGGGGACGACGCGACCCATATGGCGCTTGTGGCACCTCGCATGGGTTCCTCCTCATGAGTCCACTTTTGTTCACTACAAGTGGAGGCACATGCCACCTGGCCGACACCCCTGACGGCGAGGATTGAAAGTGCCTCAGTGTGCTCGCGAGTCGGCACTCCCCACAGTGCGTGACCCATTGACCCGAGCTCTACGCGCTCAACTATCTGGCATCAGAATCGGACCGACCACAGTCTTTTGGTCTCGGTTCGATCACACCTGATGCGTACTTAGCCCAAAATCCGGACAAACTGATCCTAGATAGATCCCTGCGAAACGGACTCGTTACACATCTATCGGTCAATGGAGTCCGGATACCGGACGGTCACCTCTGGAAATCGAGTTGCACATCACGAGCCGTTGCGCAGGGCCGTGGGAAGACTCTCGACAGGCGAATCAACGCGCGTGGATCGCGCGGGACGGCGTCCAGGATGCCACGAGGGTAGTGAAGTACCACCTGGAGTGGGCGATGATCCTGTAAAAACTCCTGCGCGGACCTCGCGGCGCAGGACATACGACAAAGGCCCGGGCCCCCCGAAGGGGACCCGGGCCCTGCTGTCTCGGGATCAGCCGTTCTTGGCCTTCGAGGCCGCGCGGCCGCGCAGCTTCTGGTCCAGGACGACCTTACGGATACGGACCGTCTCCGGGGTCACCTCGATGCACTCGTCGTCGCGGCAGAACTCGAGGGACTGCTCCAGCGAGAGCTTGCGGGCGGGCACCACGTTCTCCGTGGTGTCCGCGGAAGCCGCACGCATGTTGGTGAGCTTCTTCTCCTTGGTGATGTTCACGTCCATGTCGTCGGCGCGCGAGTTCTCGCCGATGATCATGCCCTCGTAGACCTCCGTGCCGGCCTCGGTGAAGATGACACCGCGCTCCTGGAGGTTGACCATCGCGAAGGGGGTCACCGAGCCCGAGCGGTCCGCGACGAGCGAGCCGTTGTGACGGGTGCGCAGCTCGCCGAACCACGGCTCGTGGCCCTCGAAGATCGAGTGCGCGATGCCGGTGCCGCGGGTCTGCGTGAGGAACTCCGTGCGGAAGCCGATGAGGCCGCGGGACGGGACGATCCACTCCATGCGGATCCAGCCCGAACCATGGTTCGTCATGGTCTCCATACGGCCCTTGCGGGTCGCCATGAGCTGGGTGATCGCGCCGAGGTGCTCCTCGGGGGAGTCGATCGTCATGCGCTCGATCGGCTCGTGCGTCTTGCCGTTGACCTGCTTGGTGACGACCTCGGGCTTGCCGACGGTCAGCTCGAAGCCCTCGCGGCGCATCTGCTCGACCAGGATGGCGAGCGCGAGCTCACCACGGCCCTGGACCTCCCAGGCGTCGGGGCGCTCGGTGTCGAGGACACGGAGCGAGACGTTACCGATCAGCTCGCGGTCGAGGCGGTCCTTCACCTGGCGGGCGGTGACCTTGTGGCCCTTGCCGCCCTTACCGACGAGCGGCGAGGTGTTGGTGCCGATGGTCATCGAGATGGCCGGCTCGTCGACCGTGATGAGCGGCAGCGCGATCGGGTTCTCGGGGTCGGCCAGCGTCTCGCCGATCATGATGTCCGGGAAACCGGCGACGGCGCAGATGTCGCCCGGGCCCGCCTTCTCGGCCGGCTTGCGGGTGAGAGCCTCGGTCATGAGGAGCTCGGTGACGCGCACGTTGGACATCGTGCCGTCGCGCTTGATCCACGTGACGGTCTGGCCCTTGCGCAGCTCGCCCTGCTCGACGCGGCAGAGCGCGATACGGCCGAGGAAGTTGTCGGCGTCGAGGTTCGTGACGTGCGCCTGAAGGGGGGCGTCCTCGTCGAACTCGGGGGCCGGGACGTGCGCCAGGATCGTGTTGAAGAACGGCTCGAGGTTCTCGCTGTCCTGCGGGACGCTGCCGTCCTCGGGCTTGGTCAGCGAGGCGACGCCGTCACGGGCGCAGGCGTAGACGATCGGGAACTCGATCTGGTCCTCGTCCGCGTCCAGGTCCAGGAACAGGTCGTACGTCTCGTCGACGACCTCGGCGATCCGGGAGTCGGGGCGGTCCGTCTTGTTGATGCACAGGATGACCGGCATCTTGGCCGCGAGCGCCTTGCGCAGCACGAAGCGGGTCTGCGGCAGCGGGCCCTCGGAGGCGTCGACGAGCAGCACGACCGCGTCGACCATCGACAGGCCGCGCTCGACCTCACCACCGAAGTCGGCGTGGCCGGGGGTGTCGATGATGTTGATCGTGATGGCGTCGCCGCCATCCTTCGGGTGGTACTTGACCGCCGTGTTCTTGGCCAGGATCGTGATGCCCTTCTCACGCTCCAGGTCGTTCGAGTCCATCATGCGGTCGTCGAGCGACTCGGCGGCGTGCGCCGCGAAGGCGCCGGCCTGCTTGAGCATGGCGTCGACCAGCGTGGTCTTGCCGTGGTCGACGTGGGCGACGATGGCGACGTTACGGATGTCGTGGCGCGTGGCCATATTGCGGCGTACTCCCGGAGTGAGTGGACGGCTGCGCGTACGTCTCTTCGTACACGCGCCCTGCCGGGCTGGACACGCCACGGCCTCACCCCATCGTACGGGGCTTCGGCCGAGTAGGCCTTCTGGGGCTCTGGGGTCAAGGATGCACAGTGAGTGAACGCCGCGGAGAGGCGTGGGGGGCGCCCCGAGGAAACCGCAGGTCAGCGGCGATACGAACCTTGCCCGCCGGAGGGACCGGCGGGCAAGGGACTTGAGCGAGATCTGAGCTGGGCGATCTTCGGGACTCTCCCCCAGGGGCGCTCAGGGCCGCTTCGGCGCGCTCAGGGTGCGATCTGCGTCACTTCTTCTCGGACGGGCTCGCGGACGGCTTCTCGGCCGGGTCCGCGGACGGGTTCGTTGCCGGGCTTCCGGCCGGGTTCGCTGCCGGAAGCTCCGCAGGGCTCGCGGCCGGGCTCGCCGAGCCCGGGACGTTCGGCCGGGCGCCTGGCCGCGCGCCCGGCTTCAGGAAGCCGATGTCCTCGTAATTCGGCTCCTGGAAGCCGAAGGCCCCCGCGTTGACGACGGTGCGACGGGCGGCCACCAGCTCCGGGCGCTGGTAGAGAGGAATCGATCCTGCAGCGGCCCAGATACGGGCGTCGGTCTGCTTGACCAGGGAGCGCTCCTCCCCCTCGTCGAGCTCACCGATCGCCTGGTCGAAGAGCTGGTCGATGTGGTCCGTGCCGACCCGGGTGTAGTTCTGCTCGACGGTCAGCGAGCCGTCCGCGGCGGGCACCGGCTTGGCGTAGATCGGGCGGGCGTCGGTGGCCGGGAAGGCCGAGACGGGCCACGAGTAGAGCGCCAGGTCGTACTGCCCGGACGCGATGTGGTCCTTGAAGTAGCTGGTGTCGGCGACCCTCGTCGTCTCGGTGCCGATGCCGATCTTCTGCAGCATCTGCGAGATCCGGTCGGCGACCGCGCGCAGCGAGTCCGAGCCAGGGCCCGACGGGAGCACGAAGCGCAGGGTCAGCGGCTTGCCGTCCTTGGCGAGCGATCCGGCGGGGGCGACGGCGGGTGCGGCCGTCCCCTTCGGGGCGTACGCGCCCGGAGCGCCGCCCTGGGCGGCCTCCTTCGCGTACTGATCGGCGTGCTTCTTCTCCTTGTCGGCCTCGTGCAGCTGCTGCGCGTCGGCCTGGCGCAGGGGCGCGGCGTACCGGTGGGCGGCGGTGCGCTCGGGGGTGAAGAAGGGGGGCTGCCGGTCGCCCGGCTTCTGGTCGCTCTCGCCCACGTCGTACGTGCCGTCGCCGGGGCCCTTCGAGGCGGCCCCCTTCTTGTCCTCGGTGTCCTTCTTGCCCTCCGCGCCGTTCTCGTTCTTGGCGCCCTCCTTGTCGGTGTCGGACTCACCGCCCGCCGTCTTCGGCTTGGTCTTCCCGGACTCCTCCTTCAGAGGACCGCCCGGCACCCAGCCCGCGTCCGAGAGCAGCGCCCGTGCCTCGTTGGCGTCCTGACTGCCGAGGGCACCACTGTTGTCGGCGTACGCCTGCTGCCCGGCGAGGGCGAGATGGCTGCCGACGGTGTGCGCGGGCAGGCCGAGCGGCTTGAGGACGACCTCGGCGAGCTTCTTGCGGTCGATGGCGCGGGCCACGGCGCGGCGCACGCGCTCGTCGGCCAGCGGACCCTCGGCGCCGTTCAGAGCGAGCTGCGTGAAGGCCGGTTCGAGGGACTTGCGCACGACGTAGCTGTCCAGGCGCGACTGTTCGCCCTCGTACTGCGTGGCGGCCGCACGGGTCTTCCCGCGGGCGTCGAGTTCCTTGTCGGCCGCCTTCTTGTCGCCGCCGTGCGCGACGGCCCAGGACCGCATCGACTCGCCGGGCGTGAGCGCGGCGCCGGGGCCGTGGGCGAGCGGGCCCGAGCCGCCCTTGTCACGGTCGGCGAGGGAGATGCGGGACGCGTCCTGTGGGTCGACGGCGGCGAGGTCGACCTTCCCCGCGACCAGTGCGGCGGCGCGCTCCGCGCGGGGCACGGTCCGCAGGACGATCTGGTCCAGCTTGGCCTGGCGGCCCCACCAGTGCGGATTGCGCACCAGCGTGATGTCCTTCGCGCTGCGGTCGACCTTCTTGACCGCGAAGGGGCCCGCGGTGACCTTGAGCGCGCGCCGGGCTCCCTCGTTGAAGGCGTCCGGGGTCCCCATGACGTCCTTGGGATACAGCGGAGAGAACAGTGAGCGCCAGTCCGCGTACGGCTTCGCGAAGGTGACGCGCACCTCCAGGTTGTTCTTGCCCCGCTCGACCTTCTCGATCCGGTCGTAGCCCGCGTTGTGGGCCGTCCAGTACGCGGAGTCCTTGCCGGACAGGGCGCGCCACTGGGCGGCGAAGTCGGCGGCTCCGATCTCGCGCCCGTCGCTCCACACCGCCTGCTGGTTGAGCTTGTACAGGACGACCTGCTTGGGCTCGCGCTCGATCACCTCGGCCTTCTCCAGGAAGTCCGGGTCGCGCACCGCCCTGCCCTGACTGTCGAGCCGGAACATGGAGGGCAGCACGGCGCCGGCGACACGGGTCGTACCCGCGTCGGCGTCGGCCTGGAAGGAGTTGAGGGTCCCCGGCAGGGCGTCGACCGCCCAGCGCAGGGTGCCGCCGTCGGCGATGTCGCCGCGGGACGTGGGCGCGATGTCCTGGGGGGCGGCCTGACTCGTGGTCTCTTCTTCGTCATCGCCCGAGCTGCAGCCGGCCAGGGCCGACACCGCGAGCGCCCCCGACACGAGGAACGCGGCCGAGCGCAGGACGGGACGCCGCGCGGGACGCCTGGCGAGGCGCGATGTGGCGCCGTCATGGGACATCACGGGAACCTCCGGGGCTAGCCCGGCCGCCCGCTTACCAGGACCGGGCCGGGTTTGATCACGTTTGGCCGTATATGGAGCTGATCACATCTATCGCCCCACTGAAGAGGACGGGTCCAGCGGGCAGGAGGCGACACGACCGTGTGCGCCCGGAACCCCACTCGTGCGGCCCAATGCGGCGCGCAGAGGGCGCGGCGGGGCTGTCTCGTGGGCGGGTGCCGGCGGTCGCCGGCCGGTCGCGCGGTTCCCCGCGCCCCTGGCGAGCGCAGCCGCCGACATACCGGGACCCCGCCGCCCCGGAGAGCGCAAAACAGGGGCGCACGCCCGTGCGCGCTTCAGGAATCCGCGCAGATCCCTTCACAAGGCGTGATGTGACGCGCGACACTCGCAGGCGCATGAGCATCTCCGCCGCACCAGCGGAATCGAGGGCAAGTCATGTCCCTGAACAACGACTTGGCGGCAGCCGAGCGCTGCCTCGACGAGCTGTGCCGGACCGTGGGGCGCCTCGAGCGGCAGCTCGACGGCGGCCTCGACGTACGGCGCGTACGCACCGACGCCGACCATCTGCGCGAGAGCGTCGCCCTGCTGCGGGCGGCCGCGGCCGACGCCTCGCCACCGCGCCGGCCCGAGCTCGTGCCCATCCCCGACACCCCGTACGACAGCTCGCTCTGGACCGACTCGGACGACGAAGGACTCGGCGCCCGGGACCGGCACGCCCCCTGACCCTCTGAGCGGAGGCTTCGTTGGCCACCGGCACGGAACCCCATCCCCCGTCGGACGCGCACGGCGTCCGGGACAGGACGCGCGCCGCGATCGCGTCCGGGCACCTGCGCACCGACCGCTGGTGGCTGGCGCCCGCCAGTACCGCCGCGGGACTGCTCGCCTTCATCGTCTACTCGACGTGGCGGGCCTTCGCGAACACGGACTACTACCACGCGCCGTACGTCTCGCCGTTCTACTCCCCGTGCATCGCGGAGAACTGCAAGCCGATGCACGCGGGCCCCAACTGGGAGATATTCGGCGGCTGGTGGGGTCTGTCCCCCGCGCTGCTCATCCTGATCTTCCCGCTCGGCTTCCGGCTGACCTGCTACTACTACCGGAAGGCCTACTACCGCGGGTTCTGGGCGTCTCCGCCCGCCTGCGCGGTCGCCGAGCCGCACAAGAAGTACACGGGCGAGACCCGCTTCCCGCTGATCCTGCAGAACATCCACCGCTACTTCTTCTATGCGGCGATCCTCGTGGCGGGAATCCTGACGTACGACACCGTGCTCTCGTTCCGCAACGAGCAGTACGAGTGGGGCCACATGGGTCTCGGCACGCTCGTCTTCCTGCTGAACATCACGCTGATCTGGGCGTACACCCTGTCCTGCCACTCGTGCCGGCACATCGTCGGCGGCAAGCTCAAGCACTTCTCCAAGCACCCGGTGCGCTACCGGATGTGGCAGTGGGTCGGAAAGTTGAACCACCGTCACATGCTGCTTGCCTGGGCGTCGTTGATCAGCGTCGCGCTCGCCGACTTCTACGTGTTCCTGCTGGCGTCCGGCGCCTTCGACGATCCGCGCTTCTTCTAGATGGGGTGGCACTTCTGATGTCTCAAGTGGAGCGGCAGCAGTGGGACGTTGTCGTGGTGGGGGCGGGCGGCGCCGGCCTGCGCGCGGCGATCGAGGCGCGCGAGCGCGGCGCGCGTACGGCCGTGATCTGCAAGTCCCTCTTCGGCAAGGCGCACACCGTGATGGCCGAGGGCGGCATCGCCGCGGCGATGGGAAATGTGAACTCCGGCGACAGCTGGCAGGTCCACTTCCGGGACACGCTGCGCGGCGGCAAGTTCCTCAACCAGTGGCGGATGGCCGAGCTGCACGCGCGCGAAGCACCCGACCGGGTCTGGGAGCTGGAGACCTGGGGCGCCCTGTTCGACCGGACGGCGGACGGCCGGATCTCGCAGCGCAACTTCGGCGGGCACGAGTACCCGCGCCTCGCGCACGTCGGTGACCGCACGGGCCTGGAGCTGATCCGCACGCTCCAGCAGAAGATCGTGGCGCTCCAGCAGGAGGACTTCAAGGAGTTCGGCGACTACGAGGCACGCCTCAAGGTCTTCCAGGAGTGCACGGTCACCCGCGTGCTCAAGGACGGTGACCGCGTCTCCGGCGCGTTCTGCTACGAGCGCGAGAGCGGCCGCTTCTTCGTCCTGGAGGCGCCGAGCGTGGTGCTGGCGACGGGCGGCATCGGCAAGTCCTTCAAGGTGACGTCGAACTCGTGGGAGTACACGGGCGACGGCCACGCACTCGCGCTGCTCGCCGGGGCGCCGCTGCTGAACATGGAGTTCGTGCAGTTCCATCCGACGGGCATGGTCTGGCCGCCGTCGGTGAAGGGCATCCTCGTCACGGAGTCGGTGCGCGGCGACGGCGGGGTCCTGCGCAACTCCGAGGGCAAGCGGTTCATGTTCGACTACGTCCCCGACGTCTTCAAGGAGAAGTACGCCGAGTCGGAGGACGAGGGCGACCGCTGGTACGACGACCCGGACCACAACCGGCGCCCGCCCGAGCTGCTCCCCCGCGACGAGGTGGCGCGCGCCATCAACTCCGAGGTGAAGGCGGGCCGCGGCTCCCCGCACGGCGGCGTCTTCCTCGACGTCTCCACGCGCATGCCGGCCGAGCGCATCCGGCGCCGGCTGCCGTCGATGTACCACCAGTTCAAGGAGCTGGCGGACGTCGACATCACGGCCGAGCCGATGGAGGTCGGCCCGACCTGTCACTACGTGATGGGCGGCATCGCCGTCGACTCGGACACGGCGGCGGCGCGCGGCGTGCCGGGCCTGTTCGCGGCCGGTGAGGTGGCGGGCGGCATGCACGGCTCGAACCGCCTCGGCGGCAACTCGCTCTCCGACCTCCTCGTCTTCGGCCGCCGCGCCGGACTGCACGCGGCGCAGTACGCCGCCGGGCTCGACGAGCGGCCCGCCATCGACTCGGTCCAGGTCGACACGGCGGCGGCGGAGGCGCTGCGCCCGTTCTCCGCGGAGGGTCCCGCGGACGGGGGCGTCGCCGAGAACCCGTACACGCTCCACCAGGAGCTCCAGCAGGCGATGAACGATCTGGTCGGCATCATCCGCCGCGAGGAGGAGATGGCCGAGGCGCTCGACCGGCTCGCCGGGCTGCGGCTGCGGGCGCGACGGGCCGGGGTGGAGGGGCACCGTCAGTTCAACCCCGGCTGGCACCTCTCGCTCGACCTGCGCAACATGCTGCTCGTCAGCGAGTGCATCGCGCGCGCCGCGCTGGAGCGTACGGAGTCGCGCGGCGGCCACACCCGTGAGGACCACCCGACGATGGACCGCGGCTGGCGGCGCACCAACCTGCTGTGCCGGCTCGTCGATCCGACCGGCGGCCTCGCGGCCACGGATCCGGTGCGGGGACAGATCGACCTCGTGCACGAGACCACCGAGCCCATCCGCCCGGACCTGCTCGCCCTCTTCGAGAAGGAAGAGCTGGTCAAGTACCTCGCCGAAGAGGAGCTGTACGAGTGAGTTCGTACGATGCGCGTTTCAGGGTCTGGCGCGGGGACGCCGAGGGCGGTGGCCTGACGGACTTCTCCGTCGAGGTGAACGACGGCGAGGTCGTCCTCGACATCATCCACAGGATCCAGGCGACCCAGGCGTCCGACCTCGCGGTCCGCTGGAACTGCAAGGCGGGCAAGTGCGGTTCGTGCTCGGCGGAGATCAACGGCCGGCCCCGCCTGATGTGCATGACCCGCATGTCGGTCTTCGACCGCGAGGAGGTCATCACGGTGACGCCACTGCGCGCCTTCCCCGTGGTCCGCGACCTCGTCACGGACGTCGGCTTCAACTACGCGAAGGCCCGGGAGATCCCGGCCTTCGTCCCGCCGGCCGGGGTCGGCCCGGGCGAGTACCGCATGCAGCAGGAGGACGTGGACCGCTCGCAGGAGTTCCGCAAGTGCATCGAGTGCTTCCTGTGCCAGGACACGTGCCACGCGGTGCGCGACCACGAGGAGAACAAGGCGGTGTTCGCGGGCCCGCGCTTCCTGATGCGGGTCGCGGAGCTGGACATGCACCCTCTCGACGCGGCGTCGGACTCCGGCCTCGACCGCAAGCGCACGGCCCAGGAGGACCACGGCCTCGGCTACTGCAACATCACGAAGTGCTGCACGGAGGTCTGCCCGGAGGGCATCCACATCACGGACAACGCCCTGATCCCCCTGAAGGAGCGAGCTGTCGACCGCAAATACGACCCGGTGGTCTGGCTGGGGAACAAGATCCGACGGAGGTCGTCCTCCTGAGCCGCGCTAGCGCGAGCCGACCCGGCGCATCAGCGCGGCGGCGTCCCCCGCCACGAGCGGCCGCAGCCGCTCCGGTGTGACGCGTCCCGCGGACGGTCCGGCGCTCACGCTCAGGGTGAACTCCGCGTCGCCGTCCAGGACGTGGACTGTCGCCGTCCGGCCATGGACGACCGTGTACGCCCGGTCGCCCAGACCCTTCGCCGTACGCACCTCGGCCCGACCCGGGATCCGCTCGGCGGCCGTCGTGCGCGCCGCCTCGAACTCCGCGCCGGGGTCGGTCCGCTTGTGCAGGACCACGGACGCGGAGAGCGTGGCGGCGCGCGCCGCGCCCTCCTTGCGCTCCAGGTCCCCCGAGCAGTCCGCCGTGTCCACCGCCTCGCTGCTGCTCCGCGTGGACTCCCAGCGGGATCCGCGGTCGAAGACCGTGGCGAGATGGGGTATCGCGAGGAGGGAACAGAGGCGGTCGCTCACTCGGTAGCCCCTGAGGTCGGGGCCCTGCGCGCCGAACGCGTACAGGCCGGCGCCCCAGACGGCGGACGCGGCGAGCGCGCCGACGAGCAGCGCGCCGAGAGGGCGCCGCCCCCTGCACCGCTGGGGGCCGTCGAGGGGATCCGGCCGGACCGGGGAGCCGGCGGGTCCGGACACCACAAGCTCCGGCTCGCCGATCGCGCCGCCCGCGGCCCAGGGTCCGTTCTCCATGCCGGAAACCTACGTTGAGCAGCGGTTTTGCCGGAAGGGCCGGCGATAACAATGCGGATTCGCCACAACCGGACCGGGCCGATCCCGGTCGCGGTACCCCAGATCCGGTCATACGCTCCCAACTGTGACGCCGCCTCCGAGTCGCCCCCGTCCGGTACGGATAGCCGCGCGGTCGGCCGTGGCCGCCCTGCTCGCGCTGTGCTGGGTGCTGCTGCCCGCCACTGCCGCCCGCGCCGACGACCCCGTCACCCTGTCGAGAACCGGCCAGATCACCGACAAGGTGGACGCCCTCCGGGACCGTGAGCCCGAGGTCGCCTCGGCCCTCGACTCGCTCGACAGCAAGCGCAACACCCAGCTCTTCGTGGTCTATGTACGCGACTTCTCCGGCCGCTCCGCCCAGGACTGGGCCGACGACACGGCCTCCAAAAACGGCCTCGGCCTCAACGACGTACTCCTCGCCGTGGCCACGCACGACCGGCAGTACGCCTACTCCGTCGACCAGGACTCGCAGCTCACCGACGCGCAGCTCAAGGACATCGCGCAGACCGCGATCGAACCGGCGCTGCGCAGGAACGACTGGGCGGGCGCCGCGATCGGCGCGGCCGACGGCATCTCCGCCACTCTCGCGGGCAGCCCGGTCCCCACTCCGACGATCACCCCGGGCCCGGCCGACCCCGGCGGCTCGGACACGCGTCCCAGCGCGGCCGATCTCGCCCTGCCCCTCATCGTGGTCGGCGGCGCGGGTGCCGTCGCGGCGTTCGCGTACACCCGGCGCAAGAGGCGTACGCATACCCGCACCACCCCCGGCGGCGGCTGGGGCGGCGGGGGCACGGGGCCGCGGGTCACACCGCTGCCCGAGCTGGACAAACAGGCCAGGCAGATGCTGGTGGAGAGCGACGACTCGATCCGCACCAGCACGGAGGAACTCGGCTTCGCCACCGCGCAGTTCGGCGAGGAGGCCGTCAAGCCGTTCACCGAGGCGGTGGCGTATGCGCAGTCGGAGCTGACGGCGGCTTTCCGGCTGCGTCAGCAGCTCGACGACGCGTACCCCGAGGACGACGCGACGAAGCGGCAGATGCTGGACGAGATCATCAACCGCTGCACCGAGGCGGGGCGCAGGCTCGACGCCGAGGCCGCGGACTTCGACCGGCTGCGGGCCCTGGAGCGCACCGCCCCCGACGCCCTCGCGCACGCGGAGCGCGCCTCCCGTGACCTGGCCACCCGCACCACGACGGCCGAGGAGACGCTGACGGCGCTCGGCGCCCGCTACGCACCGTCCGCGCTGGTTCCCGTGGCGGGCAATATCGAGCAGGCCAAGGACCGGCTGGTGTTCGCCAGGACGAACCTCGAACAGGCGCGTACGGGCGTCGACGCGGGCGACAACGGCAGGGCCGCGGTGTTCCTGCGGGCCGCCGAGTCGGCCGTCGACCAGGCGGGCACCTTCGTGGACGCGATCGACCGGCTCGGCCACGAGCTGGCCGAGGCCGCCGAGAAGCTGCCGTCCGCGCTCACCGAGTCCGACTCCGACCTCGCGGACGCCCAAGGACTGCTCGAAGGGACGGCCGAGGGCGCGTCCACGGCCGATCTGCGCGGGCGCATCGCGCGCGTGCGGACCGTCGCCGCGGGCGTGCGCAAGGAGATGGCCGCCGGCCCCTACGACCCGATCGACGCGTTGCGCCGCGTGGAGGAGGCCGACTCGGCGCTCGACGCGTCCCTGGACGAGGCGCGCGAACGCGAGTCGGGCTCGGCCCGCGCACGCTCCCTGCTCGACCAGGCGGAACTCACGGCCCGCAGCAGCGTCGGCGCCGCGTCGGACTTCATCACCACGCACCGCGGGGCGGTCGGCAGCGAGGCCCGTACGCGCCTGGCAGAGGCGCAGCGGCACCTGGAGTACGTCCGGACGACGGCGGAGGCGGATCCCACGGCCGCCCTGGCCGGTGCCCAGCGGGCCGACGCGCTGGCCCGGCAGGCGCAGCAGCTCGCCGAGCAGGATGTGCGGTCCTTCGGGAATCCGTACGGCGGGGGCGGCGGGCGTGGTGGCGGGGGCATGGGAGGCGCGGTGCTCGGCGGGATCATCCTCGGCGAACTCCTGGGCGGCGGTCGTGGCGGTGGTGGGTTCGGCGGGGGCGGGGGCTTCGGGGGCGGGTTCGGCGGCGCCGGTCCGGGGAGTTTCGGCGGGGGCGGGACCCGTGGCCGCAGGGGCGGCGGGGGACGGTTCTGACCCGGCGGCATTCACCCAGTTCCTGCGTAACTCCCTTGTACAAGGAGCACTCTCATGACCAAGCAGACCGTTCTCGGCCGCGTCACCCAGCTCGCGAAGGCGAACATCAACGCCCTTCTGGACGGTGCCGAGGACCCGCAGAAGATGCTCGACCAGCTGATCCGTGACTACTCGAACAACATCGCCGAGGCCGAGCAGGCCGTGGCGGCGACCATCGGCAATCTGCGGATGATGGAGCAGGACCACAAGGAGGACGTAGAAGCGGCCGGCGAGTGGGGCCGCAAGGCGCTCGCCGCGAGCAAGAAGGCCGACGAGCTGCGGGGGGCGGGCAGCGTGGCGGAGGCAGACAAGTTCGACAACCTCGCCAAGGTGGCGCTCGGGCGGCAGCTGAGTTCCGAGAAGGAGGCGGCGGACGCCGAGCCGACGATCACCGCGCAGAACGAGGTCGTCGGAAAGCTGAAGTCCGGCCTCGACCAGATGAAGACGAAGCTGGTCGAACTCCAGTCGAAGCGCGACCAGTTGGTGGCGCGCTCGAAGACGGCGCAGGCCCAGAACCAGATGATGGACGCCGCCAGGAACATCAACGTCCTCGACCCGACGAGCGAGCTGAGCCGCTTCGAGGAGAAGGTGCGCCGCGAGGAGGCCAGGGCACTGGGCAAGCAGGAGCTCGCCGACTCGTCGCTCGACGCGCAGTTCGAGCAGCTGGAAGGCCTGGGCGACACGGCCGAGATCGAGGCGCGCCTGGCGGCGCTCAAGACGTCCGCGTAGCGGCGGGACGGCGGCGCCGGTCAGTACAGGCTGAGCAGCGCCTCCGTCGGGTCCACGGCCGCCGAGTCGCCGTCGGGCAGCGGGAGTTCGAACCAGACGGTCTTGCCGCGCGGTGTCCTGCGCGAGCCCCAGGACGCGCTGAGCAGGCCGACGAGCTGAAGCCCGCGGCCGCCCTCGTCCGTGTCGCGGGCGCGGCGGCGGCGCGGCTGGACGAGGCCCGCGTCCCACACCTCGCACACGAGGGTGCGGTCGAGCAGGAGGCGCAGCCTGATGTCGCCCTCGCCGTACCGCAGAGCGTTGGTGACCAGCTCGCTGACCAGGAGTTCCGTCGTGTCGACGAGCGGCTCCAGGTCCCATTCGGTGAGCTTGGCGCGGGTGAACTCGCGGGCGCGGCCCACCGAGCGCGGCTCGCGCGGCAGCGTCCAGTCGCCGACGGCGTCGGCCGGCAGGCCCTGCACCCGGGCCATGAGCAGCGCGATGTCGTCCTCGCCGTGGTGCGTGTCGAGCGTGGCCAGCACGTGGTCGCAGACGTCTTCGAGCGCGGGCGAGGGATCGTCCAGGGCGCTGCGGAACGCGGAGAGGCCCTCGTCGAGGGGATGGTCGCGGGACTCCACGAGCCCGTCGGTGTAGAGGGCGAGGAGTGAGCCCTCGGGCAGCTCGACCTCGACCTCCTCGAAGGGTTCCCCGCCGACGCCGAGCGGCATCCCCGGCGGTACGTCGAGCATGAGCGCGCCTTCGCCGGGCTCGACCAGGACGGGCGGCAGATGGCCCGCGTTGGCGAAGGTGCAGCGCCGGGTCACGGCGTCGTAGACCGCGTACACGCAGGTGGCGAGGTAGACCTCGGACAGGTCGGCGTCGCCGGTTCTGCGGGCGGCGCGGGTGGCCTGCTGGACGCCGCCGCGGGGGCCGAGGGCCGGCGACGACGGGCCGCCGGGCGCGCCGAGGCCACGGGCGATCTCGTCGAGCGCGGAGAGCACCTCGGCGGGTTCGAGGTCGAGGAGGGCCAGGGTCCTTACGGCGGTGCGCAGTTCACCCATGGCGACGGCCGCGCGCAGGCCGCGGCCCATGACGTCGCCGACGACGAGCGCGGTTCTGTGCCCCGGCAGCTCGATGACGTCGAACCAGTCGCCGCCGACCTCGGTGGCCGCGTTGCCCGGCAGGTAGCGGCAGGCGATGTCGAGGCCGGACGCCTCGGGGTCGTCCGGCGGGAGCAGCGACCGCTGGAGTATCAGGGCGCGCTCGTGCTCACGCCGGTAGAGGCGGGCGTTGTCGATGCAGACGGCGGCGCGGGCGGCGAGTTCCACGGCGAGGGCGCGGTCGCGGTCGTTGAAGGGCTCGCTGCCCTTCGTGCGGGCGAAGCGCGCGAGGCCGACGACGGTGTCGTGGGCGACCATCGGCACGGCCAGCGTGGACTGGACGAGGCCGCCGGACGCGGCGGGGACGAACTGGGGGCGGGCGGTGCGCAGGGCGTCCGCGCAGGGCGAGTTGAAGGCGTAACGGTGGACCGCTCCGACCTCGACGACCCCGTCACCGCCGGACGCCTCGAGGTACGGCACGTCGGCGACGGCGCTCGCGGCGGCGACCCTGCGCAGCTCGGCGCTGCCGTCGGCGAGGCTGCGGCTGTTGAGCGCCGACTCGTCGCCCGCGAGGAGGCCCTGGTAGAGGTCGACGGAGGCGAGGTCGCAGAAGCCGGGGACGACGACGTCGAGGAGCTCGCGGGCGGTGGTCTCCAGGTCGAGCGAGTTTCCTATGCGGGCGCCCGCCTCGTTGAGGAGGGCGAGGTTGCGGCGGGCGTGTGCCGCCTCGCGGGCGGCGGCGTGCCGCCGGGTGACGTCGGTGGCGAGCCCGGCGACGCCGATGGGCCGGCCGCTGCCGCTGTGCACGCGGTAGAGGTTGATCGACCAGTGGCGGCGCTCGGCGGAGTCGGGCGCGGGCCCGACGAGCTGCATGTCGGTGACGGAATCGCCGGTCTCCAGGACGCGGCGCAGCGCGGCCTGCACGCGGTCGGCCTCGCCGCGGGGCAGATAGTCGTGGACGGTGCGGCCGCGGTGGTCGTCGGCCCGGCCGCCGAAGACGGCGGCGAACGGCCGGTTGGCCCGCTGCACCTTCAGGTCGGTGCCGAACAGCAGGAAGCCGAAGGGAGATTGGCCGAAAATGGCCTGCGACGCGGCGAGATCCGTCTCGATACGGCGCAGGGCGCGGACATCGACGACGATGCAGACGGCGGCGCGCTCGCCGGACTCCGTCTCGGTCGGCATCACATAGACCTCGGCGATGCCCTCCGTATACGGCTCGGGGCCGTGCCGGTCAGGGACGTGCGGATCGCGCTCGTCGGACCCGGTGCCGACCGAGTCCGGCCGCCGGCCCCTCGGCATCCGGAAGGGGACGACGCCGGTCCACTCGCGGCCGTCGAGGATCTCCGCCATCTTGCGGTGGCCGCGTTCGCGCAGTTCCGTGGAGACGAAGGCCTCGATGGGGTCCTTGCCCACGGCTTCCTGCGCGGAGACGCCGAAGAGCTGCGCGGCGCGCCGGCTCCACTGGTCGACCAGGCCGTCGGGGCCGATGGAGAAGGAGGCGACCTTGATGTAGTCGTACATGGAGCCGGGCGGACTGCTCTGCCATGTCTCGGCCCGGGGCGGGTCTGCCGCATCGCGCGCGGGCGTCCCGCCCGAGGTGTCCTCGGACGCACTGGCCTTCGCTGGTATCTCGCTCACGCGAACCGTCCCCTCCAGCTCACCGCGTCCGGCACCGGTCACCGGGGCGGCTGCCCGCAGTATCCAGCACTACGGAGCCGCGCAACACGGTGTTCACGATCACACCACGGTCCCGACGCTTTTTGGCCCGTCCCCGCATAACGGGACGGCAACCAGATCCGCGACTGTTCCGTGCCTTTTCCTGGCCGGCCTCATCGCCGGTCGGCATGCTCCCTGTCTCCTAACCAGGGAGGGTTCCTCTTAACCGGCGCGGCACCATCGGTTCCGGCCGCCGGGTCCAGCCGCACTTTCCGGCCGCCCGTCAGTGCCGGCCGGGCAGCGACAGTTCGAACCACACCGTCTTGCCCGTGTCGCCGGGCCGCGTCCCCCACCGCCGCGCGGACCCCGCGACCAGCTGGAGCCCCCGTCCGCTCTCCTCGTCCGGTCCCGCGACCCGCTCCAGCGGTGGATCCGGAAGAGGATCGGAGACCTCCACCCGCAGGGTGTGGGCCGGCTCCGCCGACCGCAGGAGACGTACGCCGATGGGGCCGGAAGCGTGCCGGAGGGCGTTGGTCACCAGCTCACTGACGAGCAGTTCGGTGACATCGCCGAGCGAATCGAGATCCCAGACGCCGAGCTGGCCGCGGACCGCGGCACGAGCGGAACGGACTGCGCCCGGCTCCTCGGGGAAGACCCACTCGGCGCACTCCCCGTCGGTGTCGATCACGCCGATCACTTCCCAGGCAGCAGTAGAACCCCGTCCGCCCCTTCGGAACCCGTCCGATTTCGTAGGGTTAATCGGCATATACCCGGGTGGGCGTGGGAGCTACCGTCTCACGCGAACACTCCGCGAACGGAGCACGTGGGGCCCGGCCGGCGGTACGACGGGGGCACAACCCGCAGCACGGCGGGCCCTGCGGACCGGTCCCCGGCTTACGGGTCACGGCTGCCGCGCCGCGAGCACCGCCTTCACCGCCGGCACGTCCTGGTCGAGCCAGCCCACGGACCAGATCTCCTCGGGCCCGAGCCAGCGCAGGTCGTCGTGGTCCTCCAGGGGGCGCGGCCGGCCGGACAGCAGGCGCGCCGTCCATACCCGCAGCACATATCCGGGCTTCAGGGGCCACTCCCCCGGGACGCGCGCCACGAGTTCGGCTCCGATCCCGAGCTCTTCGCGCAGTTCCCGTACGAGCGCCCGCTCCGGGTCCTCGCCGGGTTCGACCTTGCCGCCGGGGAGTTCCCAGCGGCCCGCCAGTTCGGGGGGCGCACTGCGTCGTGCGGCGAGCAGGCGGCCGCTGTCGTGGAGGGCCGCCGCGACGACGACGGTCGGTTCAGTCATGTGCCGGAGCCTACGGCCGCGGACGGGAACGTCAGCGCGCGGTGCCGTTCTGCGCCTGGCCGAGACGCTCGACCCAGTAGAGCTGCTTGTGGCCGCGGTCATCGAGACTGTCGGCGATCTGCTGGGCTTCCGCCCTGGTCGCGTACCTGCCGACGCGATAGCGATTGCCGTTGTCGTCCTGGCGTATGACGAGCCACACAAGCGTGGTCGCGCCCTCGTTCATCTCGCCCCTCCACTCCCCGACCCCGGCTCGCACAGCGCCCCGCTTTCTGAGGAAACCCCACTACGCATATGCCCGAGCGTACGCCTGACCTTCACGCAGCGGATACGCATTGGCACAAAGAGATAGCAACCAGCCAATCCAAAGGGGGCGCACTCCGAAGAGTGCGCCCCCTGGACGTTCCGTGGCCTCCCGCTCCGGGCGTCAGCCCGTACGCACTGTCGGCATCGGCATGAGCACCGGACCCGCTTGCGGCTCCTTGCGGCAGACGTCGCCGCACTCCGCGTCGAGCGAGCAGCACAGCGAGCAGATCGGGCCCGACCGGACGGGGCAGTCCGCGATGTCGGGGAGTTCGTAGGCCGTCTCGCAGACGCTGCACGTGTGGGTCGCCGTGATGTCGGCGATCTCGGCGTCGGGGCCGTTCACGGGGTTGGGCCTGGCCAGGTAGTACTTGCCCTTGGTGGCCCAGGCGATCAACGGGCAGAGCGTCAGGGCGAGTCCGGCCGCGATGAACGTCGAGAAGGCCTCCGCGTACGCACCGAACACCCCGAAGAACGCGACGATCGAGACGGTCGACGCGATCACCATGGCGCCGAAGCCGGCCGGGTTCACGGCGTACAGATAGGCCCGCTTGAACTCGATGTACTTGGGGCTCCAGCCGACCCGCTTGTTGATGACGAGGTCGGCGGCGACGGCCGCGATCCAGGCGATGCCCACGTTCGAGTAGAAGCCGAGCAGCTTGTTCAGGGCCGCGAACATGTTCATCTCCATCAGCGTGAGCGCGATGGCGAGGTTGAGGAAGATGTACCAGACGCGGCCCGGGTGCCGGTGGGTGATGCGGGAGAAGAAGTTCGACCAGGACAGCGAGCCGCTGTAGGCGTTGGTCACGTTGATCTTGATCTGGGAGACGACCACGAAGAGCGCGGCGGCGGGCAGCGCGACCGAGCCGAGCCACGGCTTGAGGGCCTCGACCTGCGGCGCGATGGGTTCCAGCGCGTGGGTCTTGCCGACTGCTTCGAGGGCCACGAACGCGAGGAGCGCGCCGCCGAGTTGTTTCGCGGCGCCGATGACCACCCAGCCGGGCCCGGCCGCCAGAACGGCCAGATTCCATCGCTTCCGGTTCTGCTCGGTCTTCGCCGGCATGAATCGCAGATAGTCGGCCTGCTCGCCGATCTGCGCGATGAGGGAGAGCGCGACGCCGGTGCCGAGGCCGAAGCCGAGCCAGGAGAACCCGCTGCCCGCGCCCTCCGTGCCGCCGAAGTGGGTGAAGTCGCCGAAGGAGCCCGGCGCGTGGAAGGCCAGGATCACGAAGGGCAGGACGAGCCCGATGAGCCAGACCGGCTGCGTCCACGCCTGCACCTTGGCGAGGGCGCCCATGCCGCGGAAGACGATCGGGATGACGATGAGCGTGGTCAGCAAGTAGCCGACAGGCAGCGGCAGTCCGACCACCTCATGCATGGCCTGCGCCATGATCGAGCCTTCGAGTGCGAAGAAGATGAAGGTGAACGAGGCGTAGATGAGGGACGTGAGCGTCGAGCCGAAGTAGCCGAAGCCCGCGCCCCGGGTGATGAGGTCCATGTCCAGGCCGTACTTGGCGCAGGCGCGGGCGATGGGGATGCCGGTCAGGAAGATGATCGTCGCCGCGCACAGGATCGAGGCGAGCCCGCTCGTGAAGCCGTACGTGAAGACGATGGAGGCGCCGATCGCGAAGTCGGCGAGGTAGGCGATGCCGCCGAGCGCGGTGGACGCGACCATGGTCGGTGACCAGCGCCGGTACGAGTGGGGCGCGTAGCGCAGCGAGAAGTCCTCGCGGCTCTCGTCCGCGGCGAGCTTGGCGTACCTGCGCCGTGGCGCGGCTGCCTCTGTGTCACGGGTGACCGTGTCCGTCATGAGGGTTCCTGTCGTCCGGCCGATTGCGGGTACGGACGGAAGTTAGGAGCCGTGCATGACAACGCGGGGCGGCCGGTGATTGCCCCGGTGTTACGGGAGGCGGCGGCGCGTTAAGTCGCGGTCACACCCCGCGGACAGGGCGTTCGCCTATCGGTCACTTCACGGGCAGGTGGTATGCGATCCGGTACCGGTCGGCGGGGACGACGACGTCCGCCGTCTCGACCGGTCTGCCCGACGCGAAGTACGTGCGCTGGATGACGAGGACGACATGGCCGGGCACTCCGCCGAGCGCCATGAGCTCCTCGGCGAGGCCGGGGCGGGCGCCGACCTCCTCCGTCACGTTGTCCACGATCACGTCGATGGCGGACATGCGCTCGACGACGCCGCAGCCGCCGAGAGGGCCTTCCTCCGGGAGCATCACGGGGGTGCGCCCGGTGACCGCCAGGGGCTCCCAGGAGGTGGAGAGCATCATGACCTCTCCCGCGTCCCGGTAGACGTACTTCGTGCACATCACGCGGTCTCCGGCGCGGACGTCGAGGCGCTCGGCGATGGCGCCGCTCGCCTCGGCCTGCTCACTGCGGGACTCCCAGGTGCCGCGCGCCGTCTCGTCGGCCTGCTCCTGCTTGAAGGGGGTGGAGCCGCTGACCGGCCGGTATCCGGAGCGGGCGACGCGGCGCGGGACCGGCGTCTCGCGCACATACGTGCCCGACCCCGAGCGTCCCTCGACGAGTCCTTCGGCCATCAGCACCTTGCGGGCTTCGAGGGCGACGGTGTCCGAGACGCCGTACTCCTCGCGGATCCTGGCCTGTGAGGGGAGGCGGGTGTGCGGTGGCAGCGATCCATTGACGATCTTCCTGCGAAGATCACCCGCGACGCGCAGATACGCCGGCTGCTCACCGAATGTCACTGGCTGCACTCCCTAAGACCCATGGCGACCCATCAGATTGACAGACAGCAACAGCGTGGCAACCCTGGGTTGTGCGCCGCAAGCAAAGGCCAAAGAATCACTCGAAGTGATGACATACACGGCCGCAAGCCTTTACGCAGGGAGTTTCTCCAGGTAAGGGAATCCTTACGCCCTGGCCTCGAGCGACCTTCGACCGGCCGTCGACCGCCCCTCGACGCAGGGCGCGGCAAGCGGCACCCCCGCCATCCGTGGGACCTCCGTCGCGGGTTGCCCGACTCCCGGCCGGAGCCGCCCGCATCGTCGGTTGCGTGACCCGATCCCGCCGATCCCCCGCCCGCCTCACCGTCCTCCTCGCGCTCGCGGTGCTCGGCGCCTCACCGGGCGCGGCCCTGGCGACGCCCGGCCCCGGCCCGGCATCCGCCCCCGCGCCCGCGGGCTCCCCCTCCAAGGCCTCGCAGGCCTCCGAATCCTGCACCGGCGACCCCGCCTGGGCCCCGGCCACCACCCGTATCGACCCCGCGAACACCTATCACGCGTACACCGGCAACGGATATCTCGGCGTGCGCGTCCCCCCGTCCGGCGCGGGCTACGCCGAGCCCGGCGGCAAGACCGGCTGGCCGCTCTACACGCCGCGCTACGACGGGGCGTTCACCACCGGGCTCTACGCGCGCGGGCCCGAGAACACGGCGCACCGCGAGGCCATCGCCGCGCTGCCGAACTGGACCGCGCTCGACCTGACGGTGGGCGACGAGACGTACGGCCCCGGCAGCCGGATCTCGCACTACCGGCAGACCCTCAGCCTGCGCTGCGGATTCGTCCGTACGTCGCTGACCTGGACGCACAAGGACGGCCGGCGCACCGACCTGACGTACGACGTGCTGACCGACCGCGCACACCCGCACACCGGAGCCGTGCGGCTGCGCGTCACGCCGCACTGGAGTGGAGAGGCGACCGTCACCGACCGGATCGACGGCCGCGGCGCCCGCCGGATCGCGCCCACCGGCGGCGGCCCCGCGGGCAAACGCACGATGGCGGTGGGCTTCCGCACGGACGGCACCCGTCAGGACGGCGTCGTCGCCTCCACCCTGCGCGCCCCCGGCCGCACCCGCACGGCGGGTCGCACCAGCACGTTGACGAACCAGCAGTCCGCCACGTTCTCCGTCGACACCGGCCGCGGGTACACCGTCACCAAGTACGTCGGCGTGGACACCGCGCTGACCTCCCGCACCCCGCACGACTCGGCCGTCGGCGCCTCCCAGCGGGCGGCCGCGGCCGGATGGGCCGACCTGTTCCGCGAACACACCGCGCACTGGCGGAAGTTGTGGACGTCGGACATCGAGGTGCCGGACCGGCCCGAGATCCAGCAGCAGGTGCGGGCCGCGCGGTACGGGCTCCTCACGGCGGTGCGCGCCGGTGGCCGAGACAGCATCGCGCCCGCCGGGCTCACCAGCGACGCCTACGCGGGCATGATCTTCTGGGACGCCGAGACGTGGATGTTCCCCGTGCTGCTCGCGGACCGGCCCGACCTGGCGCGCCCCGTCCTCGAGTACCGCTACCGCACGCGCGAGGCGGCCGCCGACAACGCCCTCAAGACGTCGGTCAAGGGCCTCATGTACCCGTGGACCAGCGCGAGCCGGGGCGCCCTGTGGACGGAGTGCCAGAGCTGGTACCCGCCGCACTGCGTCACCCAGAATCACCTCCAGGGCGACATCGCGCTCGCCGCCTGGCAGTACTACCTGGCCACGGGTGACCGCGCCTGGCTGCGCTCGCGCGGCTGGCCGCTCCTCGAGGGCCTTGCCCAGTACTGGACTTCACGCGTCACGAAGAACGCCGACGGCTCGTACTCCATCAAGGACGTCGCGGGCCCCGACGAGTACAGCAACGGCGTCGACGACGGGGTCTACACGAACGCCGTCGCGGCCACTGCCCTGCGCTCCGCCGCCCGCGCCGCCCGGCTCGTGGGCGCCGCGCCCCCTGCCGCGTGGACGGCCATCGCCGACGGGCTCCGCATCCCGTACGACCCGAAGCGCAAGATTTTCCTCCAGTACGAGGGCTACAACGGCTCGACGATCAAGCAGGCCGACGCGGTCCTGCTGCTGTACCCGCTGGACTGGAAGCCGATGCCGAAGGGCGCGGCGGCGGCGACCCTCGACTACTACGTCGCGCACACCGACCCGGACGGGCCCGCGATGACGGACTCCGTGCACGCGGTGGCCGCCGCGTCGATCGGGGAGCCGGGCTGTGCGACGTACACGTTCCTGCGGCGCGCCTCGAAGCCCTTCTTCCGTGAGCCGTTCGGGCTGTTCTCGGAGGCGCGCGGCACGAAGGCGGGATCCAGCGACCCGCTCGCGGGCACGCCCGCTCAGGACTTCCTGACCGGGAAGGGCGGCTTCCTCCAGGTGTTCACGCACGGCCTGACCGGCCTTCGCCTGGAGGAGGACGCCCTGCGCCTGGACCCGTCGCTGCCGCCGCAGCTCGGCAGGGGCGTGACGCTGCGCGGGCTGACCTGGCGCGGACGCACGTACGACATCGCGATCGGGCCGGAGCGCACGACGGTCAGGCTGACCGCGGGCGAGCCCTTCCCCGTCGTCACGCCCGCCGGACGCGCCACGGTCGACCGCGGCGGGCTCGTCCTGCGCACCCGGCGCCCCGACCTCGAACCCACCTCCGACCTGGCCCGCTGCCGCACCACGACGGCGACGTCCGAGGAGCCAGGCCTGTACGCGGAGGCGGCGGTGGACGGCAACCCGGTCACCGCCTGGCAGCCGGCGACCGCGCACGCCTCCCTCACGGTCGACCTCGGCCGGACGGGGAAGGTCTCCGGCGTCGACGTGACGGGCACGCGCGCGTACGCGGTGACGACGTCGGCCGACGGGGCGGCGTGGCGGGCCTTCGCACCGGGGCAGACGGCCCGGTTCGTACGGGTCACCGAGGAGGGCGAAAAGCCCGAACCCGTGAAGGAGTTGAGGGTGACGTAGGGCCCTGCCGCCGACCGGCAGGGCCCGGGCCGCCGGGCGCCGTGCGCGGCCCCACACCGCGAGGCGGCGCCCGGCGGCCGGTCAGTTGGCCTCGGCCGGTACGGCGGCCAGGGAGCGGGACCGCACGACGAGCTGGGCGGCCGTCGTCACCACCAGGTTCAGGGCGAGCGCGATGAGCCCGGTGTCGACCGTGCCGACGTCCACGCTCCCGAAGGTGAGCCAGATCAGGGCCCCGACGCCGGTCAGGATGCCGAGCAGTGCGGGCACGGCATCCAGACGGACCTTCTTCGCCAGCCCCATGACGATCGCCGGGGCGAGCTGGGTGAGGCCTCCGTAGGTGAGCAGCAGCAGGTCGGACAGGAGTCCGGGCCTGGTCAGGCCGAGCACCAGGGCGAGCGCGGCGGCCGCGACCACGCAGAGGTGGTTGGTGCGCAGCTGCGTACGTTCGTTGCGCACACTCAGCAGATTGCGGGACAGCAGGCTGGAGATGCCCACGACGATGGCCGCCGAGGGGACCATGGCGGCCGAGGCCGCGGCGACCGCCACGACGCCGACGAGCCAGCCGGGCAGGGTCTGGCCGGCGAGGGTGAGGGCGACGGAGTTCGCGGGCGATCCCGGCTTCACCAGCAGGATTCCGGCGAAACCGACGATCACCGGGATGCCGAGGGCTATCTGGTAGAGCGGCAGCCAGACCGCGTTCTTGCGCAGGGCCCGCCCGCTGCCGGCGGCGAGGACCGGCGGCCACAGATGGGCCATGGTGCCGAGTCCGCCGCCGATGCCGGAGATGATGACGGCCGTGACGAAGAAGGTGGCGTCATAGCCCTCCTGGTCGAGCGTCAGGAGCTGCGGGTGGCTGTCCCGTACGGTCTCGAAGAGGCCGCCGATGCCCCCCTTCACGGAGACCGCGACGCCGATGAACAGCACCAGGAGCCCGACGATCATCAGGGCGTCCTTGAGGTAGGCGACGCGGGCGATGCCGCGGATGCCGGACCACAGGACGAAGCCGACGGTGAGGACGGTCGCCAGGACCATGCTGAGGTTGCCGCCCGTGCGGCTGCCGGTGGCGAGCTGGACGATCATGCCGAGGCCGGTGATCTGGAGCTGGAGGTACGGCAGCAGGAAGACCGCGCCGACGACGGCGACGACCTTGCCGAGCAGCGGGCTGCGGTAGCGGTCGGTGAAGAAGTCCGCCTGCGTCAAGTAGCCGCCCTTGCGCCCGAGTTCCCGCATCCGGGGCGCGGTGAAGTACTGCAGGACGAAGTTGATCGCGAGGTAGCACAGGGCGAAGGCGGCGGCGACGCCCCCGCCGAACGCGATACCGGCGAGACCGAGGAAGCTGAAGGTCGTGAAGGCCTCGCCGGCCTGGAGGAACCAGGTGGTGAAGGTGGAGAACTTCCGTTTCCCCACCGTCCATTCACCGAGTTCCCCCTTGCGCGGTCTGCGCCCGCTCACGCCGACGACGGCGATGGAGACCATGCCGATGAGAGTGATGGTCATGGTGGTGTTCATGCGGTGGCCTCCTCGGCCTCGTCGCGGTCGGCGCGCTCGTTGTCGGTGCGCGCGAGGTGCTCGACGAGGGCGAGCGAGGCCGTCGTACCGGCCGTCCACAGCAGACACCAGGCGAGGACGGACGGGATGCCGAACCAGAGGTGCGGGCCGTTGACGAAGGGCAGGAACGGCGTGCTGAGGAAAGCCAGTACGGGCACGAGGGCCCAGATCGCGTGCGGTTTTCTCATCAGGGCTCCATACGGCTGCGAGAGGTGCGGCTAGGCGAGACAGGGGCGGCGGCGTCCGTGTCCGGTGGCGGCCTCGTAGGCGGCGCCGACCTCGAGCACGGTCCGCTCGGCGCGGGGTGGGCCGACGATCTGAAGGCCGACGGGGAGACCGGCGGCCGAGAAGCCGGCCGGTACGGAGAGGGCGGGTGCGCCCAGGACCGAGATGAAGTACGCCGAGCGCATCCAGTCGAGATAGGTGTGCTGCGACTGCCCGTCGATGACGGTCGGGTACTCCGCCTCGACGTCGAAGGGGGTGACCTGGCTGACGGGCGCGACCAGGACGTCGTAGCGCTCGAAGAAGCCGACAGCGGCGAGGTGGATGCGGGCGTGCTCGGCGGTGGCGCGGGCGAGGTCGGCGCCGGTCAGGCGCCGCCCCTCCTCGATGTTCCAGACGAGGCTGTCCTTGAGGGAGGCGCGGTCGCTGTCGAGGAGCGCGCCGAGACCCTGGTTGAACTCCTGGGCCCGCAGCGTGCGGAAGACGTCCTCGGCGCCGTCCAGGTCGGGGCAGTCCTCGACGACGACGCAGCCGAGGTCCTCGAAGACCTTGGCCTGCCGTTCGAAGACGTCGCGCACGTCGGGGTCGACGGCGACGCGTCCGCCGAGGTCGGGCGAGAACGCCACGCGCAGCCCTGCCGCGTCCCGCCCGAGCGGCGTGCGGAAGGCGGCACCCGGCCCCTCCAGGGAGATCGGGACGCGCGGGTCGGGCCCCGCCATGACGGACAGCAGCAGCGCGGTGTCGGCGACGGTTCGCCCCATGGGCCCGGCGACGGCGAGGGTCTCCCACAGGTTGCCGGCCGGGTGCGAGGGGACGCGGCCCGGGGTGGGGCGCAGGCCGACGACGTTGCAGAAGGACGCCGGGTTGCGCAGGGAGCCGCCCATGTCGCTGCCGTCGGCCAGCGGCTGGAACCCGGCGGCGAGCGCGGCCGCGGCCCCGCCACTGCTGCCGCCCGCCGACCGCTTCGTGTCGTACGGGTTCCTGGTCGCGCCGAACACCGGGTTGAACGTGTGCGAACCGGCCGCGAACTCGGGGACGTTGGTCTTCCCGATGCGGATGGCGCCCGCGTCCTGGATGCGCCGCACGAGCAGCTCGTCCTCGTCGGGGACGTGGTCGGCGAAGAGGGGCGAGCCGTGCGTGGTGCGCATGCCGCGGGTGAGGTGGGTGTCCTTGAACGCGATGGGCAGGCCGTGCAGCGGCCCGAGCTCCTCGCCGCGCGCCTGACGCTCGTCGGCGGCGGCGGCCGCGGCGAGCGCGCCCTCGGGGTCGAGGGTGACGATCGCGTTGACGGCGGGGTTGAGGCGTTCGATGCGGTCGAGGTGGGCCCGGACGACCTCACGGGCCGACAGCTCACCACGGCGGACACGCGCCGCGAGGTCGACGGCGTCGAGGGCGCAGAGTTCGTCCGGGACGGGAGCGGAGTCGGCGGGACCGGTGGAAGCGGGCATGGCAGTCCTAGGGCAGCGGGCGCGGGGACGTCGCCGTGCTGGGCCGGACAGGTCCGGGGCAGCGGCGCGTGTGGTGCACCACACTGAAGCCACTGACCTTTTCAGTCAACACCCAAGTCTCTATGAACTTTTAGGACGCGACTCCTTCACCTGTGAAGATTTCAGTCACATCACCGCGCGTTACGGGCGTCTGCTGGACGTCGGGAACTGCACCCCGCTGCGCTTGAACGCGTCGACCACCAGATGCGACTGCACGGCCTCCACATGCCGCACCCAGGGCGAGGCGGTCAGGAACTCGTACAGCGCGGCCTTCGACGGCTGCGTCACGTCGACCAGGAGCTGATGCTCACCCATGACCGCGGCCGCGTACCGCACGAGCGGCGACTCCACGAGCAGCCGCCCCACCTTCTCGACCTCGTCGGGGCGGGTCCTGATCCACAGGAGCGCCTCGACCGGGAGGCCGAGCAGCGCGGGCTCGACGGCGGCCCGGATGCTCACGTGCCCGTCGCGGGTGAGCGTCTCGACACGGCGGCGGGCGGTCGCCACGGAGACCCCGGCGACGGCGGCCAGGTCCTCGTGCGTACGCCGCCCGTCCTCGGCGAGCGCCCCCAGGATCGCGTGCTCCTCGGGCCCGACCTCGACCTCCGGGAGACCGATCTCGTCGACGATGCCCGACGGCCCGCCGAGCGCCTCGATCTCCCCGGCGCCGAGGATCCCCGGCGACCACTCGTGCACGGTCCTGAAGTAGCGCAGCACAGGCGACACGCTCTGCGAGACGAGACCGGGCAGCGCGGGCACCTCGTCGAGCATCAGCGGCCCCAACTGCCCCTGAGGAAACTGCAGTTCGGCCACGCAGTCGACGGGTCCCGCGAGTGCGTACGAGAAGATGCAGTCCGCCCGCCGGGCCGCCGCCACGGCCACGTCCCGCACCGATCCCGGCCGGCACGTCATCCGCAGAATCACGGTCTCGCCCCGCACGACGAGCCCCCGCACGGCCACGTCCCCGCTCTCCAGCAACCGCAGCCCCCGCCGCGCCACCTTCCGCTCGGGCTCCCCGAGCGCGGCCGCGATCCGCCGCCACGACGCCCGCCCATCGATCTGAAGGGCGGCGACGATGCGCCGGTCGAGGGGGTCCAGGGGGGCGGGGGCGTTCGCGGCGGCGGTCGGGGTGGCCGGTACTGGGTGCGTCACAGGACTGACCATAACGAGCGGGGGTGACGGGGTGGGCCGGGGCCGTACGGCCCGTCCACTGCCGCGCACCGGAGCCCCGACCGCAACATGAGCAGGCACAGGAACCAGGCCCCGCCCCTAGGCCGCCCCGGCCGCGAGCCGAGCCTGCTCGTCCTCCACGATCCGGCGGGCCAGCGACGTGTCGGAGACGTCCACGGCGTCGGGGGTCGCCTCGGCCGTCGCGCTGCGGCGCGCGTAGGCGTCGAAGAGCCGGGACTTGTTCTCGAGGAGCTTCACCATGCGCTCGTCCACGCCCCCCGTGGCGAGCAGCCGGTGGACCTGGACCGAGCGCACCTGCCCCATGCGGTGGGCCCGCGCCACGGCCTGGTGCTCGACGGTCGGCTTGACCTGGGGCTCGCAGATGATCACGACGGTCGCGGCCTGCATGTTGAGCCCCACGCCCCCGGCCTCGATCTGCGCCAGAAGCACCGCGTGACCGGACACGGCGGCGAACTCGTCGACGAGCTGCTGCCTGCGCGCGGGCGGCACGCTCCCCGAGACCGGGCCGAACAGGGCGGCGCCGTCGAGCGCGTCCTTCACCACGGCGAGAACGTCTCGGAAGGTGGAGAACACCACGACCTTCAGCCCGTTCTCCGCTGCGTCCTCGACGATCTCGCGCAGCCGGTTCAGCTTCGCCGACGACTCCGGCCGCGCGTATGCCGCACGGCGCATCGCCATGAAGTTCCCGGCCCGGACCGCCTCCCGATAGGCCTCCTCGTCCGACGCGCTCAACTCCTCCCATTCGTCGGTGTGCTGGAGCGCCGGGAGTTCGGTCAGTACGTCCTGCTGGTTGCGGCGGAGATAGACGGGGGCGACCGCCTTGCGGAAGGCCTTCGAGCCGGCCACTCCGTCGCGGTCGCCGACGACGTCGGCCAGGTCGGGCCGGAGGATCTGCACGAGGTTGCGGAACTCGGCGACGCGGTTCTCCATCGGCGTACCGCTCATGAAGAGCACGCGTTCGCAGCGCTCGGCCCACTCGGCGACGGTGCGGGAGCGGCGGGTCTGCGGATTCTTCACGTAGTGCGCCTCGTCCACGACCAGCATGCCGAGCTCGCCGCCGCCGGGGACGGGGAAGCGGCACAGCGCGTCGAAGGTGGTCACGCCGACACCGCCGCGGCCCTTCCAGTCGGCGTACGCGTCCTGCCGGTCGGGGCCGTGCAGGGGCAGGGCGCGCAGCTTGCTGCGGGACTCGATCTCGCGCGTCCAGTTGATCAGTACGCTCGCCGGGCAGACGACCATGAAGTGGCTCCTGCCCTCGGCGGCGAGATGCGCCAGGGCGGCGATGGCCTGGACGGTCTTGCCGAGCCCCATCTCGTCGCCGAGGATCACCTTGCGCTGGGCGAGGGCGAACCGGGCGCCGAAGGCCTGGTAGCCGCGCAGTGACACCCGGCGCCGCGTGTCGTCGAGCGCCTGCCCGCGGACCCGTTCGGCGACCTCGTCGGGCAGGAACCCTTCGGAGGCGGCCGTGTCGGGGGCGTGCCCCGAGATCTCGGCGAGCAGGCTGTAGTACTCGGCGGACCGCAACTCGAAGTCGACCCAGGCCGCCACGTCGTCCGAACAACCGCGCAACAGGTCCACCGACGCCTGCGCGAGCAGCTCCGGGTGCCCGGCGCGCACCGCCTCCTCGGTCAGCTCACGGATCTCCGCGACAGCCTTGAGTGCCTGCGCCCGCTCGGCCCTCCCGGCCAGCAGCATCCGAAGCCGCCCGGTGGCCGGCCGGGCGTCGGCCAGCAACGGACCGAGCCGCTCGGCAAGAGCCGCGGCCGTCTCGACGGCACGCCGCGCCTCGGGCCCCGCCTCCACCAGAACATGCAGGGCGGTGACGAGTGCGGTGGTACGCGGCTCGGGCCGGTCCACATCGATGTGGACGGCGACGGTCTCCCGGACGGCATCGGAAATCTGCCGGGCGGCAGCGACCAGCTGATTGGCGGTCTGCTCCCCCACGCCAGGAATCTGCCGCAACCGGTAGGTCCCGGCCTCGAGCACCTGAAGAACGCAGGACAGCCCGCTCCTCTCCACCTCCCCGAGCCTCAGCCGCCCCTCGGTGACGTCCTTGAGCCGAGCAACAGGAATAGCCCCCAGGGCCTGCGCGGCCTCGGCCTCATGAATCGGCTGCAAGGCGCCCCTGACCGCCTCGACAGCCCGAGCGTGATCCCCGACAACCCCCCGAGCGGCCCCCTCCAGCCGCACACCCCCGTCAACAACCCCCCGCTCCCGCAGCCCCATCCCAGCCCTTTCTCGCTCCCGTCCCGGAATCCTGCCACCGCCGCCCCCACGGACAACGCCCCGCCCGGACAGCAAAGCAGGGCCCGCCCCCGAAGAGGCGGACCCTGGATGACCTGCGAGTGAGGTCGAGAGAGACCTCCCGACCGCGACGCCCCTTCAGCCTGATCGCGCCCCAAATCCCTTGCCTCGCCTACTACTTGCCACTCACCGCGGCCAGGCTGTCAGCAAGTGATCGGGGCCGTAGGAGGCGTCGAGCCCCCGGCAGTCGACTCCGCTGCGCGAAACCGCCACGACGGGAACAGGTTCGTCGGTGAGGGCGGCCCGGTGCCGGTGGAGGGCGGCCAGGTCGTGCCGGTCGAAGGGCGACTGCTCCAGCCACTTGATGGAGCCGACGAAGAGCAGCTCCTTGGCAATGGGGGCGCGGTCCGCCCCGACGATGTCGATTTCGACGTCGTTGGTGCGGGTCCAGTAGCCGCCCACGGCTGGGGCTGCGGGCAGTTGACCGTCGGGCAGTATCCGGGCGAGCGCCTCGCGAATGAGCGGCTCGATCGCCCGGCCTCGCCAGCTGGTCCAGTTCTCCCGGATGCGCGCCAAGGTCAGGTCGCCCCGTCCCCGCTCGATCTCTTCCATGGACGGGCCGAGCAAGTGCAGCCAGAACCGCAGGTAGGGATCGGTCACCCGGTAGCGGCGATCCTTCGACGGTCGCAGCGACACGGGAAGCTCCCCGGCGACGATCCGCTTGTCCGTAAGCGTCTCCAGAGCTCGCTGCAGCGGCGTGGCCCCGATCCCGCCGGCCGCACGGGCGATGTTGGTGAAGGTCCGCTCGCCACTGCCGATGGCCGCCAGCACCGTACGCGCCTGGGCCTGCGGGGGAAATTCGGCAGCCAGCGAGCGCTCGGCCGACACGAGCAGGGCCGAGACCGGATCGCTCAACGCCTCACCGAGGAAGTCCCACAGCCCTGCGCCGCTCGGCCACTCGGCGCAGATCAGCGGCAGCCCGCCGGTGACCAGCGCGGCGTCGAAGGCTTCCGCCGGATCCAGTCCGAGCATCTGCCCCACCTCGGCAGGGTTGAGCGGTCCCAGCACCATCTCCCGGCCGCGCTGATGGAAGGGTCGCCCGTAGCTGTTCAGGGCCTCCATCATCGAAAGATCGGAGCCGATGAGGACCAGCAGCACCGGCTTGGTCTCCAGCACCCGGTCCCAGGCCCGCTGCAGCATCCCCTCGAAGGCGCCGGCGGTATCCATCAGATACGGCACTTCGTCGATGACCAGCACGCTCGCCCTGTCGGCGGGCAGCGCCGCAGCCAGCACGTCGAACGCGGCATCCCAGCTCTCCGGCCGCGCGGCGGCCACCAGCCCCGCCAACGACAGGGTCGACGCCTGGGCGTCCCGGGCCAGCCGTGCCAGATCATCCCTGGGGGACGCACCAGTCGCCGCGTAGAAGAGGAACGGGGCCCCGGAGCGCTCGGCGAACCGCTCGACCAGTCGCGACTTGCCCACCCGGCGCCGCCCACGCAACATCACGCACCGACCGGGCCGCTCCCCACCAACCCCTGCCGCCACCTTCTGCAGCTCTCGTTCCAGCGTCGCCAGCTCCTGCCGACGGCCCACGAAATCAACCACGTCCGCCGACCTCCACGCACGTCACTAACAACATTGTTAGTAACATACACGTTAGTATCCGTGGTCGCGATCGATCTCCACCTGTTCGGAGACCAGGGCCGAGGCCTTCTCCTTGGCCTTCTCCTTGCCGGCCAAGAGACCGAAAACGTCGAGGCGTGCAGATCTGCCGCTCCGGCCACGGAGCCATGAAAAAGGTGAAGGGCCCGACTCCAAAGAGTCGGGCCCTCCTTGACCTGCGCGTTTGCCAGATCAGCGACGTGGTGACGCGTCAGCCGCTACACGTTGAAGCGGAACTCCACCACGTCCCCGTCCTGCATCACATAGTCCTTGCCCTCCATGCGGGCCTTGCCCTTGGCGCGGGCCTCCGCGACCGAGCCCGTCTCCATCAGGTCGTCGAAGGAGATGACCTCCGCCTTGATGAAGCCCTTCTGGAAGTCGGTGTGGATCACGCCGGCCGCCTCGGGGGCCGTGGCGCCCTTCTTGATGGTCCAGGCACGCGTTTCCTTCGGGCCCGCCGTCAGGTACGTCTGGAGGCCGAGGGTGTCGAAGCCGACGCGGCCGAGCGTGGCCAGGCCGGGCTCTTCCTGGCCCATCGACTGGAGGAGTTCGAGCGCCTCGTCGTCGTCGAGCTCGATCAGCTCGGACTCGATCTTGGCGTTGAGGAAGATCGCCTCGGCGGGGGCGACCAGGGCGCGCTGCTCGTTCTTGAAGTCCTCGTCGACCAGCTCGTCCTCGTCCACGTTGAACACGTAGAGGAAGGGCTTGGTCGTGAGGAGGTGCAGCTCGTGGAGCAGGCGGCCCTTCTCCGTGCCGGCGGTGATGCCCGCGGCGAAGAGCGTCGTGCCGGACTCGAGGATCTTCTGCGCCTCCTCGACCGCGGCCAGCACCGCGACCTTCTCCTTCTGGAGGCGGGACTCCTTCTGGAGGCGCGGGACCTGCTTCTCGACGGACTGGAGGTCCGCGAGGATCAGCTCGGTGTTGATCGTCTCGATGTCGTCCTTGGGCGAGACCTTGCCGTCGACGTGCACGACGTTCTCGTCCTTGAAGGCACGGATGACCTGGCAGATCGCGTCCGACTCGCGGATGTTCGCGAGGAACTTGTTGCCCAGGCCCTCACCCTCGGAGGCGCCGCGCACGATGCCCGCGATGTCGACGAAGTCGACCGTCGCCGGGAGGATCTTCTGGGAGCTGAAGACCTCGGCGAGCTTGGCGAGGCGGGGGTCGGGGACACCGACCACGCCCACGTTCGGCTCGATCGTGGCGAACGGGTAGTTGGCCGCCAGCACGTCGTTCTTGGTCAGGGCGTTAAAAAGGGTCGACTTGCCGACATTCGGCAGGCCGACGATTCCGATCGTGAGCGACACGTTGCGACTTCCCGTACGTGAGGATGGAGGGACCCCAGTCTACGGCGTGCCGTGCCACCCCCCGGGCGCCGCATAGAACGCTTGGCCAAGGTCGGCGAAACCGCGTGTCCCGGAGCGGATTCCACACATAACCCGACCTAAGTTGGTGCGGTGGAACAACCCAGTCGCACTCCGCCGCGCGCCCAGCAGAACCGGACCCGCCGCACGCCCCCGCTCCCCCCGCAGGCGCAGGGCCGCAGCGACCGACGCGACGGGCCCTCCGCGTCCCGTTCCGGAACGGTGTACCGGGCGTCGGGCAAGGCCGGCGGCAGCGCGCCGCGGCCCGTGCCGCCGGTCGTCCTCGCGCTGCGCCGCTTCCCCGACCCGCGCCTCACCGGCCTGGGCAGCGGACTGTTCTGCACGGCCGCGATGTTCGCGCTCGCCTGCCTGGACGCCCTGCTGTTCGGCGGCTCGATCGTCGTGTACGGGGTGCTGTTCCTGCTGGTGAGCACGCTCACCGCGATGTGGGTGCGGCGAGCCGACCTGGTGGCCGCGCCCGTCGCCGTGCCGATCGGTTTCGCCGTCGGGATCCTGCCGGTGGCCGACGGCTCGGGCGGGCTCGGCGGGCAGGTGATGGGGCTGGTGACGGCCCTGGCGATGCACGCGGGCTGGCTCTACGGCGGCACGCTCGTCGCCGGACTCGTCGTGACCGTGCGCGGCATCCGTCACATGGCGCGTCGCGCGGCCCGCCGCCGAGCCCTCGCCCAGGCCCGCGCCGGCTCCCCCCGCACACAGGCACAACAGGTGCCCTCGGCCCCGCGCCCCCGGCGGCGTACGGCCTGAGGCCAGGGCTCCCGCGCCGCTTACGCCTGCTTCTGCCGCGCGTCTACTTCTGCTGAACGTCTACTTCTGCTGCGCCGCCGCCATGGCCGCCCCCACGATCCCCGCATTGTTCTGCAGCTGCGCCGGGACGATCTCCGCCTTGATGCCCTTGATCAGGGGCAGGAACTTGTCGGCCTTGCGGCTGACGCCGCCGCCGATGATGAACAGTTCGGGCGAGAACAGCATCTCGACGTGCGCCAGGTACTTCTGGACACGGTGCGCCCAGTGCTCCCAGCTCAGGTCGTGGTCTTCCTTCGCCTTCGTCGAGGCGTGCTTCTCGGCGTCGTGGCCGTGCAGCTCCAGATGGCCGAGCTCGGTGTTCGGGACGAGCTGACCGTCGAGGAACAGGGCGCTGCCGATGCCGGTGCCGAAGGTGAGCAGCAGGACCACGCCCTTGCGGCCGCGGCCCGCGCCGAAGTGCATCTCGGCGACGCCCGCCGCGTCCGCGTCGTTGAGGACCGTCACGGGGAGCCCGCCGAGCCGCTCGCCGAGGAGGGCGCGGGCGTCGACGTCGATCCACGACTTGTCGACATTGGCGGCCGTACGGATCGTGGCGCCGCCCGTGACGACGCCGGGGAAGGTGATGCCGACCCGGTCGGGCCGGGTGCCGAAGTGCTCCACGACCTGTTTCACCCCGTCGGCCACGCCGTCGGGCGTGGCCGGGTGCGGGGTGAGGACCTTGAACCGCTCCTGTGCCAGGTCTCCGCGGTCCAGGTCAACGGGTGCGCCCTTGATCCCTGATCCGCCGATGTCCACGCCGAAGATCTGCATGGACACCACGTTACGACGAGTGGCTGACCGTCACTTCTCGGAAGTGCCGTCTTCCGTGAGGGCGGCGGCCTCCGCGCGCAGGTCACGGCGGAGTTCCTTCGGCAGCGAGAAGGTGATGGACTCCTCGGCGGTCTTCACGGTCTCCACGTCGGCGTAACCGCGCTCGGCCAGCCACTCCAGTACGCCGTCCACCAGCACGTCGGGGACGGAGGCGCCGGAGGTGAGGCCGACCGTGGTGACGCCCTCGAGCCAGGTCTCGTCGATCTCGGCGGCGAAGTCCACCAGGTGCGCGGCGGGCGCGCCGGCGTCCAGGGCGACCTCGACCATGCGGATCGAGTTCGAGGAGTTCTTGGAGCCGACGACGATGACGAGCTCAGCGTCCTCGGCCAGCTTCTTCACCGCGATCTGGCGGTTCTGTGTGGCGTAGCAGATGTCGTCGCTGGGCGGCGAGAGCAGGTTCGGGAACTTGGCCTTGAGGGCGTCGACCGTCTCCATGGTCTCGTCCACGGAGAGCGTGGTCTGGGAGAGCCAGACGACCTTCGACTCGTCCCGCACCTCCACGTTCGCCACGTCCTCGGGGCCGTCGACCAGCGTGATGTGGTCGGGGGCCTCGCCCGAGGTGCCGATGACCTCTTCGTGTCCCTCGTGGCCGATCAGGAGGATGTCGTAGTCCTCCTTCGCGAAGCGGACGGCTTCCTTGTGGACCTTGGTGACGAGCGGGCAGGTCGCATCGATGGTGGCGAGCTTGCCGGCCGCGGCCTCGTCGTGGACGACGGGCGCGACGCCGTGCGCCGAGAACATCACGATGGAGCCCTCGGGGACCTCCTGGGTCTGCTCGACGAAGATCGCGCCCTTCTTCTCCAGGGTCTGCACGACGTACTTGTTGTGGACGATCTCGTGGCGGACATAGATCGGGGCCCCGTACTGCTCAAGGGCCTTCTCGACGGCGATCACGGCACGGTCCACACCGGCGCAGTAGCCCCGGGGGGCGGCGAGCAGGACGCGGCGGGGGCCAGTCGTAGCAGTCATGCCCACCATCGTAAGGCCGCGTCCAACAGGTCAAAGATCCACCGTTTGGCGAGACTGGAGGCCCGTGCGCGACGACGTGCGCGACAGACGGAGGCCCGATGTCCGCCCACACCGCTCCACCAGCCGGGGAAGCCGGGGAAGAAGGACAGCCGCCCGCAGGGGAGGACACGCTGCGGCGCAGCCTCGGCTTCCGGGACCTCGTCGTCTACGGGCTCCTGTTCATCGCCCCGATGGCCCCCGTGGGCGTCTTCGGCACCCTCGACGCCAAGTCGCACGGCGCTGTCGCGCTGGTGTACGTCGTCGCGACCGTCGCGATGGCGTTCACCGCGTTCAGCTACGCGCAGATGGTGCGGGTCGCCCCGCAGGCCGGCTCGGTCTTCACCTACGCGCGCGTGGGGCTCGGTGAGGCGCCGGGGTTCATCGCCGGGTGGATGGCGATGCTCGACTACCTGCTCATCCCGGCGGTCGCCTATCTCTTCTCCGGGATCGCGATGAACGCTCTGGTGCCGTCGGTGTCGCGCTGGGTGTGGACGGCGCTGGCCGTGATCATCACGACGTTCCTGAACCTGTGGGGCGTGCGGGCGGCGGCCCGGGCCGGCTTCGCGGTCCTGGCGATGGAGATCGTCGTTCTGCTCGTGTTCCTCGTGTCGGCGGTCGTCGTACTCGTACGCGACGGCGCGGAGCGCGGCTGGCTGTCGCCGCTGACGGGGGACGGCTCGCGGGGCGCGTTCGCGCTGTCGGCGGTCGTCGGCGCGGTGTCCGTCGCCGTGCTGTCGTATCTGGGCTTCGACGCGATCGTGTCGTTCGCGGAGGAGGTCACGGGCGGCTCGGCGAAGGTGGCGCGGGCGGTGCTGTTCTGTCTGGCGCTCGCGGGTGTCCTGTTCATCGCGCAGACGTATCTCGTAGCGCTGCTCGAACCGGTGTCGTCGGCGGAGCTCGCCGCCGACCCGGCCAGGCAGGGGTCCGCGTTCTACGACGCGATCGACGTGTCGGTCGGCGGGTGGCTGCACGACCTGGTGGCGGTCAGCAAGGCGATCGGCGCGGCGTTCGCGGCACTGGCCGGGCAGGCGGCGGCCGGGCGGCTGCTGTTCGCGATGGCCCGCGACCGGCGGCTGCCGAAGGCGCTGTCGCGGACGGACTCCGGGGTGCCGCGGGTCGCGCTGCTGTGCGCGGCGGTGGTGACGCTGGTGGCGGCGGTCTGGGCGGCCCGCAGGGACGACGGCCTCGACCATCTGGTCTCGGTGGTCGACATCGGCGCTCTCACGGCGTTCGTACTGCTGCACGCGAGCGTAGTGGGCTGGTTCGTGGTGCGGCGCGGCGCGGGGACATTCAGCTGGTGGCGGCATCTGATCGTGCCGGTGCTCGGCGCGGCCGTCACGGTCGCTGTGATCGTCGAGGCGTCGCGCACGGCCCAGGTGGTGGGCGCGGTCTGGCTGGCGGCGGGGCTCGTGGTGCTGGTGGCACAGAGGGGGCGGCGGGGCGCGCGGGTGGTCTGACGGACGCGCGGGTGGTCTGACGACGTCCGGCTGCGGTGCGCGTACGGGCGCCGCGCCCGTACGCGCACACCGGGGCTCCGCCCCGTCCCCGTAACGCCTTACGTACGTCCTCCGTACGCCCTCCGTACGTCCTTCACGTCACGGAGCGTTGTCGGTGGGTGCGGTTACGCTCACGGGCATGGCTGTGAATACGTCCGCGGACGCCCCGCTGCCCGTCGGGGAGGTGTCGCGGCTCATCGGGCGGTGGATCGACCGGCTCGGTGCCGTGTGGGTCGAGGGACAGATCACCCAGCTGTCCCGGCGCCCCGGCGCCGGCGTCGTGTTCCTGACGCTGCGCGATCCGTCGCACGACATCTCGGTCGGCGTCACCTGCTACCGGCAGGTGTTCGACGCGGTCGCGGACGTCGTGACGGAGGGCGCGCGCGTCGTCGTCCAGGCGAAGCCGGAGTGGTACGCGCCGCGCGGCCAGCTGTCGCTGCGGGCCTCCGAGATCAGACCGGTGGGGGTCGGTGAACTGCTCGCCAGGCTGGAGCAGTTGAAGAAGTCCCTGGCCCGCGAGGGGCTCTTCGCCCCGGAGCGCAAGAAGCCGCTGCCGTTCCTGCCGCAGCTCATCGGGCTCGTGTGCGGGCGCGCGTCGGCCGCCGAGCGGGACGTCCTGGAGAACGCGCGGCACCGCTGGCCCGCAGTCCGCTTCGAGGTGCGCAATGTGCCGGTCCAGGGCGTGCACGCCGTGCCGCAGGTCGTGCAGGCGGTCAAGGAGCTGGACTCGCTCGACGACGTCGACGTGATCATCGTGGCGCGCGGCGGCGGCAGCGTGGAGGACCTCCTGCCGTTCTCGGACGAGCAGCTGGTCCGGGCGGTCGCCGCCTGCCGCACGCCGGTCGTCTCGGCGATCGGCCACGAGCCGGACAACCCGCTCCTCGACCACGTCGCGGACCTGCGCGCCTCCACACCGACCGACGCGGCGAAGAAGGTCGTGCCGGACGTCGGCGAGGAGTACGAGCGGGTGCAGTGGCTGCGGGACCGGGCGCGGCGCAGCGTCGAGTCGTTCGTGGACCGGGAGGAGCGCGGGCTCGGACAGGCCCTCGCCCGGCCGGTCATGGAGGACCCGCACCGCATGGTCGAGGTGCGCGAGGAGCAGGTGACGGCGCTGGCCGAGCGCGGCCGGCGCACCCTCGGGCACCTCCTCGACCGCGCCGAGTCGGAGCTGTCGCACACGCACGCGCGCGTGGTGGCCCTGTCCCCCGCCGCGACCCTCAAGCGGGGTTACGCGGTGCTGCAGAAGGCGGACGGGGACGTCGTGCGCGCCGCGGACGACGTGGCGGCGGACGAGGTGCTGCGGGCGCGGGTCGCCGAGGGCGAATTCACCGTACGGGTCGAGACCGGGAACCAGGAGAGCGCATGACCACGAAGACCGACGAGGCCGGGCTCGGCTACGAGCAGGCGCGGGACGAGCTGATCGAGGTCGTCCGGCGGCTCGAGGCGGGCGGCACGTCACTGGAGGAGTCGCTCGCGCTGTGGGAGCGCGGCGAGGAGCTGGCCAAGGTGTGCCGGCGCTGGCTCGACGGTGCGCGGGCGCGCCTGGACGCGGCGCTGGCGGAGACCGGGCCGGACGGGGGCGCGGACGAGGAGGAGTGAGCGTCGGGGCCTGCGGACGGTGAGCGGGACGAGACGCGGCGTCAGGGGTTTGTGAAGCGGGTCACGAGGTTCCAGTTTTGGTTGAATGTTAAACGGTGCTGACATACTGTCGTGTGCATCGGCTGATCCGTTCGCAGCGTCGCGGGCGGACCGGCCGCACCCCCCAGCACGTACGCATCGAGAAGGTTGATCCATGTCTCTCGTTCTTGACTCCGCCGCCCAGGACCTGCTGTTCCGCGAGGCCCGCACCGCGAACACCTTCACCGACGAGCCGGTGACCGACGAGCAGGTCCAGGCGATCTACGACCTGGTCAAGTACGGTCCGACGGCGTTCAACCAGTCGCCGCTGCGCATCACCCTGGTCCGCTCCCCCGAGGCCCGCGAGCGCCTCGTGCAGCACATGGCCGAGGGCAACCGTCCGAAGACGGCCTCCGCCCCGCTGGTCGCGATCCTCTCCGCGGACAACGAGTTCCACGAGGAGCTCCCGGCGCTCTTCCCGCACTTCCCGCAGGCCAAGGACGTCTTCTTCGCGGAGCGCCCCGCCCGCGAGGGTGCCGCCGCCCTGAACGCCACGCTGCAGGCCGCCTACTTCATCATCGGCATCCGCGCCGCCGGCCTGGCCGCGGGCCCGATGACCGGCCTCGACTTCGCCGGCGTCCAGAAGGAGTTCCTGGACGACGACCACACCCCGCTGATGGTCATCAACATCGGCAAGCCGGGCGAGGACGCCTGGTTCCCGCGCTCCCCGCGCCTGGAGCACGACCAGGTCATCACCACGATCTGAGTGCTCCCGCCGGGCACTCCCCGCGAGTGCTCCCGCACGCCTGACGAGAAAGGCCCCCCGGCAACGGCCGGGGGGCCTTTTCCCTTGCGCCGAAGCGCCTGAAGTCCCCGGGATCCCGTGCGCCGGGATCCCTGGAATGCCTACTTCGTCCGCAGCGCCTCGGCCATCTTCGTCAGCTGCGCGAACGACGCCGTACCGGTCACGACAGTCGTCGACTTGTCGCCCTTGAGCACCAGGGCGTCGTACTGGCCGCCCTTGTAGCGCCGCCAGGTCTCGCCGCCGATGCGCTGCGTCGCGCTGGTCTCGGTGGCGCCCAGGCTGGCCCGGTCGATGAAGGCCGACGCCTTCTCCGTCGACTGCTCGACGCTCACGTACTGGCCGTCGGCGTCGTGGAAGCCGAGGTGCCAGGCGTCGAAGTCCGCCCCCTCGAACCGCACCGACGTCGGCTTCCAGGACTTCGCCAGCCCTTCGGGCGCCGCCACCGGGTACGGCGCGGCGCGCCGCGCCGTCAGCAGCTCCACGCGGTAGTCCACGCGCTTCACCGGCGGGGTGCCGGAGTCGTCGTGCGGGATGAACACGTAGATGCTTGCCGCCACGAGCACGGTCACCCCCATCGAGAGGACCAGACTTCCCACGGTCTTCTTGCCTTTGGTACCTGCCACGCCCCCATCGTCGCAGGTACGTGAGCGATCACCGCACGTGGGCCCGGTCTGCTCAAACGTGGGGCCCTCTGCTCATTTTGTCGGCCTAACGATAGAGTCTGGGCATCACCCTCATCCGGCCGTCGTCGTATCAGAAAGGTGCGTCTCGATGACCGAGCATCATCAACTGCCGTCCGAACTCGAAGTCCCCGCGGAGGCTCCCGACCGGAACCTCGCCCTGGAACTCGTCCGGGTCACGGAGGCCGCGGCCATGGCCGCCGGCCGCTGGGTCGGCCGCGGCGACAAGAACGGGGCGGACGGCGCCGCCGTGCGCGCCATGCGGACCCTCGTCTCCACCGTCTCGATGAACGGCGTCGTCGTCATCGGCGAGGGTGAGAAGGACGAAGCCCCGATGCTCTACAACGGGGAGCGCGTCGGCGACGGGACGAGCGCCGAGGTCGACATCGCCGTCGACCCGATCGACGGCACCACGCTCTGCGCCAAGGGCATGCCGAACGCCATCGCGGTCCTGGCCGCCGCCGACCGCGGCACCATGTTCGACCCGTCCGCCGTCTTCTACATGGACAAGCTGGTCGCGGGCCCCGAGGCCGCCGACTACGTGGACATCAACGCCCCGGTGGCGGTGAACATCCGCCGTATCGCCAAGGCCAAGCGCGCCGCTCCCGAGGACGTCACGGTCGTCATCCTGGACCGGCCGCGCCACGAGGGCATCATCAAGGAGGTCCGCGAGGCCGGCGCCCGGATCAAGCTGATCTCGGACGGCGATGTCGCGGGCTCCGTGCTCGCGGTGCGCGAGGACAGCGGCGTCGACCTGCTCCTGGGCATCGGCGGCACCCCCGAGGGCATCATCTCGGCGTGCGCCATCAAGTGCCTCGGCGGCGTCATCCAGGGCAAGCTGTGGCCCAAGGACGATGCGGAGCGCCAGCGGGCGATCGACGCGGGCCACGACCTGGACCGGGTCCTGTCGACGAACGACCTGGTCTCCGGCGAGAACGTGTTCTTCGTCGCCACCGGCATCACGGACGGCGAGCTGCTGCGCGGTGTGCGGTACCGCGCCGAGAGCGCCACGACGTCCTCGCTGGTGATGCGCTCCAAGTCGGGCACGATCCGTCAGATCGACTCGCAGCACCGGCTGTCGAAGCTGCGCGCGTACAGCGCGATCGACTTCGACCGCGCCAAGTAGGTCACGCGAAACTGGTTCTTTCCGTCACGTGTTCGGGGCGCCCCTTTGTGCGGAGGGGCGCCCCGTTCGCGTATCAGGAGGGCGGTCAGCCGGCCGCGCGGATCTGGTCGACCGCGCTCGCCGCCTTCTGGAGTTCGACCTCGCGCCGGCGCCTGCGGGCGAGGACCACGCGGCGCTCGGCGGCGGTGAGGCCGCCCCACACCCCGTAGGGCTCGGGCTGAAGGAGCGCGTGCTCGCGGCACTCGACCATCACGGGGCAGCGGGCGCAGACCCGCTTGGCCGCCTCCTCGCGGGACAGGCGGGCCGCCGTCGGCTCCTTGGACGGGGCGAAGAAAAGGCCGGCTTCGTCGCGCCTGCACACGGCCTCCGTGTGCCACGGGGCGTCCTGGTCCCGATCTCGCACTGGCCCCCGCTGCGGGGGGACGGCGGCGACCTGCAGGGACTGATGCGGCGGATGCAGCACGGTCTACTCCTGACGACGGCTTCGCGAGCGAGCGACGATGCAGCAACCTCTACCCGCTGTGTGCGCGCCTATGCACTGAGTTCCGAAGGACGGGAGTTCCCCGGCCACCGGCCGCCGCGCGTCCGCCGCCCCGGAGGCGGGTCAGCCGTCGAGGTGTTTGCGCGTGCGGTCGTGCAGATCGCGCAGGCGCTTCCCGCGCTTGGGCTTGGCCTCGATGTTGCCGAGGACCGCGATGCCGTCGACGTGGACCACGGGCGCGTCCGGGTCGGCCGAGTCGAGGTTGTCCACCTCGAAGTTGCCGAGGACGCCGCCGCCGCTGCCGCGCAGCGAGACGTTCTCCGGGACGCGGACCTCCACGTTCCCGAAGACGGAGACCGCCTTGATCACGACCTGCTGGTACTCGAAGATCGCCTCGCTGAGGTCGATCTCGATGTTGCCGAAGACGGCGTACGCGTGCGTCCTGCGGCCCACGCGCCAGCGGCCCTTGCGGGCCGAGGTGCTGAAGACGGCGACCAGGTTCTCGTCGGCGACCGCGGGGACCGCGCCCGTGGCGGGGCGGTTCGGGGCCGGCGACGAGGCCGCGGGCCGGTGCTGCGTGTGGGCGCCGGGCAGGTCCCGGACGAGCGGCTCCAGCTCGGCGTGGGTCTTCGCCCGGTACACCCCGTCGATCCGCTCGGCGTGCTCCTCCGCGGTCAGCCGGCCCTCCGCGAGGGCCTCGCGCAGGATGTCCGCGGTGCGGTCACGGTCGGCGTCGGAGGCGCGCAGATCGGTCTGCGGCGCGGGCTGCTCGGGGCGCTTCTCAAGGTCCACCGGGTCAGCGTACCCAAACGCGATAGATCGCGACTAGGGGGCGACAGCGGGAACTGAGCCTTACCTCACAGGCTCGCCCGCGCCGTCAGGTTCTACGCTGGTTGGCGCTGCCAATGGATGCCAGCTGCTACCGGCCGAAAGAGGAATGGGCGAGATGCCTGAGTTCGCGTACACCGATCTGCTCCCCCAGGGCGAGGACACCACCCCGTACCGACTGGTGACCACGGAGGGTGTCTCCACCGCCGAGGGGCCGGACGGCCGTACGTTCCTGAAGGTCGAGCCGGAGGCGCTGCGCAAGCTCGCCGAAGAGGCGATCCACGACATCCAGCACTACCTGCGCCCGGCCCACCTCGCGCAGCTGCGCCGCATCATCGACGACCCGGAGGCCTCGGGCAACGACAAGTTCGTCGCGCTCGACCTGCTGAAGAACGCGAACATCGCGGCAGCCGGCGTGCTCCCGATGTGCCAGGACACCGGCACCGCGATCGTCATGGGCAAGCGCGGCCAGAACGTCCTCACGGAGGGCGGCGACGAGGCGGCCCTCTCCCGCGGCATCTACGACGCGTACAAGAACCTCAACCTGCGCTACTCGCAGATGGCCCCGCTGAACATGTGGGACGAGAAGAACACCGGCTCGAACCTGCCGGCGCAGATCGAGCTGTACGCGACCGACGGCGGCGCCTACAAGTTCCTGATCATGGCCAAGGGCGGCGGCTCGGCCAACAAGTCCTTCCTCTACCAGGAGACGAAGGCGGTCCTCAACGAGGGCTCGATGATGAAGTTCCTGGAAGAGAAGATCCGTTCGCTCGGCACGGCGGCCTGCCCGCCGTACCACCTGGCGATCGTCGTCGGCGGCACGTCCGCCGAGTACGCGCTGAAGACCGCGAAGTACGCCTCCGCCCACTACCTGGACGAGATCCCCGCCGAGGGCTCCGAGCTCGGCCACGGCTTCCGTGACAAGGAGCTGGAGGAGAAGGTCTTCGAGCTGACGCAGAAGATCGGCATCGGCGCGCAGTTCGGCGGCAAGTACTTCTGCCACGACGTGCGCGTGGTGCGCCTGCCGCGGCACGGCGCGTCCTGCCCGGTCGCGATCGCCGTGTCCTGCTCGGCCGACCGCCAGGCCGTCGCGAAGATCACCGCCGAGGGCGTCTTCCTGGAGCAGCTGGAGACGGACCCGGCGCGCTTCCTGCCGGAGACCACGGACGAGCATCTCGACGAGTCGGGCGACGTCGTGAAGATCGACCTGAACCAGCCGATGGACGACATCCTCGCCGCCCTGACGAAGCACCCGGTCAAGACCCGCCTCTCCCTGACCGGCCCTCTGGTCGTGGCCCGCGACATCGCGCACGCCAAGATCAAGGAGCGCCTGGACGCGGGCGAGGAGATGCCGCAGTACCTGAAGGACCACCCGGTGTACTACGCGGGCCCGGCGAAGACCCCGGAGGGCTACGCTTCCGGTTCCTTCGGCCCGACGACGGCCGGCCGCATGGACTCCTACGTGGAGCAGTTCCAGGCGGCGGGCGGCTCCAAGGTCATGCTGGCCAAGGGCAACCGCTCGCAGCAGGTCACCGACGCGTGTGGCGCGCACGGCGGCTTCTACCTCGGCTCGATCGGCGGCCCTGCCGCCCGTCTCGCGCAGGACTGCATCAAGAAGGTCGAGGTCGTCGAGTACGAGGAGCTCGGCATGGAGGCGGTCTGGAAGATCGAGGTCGAGGACTTCCCGGCGTTCGTCGTCGTGGACGACAAGGGCAACGACTTCTTCAAGGACCCGGCCCCGGCGCCGACGTTCACCAGCATCCCGGTGCGCGGCCCCGGCCTCGCGTAACACCTGACGCACGACACAAGGGCCGCCCCGCCGACGTCACGGCGACGGGCGGCCCTTGTGCTGTCCGCCGGGAGATCAGGCGAACCGCTGGCCCGCCGAGCCGTCGCAGTTCTGGAGCCGTACGTTGTCCTTCGCCGAGGCGAGGGTCAGGCCGTTCGTGCCGGCCTCGTACGTGCCGACACCCTCCCCCGAGATCTCGCTGTCCCCGAGCGAGACGAGGGCGGTCCTGCCGTCGGCGAGGGGCCGTTCGGCCGGATCCCCGTACAGCTCGGTGGCCTCGGCCGCGCGGATCTTCTCCAGGTCCGGCGTGAGCGGGGTGGTGGCCGCGGCGGCGGGTGCCGCGGACGCGGTCGGCGCGGTCAGGCCGACGAGTGCGGCGGCCGTCGCCGCGACAACGGCGACGGCGCATCTGATGCTGGGTCTGGTGCGGTGCAGGACGTTCATGACGCCTCCCCGGTTTGGGTGTTACCCGAGGCATTTACTGGCGGGTAAGGGACTTGGGAATAGCCAGAACTAGACAAGTGCTCACGTTTTACGAGGGATGAGGGATACGGAGGGACGACGATGACGACGGCGATGGACGACGACGGCGGCGACAGCGGCCGATACCGGATCGAGCACGACTCCATGGGCGAGGTACGGGTCCCCGCGGAGGCCAAATGGCGGGCCCAGACACAGCGGGCCGTGGAGAACTTCCCCATCTCGGGCCGGCGCCTGGAGCGCGCCCACATTGAGGCGCTCGCCCGCATCAAGGCGGCCGCGGCCCATGTGAACGCCGAGCTCGGCGTCGTGGACAAGGACATCGCGCAGGCGATCGCGGAGTCGGCCGGCGAGGTCGCCGACGGGCGTTGGGACGACCAGTTCCCCGTGGACGTCTTCCAGACCGGCTCCGGCACGTCGTCCAACATGAACACCAACGAGGTCCTCGCGACGCTCGCGACGGAGCGCCTCGGCCGCGACGTCCACCCGAACGACCATGTGAACGCGTCCCAGTCGTCGAACGACGTCTTCCCCTCGTCGATCCACATCGCGGCCACCGCCGCCGTCACCCATGACCTGATCCCGGCGCTCGGCCATCTGCGGGCGGCCCTGGAGCGCAAGGCGGACGAGTTCGCCGACGTCGTGAAGTCGGGGCGCACGCACCTCATGGACGCGACGCCGGTGACCCTCGGGCAGGAGTTCGGCGGATACGCGGCGCAGGTCGCGTACGGCATCGAACGCCTTCAGGCCTCGCTGCCGCGCCTGGCCGAACTGCCGCTCGGGGGAACGGCGGTGGGCACGGGGATCAACACGCCGCCCGGGTTCTCGGCCGCCGTCATCGCGGAGGTGGCGCGGACCACGGGCCTGCCGCTGACCGAGGCGCGCAACCACTTCGAGGCGCAGGGCGCGCGCGACGGCATCGTGGAGACGAGCGGGCAGCTGCGGACCATCGCCGTCGGCCTGACGAAGATCGCCAACGATCTGCGCTGGATGGCGTCGGGACCCCGCACCGGACTGGCCGAGATCAGCCTGCCGGACCTCCAGCCGGGCTCGTCGATCATGCCGGGCAAGGTGAATCCGGTCATTCCCGAGGCGGTGCTCATGGTCGCCGCCCAGGTCACGGGGAACGACGCGACGGTCGCCGCCGCGGGCGCCGCGGGGAACTTCGAGCTCAACGTCATGCTGCCGGTCATCGCCAAGAACGTCCTGGAGTCGATCAGGCTGCTCACCAACGTCGCGCGCCTGCTCGCCGACCGGACCGTGGACGGCATCACCGCGCACCGCGAGCGCGCCCGCGAGTACGCCGAGTCGTCACCGTCCGTGGTGACCCCGCTGAACAAGTACATCGGCTACGAGGAGGCCGCGAAGGTGGCCAAGAAGTCGCTGGCCGAGCGGAGGACGATCCGCGAGGTCGTCCTGGAGGGCGGCTACGTGGAGCGCGGCGACCTCACGGTCGAGCAGCTCGACGAGGCGCTGGATGTCCTGCGGATGACGCGTCCGTAACAGCGTTCGGCGACTGACCGAATTCGTGACGCGCACCGCGGTGTCATGTGTCGGGGGCACCTAATATCTGTCCATGACGGACCGGACGAGCATTCTGGCAGGTGAGACCGACGGCAGCGTCGGGCGCTGGGCGCCCGGCAGCCGGATTCTGTGGCGGTACCGGACGAACGGCGGGGACGGCTTCCACATCTGCCGCCCCGTGACGGTCGTCGAGGACAGCGCCGAGCTGCTCGCCGTGTGGCTGGCACCCGGCACCGAGTGCGTGAGACCGGTCCTGGCCGACGGCACACCGGTGCACGAGGAGCCCCTGGCCACCCGGTACACGAAGCCGCGCACCGTCCTGCGCGACCGGTGGTTCGGCACCGGCGTCCTGAAGCTGGCGCGGCCCGGCGAGCCCTGGTCGGTGTGGCTGTTCTGGGAGCCGGGCTGGCGGTTCAGGAACTGGTACGTGAACCTGGAGGAGCCGCGGGTGCGGTGGGCCGGCGGCGTGGACTCCGAGGATCACTTCCTCGACCTGTCGGTCTACGCGGACCGCACCTGGCGCTGGCACGACGAGGACGAGTTCGCGCAGGCGCAGATCGCGGGGCTGATGAGCGCGGCGCAGGCCGCATCCGTACGGAGAGCGGGGCGCGCCGCGGTCGAGGTGATCGAGGGCTGGGGGCACCCGTTCCCCGACGACTGGCAGCACTGGCGGCCCGATCCCGCGTGGCCGGTTCCCGCGCTTCCGGGTGACTGGAACCGTACGCCCGCGCATGTGTCCTCATGAGACCCTTGATGCGCCCCCGTGGTTCAAACGTAGGATCGTCCTCCGCAAGTGCGCACAGGTACAACTCTTCGCGCTTGCAGCAGGTCTGACACGATGTCAACGAGGTCATCGAGGGGCGGCGGGACCGTGAGTCACGGCAGCGAGGGTTACGAGACGTACGGGAGCGGCCGCCCGACCCCGGCGCCGGACCGCACGGGCCAGGCCGAGGCCTTCGACGCGATCGGCGCCCGCTACGACGACGCCTTCCCGCACAAGGAAGGCCAGTTGGCCGCGGTGGACACGCTGCTCGCAGGCCTCGCACCCGGCTCGCGCGTGCTCGAGGTCGGCTGCGGCACGGGAGTTCCGACGAGCCGCCAACTGGCCGACGCGGGGCACCGCGTGGTCGGCGTGGACCTGTCGGCCGGCATGCTGGAACTCGCCCGCAAGAACGTCCCCGAGGCCGAGTTCCATCAGCTGGACCTCGCCTCGCTGAGACCCGAACGAGGCCAGGAGCAGGGCGAGTTGGGCGAGTTCGACGCCGTCACCTGCTTCTTCACGCTGCTGATGCTGCCGCGCGCCGAGATCCCTGCGGCGCTGCGGCTGCTGCGCTCGATGCTCCGGCCGGGCGGGCTGCTCGCCCTGTCGATGGTCGAGGCCGATCTGGACGACGCCGAAATTCCGTTCCTGGGCCACACAATCCGGGTATCGGGATTTCTGCGGGACGAGCTGCGCCAGGCCGTACGCGACGCGGGACTGGAGATCACCGGCGAGCACACGTACGCGTACGCTCCGGCGAGCACCGAAGTACCACCCGAACACCAGCTGTTCTTCAACTGCCGGCGTGCCGGGAAGTGAAGCGGCACGTCATCAGGCGCGCAGCCCAGGACGGACGGATTCGAAACGCGTGACGGAGCACCCCACCTCCCACGAGGGCCGCCGGCCGGCCGCCCGCCCCGCCGCCCCCGCGGACCCCCGCGGGGCCCTGAGGCGCGCCTCCGACGCGCTCCCCGCACAACAGGGGCGCCCCGGAGCGACCGCGTCCGCCGACGACGCCGATCCCGCGCGCCGGGCGCCCGCGTCGGGCTCCTCCGCACCGCGCGGCGCCGCGCCCGGGCACTCCGGAGCCGCGCCCGCACCCGAGCCCCCGCGCCGTGCGGGCGGTGCCGGTGGCGTGCCCGGGCGGCGCAAGCCCGGTTCCGCTTCCGGGGACGCCGACAGCGCGCCCGAACACGCCCTGTCGGACGCCGGACCGGACGATCCCCACCGGCCGAGGCCCGTGCCCGACCGCCGGAGCGGACAGCCGCGCCCGCCGGGGACGCCCGTCCCGATGCGGCGGGACGGGGACCGGCTGCGCTTCGTGGGCGCCGCGACCCGGCGGATCGCCCGCGGGATAGACCTCGACGAGATCGTCATGGGCCTGTGCCGCGCGTCCGTGCCCACGTTCTCCGACGTGATCCTGGTCTATCTGCGGGACCCGCTGCCGGTCGGCGACGAGCGGCCCACCGGGCCCGTCGTGCTGCGGCTGCGCAGGACGGACCGACTGCGCCTCATCGAGGAGGGCGCCGAGGATCCGGACACCGACGGCGGCGGACTCCTGACGATGGCGGCCGGCACCGCCCAGGGCGACCCCGTCACCGCCGAGCTGTGCGAGGTGCGCACCGGCGGAGCGCTCGCCGAGGTACTGCGGGGCGTACGGCCCGTGTTCGCGGACTCGCCCGCCGCCCTGGCCGCGCTGCCGGAGCTGCTCGGCGACGACCCGGACCTCGCCCTGCCCACCGGGCAGCGGGCGATCCTCGCGCCGCTGCGCGGGCGCCGCCGGGTCATCGGCGCGGCCGTCTTCCTGCGCCGCCCCGAGCGCCACGCGTTCGAGAACGACGACCTGCTGGTCGCGGGGCAGCTCGCCACGCACAGCGCGCTCGGCATCGACAAGGCCGTCCTGTACGGCCGCGAGGCGTACATCGCCGACGAGCTCCAGCGCACGATGCTGCCCGAGACGCTGCCGCGGCCCACGGGCGTGCGTCTCGCGTCCCGGTATCTGCCGGCCGCGGAGACCGCGCGCGTGGGCGGCGACTGGTACGACGCGATCCCGCTGCCGGGCAGCAGGGTCGCCCTCGTCGTGGGCGACGTCATGGGCCACTCCATGACGTCCGCCGCGATCATGGGCCAGCTGCGCACGACCGCGCAGACCCTCGCCGGCCTCGACCTGCCGCCGCAGGAGGTCCTGCACCACCTGGACGAGCAGGCCCAGCGCCTCGGCAGCGACCGCATGGCGACCTGCCTGTACGCCGTCTACGACCCGGTCTCGCACCGCATCACCATCGCCAACGCGGGCCACCCGCCGCCGGTCCTGCTGCATCTGGGCGGCCGCGCCGAGGTGCTCCGCGTCCCGCCGGGCGCCCCGATCGGTGTCGGCGGGGTCGACTTCGAGGCGGTCGAGCTGGACGCCCCGGCGGGCGCGACGCTCCTCCTCTACACGGACGGTCTGGTCGAGTCGCGGCTGCGGGACGTGTGGACCGGGATAGAGCAGCTGCGCGAGCGGCTCGCCGCGACGGCCCAGCTGACCGGCCCGGACCATCCGCCGCCCCTCGAGGCGTTGTGCGACGAGGTCCTCGACATGCTCGGCCCGGGCGACCGGGACGACGACATCGCGCTGCTCGCGGCCCGCTTCGACGGGATCGCGCCGAGCGACGTCGCGTACTGGCTGCTCGAGCCCGAGGACGCGGCGCCGGGCCGGGCCCGCCGTCTGGCGCGCAGCGCGCTCGCCCGGTGGGGCCTGGAGGAGCTGACCGACTCGGTGGAGCTCCTCGTGAGCGAGGTCGTGACGAACGCCGTGCGGTACGCGTCCCGGCCCGTCACGCTGCGCCTGCTGCGGACCGATGTGCTGCGCTGCGAGGTCGGCGACGACGTGCCGCAGCTGCCGCGGCTGCGGCAGGCCCGCGCCACCGACGAGGGCGGGCGCGGCCTGTATCTGGTCAACAGGCTGGCGCGGCGCTGGGGCGCGACGCGGCTGAGCACCGGGAAGGTCGTGTGGTTCGAGCTGGCGCACGGCAACGGCAGCGCCTGAACCCGGACAGGCGGGTGGGCCCGGAACCGTACGGTTCCGGGCCCACCCGCGTGCGTCACTGTCAGCCGGTCAGGCCGCGTGGTCTGTTGCTGCCCGAGTCGGCCGGGTCCTCCGGGATTCCGACGGTCGGCGACGAGGGGTCCGTCGGGGGCGTGACGCCGCCTGACGGCTCGTCGGTCGGCGGGGTGGTCTCCGGGCTCGACTCCGGGGGACTCGGGGTGTCCTCAGGGGTGGACTCCGGGGCGCTCGGCGTGTTCTCCGGGGTGGACTCCGGGGCGCTCGGGGTGTCCTGCGGGGTGGACGGCACCTCGACGGCCGCGCCCATGTCCGTGTCGAGGTCGAACTCGCTCGGCGCGCCCATGGCGCCGAACGTGTACGCCGCCCAGATCTCGGCCGGGAAGCCACCGCCGTTGACACGGCCGCCGCCGGCGGCGCCCTTCAGCGTCAGCTGCGTACCCTGCTTGATCGGCTTGCCGTCGGCGTCCTTGGCGCCCGGCGCCGCCTCGCCGAACAGGCCGACCGAGGTGACCATCTTCGGCGTGTAGCCCGTGAACCAGGCCGACTTGTCCTCGTCGGACGTACCGGTCTTGCCCGCGACGTCCTGGCGGGAGTTGCGCACGGCGAAGCCCGTACCGTCGTCGACCACGCCGGTGAGCACCGAGGTGACGGAGTCGGCAGCACCGCGGCTGATGACCTGGGTGCCGATCGGGTCGGGCAGCTCGACCGTGCGGTCCTTGTGCTCGGCGCTCTTGAGGATCGCCGGGGTGACCTTCTTGCCGTGGTTGTCGAGGGTCGCGTAGACGCCCGCCATCTCCAGCGGGCTCGCGCCCATGGAGCCCAGGGTCTGCGCGGGTACGGCCTGCTGGTCCTTGACGTCCATGCCGAGCTCGCCGGCCGTCTTCATGACCTCGTCCATCCCGACGTCGACGCCCATCTGCGCGAAGACGGAGTTGATGGACTTGTTCATGGCCTTCTGGACCGTGGAGGGGCCGTAGTCGACGCCGTCCTCGTTCGGCGGGGCGAAGCCGACCTTGGTGCCGCCGTCGACGACGGGGCGCTTGCTCGTGCCGTCGTAGATCGTGTTCGCGGTGATCGGCCTGCCGGTCTGCGTCTGCGCCTGGTTCTCCAGGGCCGAGGCGAAGATGACCGGCTTGAACGTCGAGGCGGGCTGGTAGTCACGCCGCAGCGCGTTGTTCGTCCAGTGCTTGGTGAGCCCCTCGCCGCCGTACATCGCGAGGACGCGGCCCGTCCTGGGGTCGACGGAGACGGCGCCCGCCTGCACATTGGCGTCGGTCTTGCGGGACTTGGGGTTCAGCTTGCTGGTGAGCTTGGCCTTGACGGCCTTCTCCAGCTGGGCCTGCTTCTTCTTGTCGATGTTGAGCGTGATGGTCCAGCCGCCGTCGCTCACCATCTTCTCGGCGTCCTTGTCCGAGGCGCCCTGGGCGACGAGCTGCTTCTCCAGAGAGGCGTCGGCGGCCTTCACGAGATAGCCGGTCTGGCCTTCGAGGCCGGGTGCTGCCTTCGGGGCGTGCGGCACGGGGAACGTCATGCCGGCCCGCTCGCCCGCGGAGAGCCAGTGCTTCTCGACCATGTTGTCGAGCACGTAGTTCCAGCGCTGCTTCACCAGCTTCCTGCCGGTGTCGGAGGCGACGGCCCAGTCGTACTGGCTGGGGGCCTGGAGCAGCGCGGCGAGGTACGCGCCCTGCGCCACGTTCAGCTGGCTCGCGTCGACGCCGTAGTAGGCCTGGGCGGCGGCCTGGATGCCCGAGGCGCCACGGCCGTAGTAGCTGGTGTTGATGTACCCGGCGAGTATGTACTCCTTGGACTTCTCGCGGTCCACCTTCAGCGAGATGACGATTTCCTTCAGCTTGCGGCTGACCGTCTGGTCCTGCGTCAGGTAGTAGTTCTTCACGTACTGCTGGGTGATGGTCGAGCCACCCTGCTTGCCCTTGCCGGTGACCGTGTTGACCAGGCCGCGGGCGGTGCCGCGCAGGTCGACGCCCTTGTCGGCGTAGAACGACTTGTTCTCGGCGGCGACGAAGGTGTGCTGCACGCCCCCGGGCACCTCGGAGAGGTCCACGATCTCGCGGTTGACGGCGCCGGTGCGGGCCATGACCGAGCCGTCGCTGTACTTATAGACGTTGCTCTGCTTCTTCGCGAGGGCGTTGCCCTCGGGGATGTCGATCACCAGGTACAGCACGATGAACGCGCCCATGCCGAGCAGGCACAGGCCGAGGAACGTGCCGACGATCTTCTTCCAGGTGAAGAGGCGGCGTATACCCGTCCGCCGGGTGGACGAGCCCCCGCGCGCCGCCCGGCGCGCGCCGCCGCGCTGCCGTGCTCGTCTCTCGTCCGCTCGACCCATGGCTCCCGGTACTCCGCTTCTCGTCGCTGACACGTCCGCGCGCCCACGGCGCACTTCACACTCATCGGTGCTGAATCAGCTCATGAAGCTAACACCGCACCTAAGGGCAAAAGGCCGCCGATCCGGGCATTTCCGGACGTGACAATCAGCACCTGCCCCATGGGAACCGACGAGCGAGGGGCTCGGATGGTTGCGTGATTCTCGATCGTGTGAACCGGATCGCACCAGACAGTACGGGTTCGGGCGTCCTACGATGATGACCTCGGCACCAGTCCATGGGAGGCGCGAGATGTCCGCAGCACCTGTCGAGCACACCTGCCCCGAGCCCCAGCCGGCCCCTCGTCCGCTGACGCTGCTCGAGCAGGCCGACAAGCTCGCGGATCAGCTCCCTGGCTACCGGGTCGAGATCCTCGGAGGCGCGCTCACTGTGACCCCACCCCCTGACGGCGCCCACGCGAGGGCCTTGTCCCGCCTCAGGCGCCCGTTCGCCGGGGCCGGCCTGGACGGCGGCGAGACAGAGCTCCTTGAAGGCGTCGGCCTGTGGCTGCCGGACGGCCCCGAGGACTTCGCCGTACCGGACCTCTGCGTGATCGACGCGGACTTCGAGGATCACCTGGTCGACCACAACTGCTATGACCCGGCGTCCTTCCGCCTCGTCCTCGAGGTGACCTCCGGCAACTACCGCAACGACCTCCAGACCAAGGTTGTCACCTACGGCAACGCGAAGGTCCCGGTCTACGTGATCGTCGACCGCAAGCACAACCGCCTGCACGTCCTGACCGAGCCCATCGAGAACGGATACGGCAGCCACCGCCTCCACGCTCCCGGCCAGCAGGTCACGCTCCCGGAATGCCTCGGCGCCGAGGTCACGCTCGACGTGACCGAAGTCCTCTCTGCGGCCACCACGGTCACACCACAGCGCTGAGGGCCCCGAGATCGCCTCGGCCATGCTCCAGCGCCAGCAGGCGGGCGCCGTGGTCGCGGACGGCGGCTCATCGTGGACGGCGCGGTCGGCATGGTCGAGGACGCGCTCGCCCGGATCACGGAGCAGGACTTCGTGGCGCTCGACGAGGAGCGCAAGGCGGCCATGGTCAGCAATCTGCTCGTGGTCCTGTGCGGCGACCGCGCGGCCCAGCCGGTCCTGAACACGGGAACGCTCTACCAGTGAGCCCTCCGGAAGAGGAGCGCGAGGGTCCCCCCGCGGGGCCCGCACGCCGGTCGCGGCCGCAGCGCAAGCAGGTACTGCTGCGGCTCGACCCGCTCGTGTACGACGCGCTCGCGCGGTGGGCCGGGTACGACCTGCGCTCGGCGAACGCGCAGATCGAGTTCCTGCTGCGGCGCGCTCTCGCGGAGGCCGGGCGGCTGCCCGGCTCGGCGGGACCGCTGCCGCGGCGGGGGCGGCCGCCCAAGGGACCGCAGGGCGACGAGGCGGAGTGAACGGCCCGGGGCCCGCGCCCCGGACCGTTCCGCGCCCCCCGAGCTCCAGAGCCCCTGAAGACGCCCGGGCATCCCCCCCACCGCGCTATACACACCGCGTATACCCACTATGTATAGTGACCGCCATGTCCATCGGTCACACCCTTCTGGGACTTCTCGAGTCCGGGCCACGACACGGCTACGACCTCAAGCGCACCTTCGACGCCACCTTCGGGCACGACAAGCCGCTGCACTACGGACAGGTCTACTCGACCATGTCCCGGCTCCTGAAGAACGGCCTGGTCGAGGTCGACGGGATCGAGGCCGGCGGCGGCCCGGAACGCAAGCGCTACGCCATCACCGACGCCGGCATCACCGATGTCCAGCGCTGGCTAGCCACCCCCGAGACGCCCGAGCCCTACCTCCAGTCCGTCCTCTACACCAAGGTCGTCCTGGCGCTGCTCACCGAGCGCGACGCCGTCACGGTCCTGGACGCCCAGCGCGCCGAGCACCTGCGCATGATGCGCATCCTCACCGACCGCAAGCGCAAGGGCGACCTCGCCGACCAGCTGATCTGCGACCACGCCCTCTTCCACCTCGAAGCGGACCTGCGGTGGCTCGAACTCACCGCCGCGCGCCTGGACAAGCTCGCCGCGGAGGTGCGCAAGCCATGACGCCTGCCGGCTCCCTCCTGACCGCCGACGGTCTCCACAAGACCTACGGCGCCACGAAGGCGCTCGACGGCGCCGAGTTCTCCGTCCACCCGGGCGAGGTCGTCGCCGTCATGGGCCCCTCCGGCTCCGGCAAGTCGACGCTCCTGCACTGCCTCGCCGGCATCGTCACGCCCGACGAAGGCACCGTCACCTACGCGGGACAGAACCTCGCCACCATGTCCGACGCCACCCGCAGCGCCCTGCGCCGCAGCGACTTCGGCTTCGTCTTCCAGTTCGGCCAGCTCGTCCCCGAACTCACCTGCCTGGAAAACGTCGCCCTGCCCCTGCGCCTCAACGGCGCCAGGCGCAGGGCCGCCGAGGCCACCGCCCGTACGTGGATGGAGCGCCTGGAGGTCGACGACCTCACCGGCAAACGCCCCGGCGAGGTCTCCGGCGGCCAGGGCCAGCGCGTCGCGGTCGCCCGCGCCCTGGCCACGAGCCCTCGCGTCCTGTTCGCCGACGAACCCACCGGCGCCCTCGACTCCCTCAACGGCGAGCGCGTCATGGAGTTGCTCACCGAAGCCGCCCGGTCCACCAACGCCGCCGTCGTCCTCGTCACCCACGAGGCCCGCGTCGCCGCCTACTCGGACCGCGAGATCATCGTCCGTGACGGCAGGTCCCGCGACATGGAGCGCATCGCATGAGCGCGACGCGCACGAAGCCGCAGCCCGCGCCTGCGGCCACGGCGCCGGACTCCGCCCCCACCGGCGTACGCGCCTGCATCCGCGATCTGGGCATGGGCATGCGCTTCGCGGCCGGCGGGGGGCGCGAGGGCTGGATCCGCACGGTCCTCACCGCCGTCGGCGTGGGCCTCGGTGTCGCGCTGCTGCTCGGCGCCGCGTCCGTGCCGTACCTGACCGACCATCGCAGCGACCGCTCGTCGGCGCGCGAGGCCGCGGACCGGTTGTCAGGGCCGGGCAAGGTCAAGCGGTCCGACGCGACGCTGCTGATGCGGGACACGTTCACGACGTTCCGCGACCGCTCGCTGGAGGGCAGGTTCGTCCGGGCCGAGGGCAGCAGGCCCGTCCTGCCGCCCGGCCTCGGCAAGCTGCCCGGCAACGACGAGATGGTCGTCTCGCCCGCGCTGCGCGACCTCCTCGACGACCCCGGCGCGAAGCTCCTCAAGGAGCGCTTCCGCGACTACCGCGTCACCGGAACGATCGCCGGCGCGGGCCTGGTCTCCCCGCAGGAGCTCTTCTATTACGCGGGATCCGACACCCTCACACTCCGCGACGGCGGCTACCGCGCGGCGAAGTTCGGCACCGACCTGTCGGAGCCGCTGAACGCGCTCCTGATGGTCCTCGTCGTCCTGATCTGCGTCGTACTGCTCACGCCCGTGGCCGTCTTCATCGGTACGGCGGTGCGGTTCGGCGGCGACCGCCGCGACCGGCGCCTGGCCGCGCTGCGCCTGGTCGGCGCGGACGCCAGGGCGGTCCGGCGGATCGCGGCGGGCGAGTCCCTGTTCGGGGCGCTGCTCGGCCTCGCCGTCGGCGCCGTGTTCTTCCTCGCCCTGCGCCGGCTGATCGGCGTGGTCGACATCGACAGGGTCAGCGCGTTCCCGTCCGACCTGCAGCCGGTGCCGGCGCTCGCCGCGCTGATCGTCGTGACCGTGCCGCTCTCGGCGGTCCTCGTCACCGTCCTCTCGCTGCGCTCGGTGGCCATCGAGCCGCTCGGTGTCGTGCGCGGCGGCGTACCGCGCAGGCGCCGCCTGTGGTGGCGGCTGCTCCTGCCCGTCGCAGGCATCGGGATCCTGCTGGCCGTCGGCCGGGTCAGCAGTACCGACCAGGACATCAACACGTACGCCATCGCCGCCGGCGCGACCCTGGCCCTGGTCGGACTGAGCACGCTGCTTCCCTGGCTGCTCGAATCGGTCGTGGCCCGGCTGCGCGGCGGCCCGGTGCCGTGGCAACTGGCCACGCGGCGGCTCCAGTTGAGCAGCGGCACGGCGACCCGTGCGGTCAGCGGTATCACCATCGCGGTGGCCGGCGCGGTCGCCCTGCAGATGATGTTCGCGTCGATGCACGACGACTTCAACCGGACGACGGGCCAGGACCCGCACCGAGCGCAGCTGACCGTGCGCTCCATGGTCGGCGACGGCAGGCTCGCGCAGCGGATGATCGACGACTTCCGTGACACGGAGGGCGTCAAGAGCGTCATCGGCACCGTGTCGACGTTCGCCACCCGCCCCGGCGCGGTCCCGGAGGGCGAGATCGAGCCCACGACGATGATCAGCGTCGGCACCTGCGCGACCCTGCGCGAACTGGCCCGCGTCGGCGACTGCCGTGACGGCGACACGTTCGTCTCGCACACCGGCGACCGGAAGATGAACGACTGGATCGACGAGTCGGCACGCCCCGGCAAGCCCGTCGACGTGGGTCCCGACGACGGCAGCGAGGCGAGCCAGGACCTGTGGACGCTGCCCGCGGACACCCGCATCGTCCAGGCGCGACCTAACCCGGCCGGTGACAAGGTCGACGGCATCCTCGCCACCCCCGGCGCGATCGACATCGCGAAGCTGACCGAGGCCACGACCACCGCCATGGTGCAGATCGACCCGAGGGTGCCGGACGCCGAGGAGTACGCGCGCAACACCGCGGCCCATATCGATCCGCTGCTCAACGTGATGTCGATCAAGGCGGTCAACCGCGACAAGCAGTACGCGAGCATCGCGAGGGGGCTGCAGATCGGCGCGGCCGCGACGATGGCCCTCATCGCGGCGTCCATGCTGGTCTCCACACTGGAGCAACTGCGGGAGCGCAAGCGGCTGTTGGCGGCCCTGACCGCGTTCGGCACGCGGCGCCGCTCGATGGCCTGGTCGGTCCTGTGGCAGACGGCGATCCCGGTGGTCCTCGGTCTCGGCCTGGCGATCGGGGGCGGGCTCGGCCTGGGCTACGTCATGACCCGCATGATCGACAAGCAGGTCACCGACTGGTGGGTGTTCGCGCCCCTGACAGCGGGCGGGGCCGGGCTCGTCGCGGCGGTGACACTGCTCAGCCTGCCGCCGCTGTGGCGCATGATGCGGCCGGACGGCCTGCGCACCGAGTAACCCACCCTGCCGGTACGGGAGTTGCCCCCAGGAGCTGGGGTCACAGCACCCGTACCGGCAGCGGTCGCACCGCCTCGCGCAGGGCCGCGGCCAGCTCCTCGTACTCCGCGCCGCGCGCGGCACCCGTCCGCATGGCGAGGGCGATGCGGCGGGTCGGCGCCGGGTCCTCGAAGAACCCGGTGAGCAACTGGCTGCTGCGGCTGGCCTCCACGGCGAGCGCGGTGCGCGGCAGCAGCGTCACGCCGAGCCCGCCCGCGACCAGCTGGACCAGCGTGGACAGGCCGGCGGCCGTCGTGGTGACCGGGGCGTCCGCGCGGCCGGCCTCGCGGCAGATGTCGAGCGCCTGATCGCGCAGGCAGTGCCCCTCGTCGAGCAGCAGCAGCCGCAGCTCCCGCAGCGCCTCGCGCGGGATGCCCTCGCGGCCCCCGAGCCAGTGGTCGAGCGGTGTGACCAGCACGAAGTCCTCGTCGAACAGGGGCAGTTCGGTGACGCCGGGCATGCCGAGCGGCACGGCGAGGAGCAGCAGATCGAGCCGCCCCGCCGCGAGCCCTTCGAGCAGGGACGACGTCTGCTCCTCGTGGACCTGGAGGTCGAGATCCGGGTACTTCTCGTGGACGAGGCGCAGGACGGCCGGCAGGAGGTAGGGCGCGACGGTGGGGATGACGCCGAGACGGAGCGCTCCCGTGAACGGCGCCCGTACCGCCTCGGCCTCCTCCATCAGCGCGCCCACCTCGTCGAGCACGGCCTTCGCGCGCACCGCGAGCCGCTCACCCTCGGGCGAGAGCAGCACCTTGCGGGTCGTGCGTTCGAGGAGGGTCACGCCGAGGCACTCCTCCAGCGCGGACACGGCGCCGGAGAGCGCGGGCTGGCTCATGCCGATCGCGGCGGCGGCGTCCCGGAAATGCAGATGCTCGGCGACGGCCGCGAAGGCCCGCAGCTGCGCGAGGCTCGGCTGCCGCCGCTTGATGCTGGCCACGGTCACTCCTCTTACCTACGGCTACTGATAACCGGGTCCGATCAACACAACCGAGTCTAGCTATTTCCATAATCAATGCACCCTGTGCCACGATCGGGCCCAGTCCAACCCCCTTGGAAAGCCCTCAAAAAGGGCTCCTCCATGCTGCAAGGAGTAGTGCGTGCTCACTGTCGGTGACAAGTTCCCCCAGTTCGACCTGACTGCCTGTGTCTCCCTGGAGAAGGGCAAGGAGTTCGAGCAGATCGACCACAAGACCTACGAGGGCAAGTGGAAGATCGTCTTCGCGTGGCCCAAGGACTTCACCTTCGTGTGCCCGACCGAGATCGCCGCGTTCGGCAAGCTGAACGACGAGTTCGCCGACCGTGACGCCCAGATCCTCGGCTTCTCCGGCGACTCCGAGTTCGTGCACCACGCCTGGCGCAAGGACCACCCGGACCTGACCGACCTGCCCTTCCCGATGCTCGCCGACTCGAAGCACGAGCTCATGCGCGACCTCGGCATCGAGGGCGAGGACGGCTTCGCGCAGCGCGCCGTCTTCATCGTCGACCAGAACAACGAGATCCAGTTCACGATGGTGACCGCCGGTTCCGTGGGCCGTAACCCCAAGGAGGTCCTGCGGGTCCTCGACGCCCTGCAGACCGACGAGCTGTGCCCGTGCAACTGGACCAAGGGCGAGAACACCCTCGACCCGGTCGCGCTCCTGTCGGGCGAGTGATCTGACATGGCTCTCGACGAACTGAAGTCCGCCGTCCCGGACTACGCCAAGGACCTGCGCCTGAACCTCGGCTCGGTCATCGGCAACTCGGACCTGCCGCAGCAGCAGCTGTGGGGCACCGTGCTCGCCTGCGCGATCGCGTCCCGCTCCCCGCGCGTCCTGCGTGAGCTGGAGCCCGAGGCGAAGGCGAACCTGTCGCCGGAGGCGTACACCGCCGCCAAGTCGGCCGCCGCCGTCATGGCGATGAACAACGTCTTCTACCGCACGCGCCACCTGCTCTCCGACCCGGAGTACGGGACGCTGCGCGCCGGTCTGCGGATGAACGTCATCGGCAACCCGGGCGTCGAGAAGGTCGACTTCGAGCTGTGGTCCCTCGCGGTCTCCGCGATCAACGGCTGCGGCCAGTGCCTCGACTCGCACGAGCAGGTGCTGCGCAAGGCGGGCGTCGACCGCGAGACGATCCAGGAAGCGTTCAAGATCGCCGCGGTCATCCAGGCCGTGGGCGTCACCCTGGACTCCGAGGACGTCCTGTCCTGACGGACGGAACTCCCTGGTAGGCGCATACGCGAACGCCGGGCGGGCTGAAGGAAATTCAGCCCGCCCGGCGTTCTCGCGTATCGGGCGTTCCCGCGTATCGGGCGCTCTCGCGTATCGGGCGCTCTCGTGCGTCCGGCGTTCGCGTGCGTCCGGACGAAAGACCCTAGGTCTTCCCGGCCGTCGGATCGACCGGCGCCACGTCGATGGCCGTCGCCCCGTGCGGCGCGGGCGACAGCCGCAGCGCCGCCTCACGCGAGTACGAGCGCAGATAGCCGACGACCGTGTTCGTCACGGCCACGAGCGGTACCGCCACGACCGCGCCGCCGATCCCGTTCACCAGGCCCCCGGCCGCGACGGCCAGTACCACCGCGAGCGGATGCACCCGCACGGCCCGGCCCAGGATGAACGGCTGGAGGATGTGGCCCTCGATCTGCTGCACGGCCAGCACCACCGCGAGCGTCATGACGGCCGTGAAGACACCCTGGGTCACCAGGGCCACCACCACCGCGAGCGCCCCCGAAATCACCGCGCCCACCAGCGGGATGAACGCGAACAGGAAGATGAAGACGGCGAGCGGCACCGCCATCGGGACGCCGAGGAAGAAGATGCCGAGCCCGATGAAGATCGCGTCGATGAGCGCGACTATCACCGTGCCGCGCACATACGCGGTGAGCGTGCGCCAGGCCCGTGGCCCCGCACCGGCGATACCGGGACGGGCCTGCGCCGGGACGAGCCTGGTGGTCCACTCCCAGATGCGCCGGCCGTCGTAGAGCAGGAACAGCGTCGAGAACATCGTGAGCAGGATGCCGGTGAGCGCCTCGACGATGACGGTGACGCCTTCGAGGCCCGCGGACGTGATCTGGTCGGTGTTGGCGCCGACCGCGTCGCGCAGGGACTTGGCGATGTCGTTGATCTGGCTCTCGGTCACATGGAACGGACTGTTGAGGAGCCAGTTGCGCAGCTCGTCGATGCCGTCCTGGATCTGGTCCGAGAGGTTGTCGATGTTCTCCTGGACCTGCCAGACGACGAACCAGCCGACAAGTCCCATGATGACGAAGCCGAGGATCGCGGTGAGTGCGGTGGCCAGGCCCCGCGGCACGCCGTGCCTCCTCAGGCGGGCCACGGTCGGCTGGAGGAGTGCGGTGATGAGCATCGCGGCGACGAACGCGTACACCACCAGCTGCACAGCGCTGATGACCCTCATCAGGACCCAGAGGGCGCCCGCCAGGACGAGCAGCCGCCAGCCGGCCTCGGCCGCGACGCGCATCCCCCACGGCACGGCCGCGACGGGGTCGGGCCTGGCCGCTATCGCGGGCGCGTACGCGGGCGGCGGGGGTACGTGGTCGCCGCCGCCGCTCTCCGGCCGGGTGACGGGCACTTGGGGCACTTCGGCGGCCGCATGCGCGGGTGCCTGAGCGGCATCACGGGCGGTATGGGGGGCGGACCCGGTGGCGGCATCCGGAACGGCGTCGTCCACGCGGTGGGCACGCTCGGCCTCGGCGCGGCGCTCGTCCAAGCGCTCCCCCATCCGGCTGAGCTCACTGCCGAGCCGGCCGAGCCATCCTGGAACGTGCGACATGATCTGCCCTCTTCCCCCGTGCTCTCTCACCACTCCCCCGGGAGTCGTCGGCTCCGACCGTACATGCCCGAAGCCCCTCACCGTAGGACGGCGAGGGGCTCAGGAAGGTTGACGGGCCGAGGGCCCGTCATGAAGCTGTACCGGCTTCTAGTACCAGTGGTTGGCCTGCCAGAAGGTCCAGGCCTCACACGGGCTGCCGTAGCGGCTGTCCATGTAGTTGAGGCCCCACTTGATCTGGGTGGCCGGGTTGGTCTGCCAGTCGGCGCCCGCGGAGGAGTACTTGGACGCGGGCAGCGCCTGGAAGAGGCCGTAGGCGCCGGAGGAGGCGTTGGTCGCCCGGTAGTTCCAGCTGGACTCGTGGTCCACGATGTTGCTGAAGCACTGGAACTGCCCGGCGGGGACCATCTGACGCGCCATCGCCTGGATCTGCGACGCCGTGTAGGAGGCCTGCGTGGCGAAGCTGGAGGCGTCGCGGGTGGCCGAGCGGCTGGCGACCTTCTTGGCCTCCTCACGCTCCTTGGCTTCCTTCTCCGCCTTCTCCTTGGCGTCGGCGGCCGCCTGCTGCTTGGCGACGGCGTCCTCGGCGGCCTTCTTACGGGCCGCTTCCTCCGCCGACTTCTGAGCGGCGTTGTCCGCGGCGATGGCCTGCGTCTCCGCCTGCTGCGTCAGCGTGGCGGTCTGCACCTGGGCCTGCTGGCCCGCGGGTATGTCGGCGAGGAGGGTCGCGTCGCTCGCCGTGGCCTCAGCCTCGTTGGTGGAGGGCTGAGCGGTGCTGCCCGAGGCAACACCCACGACTGCGCCGACTGTGGTGACCGCGGTGGCCGAAGCCACTGCGAATCCCCGGACCGAAATCCGGCTCACACGGTTTCCTTCCAGCATCGCCCGCTGTAGGTGACCCTCGCGGACGCAATCGTGCCCCTGACGCTGGCCTCCCAACTGCGGGGTCACGGGAGACACGGGCCCGGTGGGCAACTCCCGTCAAGGGAGAGCCGCGTGGTGCTCGGGCGGCATACGACGGCCTCTGTGAAGTTCTGGTGTCCGTGGTGCTCGTAATGCTGTGGATGCACAAGTGTCGTATGCGGGGCCTGACAGGACTGAGACTCTGCCGGACGCGGTTGCCTCAAGGCAATTCTCATCCAAGTGGGAAAGCTCACACCTCGTTTGCCCCAGCGGTTTCGCGGAAACAAGCGCACGGCACAACGCCGCCCGGCTAAGCTCCTGCGCTTCGCCGGGCGGCGCCAACTACCGCGTAACCCCTACAAGATGGGGCGCTTCGCTCGCTCTCTCCTCACAGAGGGCCGTCCTCCAGCATCTCGGTGACCAGGGCCGCGATCTGCGAACGCTCCGACCGCGTGAGCGTGACGTGCGCGAACAGCGGGTGCCCCTTCAGCTTTTCGACGACGGCGACCACTCCGTCGTACCGGCCGACCCGGAGGTTGTCGCGCTGTGCCACGTCATGTGTGAGCACGACCCGTGAATTTGCCCCGATCCTCGACAGAACGGTCAAAAGGACGTTCCGTTCGAGGGATTGGGCCTCGTCCACGATCACGAACGCGTCGTGCAGGGAGCGGCCGCGGATGTGGGTGAGCGGCAGGACCTCCAGCATGCCGCGCGCGGTGACCTCCTCGATGACGGCCTTGCCGGCGACGGACCCGAGCGTGTCGAAGACCGCCTGCGCCCACGGGCCCATCTTCTCGGCCTCGGTGCCGGGCAGATAGCCGAGCTCCTGGCCGCCCACCGCGTACAGCGGGCGGAAGACCATCACCTTCTGGTGCTGGCGCCGTTCGAGCACCGCTTCGAGACCCGCGCACAGCGCGAGCGCCGACTTGCCGGTGCCGGCCCGGCCCCCCATCGACAGGATCCCGATGTCCGGGTCGAGGAGCAGATCGAGCGCGATGCGCTGCTCGGCGCTGCGCCCCTTGATACCGAATGCCTCGCGGTCGCCGCGCACCAGGCGGACGTTGCCCTCGGCCGTGATCCTGCCGAGCGCCTTGCCGCGCTCGGACTGGATGGTGAGGCCGGTGTGGACGGGCAGCTCCGCCGCCTCCGGTACGTACAGGCTCTCCTCCTCGAAGAGGAGGTCCACCTGCTCACCGGAGAGCCGCAGTTCGGACATTCCGGTCCAGCCGGAGTCCGTGATGGCGAGCTCGGCGCGGTACTCCTCGGCGAGCAGGCCCACCGACGACGCCTTGATGCGCAGCGGCAGGTCCTTGGAGACGACGGTGACGTCGTACCCCTCGGCCTGGAGGTTGCGGGCGACGGCGAGGATGCGGGAGTCGTTGTCCCCCAGGCGGTAGCCCGCCGGGAGAACGCCCGGATCCGAGTGGTTGAGCTCGACGCGCAGGGTCCCGCCCAGGTCGCCGATGGGGATCGGGGAGTCCAGGCGTCCCTGCCGGACACGGAAGTCGTCGAGCAGGCGCAGGGCCTGCCGGGCGAAGTATCCGAGCTCCGGATGGTGCCGCTTGGCCTCCAGTTCCGTGACCACGACGATCGGGAGCACCACTTCGTGCTCGTCGAACCTGGTCAGGGCGTTCGGGTCGGCCAGCAGGACGCTGGTGTCGAGAACATAAGTGCGCCGGTCGGGCTGGCGCTTGTTGCTGGTCACCACGGAAGGACGTACCCCCTCGGATGAGGTCGGGGAGCGACAGAGGGATCCAGGGCCGGGCGGGGCGGGTCGTACCCGCCGGTCGACGGCCGCGATGCATGGGCCGTGGACCGGCCCCCAGCCTCTCCAGCGGAGCAGGTGCTCCCCGCGTGGTCGTCCTGGCGCAAAGGGCCTCCCGGGCGGACAGCCCCGTGCCGTCCGCTGAGACTCGACGTCCGTGAATCGGACATCGACCTGGAAGGCTTATTCCCTCGAACACGCGCGGCCATGCCACGGCATATGACGGCGCGTGCGTTAACTCCTGGTGACGTACGTCCCGGAGGTCAGCCGCCGTAACGCCGGTGGCGGGCCGCGTAGTCGCGCAGGGCCCTCAGGAAGTCCACCTTGCGGAAGGCGGGCCAGAAGACTTCGCAGAAGTAGTACTCGGAGTGGGCCGACTGCCAGAGCATGAATCCGGACAGGCGCTGCTCGCCGCTCGTGCGGATGACGAGGTCGGGGTCGGGCTGCCCGCTGGTGTAGAGGTGCTTCGAGATCTGGTCGATGTCGACGCTCTCGGCGATCTCCTCGAGGCTGGTGCCCTTGTCCGCGTGGTCGAGGAGCAGGGAGCGCACCGCGTCGGCGATCTCCTGGCGGCCGCCGTAACCGACCGCGACGTTCACGAGTATCCCCGCGTTGTCGGCGGTGGCCTGCTCGGCCTCCTTGAGGACGGTCTGGGTGCGGGCCGGGAGGAGGTCGAGCGTGCCGACGTGGTGGACGCGCCAGCGGCCGTCGACGGCGAGGCTGCGGACGGTCTCCTCGATGATGCCGAGGAGCGGCCTCAGCTCCTCCTCCGGACGGTCGAAGTTGTCCGTCGACAGCATCCAGAGGGTGACGACCTCGACGTCCGTCTCGGCACACCAGCCGAGGAACTCCTCGATCTTGTACGCACCGGCCTGGTGGCCCTGCGCCGCAGTGCCACCGGAGGCCTTCGCCCAGCGCCTGTTCCCGTCGAGGATGACCCCGATGTGTTTGGGCACCTGGTCGTGGTCGAGACGGCCTTCCACCCGGCGCGCGTAAAGTCCGTACACCAGGTCGCGCAGGTTCACTGTCTTTCAGCCCCTCCGTGCAGACGGCAGTCCCCGAAGGCGAAGCCTACCGCTGCTGGGGGCCGTCCTCATTGTGGGGTCTCTGTGCTCCGGTGCTGTGGGCTGTCCGTGCTCTGACGTAGCTTCGTACCCATGAACGACATGTCTTCGTACCGCGCCGCCGCGGACCGCTACGACTCGATGGAGTACCGGCGCACCGGCCGCAGCGGTCTCAAGCTGCCCGCGATCTCGCTCGGCCTGTGGCACAACTTCGGTGACGACCGCACCCTTGACTCGCAGCGGGAGATCCTCCGCCGCGCTTTTGACATCGGTGTCACCCACTTCGACCTGGCGAACAACTACGGGCCGCCCCCCGGCTCCGCCGAGCTGAACTTCGGCAAGATGTTCGCCCAGGACTTCGCTCCGTACCGTGATGAGCTGGTCATTTCGACCAAGGCGGGCTATCTCATGCACCCGGGCCCGTACGGGGAGTGGGGCAGCCGCAAGTACCTGCTGTCGTCCCTCGACGCGTCCCTGTCCCGGATGGGCCTCGACTACGTCGACATCTTCTACTCGCACCGCTTCGACCCGGACACCCCGCTCGAGGAGACGATGGGCGCCCTCGCGTCCGCCGTACAGCAGGGCAAGGCGCTGTACGTGGGCGTGTCCTCGTACACCAGCGAGCAGACCGCCGAGGCGGCGCGCCTGCTGAAGGAGATGGGCGTCCCGGCGCTCATCCACCAGCCCTCCTATTCGATGATCAACCGCTGGACCGAGGACGACGGCCTGCTGGACACGCTGGAGACGGCCGGCATGGGCTGCATCTCCTTCGTCCCGCTCGCGCAGGGCCTGCTCACGGACAAGTACCTGAAGGGCATCCCGGAGGGGTCGCGCGCCACGCAGGGCAAGTCCCTCGACCCGGGCCTCGCGGGCGACTCCGAGGTGATCCGCCGGCTGAACGGGCTGAACGACATCGCCCAGCGCCGCGGCCAGTCCCTCGCGCAGCTCGCGCTCAACTGGGTGCTGCGGGACGAGCGGATGACGTCGGCCCTGATCGGCGCCTCCAGCGTCCGGCAGCTGGAGGAGAACGTGGCGGCTCTGGCGGGCCCGAAGCTCACCGAGGAAGAGCTGTCCGAAATCGACTCGTTCGCGGTGTCGACCCCGGGCACGAACATCTGGGCCGGGCGGAGCTAGGGCCCATCGCCGCGTTCCGTGGGCCGCGGCTCTCGCGCTATGCGCCGGGGGTACGCGGCCTGCGGAACCACGCGCCCGCGCTCGCCCGACTGAGCAGGACGACCATGACGACGGCTCCGACCAGCGCGATGGGGCCGCCGATGTTGCCGCGCAGCGTTGCGCTCAGGCCGAGCAGGATCTGGACGCCCGCGATGACGATCGACGTGACGCGCAGCCCGCGGCCCGCCCTCCCGTAGAAGCAGCCGAGGACCAGGAGCACGACGCCGAAGACGTTCCCGCCGAACGCGGCGCCGGCGCCCCGCGCCCCCTCCGTCACGCCTACGGCGACGGAGGCAAGGAGGGCGAGGCCGACCATCACATACGTGGCCGTCCGGGCGGCACGGAGCGAGGACGGCATGCTCAGGGGCGGCGCGGGGGCGAGCTGCGGGTCCTCCCCGTACGGCCCGGGCGCCTTGCCGGGGCCGGGGATGCGGGGGACGGGAGCGCCGTGCTGAACCGGGCCGCCGTACGGACCGGGAGCGGTGGGCGGCACCTGGTGCGGATGGTCGTTCGGCATGCCGCGGACTCTAATCCCGGCGCCGCGGCCCCGGGGGCGCACGCGCGCGGCACGGCCGGAGACAAAAAAACGGGCCGGTCCGTGGGGGGGAGACGGACCGGCCCGAGGGGGGGTTTCCACCATAACCCTTCGTAAGTGATGGTGGGTGCATCGGCGTGCCACAACTACTCTCCGAAGTCGCCCGGCGACGGCTGGAGGTATGTTTCCAGCCGCTACGCACGGGGTTTCGCAACGGTTTTCCCGGCTTGCGGCCCGTGCGGGGCGTCCCCCTCATGGGTTAGTCGCGCGATGAACGCGGGCTTGACGTCCGAGCGGCCCGGAGGTTGGCTGCGCACCCATGGCGACCTTCACCGTGCCGGGACTCGAGGCCGAACTGCCGCTGGAAATCGCGGAGTCGGGGCGGACGCGGCGACGCGGACTGCTGGGCCGGGACGGGGTGAACGGCGCGCTCCTGCTGACGTCGTCGTCGAGCGTGCACACCCTGGGGATGCGCTTCGGCATAGATGTGGCGTATTTGGACCGGCGTGGCACGGTGCTCGCCGTTCGGACGATGCGGCCGGGCCGGATCGGACTCCCCCGGCTGCGCGCCCGGCGCGTCCTGGAGTCGGAGGCGGGGTCGATGGCCCGGTGGGGGGTGCGGCGGGGGGTGCGGGTCACGGTGCTGGGGCGGTAACGACCTAGGGGGCAACGCCCTGGGGTGGTAGCGGCCCTGGGGCGACAATGACCCTGCGGTGGTAATGGCGTATCGCGTACCACTTGTCACGTATCACTTGCCACGTACCGCTTGTCACGCATCGCGAGGGCCCGGTGAGCTGACCGTGGACGAGGAGAGGGAGGCACGCGGCACCGCGCAGCCCCCTCCACTGCACGGTGCCGCCGCGCAGCTTTGCTCGCGCGAATTGCCTTGGTCTGAACCTACGTGACGGTGACACGTGTAGCGAGCGATTGTCGATAACGATGCGGAATCGGTTGGAGGGAGTGCCTCCGCAAAGGCCTCCGAACTCCGCCCGCTTGCACACCAATTGCCATGAATCAGTCGGCGATCATCTTGCGGGCCTCGATGAGGTGGCGAGTGCTGTGGGCGACGAACGGCCCGTCCTCTGCGATCCGTTCATACAGTTCCAGGAGCTGCGGCCGGTACGCCTCGACGGTGAAGCCCGGAACCATCCAGATCACCTTGCGCAGGAAGTGCACGACGGCACCGATGTCGAAGAACTCGATGCGCAGGCGCTCGGCGCGCAGGTCGACGACTTCGAGGCCGGCCGCCTCGGCCTCCGCGCGCTCGCCCTCCGGGTCGCGGCCGTTCCTGACCTCCTGGGGCTGCGGGCCGAGGAAGTACTCGACAACCTCGAAGACGCTGCTCGGGCCGACATGCTGGGCGAAGTACGTACCGCCGGGCGTCAGCACCCGGGCGATCTCGGCGAACGGGGCCTTCACCGGGTGGCGGCTGGTCACCAGGTCGAACGTGCCGTCGGCGAACGGCAGCGGCGCCTCTTCCGGCGAGGCGACGACCACGACGCCGCGCGGGGCGAGCAGCGCGGAGGCCTTGGCCACGTTGGGCGGCCAGCCCTCGGTGGCGGCGATCAGCGCCGGCAGCTTCGGGGCGGAGGCGAGGACCTCGCCGCCGCCCGTCTGGAGGTCCAGCCCGGCCGAGGCACGGCCCATGCGCTCGCCCATGGCACGCGCGTAACCCCAGGAGGGCCGCTCCTCGGTGGCCCGGCCCTCGAACCAGGAGAAGTCCCAGCCCTCCACGGGGGCGGCGGCCGCCTCCGTGACGAGCTCGTCGAAGGGGCGGCCGGCGTGGGTGGGAGGTGTGCTCATGGGCCCATGTTCGCAGCGGCGTTCCCGCGACGGCACATGGTTTTGCACTGGCGGAAGGTGTCGATGCGGTGGGTGCTCATCCGCATGCTGGAGGAGACGGCCCGGCACGCGGGCCACATCGACATCCTGCGGGAACTGATCGACGGCGCGGCGGGCGATCACCAGGGCACGTCCAGGGCGTGATGGTCGGGTTCCGGGCGATGGATTGCGGGACCGCAGCCGCGTGACCGGGGGATGCCGGCGGCCGGACTCGCGCGCTCGCGGCAGCGTGACCGTCGCCGGGATCCGGCCGGGACCGGGCGCTGGATTGTCGGGCGGCTGACGCGTGTTCGTCGCCCGGCTCTGCCCGAACTCCCGCCCGGTTCACGGGCCGGGCCGCTGACGTGGGCGGCGGAGGCCACCGTCCGCCCGCCCTCGGCCCACGAGGGTTCTGCACGTACTCTGGGCGGATCCGCTCCGGGCACCGCTGCCCGACACAGGTAACGGCACCGTCCGTCCCGCGCCGAAATGCGAGCACATGTCCGATCGTTCCCTCCGCTCCGTTCGTTCTGCCCGTTCAGCGATAGCGGCCTGGCTCACCCGCCTCTACTTCGCCCGGCTCCGGAAGAAGGGCGGCCTCGACCTGTCCGTCCTCTCGAAGCTGCCCGACGCCGCGCTCCTTCCGCTGCGCCGCGAGGGCCTCGACCCGGTGGCCGAGATCGGCGAGCTGCGTGACCGGGAGCCGGTCAGCAGGCTGCCCATCCCCGGCATGACGGTCTGGCTGGTCACCGGCTACGACGAGGCGAAGGCCGTGCTGGGCCACGGGTCCGCCTTCAGCAACGACTTCCGGAACCTGGTCGGCAACACCGGAGTCACCGACGACCAGAACCCGGGCGGGCTCGGCTTCACCGACCCGCCGGACCACACCCGGCTGCGGAAGATGCTGACGCCGGAGTTCACGATGCGCCGGCTGTCCCGGCTCACGCCCCGTATCCACGCCATCGTCGAGGAGCGCCTCGCCGACCTCGCGAAGGCGGCGGACGGCGACGGCGCCGTGGACCTCGTCGAGCACTTCGCGATGCCGGTGCCCGCGCTGGTGATCTGCGAACTGCTCGGCGTCCCCTACGAGGACCGGGACGACTTCCAGCAGTTCTCCGTGGCCCGCTTCGACGTGTTCGGCGGCGCGGGCGCCTCGTTCAGCGCCGTGTCGCAGTCCCTCGACTACCTGCGCGGGATCGTCGCCGAGCAGCGCCGCAACCCCGGCGACGGCCTCCTCGGCATGCTCGTACGCGAATACGGCGACTCCATCACGGACGAGGAGCTCACGGGCCTCGCCGACGGTGTCCTCACCGGCGGCCTGGAGACCACCGCGAGCATGCTGGCGCTCGGCACGCTCATCCTGCTCCAGAACCCCGAGCACTTCGCGGCGCTGCGCGACGCGGAGGACCCGGAGGCCGTCGCCGCGCCCTTCGTCGACGAGCTGCTGCGCCATCTGACCGTCGTCCAGACCGCGTTCCCGCGCTTCGCGCGCGAAGACGTCGAGATAGGCGGGGTCCAGATATCCGGCGGGGACATCGTCCTCGTCTCCCTCAGCGCGGCCGACCGCGACGGGCGCCTCGGCGAGGACATGGACCGCTTCGACCCGTCCCGCCAGGTCACCGGCTCCCACCTCGCCTTCGGCTACGGCATCCACCGCTGCATCGGAGCCGAGCTCGGCAAGATGGAACTCCGCGCGGCCTTCCCCCAACTGGTCCGCCGCTTCCCGGAGTTGAAGCTCGCCATCGAGCCCCGCGACCTGGAGTTCCGCAAACTGTCGATCGTGTACGGGGTGGACTCGCTGCCGGTCTACGTGGCCTGAAGCACGGTCCAGCCCCAGCACCCCACTGCGCTTCCGACGCCGATCGGACGGCGGCAAGCCGGTCCGAAGTCAGCACACTCTCGCGCCCTGACTGGAGCATCCCCGCCCGGATAACCGGACGGGGATGCTGTCGCGCTCGCCGCGCTACGTGCAGCGGTGCTCAGATCGTGCTATTTGATGCGTTCACCCAGCCTGGCCAACTGCCGTTCCGAGTCCTTCATGTGCCACCATTCGAACAAGCGGATTCGGAAGGCTGATGCCACGCTCCGGACCAGGTGATGAGGCGGCTGACCGTCGAAGACGGCCATCTCCGAACTATCGCTTTCAAGACGCACCCGCCAGCGTTGCCCGCAGGCTGTCAGCTCGAGTTCGACCGTGAAGCGCCGGCCATGCTCCACCACGCGAAAGCCGACCACGTCGAGTTCCGCGCTCCCGTCGTCCAGCCGCCCCATCAGATGTGGGACGAGAAGGTCACGAACACCTTCTGCTGTTGGCATGGGAGTCCTCCTAGCAAGCGGACGAAGCAAGGCCGGCCGGCTTGTACGCGGTCACGGCCCCCTGCGGCTTGATGCGGGGATCCCGGCCGTAAGGCCCGGGGTTCGTCACGACCTTGAACAGCGTCCGAGGCGGGCAGCCGGTGAACTTGCGCTCATATGTGCGCTCCCCGGGCTGGTCGACTGTGCTGGTACCGCTCCAGATAGTCGTGTTGATCTTCTTGCTGAAGTTGCCACTCCAGCGGCCACGCTTCACCAAGTGCTTGTAGCCCCACGTCGACGTGCCACAGCGCAGCGGCACCACCGCGGGGCCGCGGTAGTGGTTCTTCACGATGGTCTTCGCAGGCTTCCCCGTGCAGGCATTAGCTGCAACACCCGCGACAGTCTCCGGGCCGGACGACGCGGCGGCCGGCTCGACGGTCAGCGGCAGTGCGAAGCATGTTGCGGCAACGCTGACGACAATAGTGTTTGCGAATTTCAACGAGCCCCCCTTTGCGGTCGTTACTGCATGTACATGCCTATCAGCAGCAAGTTCCGCAATGGGGGTTGAGATGCACCTCTGACTTAAAGGTGATCACGAGTTGACCGGCGCGTCACCAAGTGCCAGATCATTGACTTCGTGGCTCGAATAAGGCATATGAATGTCCGCTCAGACCAGGCGTATTCCTGAGGTGATGGCTGTGGGGCTGTCCAGCGTGGAACAGGTCAAAGAACTCAGATCACCTTGCGCGACCTGCAAGTGGGCCTCCCGACCAGACATCCAGTCGTGACGTACAAACCGTCGGACACCGAGAATCAGGGTTGGACTGCCTATTGTTCCTGGAACGCAGCGGCCTGCTGTCCCGGAAATCGTCAGTGGCGTCGCTGTCTGGGTGGACCCGGGAGGAACCTCCAACTGGCCCTGCGCGGTGGGCGAATATCAATAGGGCAGATCAGGTACCCCCAGGTGCGACCGCGTCCGGCTGTGTGGACTGGTCGGCGCCTTCGCGATCGGGCTCCGTCGAGGTGGCCATCACCCAGGTCGATTTCAAAGTCGTGGTGATCCATACGGCCAACGAGAACAAGGACCCGCACATCACCGCGATCGGCCATTCCTACAGCTCGCTCACTGCATAGTGCAGGCCGAGACAGGCGGGACCGAGACGTTCCCCGGCCCCGCCGGCAGATCAGTTGGCTTCCGCCGCCCGACACTGCCCACACCGGCACGGCGGGTACGCGGACGAAGGCACGGGCTGGTCCTTGTCCGAGCCGACGAGCACGTTCACCTCCCCTCGGTCGCCGACGACCTCACCGCCTGCTCGCATCCGGTAGACGCGGAGGGTAAGCCGAGAACGTCGAGTTGGAAGCTCCAACTGACCCTCCCCACTGATGAGTTCCAGCTCATCGACGAGAGGTGGCGGGTAGTGGGCGGCGCATTCCTGGCAGGCGTAGACGTTGAAGCCGGGGCCGGTCGCCGCGTGCACCTCATGCACGAGGACAGGTTCACCTGTGACGCATTGGCAGCGGGCACACATGCGCACTGCCGGACGGCGAGGGGCTGTCATCGGGCGCCTCCGTGGATGAGGTGCGGGTGCGGGCCCACGTCGACGCCGAACGTGGCCAGGTACAGAGCGCGGCGGCGTCCGCGTTGGCAATGGCGTTCGCCAGGCGTCAGGACATAGGGGCGTACGAGCGCGGATGCGGCGCCGTCGAGGCGTTCGGTGTGGCGGGGTGGGGGCGGGGCGAGCGGCGAGGTGCGGATGCCTAGGCGGTGGCGGCCTCGGGGTGGCGGGGTGCAAGTCTTCAGCACCCAGAGGAGGAGTCGGACGGTATGGTCCAGCACGTTGACGCTCCTTTGCAGCGTTGACCGTGCCCCGGGGCGGTCCAGTCCACCGTCGCCGGGGTCTCATGCGACAAATCCTAGCCAGCATCGCACAGCTATGCATAGCAGTTAGATGCAATCCATTGATTGGCGCAGCTCATGACTGTCGTACGTTGTTCGATATGGCTGCTGATTCCGGCGGGTTCCGCATCGACCCCAACAAGATCGCCTACGTCTACACACAGGTGGCGGACCACATCGCCCAGCGGATCAAGGATGGCGACCTGCACCCGGGAGCACGCCTGCCCGGCGAGCGCGACCTCGCCGCCGAATACGGAGTCGCCTACCTGTCCATCCGCCGCGCCACCAAGGAACTCCGTGAGCGTGGCCTCGTCGTCACCCTGCCTGGCAAGGGCACCTTCATCGCCTACCCCGAGTCCGCCTCTGAGCCCGCGAAGGACTCAGACGGCACCGAGGACTGATCACCGCGGGGCGAAGCAGGACGGGATCGGCGTAGCTGGCCGCCGGTGGGTGGTCGCCCATGCCTCCCTCCCCGTCGGCGTCGGCTCTTTAGTCCGGTGGGCCGACTTTCATGGGCGCGCGGCCCAGTTGGGATGCCGAGCCGAGAGCTCACGCCTTCGGGAACGACACCTCCACGCGGCGGTTCTTCTTGCGGCCCTCTTCGCTGTTGTTGTCGGCGATCGGGTAGTCCTCGCTGTAGCCGCGCACCGCGAACGTGACGTCCTGATCCTGCGAACCGAGCGCTGCCGCGAGCTGCTCGTGCACAGCCTCCGCGCGCTTCTTCGAGAGCGTCAGCCCGTGTGCGTACGAGCCGAGGTCGTCCGTGAAGCCGAAGACGCGGACGTTCGTGGCGTTCTGCGCCTTGATCTCGTCGGCGATGGCCTGGATCCGGGACTTCGCGTCCGGATTCAACTTGGCACTGTCCTTCTGGAACAGCACCTCCGCCTGGAGCGCGAACTTCACGTCCTGATTGGTGTCCTCACGCCGCTCGTCGCCCGACAGGTCCTCGACGACGGACTTGATGTCGAGCACCTTGGCCGGCGCCAGCGTGGCGCCGTCGGCGAGCTTCAGCCCCGGACTGTTGGCGTCGACCTCCGGAGGCGGCGAGGTGGTCGTACTCCCCGGCGGAGCGCCCGACGGCTCCGGATCATCGGCGTAGGCGCTGCCGCTGAGGCTTGCGCTGAGGGTGATCAGGGCGACGGTGGTGAGGGCGGCGAGGTGACGGGTGAGGGGCATGGGGTTACTCGCCCTCGGAGATTTCTACGGGGGCGGGGGGCATCGCGCCGACTTGGAAGCTGACCTTTGTGGTGCCTTCTGGGGGCGCCGGGAACTGGGCGAACCAGGTGGCGCTCTCCCCGGACCTGAGCCGGCTGAATTTCGTGCAGAGGCAGCGGCCGTTGGTGTCCCGCAGGACGAGGTACTTCTTCTTGCCCTGCTCGTCCACGAGACTCGCGCCGGACAATGACCCTCCGTTGGCGGCGAGTTCACGTTCGTCGCTCTGCCAGTCGGCTCCGAGCCATGAGCCGGATCCGTCGTTGCGTACGGTTCCCTCGACAGTCACGAACCCGCCTTGGTCCCGTGTCGCGGAATTGATCGCGACAGAGACATCGCCGTCCTTGCTCTCCGCCAGGACTTTGTCGGTGGACGGGGTCGGCGACGCGTCCTTCTTGTCGTCGCTCCCCTTTCCCGCGGGGGCGGACGACGAGGACTCGGACTTGTGACCACCGTTGTCATCACTGCCGCCGCAGCCGGCCACCGTAAGGACCAGCCCTGAAGTGATCGCCACCGCAGCCAGTGCCCGGCGGGTCGTCATGGTGCGCCGAAAATTCATTGCTGCGGCTTCCCTCTCGTGATGTGTCAGTCGGCCAGGTGTACGGAGAAGAGGACGGAGGGATCGGGCAGATCGCCCACCTCGAAGTCATCCGGGTCGAAATCAAAGGAATCGCCACCGTCGCAGTCGAATTCCACGCCCTTCCCCGGATCGGCGGACGGATCGACCTCACAACGCGGTTCGATGACAGCGGTAGCCTCGGCCGTCGCGTGCTTCGACTCCGTACCGGGAATGACAGACTCGCCGACCGTGCCATTGGACTGCACTTTCGCCCAGTAGCCCGGATAGCCGTTCACCTCGGACGGTCCGAATCCGACAACACGGGCATCGTTGCCCGCAGCCAGGCTGTCCGCCGCACCCCGGGCCCCGTCGCCGGTGAACTTGTCACCCGCGAGCCAGTCCAGCCAGCCGTCGCCCGTGCCGATGGCCTTCCCCAAGCCGGTCACCAATTCGTCCCTCGAGTCCTGGGCAGCCGCCAAAGCGGCGGCATCCGCGGCCGATTGGGCACCATTGCGCGCGGAGGCCGCCTGAGCGAACGCGAAGAACGCGAAGGCGGCGAAGAGCAGGATCGCCGTGAGCCAGATATAGATGGGCAGCGTCTGACCGCGATCACCGGAGAGCCGCGTGATGGTCAGCCGCCGCCGATGACCCGGTCGACCGCGTCGCCGATCGCCCCGGAGATCAACCCGTCCAGTCCCAACTGGTCGATCAACGTAAAGATCCCCGCAATCAAAATCATCAACCCCGCATACTCCACGAACCCCGCCCCGGAATCCCGTTCCCTCCCGCGGATGCGTTCCCCCACCGACACGGTCCACTTCACCCACACCCCGAGTACGCGTTCCTTCAGCACGGTTTCCCCTTCGTTCCCGCACGACTGCGCCGCCCCGAACCTCCCGGGCACCATACGCAACGTACGGGAACTGCAACCCTCTGTGCCGCGTTTCGCACATTAACGGCGCACGCTTGACCGGAAGTTGGTCGCTTCCTGTCATTCCCCTCGCCGCCCGTCGTACGCCACCACGACCCCGCCCAGGTCGCGGGCGACCTTCGCGCCGAGGGTGGTGTCGCAGAGGTTGACGGTCCAGTTGCCCGCGGTGACCAGCTCGGCGGGGACGCCCCGGTACTTGATCGCCTCACGCAGAGCGGCATCGCGGCGGGCGTGGGTCGGGTGCAGGACCACCGCGTGCAGCGCCTTCGCGATCGCCGGTGCGGACGGCGGGTCCGTGACGGGCATGTACCAGTTCCCGGCTGCGCACGGTCGCGCAGTCGAGGCCGGCCTCGCCCATCGCCCGTACGACCGCCTTCGCCGTGGTGTACGTCGGCTTGGCCGGCACGCCGGACGGGATCGCCGTACCCGACGGCTCCGGGTCGGACTCGAAGCGGCCGCAGGCCGTGAGCGCGGTCAGTGCCAGGCAGGCACCTGCCGCCGAGACAGCTCTGTTCTTCATCGGTCAGCCATTTCCGGGCGGGGTCGTGCGGGGCCTTGAGTTCCTGCACTGACACCATCCGGCACCGTCCAGGGACTTGCCGGCGGCGCGCACCTTGGCGCCCAGTCATGTGACCCCCGTAGTGAGGCATCGCAGTCGCCGAATTCGCAACTGCCAACTAATCGCTCACACCACTGTAACCAGTCGACATCTCACGCCGTAGTCCCTCAACGTCCCAGAATCGAACCGAAGTTGGACCCGGACCCCAGGAACATGCCCGTCGCGATGAGGATCATCGTGGCGGGGAGCATGAAGACGAGGGTGACCATCGTGGCCTTCGGGATCGTCTTCGCGGCCCGGCGGCGGGAGTTCTGGGCGTCGGTGCGCCGCATGTCCGTGGCGATCTGGATGAGGGTCTCGGCGATGGGTGAGCCCAGTTCCTCGCCCTGTTGGAGCGCGGAGACGAACTGGGTGACCTGTTCCGACGCGTTGCGGCGGCGCAGTTCGTCGAAGGCCTGGCGCCGGCTGACGCCCATGTCCATTTGCCGGAGCGTAATGCGCAACTCGTCGGCCCACGGCCCCTCGTACTTCTCGGCGACCCGGTCGAGCGCCTGGCGGAAGCCGAGGCCCGCGCTGACGACGACGGCGAGTACGTCGAGGAAGTCGGGGAGCGTGCGGTCGATGACCTCTTTGCGCTCGCGTGTGGCCTGCCAGATCAGACCGTCCGCGGCGAGGAGGCCGAACGCGAGGGTGAGGGCCGCGAACAGGGTCTGGCCGTTGGTGAGGAAGACCAGGCCGAGGACGACGCCGAAGACCCCGTAGACCGCGCGGCGGGCGGCGTAGCGGTCGATGGTGAGGCCGCCCGGGTTCCCCGCCATGTCGATCTTGCGGCGCTTCGAGGTGACACGCCTGGGCCCCATGGCCCGCAGGACGAGGGGGGCGAAGCGCATGCCCAGGCGGTCGACCGCGGACCCGGCGGCGGACACGCGCGTCGCGCCGACCTCCAGGGCGATGGCCAGATCGCCGGGGAGCTTCGCCTCGGCGCGGTACATGCGGATGCCCAGGAAGATCCCGAGGACGGCGAGGCCCATCGCGAGGGCGAGCAGCAGCCCGATCAGACCCGTACTCATGACCTACCCGCCTCGCTCGCCGTGGGCCGGATGCCGGACACCCGTGTCGGACCTCGGCCTTGCCGAGCCGGCGGATCACTAGGAACGCGGACGCCCATGTCAGACCTCGATCTTCCCGAGCCGGCGGATCACGAAGAACCCGATCCCGTACAGGCCCAGCGAGACGAGGATCAGTGCCTGCCCGACCGGCGATCCCGTCACCCTGGCCAGCGCGCCCTCGTTCGACGAGTTGATCAGGAGCAGGGAGCCGAGGCCGAGGAGCGGCACGGTGAACGCGGTCGCGTTGACCTCGGAGAGCATCGTGCGGATCTCGCGCCGGGTCTCCTTGCGGTCCTCCAGGGTCTGGGTGAGGTTCCGCAGGGACGACACCACCGAGCCGCCCGCCTTGTTGGCGAGGACGAGGGTCGTGACCAGGACGACGAGTTCGCGCGACGGGAGGCGTTCGGCGAGCTCGCCGAGGGTGTCGTCGACGGTGCGGCCGAGCGCGAGCTGGTCGGCGACCATGGACAGCTCCTCGCCCGCGGGCGCCTCCAGCTCCTCCGCGGCCATCGCGAGGGACGTGCGCAGGGCGAGCCCGGCGGCGGTGGCGTTGGCCAGGAGACGGGCCACGTCCGGGAGTTGGTTGATGAACGCCTCGATGCGCTTCTGCCGCTGCCAGTTGAGGAAGATCACCGCGCTCCACACGCCGACGAGCCCGGCGATCGGCCCGAAGAAGGGCGCGAGGGCGGCGGACGCGATCAGCCAGAGGGCGACGACCACGGCGAGTACGTACGTGAAGAACTCCCCCGCGGTCAGGTCGAGCCCCGTCGCGGACAGGCGCAGATGGATGGCGCGGCCGAGCCGGGTGCGGCGCAGCCTGCGGTCGACGGCGGCGAAGCGCCGTACGCGGCCGGAGGCGCCGTGCGGCCCCGCGCCCGACAGGCCGTCGAGCCGGTCGACGAGGGCCTGGCGCTGGGCGCGGCCCGACGCGTACGCATGGAGGCCGGCGACGGCGAGTGCGCAGGTCAGGATGGTGGCGCCGAGGGCGATGAGGGCGCGGTCGCTCATGATCCGCCACCCTCGCCGACGGGTCGCTCGGTCCTCATCCGATGGCCTCCCTCGTGTTGCGTCCGTCGATGCCGTCCAGCACGCCGAACGCCGGCGGGATCGGCTCGTTCGCGACGTACAGGCGCTCGGCCACGCGGCGCGGCAGCGGCAGATGTTCGAAGGTGCCGCGCACGCGGTGGTCGTGACCGAGCGGGTGCGGCACGAAGCGGGAGACCGTCGAGATCCTGAACTGTTCCCGGCCGTGCGAGACCAGCAGGGCGATCTCGGTGACCTTGCGCGAGCCGTCGGCGTGCCGGGTGAGCTGGACGAGGACGTCGACGGCCGAGTTGATCTGGTCCTTGAGCGCCTCGAACGGGATCTGCACCTCGGACATGGACCCGAGGGTCTGCAGGCGCATGAGCGCGTCCTCGGCGGTATTCGCGTGGACGGTGGCGAGCGAGCCGTCGTGACCGGTCGACATGGCCTGGAGCATGTCGAGGGTCTCGCCGCCTCGGACCTCGCCGACGATGATGCGGTCGGGGCGCATGCGCAGGGAGTTGCGGACGAGGTCGCGGATGGTGATCTGGCCCTTGCCCTCGACGTTCGGGGGCCGCGATTCGAGGCGGATCACATGGTCCTGCTGGAGCTGGAGTTCCGCCGAGTCCTCGATGGTGATGATGCGCTCGTGGGGCGGGATGAGGCCGGAGAGCGCGTTGAGGAGCGTGGTCTTCCCGGAGCCCGTACCGCCGCTCACGATGACGTTGAAGCGGGCGCGGACGAACGCGGAAAGGAGCATCAGCATCTGCTCGTCGAGGGAGCCGAGGCCGATCAGCTCGGGCAGGGTGTAGGCGCGCGGAAAGCGGCGGATCGTGAGGGTGGCGCCGGTGAGGGACAGCGGCGGGATGATCACGTTGACGCGCTCGCCGGTGGGCAGGCGGGCGTCGACCATCGGGTTCGACTCGTCGACGCGCCGGTTCACCGTGGAGACGATGCGCTCGATGGTCTGCATGAGCTGTTCCTGCGAGGCGAAGCGCAGGGGGAGCTGCTCCACGCGCCCGGCACGCTCCACGAAGATCGCGTCCGGGCCGTTGACCATGATCTCGGTGATGGACGCGTCGGCGAGCAGGGGTTCCAGTACGCCGAGCCCGAGCGCCTCGTCGACGACGCGGCGGACCAGCTGACTGCGTTCGGAGGAGGAGAGGACCGGGCCCTCGCGGCTGATGATGTGGCCGAGGACGCGTTCGAGACGGATCCGCCGGTCGGCCGCCGCGAGGGACGACATCTCGGCGAGGTCGATCTCCTCCAGGAGTTTCGCGCGGTAGACGGCGACGAGGCCGTCGTCGCGGGAAGGGCCGGGCTCCTCGCGGACCGTCACCCGTGATCGCAGGCTCATGGTGCGGCTCAACCCCCGTCCGGGTCACGGTCGTTCGGCATGGTGGCGGTGCGCCGCACGTCCCACTGGTCGTCCAGGAACGGGACGAGGACCGGGACGTGCACGGTGACGGTGGCGGTGGTCGTGTCGCCGCCTCCGCCTCCGGCGTCGATGTCCGCGTCGAGCCAGCCGCTCATCGCGGCCTGCCCGGCGCCGGTGCCGTCGCCGCCCTGCGACTGCACGCGGGCGGCGGCCCTGGCGCCGGAACCGGCCTGGTTCGCGCTGTAGCCGACGAGGCCGAGCTGGATGGCGGCCATGCCGATGAGGAGGAGGAACGGCAGGAACCCGGCGAACTCGAGGATGGAGACGCCTCGGTCGTCGGTGCGGAGATTGCGGCGGGGGGCGTTCTCCGTGCGCGGGCGCCGGGCTCCGTCGACACCCGTCCGAGTGGACAGCCGGAGACGGCCCACCGCGTCGCCCGAGCGCCGGCGCCTCACGGCGCGACCCCCTGGTCGTCCTCCCTCGCCGCGCCCGCCTCGCCCTTGACGGTCCACCCGGCGTCGATCCCGGGGAAGAACACCGGCACCTCGAGCTGCACGGTCGCCTTCATCACCGAACCGTCGGGTCCGCAGGTGATGGCGGCGCCCTGCCACGCGCCGGGCAGATTCTTCTCGCCCGCGGTCTGGCACGCGCCCGCCGTGTCGCCGCTCCCGGCCTCGGCGGAGGTCGCGGCCCTGGCCGCCTCGTCCGCCGCGTTCCCTGCGAGCGAGTACGTGTACCCGTACAGGACGCACTGCCACAGCAGCCCCATGACGACGAGCAGCAGCGGGAACATGCCCGCGAACTCCAGGGTGACGGCGCCCTTGTCGCCGCCGCGGCGACGGGCGCGGCGGCCGGACTCCGGCGCGGCGCCGTCGACCAGGCCGAGCTCGCCCGCGAGCCCCCACAGCGCCTGCTTCACCGTCGACCGGCTGTCGAGGTCCTGCATGCGGCCCGCGTCGACCGCGCCCTGGAGCTCCTTGAACCCGGCGGGCACGCTGGCGCGCGCGACCCGGGTACCCGTCACACGCTCCACGAGCGACGCGGTGATCTCGGAGCCGCGCGCGTGACGGTTGATGACCGTGACGGTCTCCTCGGCCTTACGGATCTGGAGGCGGTCCCACATACGGATCATGCGCTTCGCGGCACGTACGGCGACGACGTCGGGGGTGACCAACAGAACTGCCTGGTCGGCGAGTTCGACGGCCGCCGCGTTCGCGGACCCCATCTGCGTACCGCAGTCGACGACCACGAGGTCGTAGCGGCTGCGCAGCGCCTGGACGACCTGGCGGGCCACGCGGTCGGTGACCTCCTCGCCGCGCTCGCCGTCGGACGGCGCGAGCAGGAGGCCGAGGCCGGTCTCATGGGTGAAGACGGCGTCCTGGAGGACGCGCGGGGTGATGTCGCGGATGGCGGCGAGGTCGGCGACGGAGCGGCGGAACTGGACGTCGAGGTACGACGCGACGTCACCGGACTGGAGGTCGAGGTCGAGGAGCGCGACGGAGCGGCCCGACGCCTGAGCGGCGAGAGCGAGTTGGACGGCGGTGACGGTGGTGCCGACGCCGCCCTTCGCGCCGGTGACGGTGATGACGCGGCCGCCGGACGCGCCGGCCGTGATCGCCAGCTCTCCGCCGGTGCCGAGGTGCCTGCGCATGCCGCCGGACCAGGACGCGGCGGCCTGCACGCGCTCGGCGAGCGCGTCGTACCCGAGCGGGAACCCGACGATGCCGCGCGCGCCCGAGTCCATCGCGGCGGTGAGCAGGGCGGGGCTGGTGTCGGCGGTGGCGAGGACGACGCCGACGGCCGGGAAGCGCAGGACGAGGTCCCGGATCAGTTCGAGGGCGGGCACGGGCCCGATCCGCTCGTGGACGAGGACGACCTCGGGCAGTTCGTCGAGCGACTCGGCGGCGAGCCGGGCGAGGGTGTCGAGGAGGGCGGTGGAGTCGGCGACGGGCGGCGCGGGCTCGGCGTCGGGCAGCTGCCCGAGCAGCGTGACCAGGGACCGGGCGGCGTCCAGGTCTCCCACCGCGGGAAGAATACGGATGCTCACAGTGCGGCTCGCCTCCTCTCTGATCTGAATCTATTTGTCGGCTTTGCCGGGCTACGTATTGCTGGTCTCTGGCCTGCTGGTCTCTGGCCTGCCGGTCTCTGGCCTGCTGATCTCTGGTCGCTGGACTACTTATCGGTGGACTACTGGTCGCTGGGCTACTTGTCCTCGTCGAGGGTGTACGAGCGGTCGCCCGGCGGGACGGCCGCGTCGCTGCCCGCGGCGACGAGGGCGAGCCGGACGTGGGTCGCGAACGACTCCGCGTACGCGACGCGCTGCGCGTCGGCGGGGTCGAGGGCGAACGTGATCGGCACGGCCTCGCCCTGCCGGCGCCGGCCGTTGTCGCCGCCCTGTTCGTCGATGGGCGTGAGCTTGCCGACGTCCATGACCTCCGCGTTCTCGACGATGACCTTGGACTGGTCCTTGGCCTTCTCGTTGGCGGCCTTGAAGGTGGCATAGATGTTGACCTTCGACCCGGGCGTGATCTTCCCGGCGACGCCGGTCTCGGCGTCGATCATGATGGCGATCTCCTGCTGCCCGTCCCGCAGTTGGGGCCGCGCGACGATCATGTCGGTCTGGAGCAGGGACCCCTTCTTCAGCGTCGTGACGGCGATCTTGCCGCGGATCTGACCGAGGCTGGTGACGGCGGTCTTCGAGAGCCACCGCTCGGGCATCTCGACCTTCTCGAACCGGTCGGCGGTCAGCTCCTTGTAGGGCGCGACATCGTCCTTCAGCCGGTACGCCGCGACTTCCGGGCCCACCTTCGAGTTCACGTCGCGGATCACCGAGAGGACCCCGGCGAAGGCGCCGACGGCGCACAGGGCCGAGATGACCAGCAGGATGACGCCGCGACGCTGACGTGAGTTCATGGACCGGACTACCTCGTGGGGATCTCGTTGGGGATCGCTTGGGGGGTCACTTGGGGGATCAGGATCGGGCGGCGGGTGGCAGGGCGGCGCGGGCCGGTCCGGTGGCGGGGGCCAGGGCGGTGGCGGGCGTGAGGCCGGCGGCGGGTGCGAGACCACTGACGACGCCGCGGCCGCCGGGCGGCTTTGCGGCCGGGGCGGGCGGATCGGCGAGCGGCGCGGCGCAGAAGCCGCAGCGGTCACCGATGAGTTCGAGGCCGCACCAGTGGCACACCTCGCGCCGGACGGACGAGACGAGCTGGTAGAGCACGGAGATGTCGGGGATGGCGGCCGCGAACTCGGCGAGCTTTCCAGGGTTCCCCGGCTTCCCGGTGGCCCACCAGCGCCCCGACTCGGCGGGCAGCCGGGTCTCGACGGCGCCCTGCACCTGCCAGGCGGGCGCGAGGGTGCCGGTGATCCAGTCGGTGGGCTGCTGCCCGGCGGCGTAATACATACGGGTGCCGAAGGCGGGCCCGCCCAGCCGGGGCGGCTCGGGTCCGGTGAGCCGTACGAGTTCGGGCTGCGGGGTGGCGAGTACGGCGAACTGGGCGCCCGGCACCCACGACTTGGCGTGGGAGGTGAGGCTGACGGGGACGCGGTCGAGGCGGGCGACCGAGCCCAGTACGGCACCGGCGTAGATGTAGTGGGCGAGGAGCCGCGCGGCGGAGGCGAGCACGCCGGGACTGAAGTCGCACATGGTCAACTGCCGCAGCTGGAGCACGAGTACGGAGAGTCCGAGCGGCGGCAGGTCCGGCCGCAGGATGGCGATCCGGTCACTCTCCAGCACGGAACGCACAGCGTGCAGCCGGTGAACGACCAGGTCAGGCACAGAGGCCGGGCACAAGGCGATCACATAGCCGTGGTGTTCGATCAGGGTGTGCATCTCGACGATCGCACGATCGAGGTCGTACGGCTCCGCCCTGCCGCCCTTGCCCTCGGCCGAATGCAGCACGGCGGCGGACGGCGTATGCCGGTCGGACGCGGCGAGGACCAGGTCCGGGCTGGTCACGGCTATCGCGGTCGGCACGCTCGCACACCCCCCGGTCTCTGTGCACTCCTGTCTCAGCACCATATCCGCGCATTGCCCGCCCAACACCCAACTTCCTGGTGTTCACCGGGTGGTTGCCCTGGCGGCCGTCGCGGCCTGGCCGGGAACCAGTAATTCCAGAGGTCTTGACAACCCAAATGGTCTGGACCAGTTTGTACACCCAGCAACTGCCCCTCCCCCCACATCTGAACCGGAGGCAGCAATGGCACGTGCGACGACAAAATCCGCGCGGAAGCGTTCATTCCTGGCGGCGGCACTGACCACTCTGGCCCTGGCCCTCTCCGGCACGGCGACGGCCACCGCGGACCCCGCCGGGGCGGCCGCGGCACCCCCGGCCCACGCCGTCACCGGCTACTGGCAGAACTTCGACAACGGCGCGACGGTCCAGAAGCTCAGCGACGTACCGGGCGACTACGACATCATCGCGGTGGCGTTCGCCGACGCCACATCGACGCCGGGCGCGGTCGACTTCACGCTCGACTCGGCGGGCCTCGACGGCTACACGAAGGACGCGTTCAAGGCCGACATCAAGGCGAAGCAGGCCGCCGGCAAGTCGGTCGTCATCTCGATCGGCGGCCAGAACGGCACGGTCTCGGTCAATGACGCGAACTCCGCGACGAACTTCGCGAACTCGGTCTACTCGCTGATGCAGGAATACGGCTTCGACGGCGTCGACATCGACCTCGAGAACGGCCTGAATTCGACGTACATGACGCAGGCCCTGAAGTCCATTGCCGCACAAGCGGGTTCGGACTTCGTCCTGACGATGGCCCCGCAGACGATAGACATGCAGTCGACGTCGGCCGAGTACTTCAAGACCGCACTGGCCGTGAAGGACATCCTGACGGTCGTCAACATGCAGTACTACAACAGCGGTTCGATGCTCGGCTGCGACGGCAAGGTCTACAGCCAGGGCTCGGTCGACTTCCTGACCGCGCTCGCCTGCATCCAGCTGGAAGGCGGCCTGGACCCGTCCCAGGTCGGCCTCGGCGTACCGGCCTCCACCAGCGCGGCGGGCAGCGGCTACGTGTCCCCGTCCGTGGTCAACGCGGCCCTGGACTGCCTGAGCAAGGGCACGAACTGCGGCTCCTTCAAGCCGTCGAAGACCTACCCCGGCCTGCGCGGCGCGATGACCTGGTCCACGAACTGGGACGCGTCGACGGGCAACGGCTGGTCCTCAGCGGTCGGGCCGCACGTGCACGGTATGTAACCCCCCTCCCCCCTTCCCCACTTCCCCCCCGCCCCTCCGACCGCAGCGCCGCCGCTCCCCCGGCGGCGCTGCCGTGCGTCCCGAATGCAGTCGACGCCACCCACATTCCATGGCACGTCCCCTTCAAGCTTCCGCACCGGCACCCGGCCGGTGAGCAATCTTGAATTCGTTCCGGGAGAATCGCATCACGCCTGCGCGCCGTGCAGGCGCGTGAGGGTGAGGGTTGGTTGTGAAGAAGATTGCCGGCGGGGTCGCGTTGGGTGCCGTGGTTGTCGGGGCCGGGGTCTGGGGTGCTCTTGGGCCGGGCGGCACTCGGGAGTCCCGGGCCGCGTCGCCGGACGCCTTCAAGCTGTGGGCCGCGGCCGCCCATGCCGCCGTCGAACGTGAGGGCGGGACCGCCACCTTCAACCAGAGCGGCGGCAACGGAGTCTCCGGCGCTCACCAGCTCGGCCTGCGCAACGGCGGCCACGCCACCATCCGTATCCGCGATCTCGACCAGTCCCCCGAGAAGGCCACGATGATCGAAGGCCGTACGTATTCACTGACCTTCGCCTGCGCCGGTTCGGGCAAGTTCACCGTTCACGCCGTCGGCGCGAAGGGCATCCGGCGGGACATGTACTGCACGCCCGTCAGGAAGATCGAGACCGTCAGCCTCAATCATCTTGAGGGCAGTCACACAGGCGGGCACCGGTGGGACGGGCGCATGGACCTGACCATCACCACAGACGGCGTGCAGGGCGTCCTCTCCTGGCACGCCGCCCAGATGTTCGTCCCGAGCTGACAGCGCCCGGCCCGCCGTACGCCCACGCCGTGGCATTCGGGCCACCACCCCAACGCCACGGCCCGCCGCACGAGCGCATCGACGTCATCGACGAAGACGTGCAGCGGGTTCGCCGGCGGCGTCGGTACACGGAACAACGACCCCTCCGCGTCACCCAGCCGCGACACGGCCTCTGGTGATCGGCGGATTCGGGCCACGCCTCCCCCGCCACCGAGGCCGTCCAACGGCCCAGATCCTCCGATCCACGCCTACATCGCCGGCGAAGCCTCGCCCGCGCCCGTGCCCTTGTCCGCGTAGCGGCCCGCCCGTACCGCGGCCGTCGCGCACACGAACGTCGCCGCCAGCAGCGTCCACTCCAGGGTCACCATCCAGCCCGGGACCAGGTCGTACGTCTTGCCGTCCGCGTAGACGCATGTCGTCTGCGCGGGGAAGGGCGTGCGCCGGACCGACTCCGCCCGTTCGTAGATGCCCGTGGTGAACGCCGAGCACGTCTGGAGGGGGTCACTCTTCGGGGAGCCCGTGATCAAGAACGCGAGAGCGTAGAGCGCGGCGAGTGCGGCGGCGCCGGTGATCGCCAGCCTGCTCAGGCGGGACGCCGCCTTCGCGCCGCGGATCCCGGTGAGTTCCAGGGCGAGTGCGCCCAGGCCGGACACGGTCAGGACCACGACCGCCGCCCAGAAGATCCAGACGAGGGCGCCGGCGCTGGAGAGGGTCGTGCCGTCCTCGTACACGCAGCTCACGTCGGGCGGGAAGCTGCTCTCCTCCAGGCGGAAGTTGCCACCCGGGCCGATCAGCCCCTGGGCGCAGCGCTCGTCCTGCTCGGAGATCCCGCTGACGAGCCAGGACACCAGCCACACGACGAACGCGGCCCCCAGGGCGATCCCGAAGGCCCCCCACAACCGGTCGGCGTCACGCTGCGATGCACGTATGTTCGGCATGACGCGGGAGCCTAGCCCGTGCCCGGAGAGAACTCAGAAGAAGTCCGACCAGGGCTGGTCCCAGACCTGCTGGGCGCACAGGACCACGAAGAGCAGGCCCGCCACCGTCAGCATTCCGTTGCTCAGCCAGCTGTTGCGCCACTCCCGGGGTGTGCGGGAGGAGTTGAGGAGCCAGATCAGGGTCAGGGCCAGGAAGGGCATGAAGGCCGCGCCCAGCACTCCGTAGAGGATGATCAGGCGGAACGGCTGGCCCTGGAAGAGGAGGACGATCGGGGGGAAGGTGAGCCAGAGCAGGTAGGCGCGGAACGGCCAGCCCTTCTCGCGTCGGCCCGTCGCCACGTCCTCGCCCGTCACCGATACCCGGTCCGCGCGGACGCGGGTGCGGCGGTAGCGCTCCACGAAGTCCGCGAACATCAGGCTCACCCCGTGCCACACCCCGATCAGGGACGTGAACGACGTGGCGAAGAAACCGATCAGGAAGAGCTTGGCCGTGGCTGTGCCGTACTGGGTCTGCAGGATGGCCGTCAGGTCGATCAGGCCCTTGTCGCCCAACGCGATGGACGTGTGTGAGGCGTGCAGGAGTTCCGCCCCGACGAACAGCATCGCCACTACGAAGATGCCCGTCGTGATGTACGCGACCCGGTTGTCCAGACGCATGACCTTCATCCAGCCCGCGTTCGTCCAGCCCTTCGCGTTGACCCAGTAGCCGTACGCCGCAAGCGTGATGGTGCCGCCGACGCCGCCGATCAGGCCGAGCGTGTTGAGGACCGAGTCCTTCTCGTCGGGCAGGACCGGGAGCAGGCCGGCGAACGCGTCGCCGAGGTGCGGCGTGACCCGGATCGCCAGGTAGACCGTCACGACGAACATGACGCCCACCAGGACCGTCATGACCTTCTCGAAGACGGCGTACTTGTTGAACCAGACGAAGGCCAGGCCGACCAGGCCGCAGATGATCGCCCACGGCTTGATCGACCAGTCGGCGGGGAACAGGTCGGGGAACAGCGCCTGGAGCGGGAGCGCGCTCGACGACATCGCCGCCGCGCCGTACACGAAGCCCCAGACGACGACGTAGACCACGAAGAAGTACGTCGTCCAGCGGCCGAGGCTCGCCCAGCCGTCGAACAGGGTGCGGCCCGTCGACAGGTGCCAGCGGCCCGCCGCCTCCGCCAGGCTGATCTTGACCAGACAGCCGATCACGGCTGCCCACAGCAGCGTGTAGCCGAAGTTGCTGCCCGCGATCAGCGTGGCGACCAGGTCACCGGCGCCGACGCCCGTCGCGGCGACGACGATGCCCGGGCCGATGTACTTCCAACTCGACTTGCGAGGATGCGCGTTGAGGCCTGCGGTGCCGGTGCCTGTTCCTGAGGTGCCCGTGGTGTCCGCCATACCGTCAAGGAAGCGTAAAGCGCGGCAAGGGGCAAGGGGGCTTGCGGGAACTTGTGCCGGTCAGTCCTCGAAGTACGCGTCCAGGACCTTGTCGAGCTCGTCCGCCCACTCCTGGGCGCGCGCCTTGTCCGGGGCCTCCACGTCGTTCGGGTACCAGCGGCTGTCCGGGGTGTGGACCGTGACGGTGAGGCGGCGCCGGGATGTGCCCACCTCGACCGCGCCGATCTCGTCCCAGCGGAACTCGGCCTCCTGGTCGTCGAGCCGGAGCGTCACTCCGGTCGCGTCCGCCGTGATCGAGCCTCGGCGGTCGGAGGCGGTGAAGTCCGGGGCGGCCGTGCCGGCGGAAGCGGGGTCGGTCGGGGCGTCGGCCAGGTCCGCGGCGGGCTCGGCATCGGTCCCGGCGGGCTCGTCCTCCGTCTCGGAGACAGACTCCGAGACCGACTCCGAGACCTGCTCCGGCTCCGTGTCCGGCTCGTCCGCCGGTTCCGACGACTCCGTCGGCTCCGCCTTGTCCAGCGAGGGACCGTTCTCCTCCGGGGCCTTGCGCGGGGGCATGAGGCCGGGGACGGAGGCCGGGTCGGCACCGGCGGCGTCTACGGGCGTGACCTTCTGAGTGTCTATGCGCTGCTCCACGGAGCGAAGTATGGCGGACGAGCCTGTGGGGCGGGAGCCTGAGCCCTGCGGAACGTCGTCGCCACTGCGCGCCGTCTGCTGTGTGCCGGCGGGTTCGTCGCCGACAGTGCCCGAGCCAAGCACGCGGAACACATGAGTAGTTGACTGGTGGTGATGGAAACGATGAGCCTCACCACAACGTCCCTGATCCCTCGGGGCGGTTACGACTGTTCCGGGATCGCGGGCCTCACGCAGTGAGGCGCCGGGCCCGCGGAGCGCTGCTCCGTCGGTCCGGCGCCTCAGCCGTCAGTGCACAGCCCGTGCCCTAGACGAACACGCTGATCACCGCCGCCACCGCGAAGCCCGCCACCGACAGGACCGACTCCAGGACCGTCCAGGTCTTGAGGGTGTCGCGTTCCGAGATGCCGAAGTACTTCGCGACCATCCAGAAGCCGCCGTCGTTGACGTGCGAGGCGAAGATGGAGCCCGCCGAGATGGCCATGATGACCAGGGCCGTGAACGGCTGGGAGTAGTGGCCCGCCTCGATCAGGGGCCAGACGATGCCGGCCGTCGTGACGATCGCGACCGTCGCCGAGCCCTGGGCGACGCGCAGGACCAGGGAGATCAGGTAGGCGAGGAAGATGACGGGCAGGCCCACGTTGTTGAACGTGTCGGAGAGCGCCTGGGCGACGCCGCTGCCCTTGAGGACCGCGCCGAAGATGCCGCCGGCACCGACCACCAGAAGGATGTTGCCGACCGGCTTCAGGGACGCCGTGGACACCGTCTCCAGGGACTTGCGGGACCAGCCGCGGCGGATGCCGAGCAGGTAGTAGGCCAGGAGCAGGGCGATCGTCAGGGCGACGAAGGGGTGGCCGAAGAACTCGATGACCGAGCGGACCGTGGAGGGGTCGAAGGCGATCGAGGAGAACGTGGCCAGGAGGATCAGGACGAGCGGGGTGCCGATGATCGCGAGGATGGTGCCGAGCGGGACCGGCTTCTCGGTCGGCTTCACGCCGGCCTTGTGCTGCTCCTCGACGAGCGCGGCCTTGGCCTCGTCGGCGGCCTCGACCATGTCCTGCGGGACGGGCACGAAGATGCGCTTGCCGATCCACGCGGACCAGACCCAGGCGGCGAGCACGGCGGGGATGCCGCAGACGATGCCCATGAGGATGACCCAGCCGAGCTGCACGTGGAGCAGTCCGGCGGCGGCGACGGGGCCGGGGTGCGGGGGCAGGAACGCGTGGGTCATCGACAGGCCGGCGAGCAGCGGCATGGCGTAGAGGACGATCGACTTGCCGCCGCGCTTGGCGGCCGCGTAGACGATCGGCGCGAGGACGAAGATGCCGACGTCGAAGAAGACCGGGATACCGAAGATGAGGCCGGTGAGGCCCATGGCGAGGGGGGCGCGCTTCTCGCCGAAGAGGTTCAGGAGGCGGGACGCCAACACCTCGGCGCCGCCGGAGACTTCGAGCACCGCGCCGAGCATGGTGCCGAGTCCGATGATGATCGCCACATGGCCGAGGGTGCCGCCCATGCCGGACTCGATGAGGGAGACGGCGTCGGACTTCTGGACGGTGCCGAACAGCTCGGTGACGGAGAGACCGGCCGCGAGGCCGACGGCTATGGAGACCGTCAGGAGGGCCAGGAAGGGCTGGAGTCTGACCTTGATGATCAGGAAGAGCAGAAGGGCGATGCCGAGCGCTGCGCAGGTGAGCAGGCCCGCGGTGCCGCCGATGACCGTCAGGAGACCGCCGGTGTGGGGTGGCAGTGGGGCGGGGGCGGTCGCGGCGAGAGGCAGGAGGGACATGAGGGGGGACCTCGTAATTCCATGCGGCTTTCAGGGCAGGGGGGATCGCGGTGCGGCGCCTCGGGGAGCGGCGCCGCACCGTGACGACGTACGCGGGTTACGGGTGGTGCGAAGGCGTCAGCTCAGGACGGCGAGCGCGTCGATCTCGATGAGGAGACCCTTGGGGAGACCGACGTAGACGGTGGTGCGGGCGGAGGCGGGGGCCTTGAGGCCCTGCTCCTCGAAGTACGCGTTGTAGATCGCGTTCATCTCGGCGAAGTGGTCGACGTCGGTGAGGTAGACGCGCATCATCATGACGTCGTCCCAGGACGCGCCGCCCTCTTCGAGGATCGCCTTGACGTTGGCGAAGGTCTGGAGGGTCTGCTCGCGCAGGGTCGGGCCCGCGGGGGTGGGGGCCTGGCCCTCGACGGCCGGCAGGAAGCCGACCTGGCCCGCGACCTGAAGGATGTTGCCCTTCTTGACGCCGTGCGAGAACTTCGCGGGCGGGGCCGTGTGGGTGGCGGGGGTGAGCGCGGTCTTCTCGGTCATCGTGAAGTGACTTCCTTCGTGGGGGCTTCTTTGGGGGTGGCCTTGGTGGTGGCCTCTTTGGAGCCGGGTACGGCACCGGAGTACTCCCGGCTGATCGCGTCGGCGGTGCGGCGGACCAGCGGGAGCAGGGTGAGGAGTTCCTCGGCCGTGACGACCACGTTCGGCGCGGAGACCGACATGGCGGCGACGACGCGGCCGTCCGCACCCCGGATGGGTGCTCCGATGCAGTTGATGGACTCCTCGTGGCCGCCGAGGTCGGTGGCCCAGCCCTGTTCGCGGACGACGGCGAGTTCCTTGAGGAAGGCGCCGGCGTTCGGGGTCGAACGGGCCGTGTACGTGGGGTAGTCGAGCTTCTCGGCGATGGCGCGGCGCTCGGCTTCGGAGAGATCGGCGAGGAGGAGCTTGGCGACCGCGGCGACCGTGATGGCCACCGGCTTCCCGATGCGCGAGTACATGCGCACGGGGTAGCGGCTCTCCACCTTGTCGATGTAGAGGACCTCGTTCTCCTCGTACACGGCGAGGTGGACCGTGTGGCCGCACTTCTCGTTGAGCGCGGTGAGGTGGGGGTGGGCGATCTCGCGGACGTCGAGGTTCTCGACGGCTTCCTGGGCGAGGGCGAACAGGCGCGCGCCGAGGCGGTAGCGCTGATCGGACTGGCGGTAGACCAGGCCGTGTTCGTGGAGGGTGCGCAGCAGGCGCAGGGCCGTGGACTTGTGGACGCCGAGGCGGTCGGCGACCTGGCCCAGGTCGGCGGGGCCCTCGGCGAGCAGCGGCAGGATGCTCAGCGCTCGGTCGACTGTCTGGCTCATGGCGTACGTACCTCCTCGTCGGCCCTCGCGTCGCCGGCGGTCCAGCCGGGGCCGAGGTGCAGTGTGCCCCAGGAGGCGTCGTCGAGGTCGGCGAGGCGGTCGGCGTGGGCGCGGCTCGGGGGCGCGGCGAGGTCGCCGGGGGTGGTGAGGGCGGCCGCGGCCATGAGGTGGCCGTGGCGCAGACGGGCGGGTACGGGCAGGCCGCGCAGGGCGCCGGAGAGGTAGCCGGCGGCGAAGGCGTCGCCGGCGCCGACCGCGGCGACGACGTCCACGCGGGGGGCGGGCTCGGTGTGGCGTACGCCGTGTTCGTCGTAGGCGACCGCGCCGTCGGCGCCGCGCTTGACGACGAGCGTGGCGGGCTCGGGCAGGGCCGCGCGTATGGCGTCGGGGCCGCCGGTGATGCCCCAGGCGTCCTCGGCCTCGTCCTCGCCGACGAAGACGAGGTCGGCGCCGCGGGCCAGGTCGAGCAGCACGCGGGCGTCGTCGGGGCGGGGCCACAGGCCGGGGCGGTGGTTGACGTCGAAGGAGACGAGGGGCCGGCCGGCGGGCGTGCGCGCGGTGAGGTCGGCGGTGAGGTCGAGGCAGCCGGCGGAGAGCGCGGGCGTGATCCCGGACAGGTGCAGGACGCGGCCGGAGCGGATCGCGGCCAGGTCCATGTTCTGGCTGCTCATCGCGGAGGCGGCGGATCCGGCGCGGTAGTAGGCGACCTCGTGGGCGTCGGTGGCGCGGTCGCCCGCGGTGCGGAAGTAGATGCCGGTGGGGCGGGCGGGGTCGCGGCGCACGGCGGAGGTGTCGACGCCGTACGCGCCGATCGCGTCGACCAGGTGGTCGCCGAAGCCGTCGGCGCCGACGCGGCTGACCCAGCGGACGGTGTGTCCGGCGGCGGCGAGCACGCACGCCACGTTGGACTCGGCTCCGCCGATGCCGCGGTCGAAGGACGGTACGTCGGCGAGGCGCCCGGGTACGGAGGGCACGAAGGTGACCATGGACTCGCCGAGCGTGACGACATCCACGGGTGCGTGGTGCGCGGGGGCGGCGGATCCGGTGGCGGTCACGGTGGTTCGGGCTCCTCGTGGGGTCTGGGCTCATGCCGGCGGGGTCAACGGCTCCGTTGACCCGGCGTTGGCTCGGATGTTAGACAGCAGTAAGCGACATACGCAATGACCGTTGCATCATTTGCAACGGCCTTCTTACGAGGAGGCTCCATGGCCGCCGACAGCGCCGTCAACGCCGTAGCCCGGCTCAGGGATCTGGATCTCGAGCGGGTCGACCACCGCTTCAAGGGGCTGCCCCCGGACGCGGAAGGCCTGACCGTCGGCGAGCTCGCGGCCGAGCGCCGCAACCTCTTCACCGGCGGCTTCACGACCCCGGTCCTCGCCCTCTCCGCCGAGCGCCTGGAGCACAACCTCGCGCTCATGGAGACATATGCCACTCGGCACGGCCTGGCCTTCGCGCCGCACGGCAAGACGTCGATGGCGCCGCAGCTCTTCCACCGCCAGATCGAGCACGGCGCCTGGGGCATCACCCTCGCCGTCCCGCACCAGGTGCGGATCGCGCGCGCCTTCGGCATCCAGCGGATCTTCCTCGCGAACGAGCTCGTCGACGCGGCGGCCCTGCGCTGGCTCGCGGGCGAACTCGACCGCGACCCCGACTTCCGCTTCATCTGTTACGTCGACTCCGTGCGCGCCGTCGAGCTGATGGACGCCGCCCTCGCCGAGGCCGGGGCCACGCGGCCGGTCGACCTGGTCGTGGAGCTGGGCGCGGGCGAGGGCGCGCGCACGGGCGTGCGGACCGAGGCCGAGTGCTTCGACATCGCCAACGCGGTCGCCGCGGCGGACACGCTGCGCCTGGTCGGGGTCGCCGGTTACGAGGGCGAGGTGCCGGACGCGTCGCCCGAGACCGTGGGCGCCTGGCTGCGCCGCCTGACCTCGCTGCTCGTCGAGTTCGACAAGGCGAACCGCTTCGCGGACCTGGACGAGATCGTGGTCAGCGCGGGCGGCAGCGCCTGGTTCGACGCGGTGGCCGAGGTCTTCGCCGAACTGCCCGAACTCTCCGCTCCTGTACTGAAGATGCTGCGCTCGGGCGCGTACGTGTCGCACGACGACGGCCACTACAAGCACCTGACGCCGTTCAACCGGGTCCCCGAGGAGGGCGCCCTGCACCCGGCGTTCCGGCTGTGGGCGCAGGTCGTCTCGCGCCCGACGGCGGAGCAGGCGTTCACGAACGCGGGCAAGCGCGACGCGGCGTACGACCTCGACCTGCCCGAGGCGCAGGTCGTGCGGGACGCCCGCACGGGCGAGGTGCGCGAGGCCACCGGTGTGACGGTGACAGGACTTTCCGACCAGCACGGCTGGGTGCGTACGGAGGGGGGCGAGGACCTGGCGGTGGGCGACTGGCTCGGCATGGGCCTGTCGCACCCGTGCACGTCCTTCGACAAGTGGCAGCTGATCCCGCTGGTGGAGGCGGACGGCACGGTCGTGGACTACGTGCGGACGTACTTCTAGACGGCCGGCTCGTACGGGAGCCCGCTCACCGTCACCGGCGAGCGGGCTCCCGGCACCGGGCCCCACCCCGATCCCCATCGGCCGCCGGCCGGCAGCGCAGAGAGTTGAGAGAGGCACCCCCATGGACCTGGTCATCCGCGACGCACGGATCATCGACGGCAGCGGAGGTGCCTCCTACCGCGCCGACGTCGCCGTCCAGGACGGCCGGATCGCCACGATCCACCGGGAGGGCGCGGCCGGACCGCGTCCCACCGGGCGCCGCACGCTCGACGCCCAGGGACTCGCCCTGTCCCCCGGCTTCATCGACATGCACGCCCACAGCGACCTGGCGCTGCTGCGCGACCCCGACCACAGCGCGAAAGCCGCGCAGGGCGTCACGCTCGAAGTCCTCGGCCAGGACGGCCTCTCGTACGCGCCGGTGGACGACCGCACGCTCGCGGAGGTCCGCCGCGCGATCACCGGCTGGAACGGTGACGGCTCCGACATCGACTTCGACTGGCGCACGGTCGGCGAGTACCTGGACCGCCTGGACCGCGGCATCGCGGTCAACGCCGCGTACCTGATCCCCCAGGGCACCGTCCGGATGTACGCGGTCGGCTGGGACGACCGGGACGCGACGCCCGAGGAGCTCGACCGCATGCGGCAGCTCGTCGCCGAGGGAATGGAACAGGGCGCCGTCGGCATGTCGTCCGGCCTCACCTACACGCCCGGCATGTACGCGAAGGACGCCGAACTCACCGAGCTGTGCCGGGTCGTGGCCGCGTACGACGGTTACTACTGCCCGCACCACCGCTCGTACGGCGCCGGGGCGCTCGACGCGTACCGGGAGATGGTAGAGCTCACCCGGGAGGCGGGCTGCCCCCTCCATCTCGCGCACGCCACCATGAACTTCGGCGTGAACAAGGGCAAGGCGCCCGACCTGATCTCCCTGCTCGACGCGGCCCTCGCCGACGGCGCCGACATCTCGCTCGACACCTACCCGTACACGCCGGGCAGTACGACGCTCGTCGCGATGCTGCCGAGCTGGGCGAGCGAGGGCGGCCCCGACAAGATCATGAAGCGGCTGCAGGACGACGCGACCGCCGAGAAGATCCGCCACCACATGGAGGTCATCGGGGCGGACGGCTGCCACGGCGTGCCCATCGAGTGGGACGCCATCGAGATCTCCGGCGTGTCCGACCCGGGGCTCGCGTCCTGTGTCGGCAAGACGGTCCAGGAGTCGGCCGACATGCGCGGCGAGGCGCCGTGGGTGACCGCGCGCCGTCTGCTCATCGACGACAGGCTGGGCTCGACGATCCTCCAGCACGTGGGCCACGAGGAGAACGTCCGGGCGATCATGCAGCACCCGGTGCACACCGGCGGCAGTGACGGCATCCTCCAGGGCTTCAAGCCGCACCCGCGCGCGTACGGCACGTTCCCGCACTACCTGGGCCGCTACGCGCGCGAGCTCGGCATCATGTCGCTGGAGGAGACGGTCGCCCACCTCACGTCCCGCCCCGCGGCCCGCCTGCGCCTGGCAGACCGCGGCCTCGTCCGCGAGGGCTACCGCGCCGACCTGGTCCTCTTCGACCCGGAGACGGTCGCGGCGGGCTCCACCTTCGAGGCCCCGCGCACCCTCCCCCTGGGCATCCCGCACGTCCTGATCGACGGGAAGTTCGTGATCGAGGACGGGCGTCGCACGGATGTCCTCGCGGGGCGGTCGGTCCGCAGGACGGCGTAACCGCCCCGGACGACCTGGGTGGGCGCGGACCCCCGCGCCCACCCGCGACGACGCCCGTCCACGCCGCCCCACGTGTCCGAAAACACGGAGCGCCCCGCGATGACCGCCCGTAAGCTCACGGGCATGCAGGTGATCCAGTCGACGAAGCTCGCCAATGTCTGTTACGAGATCCGGGGCCCGGTGCTCGAGGAGGCGATGCGTCTGGAGACAGCGGGCCACCGCATCCTCAAGCTCAACACCGGCAACCCGGCCGCCTTCGGCTTCGAGTGCCCGCCCGAGATCCTCGAGGACATGCTCCGCAACCTCGGCGACGCGCACGGCTACGGGGACGCGAAGGGCCTGCTCGCGGCCCGCCGCGCGGTGATGATGCATTACCAGACCCTTGGTGTGGAGACGGACGTCGAGAACGTCTTCATCGGCAACGGCGTCTCCGAGCTGATCGTGATGGCGATGCAGGGGCTCCTCGACGACGGTGACGAGGTCCTCGTCCCCGCGCCGGACTACCCCCTGTGGACGGCCGCGGTCTCCCTCTCCGGCGGCACCGCCGTGCACTACCGCTGCGACGAGCAGTCCGACTGGATGCCCGATCTCGCCGACGTGGAGCGGAAGATCACCGACCGCACCAAGGCGATCGTGATCATCAACCCGAACAACCCGACGGGCGCCGTCTACAGCGACGACATGCTGCGCGGCCTGACCGACATCGCCCGCCGCCACAACCTCCTGGTCTGCTCGGACGAGATCTACGACAAGATCCTCTACGACGGCGCGACGCACACGCCGACCGCCGCCATCGCCCCGGACCTGCTCACCCTCACCTTCAACGGCATGTCGAAGGCGTACCGGGTGGCCGGCTACCGCGTGGGCTGGATGGCGATCTCCGGGCCGCGCGCGCACGCCGACTCGTACATCGAGGGCCTCACGATCCTGGCGAACATGCGCCTGTGCGCGAACATGCCGGGTCAGCACGGTGTGGTCGCGGCGCTCAGCGGACGCCAGACGATCAACGAACTGGTGCTGCCCGGCGGACGGCTGAAGGAACAGCGGGACGTCGCCTACGAGTTGCTGACGCAGATCCCGGGCGTGAGCTGTGTGAAGCCGAGGGGGGCGCTGTACCTCTTCCCCCGCCTCGACCCGAAGGTCTTCAAGATCAAGGACGACCGGCAGATGGTCCTCGACCTGCTGCGCCGCGAGAAGATCATGGTCGTCCAGGGGACGGGCTTCAACTGGCCCGAGTCGGACCACTTCCGGGTGGTCACCCTGCCGACGGTCGGCGATCTGACTGACGCGGTGACCCGGATCGGGAACTTCCTGGACGGCTACAGCCAGCCGTGAGGCCCGTCCACCACCCCCTCGGGGACAAGTCTCAACTTTAGACTGAATCTAAGCTAGGATGGACTTCAAGCTACCCGCCTGGAGGCCATCCCATGTACGAGCCGATCCGCACCAAGTCGGTCCATGCCATGGCCGACCCCGGCGACTTCCCGCACCGCTCCCGCGAGGAGGAGCTCGACATCCAACTCGCGGGGCATCTGGCGGCCCTGCTCGCGGTCACCGACGAACTCGGCCTGGACGAGGTGGGTGACCGCATCGCCGACCAGGTCGCCCGACTGCGCGGCACACCGCCCGCCCGGCACACCGGCCGGACCGATGCACCCGCACTCGCGCTCCACCGACGCGCCCACGCACTCGCGGGCCGCGCACTGGTGGTGGCCGCGTCCCGCGCCGACACGGCGGCCGCGATCCTCGCGGCCGAGCAGATGGACGCGCACACGGCGGCAATCACCACTGCCACCACCCCCGCCGCACCCGCTCGACTGGTCGGCGCCCTCTGACGGCCCCGGTCCGTGGGCCGGGGAGGCGCGCGGACCGGGTGCCATTCATGTACCGCACCTGGCGGCCGTCGGCTCGTCCGCGAGTGCCGGCCGCAAGGCGGAACCGTCGGATCCGGTCAGGCGTCCACGAGTTCCCTCGAACCCAGCTTCTCTTGTGACAATTCGAGGTTGCGGGTCACCCGGTCGAGGTGGTCGGGGGGCACCTTGCCGCCCTTGAGGAGGCGTTGGCTGCAGCTCGCTGACTCCTCATATTCTCCGATCCAGTAGGCGGCTACGGCGAGTTCGTCGAGTGAGTGCCACTCGTACCATTCGAACTCGACGAACAAAATGTCTTTCGGGTACGGAATCTGCGCTGCTTGCCGCGCGAACATGTACGCAAGTGGCCAGCGCTCGCCGTTCATACGGCAATAGCGTGCGAGTTCACCGAGGGCTTCGGCGCGCGAGGGACGGCTTTCGTGCGCGCGGAGGTAGCGGTCGATCACCTGAGTCTGCGGCCGGCCGAGCTCTGCCGCGAGCCGTGCGGCATAGAGGTGAGCACAGAAGACTTCCTCGGCATAGCCGCCCATACGTGCCCGGCGGTCGTAGGCGGCGAGTGACTTTTTCGGCTCTCCGGCATCGCGCCAGCTCTGGGCTAGGTAGAAGACGTAGCGGGAGTTGTCGGGTTCCTTGATCAGACCATTCTGGAGGATCTTGGCGTCCCGGAGGTACTTCTTCCGCTGGCCTTCTTCCTTCAGGCGTGCGCCGCCTCCGACCGAGAGGATATTGGCGCCCTTGAACGTCCCGAGGCTGAACGACGTTCCGCACTCGATGTACTCGTGCAGGACGCCGACGTAGCGCCATGGCAGCCGAGTCGAGACCAGAGCCTGGCGCCAGTGGATGAGCGACCCGCTGTGCAGTGCGACACGGTAGGCGTCGTGAGTCAGCTCCGGCACGCGAAAGCCGGGTTCCACCTCCATCAGGTCGTCGGCGTCGATGAACAACAGATAGTCGGCTTCGGAGCGTGCCAGGTCGATCGCCTCGCTGCGGCTCCCGTCGTATCCCTTCCAGGGACTCTCGTGCAGGGCGCCGGGCAGATCGCTGAAGACGTCACGGATGACGTCCTGGGTGCCGTCGGTCGAGCCCGTATCCAGGATGACCCAAGTGTCGATCAAAGGGCGCACGGATTCGAGGCAGCGGCGGATGACATGGGCCTCGTTCTTGACGATCATGTTCAAGCAGATCGTTGATTTCACAGGTTTCATCCAGCTCGTGAGGTAAATCAGCGAAACGGAGAGGCATCTGACTGCACAACGCTGGCCAGTCAGGCGCGTCGAGTTGACGCAAGAAGGGGCACGCGACACTTTTCCCGCGGCAACGCAGCGCAGGTTCGGGCTCTATCGCTTACGCGCCAGCAGTGCGACAGTCAGACCACTTGGGGAGGCCGTCCCGTAGGTGGTGTACTGCGCACGCAGCGCCCTGGCCTCATTCGCAGGGACGACATTAAATGGATCGGATTATTGCCCGGCACCACCACCCAGATTCGACTCTCGCCTCAAGAGCCGCCGTTCCGCTCATGGCCAGCGCCGAGGGCGTGCGCATGGCTGTCTCCGAGTCGCCGAAGACAGCCATCCACCCGTGCATCAGAACGTAGTACGTGGCATGCACCGCGTCGACGTTGTGCAGCATCGCCAGAGTCTGGCCCATGCCGCGACGGGCCACATCCGAGGTGACGAGCTCATCGGTGCCCAGCTGAGGGCCGTCGATCCGGAGGAACGCGATCGCCAGCGTGGTCAGCGCCGGCCCCATCCATAGACCGACAGATGCCCCAAGGGGTCGTGCCCTCCCTGTGGTCTCCGGCTGAGTCTCTGCGTTCTGAACAGGGCTGGTAAGGGTTGTCACGGAAACAGTTTTAGATCCGCCGCATTGCCGTACGGGACAGCCACGGACAATGAAAGCCGTCATTCGCCTGATCGGCTCCCAGGCGTGGCGCCCCCAAACCGATAATCCCACTCTTTCGCCGACCGGAGTAGGCGCAGCACACCAATGGATCTCTTATGGGTTTTTTATGCTGGGCCATTGTATTGATCGTTTTGCGCACCACTCAACCGCATTGCGCTTCCTGTCGAAAGATCCCCAAGGAGGCTAGAAGGAGCTTCCAGACAAATCCAATCGGTTCCCCCAAGGAGTAATACAGATGAGTCCTGAAAACGGGACCCCCTCCGGTCTGGGCCCGCTTCCCCGGCACGGCAGGTGGCTCGCTGGCGGTGCGGTGGCATCGCTGGCCGTCGTGATGCTCGGCTTCACCAGCCCCGCGCTGGCGGTCGCCGCAACGTCGCAGACCGCCGTGACCCCGGCAGGCGCGCAGGGCACCGACAAGTGCAAGGACAAGGGGCACCGCTACGGTGCTGCCGGTGTCCTGGCCGACAAGGACAAGGACAAGTGCAAGGGGAAGGTCGGTCCCACCGGTCCGAAGGGCGACACCGGACCGAAGGGCGACACCGGACCCCAGGGCGACACCGGACCGAAGGGCGACACCGGACCCCAGGGCGACACCGGACCCCAGGGCGACACCGGACCGAAGGGCGACACCGGACCCCAGGGCGACACCGGACCCCAGGGCGACACCGGACCGAAGGGCGACACCGGACCCCAGGGCGACACCGGACCGAAGGGCGACACCGGACCCACGGGCCCGTGCATCGAGTGGGACTCTGTCATCGAGGACGGGTCCCAGTACGACGCCGTGCTCTTCGAGAACACGGTGTACGCCTCACAGGGGGCCCCGGGTAACCCCAGCTTCTTCGCGCTCGAAAACACGCCAGCCAACGCTTGCAGCCTCGGCGTGGCACTGGACGAGGGAGACACCAGCACGACGACGGACGACGTCCTCTACATCAAGGTGCTGTCCACGGATGGCTTCGTCTACCACACCACGTGCACCACCACGCCGTTGGTCTGTAATCCGTTCCCCGCGACCGCGAGCGCCAGTAACATCCCGATCACGCCCCAGAGCCGGGGGGCGGGGAGCGCCCCGAAGATCCCTGGGAATCTTTCCGTGAAGCAGCCGAGGATGGGCAAGGTTTCCTGACGCGCTGACCCGGTCAGAACCTTGAGGTGATGTGTGCCGCGAGGCGTCACGCCGTCGCGCCCAGCCGAACGCTGTCGACCGTCCACCCCGCCAACCGCTCGCTCAGCGACAGGCCAAGGCCCGGCTGGTCGGGCAACTGCATCTGCCTGTCTTTCAGTTGCAGCCGTTCGTTGAGCAGGGGCTCCAGCTACGCGAAGTGCTCCACCCACGCGGTCCACGGATACACCGCCGGGAGATGCAGATGCACTCCGTCACGAAGTGTGGCGCCCACGAAAGGCCCTTCTGGTCGGCAAGCGCCATGATTCGCAAAACGGGGTGAGAGGCCCGCGGTGGTGAGCGTCAGTGCGGCGAGCGTCGCCGCTATGCGCCGGCAGTGCCCAGACGTATTCAGCTGAGTCCCCCACGGACTCGGTTGGCCTCCGGACGGCTCGACCGAAGGTGATGTGCAGGAACATCGAAGCCATGTAAGGCGCAAGTCTACGGCGATGCGCGAATGTTCTCTATAAAAGGGGCGGGCAAGGGCGGCCCCCCGGAACCGTAAGGGGATTCCGGGGGCCGTTCCGCAGCGGGCTGTTGACCCCACAGGTCAGGGCGGACGTCGGAACACCCGGCCGCGGGGATTTTGCAGGCGCGCTTCAAAACTGCGCCCGGGTGGGCGACGCCTCGAAGGCGCCGCCCAAGGGGCGTCAGCCCAGGCGCTTCACCAGTGCCCGATACTCGTCCCACAGCTCCTTCGGCGTGTGGTCGCCGAAGGTGTTGAGGTGCTCGGGGACCAGGGAGGCCTCGTCGCGCCACACCTCCTTGTCGACCGTCAGCAGGAAGTCGAGGTCGGAGTCGGCCAGTTCGAGGCCGTCCGTGTCGAGGGAGTCACGCGTCGGCAGGATGCCGATCGGCGACTCGACGCCCTCGGCCTTGCCCTCCAGGCGCTCGACGATCCACTTCAGGACACGGCTGTTCTCGCCGAAGCCGGGCCACACGAACTTGCCCGCGTCGTTCTTGCGGAACCAGTTGACGTAGTAGATCTTCGGCAGCTTGGACTGGTCCTTGTCCTTGGCCACGTCGACCCAGTGGGCCATGTAGTCGCCCATGTTGTAGCCGCAGAACGGGAGCATCGCGAAGGGGTCGCGGCGCAGCTCGCCGACCTTGCCCTCGGCGGCGGCGGTCTTCTCGGAGGCGACGTTCGCGCCGAGGAACACGCCGTGGTTCCAGTCGAAGGACTCGGTCACCAGCGGCACGGCGGAGGCGCGGCGGCCGCCGAAGAGGATCGCCGAGATCGGCACGCCCTTCGGGTCCTCCCACTCGGGCGCGATGATCGGGCACTGCGAGGCGGGGGTGGTGAAGCGCGCGTTCGGGTGCGCGGCCGGGACGCCGGACTCGGGGGTCCAGTCGTTGCCCTTCCAGTCGGTGAGGTGCGCCGGAGTCTCCTCCGTCATGCCCTCCCACCAGATGTCGTTGTCGTCGGTGAGCGCGACGTTCGTGAAGACGGAGTTGCCCCACAGCGTCTTCATGGCGTTGGCGTTGGTGTGCTCGCCGGTGCCGGGCGCGACGCCGAAGAAGCCGGCCTCGGGGTTGATCGCGTAGAGGCGGCCGTCCTCGCCGAACCGCATCCAGGCGATGTCGTCGCCGATGGTCTCGACGGTCCAGCCGGAGATCGTGGGCTCCAGCATGGCGAGGTTGGTCTTGCCGCACGCGCTCGGGAAGGCGGCGGCGACGTACTTCGACTCACCCTGCGGCGGCGTCAGCTTGAGGATGAGCATGTGCTCGGCGAGCCAGCCCTCGTCGCGCGCCATCACGGACGCGATGCGCAGGGCGTAGCACTTCTTGCCGAGCAGGGCGTTGCCGCCGTAGCCGGAGCCGTACGACCAGATTTCGCGGCTCTCCGGGAAGTGCGAGATGTACTTGGTGGAGTTGCAGGGCCACGGCACGTCCTGCTGGCCCTCCTCCAGCGGCGCGCCCAGCGTGTGGACGGCCTTCACGAAGAAGCCGTCGGTGCCGAGCTCGTCGAGGACGGGCCGGCCCATGCGCGTCATGGTGCGCATCGAGACGGCGACGTACGCGGAGTCGGTGATCTCGACGCCGATCGCGGAGAGCTCCGAGCCGAGCGGGCCCATGCAGAACGGGACGACGTACATCGTCCGGCCCTTCATCGAGCCGCGGAAGATGCCGCCCTCGCCCTCGTCGCCCTGGAAACTGTCTCCTTCTCCCGTAAAGATGGCGCGCATCTCCGCGGGGGCTTTCCAGTGGTTGGTGGGGCCCGCGTCCTGCTCCTTCTCGGAGCAGATGAACGTCCGGTCCTCGACGCGCGCGACGTCGGTCGGGTCGGAGGCGGCGTAGTACGAGTTCGGGCGCTTGATCGGGTCGAGCTTCTTGAACGTTCCCTTGTCGACCAGTTCCTCTGCGAGGCGCTCGTACTCGGCCTCCGACCCGTCGCACCAGACCACACGGTCCGGCTGCGTCAGCTCAGCGATCTCGTTGACCCACGAGATCAGTTCCTGGTGCTTGGTGGGGACATTGCCCAAAGAAACGGGAGCCGCGATGTCGCGCGCCACGATTGCTCCTAAATGAGGGGTTTTTGTTTGTTGCCCCTTGGGGGCTGCGACCCGGATGCTTCACGTGTTGATCCCTCTGGCGCTCATCCGGTGCCGACCGCACTCATATGATCATCCGACGCGAGCGCCCATATGTCCAGAGGGCCTCACAGCTGAGCGACGTGAGGATCGCCACTCGTATGCGTCACTGGTCGTCACTCGGATTCGTTACTTACGCCCCCGTAGGTACGATGCGGCACATGACTGCCGCCACGCCATCCGAAGTGACCGCGACAGAGCCCGTTCCGGTGAAACCCCGGCTGCGCGGCTGGCTGCACGCAGGGATGTTCCCCGCGGTCGTCATCTCCGGCCTGGTGCTGACCGCGCTCGCGGACTCCACCCGCGGCCGGATCGCCTGCGGGATCTACGTCCTCACAGCCTGCCTGCTGTTCGGCGTGAGCGCGCTTTATCACCGGGGCAACTGGGGCCCGCGCGCGGACGGCGTGCTGCGCCGCCTCGACCACGCGAACATCTTCCTGATCATCGCGGGCACCTACACGCCGCTCACGATGCTGCTGCTCCCCGAGGCCAAGGGCCAGTGGCTGCTGTGGGGCATCTGGGCAGCCGCCGCGGCCGGCATCGTCTTCCGCGTCTTCTGGGTCGGCGCCCCACGCTGGCTCTACACGCCCTGCTACATCGCGATGGGCTGGGCGGCCGTCTTCTTCCTGCCCGACTTTCTGCACGCGGGCGGCACGGCCGTGCTCGTCTGCGTGATCGTCGGCGGGCTTCTCTACAGCGCGGGCGGCGTGATCTACGGGATCAAGCGCCCGAACCCGTCACCGCGCTGGTTCGGCTTCCACGAGGTCTTCCACTCGCTCACGCTCGCGGCGTTCGTCGTGCACTACGTCGGCATCTCGCTGGTGGCGTACCAGCACGCCTGACCTCGCCCCTCCCCCTCCTGGCCGCGGCTTCCGAGCCACGGCCGTTCTTTGTGCCCCGGCCCTTGCGGTCGGAGACCACCATTTTTTAAGAGTTACTCTCATTTCATAGCTACTGTCACCACGCAGGACTCACCACAGGACGGTGTGCAGCGCGATCCGCGCCGCTGGACGGGCCCCCGTCCCCGGTGATGCCCGAGAATGAACCCATGTCCCCCTCCGCACGCTCCACCCCCGCCGCCGACCGCCCCGGGATGGGCCTGCGCGAACGCAAGAAGCTCAAGACCCGCGTGGCGATCAGGGACGCGACGTACCGCCTGATCACCGAGCAGGGGTACGACGCGACGACGGTCGAGCAGATCGCGGAGGCCGCCGAGGTGTCGCCGTCCACGGTGTTCCGGTACTTCCCCACCAAGGAGGACATCGTCCTCACGGACGAGTACGACGCGATGCTGGAGGCCGAGCTGCGTGCGCGGCCCGCGGACGAGTCGATCGTCGACTCGCTTCGGCATGTGATCACGCAAGCCGTACACCTCGGGTTCGACGACGATCCCGAGGTGTCACGACTGCGGACCAGGCTCCAGGTCGAGGTGCCCGCGGTGCGCTCCCGGATGATGGAGTCCATGTCCGTCACCGGACAGCTGCTGTGCCGGGTGATCGGCGAGCGCACCGGCCGCGACGCGGACGGCCTGGAGGTCCGCGTCTACGCGATGGCGCTCGTCGGCGCGCTCATGGAGACCACGCTGTACTGGGCCGAGCACGACCACCAGGAAGAGCTGCGCGACCTGCTGGAGCGGACGCTGGAGACGTTCAAGAACGGTCTCTAGGGGGCCCGGCATCCCCTGGCGCCCAGCAGGGCCCGAGGGCGTCCGGCCCCTTCAGTCCTGCAGCTTCGCCGCGAGCTCCTGGGCGTCGGTGACGGGGGCGTCACAGGTGAAGTTGCGGCACACGTACGCGGCCGGGCGGCCGCCGACGAGCGGCCGGTCCGCCAGCAACGGCAGTTCACCGGAGCCGGGCCGGCCCGCCGCGACGACCGCGCCCGGCGCCGTGCCGAGCAGCGCCGTGCGATGGAGTTCGCCACCGATCTCGCCCACGACGGCGACCTCCTTCGGCCCGTCGAGCAGCGCCTCCGCGACGGCGAGCCCGTGCCCGATGAAACGCGGGGCACGCGGCCCGAGGGCCCGCACCACACCCAACGCCCGCTCGGCGGCGGTGCGATGGGGCTCCGAACCGGTCTGAGCCGCGTACGACAGCAACGCACCCGCCGCCGCGCTCCAGCCCGAGGGCGTGGCGTTGTCGGTCGGGTCCTGCGGCCTGCGGATCAGCCGCTCCGCGTCCCGCGCCGTGTCGTACAGGGCGCCGGACTCCGCGTCGGTGAACTGGTCGAGGACGTGGTCGAGGAGGAACCCGGCGAACTCCAGCCAGACCCCCTCGCCCGTCACGGACGCCAGCGCGAGGAAGCCCTCGGCGACATCCGCGTAGTCCTCGAGGACCCCCGCGTTCGCGCCGGCCCGGCCGTCCTTGCTGGTACGGGCGATGCGCGCCCGCGCGTCCATGTGGAGCCGTACGAGCAGGTCGGCGGCGGCCAGCGCGGCCTGCACCAGGTCCGGCCGGTCGAAGTACGCGCCGGTCTCCGCGAGCGCGGCGATCGCCAGGCCGTTCCACGCGGCGACGACCTTGTCGTCCCGCCCGGGGGCCGGCCGCTCGGCGCGCGCGGCGAACAGCCTGCGCCGGACGTCCTCGACCCGCGCGGCGTCGAACTCGGCCTCTTGTCGCGGGAGCTGGAGGACGGAGGCGCCCTCCTCGAAGGTGCCCTGCTGCGTCACGCCGAAATACTGGGCGGCCAGCTCGGCGTCCGCGTCGCCGAGCACCTCGCGCAGCTGCCCGGGCGTCCACACATAGAACGCGCCCTCGACGTGGCGGCCCTCGGCGTCCTCGCTGTCCGCGTCCAGCGCGGACGCGAACCCGCCCTCGTTCGTCCGCAGCTCCCGCACCATGAAGTCGGCGGTCTCCAGCGCGACCCGCTTGGCCGTCTCCGAACCGGTGGCCCGCCACAGATGCGCGTAGGCGCGGCACAACAGCGCGTTGTCGTAGAGCATCTTCTCGAAGTGGGGCACGACCCACTCACGGTCGACGGAGTAGCGCGCGAAGCCGCCGCCCAGCTGGTCGTAGATCCCGCCGCGCGCCATCCGCTCGCAGGTGTCGTCGGCCATCTGGAGCGCGCCCTCGGCGCCGGTGCGGGCGTAGTGGCGCAGCAGGAACTCGATCACCATCGACGGCGGGAACTTGGGGGCGCCGCCGAATCCGCCGTTCGTCTCGTCGTACTCACGGGTCAGGCCGAGCAGCGCCTGCGCGAGCTCGCCCTCGCCGGGGATCTGCGTGTCCCCGTACGGCAGCTCGCGTCCGGCCAGATCGCCGACGATCTTCGCGGCGACCTCGGCGACCTCGTCCTTGCGCTCCGCCCACGCCTGCGCGACGCCCTCCAGGATCTGCGGGAAGGACGCCATTCCGTGCCGGGGCTCGGGCGGGAAGTAGGTGCCGAAGTAGAACGGCTCGGCGTCGGGCGTGAGGAACACGGTCATGGGCCAGCCGCCCTGTCCGGTGGCGGCCTGCACGGCCTCCATGTAGACGGCGTCGACGTCGGGACGCTCCTCGCGGTCGACCTTGATGTTGACGAAGCGGTCGTTCATGAGGGCGGCGGTCGACTCGTCCTCGAAGGACTCGTGGGCCATGACGTGGCACCAGTGGCAGCTGGAGTATCCGACGCTGAGCAGCACCGGGACCCCGCGCCGCAACGCCTCCTCGAAGGCGTCGGCCGACCACGGCCACCAGTCGACGGGGTTGTCGGCATGCTGGAGGAGGTAGGGGGACGTCTCATGGGCCAGTCGGTTCGGCATGCGCCCCATCCTCGCGCACGCCGGTCGCCGATCGGCCCTTTGATCCCCGGCCTCTCGCGCCGTGACCCCATACGCAGCACACTTGACGCGGAACCGTTTGCCGCCGGAGGGGGACCTGAGATGCGAGACAGCCATCGGGCGGAAGCCGAGGGGCTGTTGGCCCGGGCCGTGGAGGAGGAAGTACGGCGTTCGGGAGGGCGCACGGACGGCGGGGTGCTGCTGTCCCGTGCGCGCGGTGCGCTCGATGCCATGGCGCAGACCGCTGCCGAGGAGTACACGCAGTTCACACACGCCCTGGACGAGGCCGAGGCCGGGCAGATGTCGTTCGGGCAGCGCTTCACCCAGGAACGGGGGTCGACTCCCCTGCTGGTCACGGCCGTTGCCGCGGTGGCCGCCTGCGTGGCCGACCTACTGCTCGGTACGGGCGCGGGGACCGCGGTCGGCACGGGCGCGGCCGTCGCCGTGGTGGGCGCCGCCACGACCGTCGCGAAGGTGACGGCCTCTCATGTGCCCGCCGCGAGCCGCCGCGCCGGGGCGAGGAGCCAGCCGGGCGGGCCCGAACAGCTGAGACTGCAGTGGCTGACGGCACTCGACGTGCGGGGGATCCGACCGTTCCTCGATCAGCAGCGTGTCCTCGCCGCGACCGCGGGGGCCGGCGCGAAGAAGCCGACGCCGCAGTTACGCCGTACCGACAAGAGCGCGGCGGCCAGGCGGCGCAACGTACTGGAGCAGTCGTTCGGTCAACTTCCGGAGCCGGAGGGCCCGTTCGCGGGCCGCAGGGCGCAGATGCAGCGCATCGCCCAGTGGGTGCACGCGGCGCGCGCGAGCACCGAGACGCGGCCCACCGTCGTCGTGCTGCACGGCGCGCCCGGCTCCGGCCGTACGACGCTCGCGGTGCGGGCGGCGCACGAGCTGCGCGACCAGTTCCGCGGCGCGTGCGTCGTGGACCTGCGGGGCGACGCGCCCGAGGCCCCGCTGTCGACCCGGGACGCGCTGCTCCATCTGCTGAACCGGCTCGGCGCGCCGCGCGAGCAGTTGCTCTTCCGGGAGCGTTCCTCGCAGGAGCAGCAGGTGCGGCGCCTGAGCGAGCTGTACCACCAGCATCTGACGGGGCTTCCGGTCACGATCGTCCTGGACGACGCCAACGACGCGGAGCAGGTGCGCACGCTGATCCCCGAGCGGTCCGACAGCCTCGTCCTGGTGACGGCGCGCAAGCCGCTCGACCTGCCGGCGGACGTCCCGGCGTGGCTGCACCAGGTGCCGGTGGACGCGCTGGACGCGGCGGGCTCGGAGGAACTGCTGCGTGAGTGCGCGGAGGACGCGTCGGGCCCGTACGACGCCGAATCGTCCGACACGGTGAGGGAGTTGTGTGGCGGCCTGCCGCTGGCGCTGCGCATCGCGGGCTCCGCGATCGGGCCGCGTACGACGCGCGCGCTGGCGTCCGATCTGGGCGCGTACGGGCCCGTGGAGCCGGTCGAGCGGGTGCTGTGGCTGCGCTACACCGACCAGCCGGAGGCGACCCGGCGGCTGCTGCGGCGGCTCGCGCTGGCCGGGCGGGCCTCGCTCGGTGCGGCCGCGGCGGCCGCGCTCCTCGCGACGGACGAGTCGGAGGCCTCCCGCCATCTGACGGCGCTGTCACGCTCCGGGCTGATCGACCACGTGCGGGGAAGCCGGTACCGGCTGCACGACCTCGTCCGCTCCTTCGCGCAGACCCGCCTCCTCGACGAGGAGGAACCGGACGAGCGGACGGCCGCTCAGGAACGCCTCATCCAGAACTACGCGGAGCTCGCGGACTCGGTGATCCGGCTCGTCGACGGCAAGATGTCGACGCGTGCCGGGCAGGTCGGCCCGCACGGCTTCACCTCGCTGGACGCCGCGCTGCGCTGGCTCGACGACGAGTCCAGCTTCATCACGGCGACGCTGCGGGGCGCGGAGGGCGTCGACCAGGCGGCCGTACTCAATCTGCTCGGCGCCCTGTGCGACTACTGCCTGCTGCGCGGCGACCTGTACCGGCTCGGCGAGATCAGCGAGCTCACCCAGGCCGTCGACCAGGGGCTTCTGGTGCGCTCGGTCCAGTGGCGCACGGGTATCGCGGCGCGCCAGCTCGGTGAGCTCGACAAGGCGCGTACGACGCTGGCGTCCGTGGTGGACCTCTACTTCGAGGCGCACCACAACGCGGGCGCGGCCCGCGCCCTGTGTTCGCTGGGCATCACGCTGCACCACCAGGGCCAGCTCAAGGAGGCGGCGGCGAAGCTCCGCGAGGCCCTCGACCTCCAGATCACGGAGGAGACGGCGGGCGACCGGGGCTGGACGCTGCATGCGCTCGCCGCGGTGGAGCGCGACCGGGCCCATGTGAAGGAGGCGCTCGATCTGCTGACCTCGGCGCTGGCCCTGCACCGCGAGAACGAGTCCGTGCACGGCGAGGCGTGGGCGCACTTCCAGCTGGGGCAGCTGTGCCTGCGGATGGGCGACGTGCCGGGCGCGGAGCGTGAGCTGCGCACCGCCCTCGACCTGTACAGCCGTACGCGCGACAGCCGCGGCGAGGCGTGGGCGCTCACGCAGCTGGCGCGGGCGCGCCTGGTGGAGGGCGACGCGTCGGCGGCGGTCGACGGACTGCGCCAGGCCGCCTCGCGCCACCGTGACAGCGAGGACGCGCGCGGCGAGGCCTGGACGCTCTACTACCTGGGCCAGGCCCTGGAGGAGAGCGGCAACCTCGACCAGGCGGTACGCGAGCTGGAGCGCTCCCGCACGATGTTCTCGCGGATGCGCGACGTGTACGGGCTCGCCTGCGCCCGCCACCACTCGGCCCGGGTCACGCGTGACCAGCGCGCCGCGCAGACGGGCTCGCTGCGCAACTCCGGGTTCGCGCGTCAGCTCCTGGTCGACGCCCGCGCCGACTTCCAGCGCATCGGCGTCGCGCACGGCGAGGGGTGGACGTGCCTGGAACTGGCGGTGGTGGACGCGGGCAACGGGCGCGCGGCCCAGGCCCTGGCCCTGTGCGAGGAGGCGGCGGCGCTGTTCGCGTCGTACGGCGACCGCCGCGGCGAGGACTGGGCGAACTTCCTGCGGTGCACGCTGCTGCCGTACGCGTCCCCGGGCGGCTCGGAGATCGGCACGGCCGTGGCGATCGAAGAGCTGTCCCAGCTCGCCCGCGCCACCCACGCCGGCCGGGACGCCAAGCTCGACGACTACGTGGAGGCCTACCAGCTCCTCCTGGAACGCGGCGCGGACCTGGAGGCAGGCTGGCAGGCCTGGCGCCTCGGCATGGTCCCCGACCGGCACGCCCGCGACGTGATGGGCGTGGAGGTGGGGGCGGGGCGGTGAGGGGGCGTGGCACTGCGTGGCGCGACGGCGCTCAGGGCAAGGCGCTCCGGGCGCGTGAGCGCGGGGGCGTTGCGGGGCGCGTGGTGCCGGGGGCGAGGCGCCGGATACGTGGGTGCTGCGGGCGCGTGAGCGTGCCGGCGCAGCGCGAAACTGCTCGGCGCGGCTCACCGCCGTGCCGAGCGCGTTCCGTTCAGCGGGGCGTCAGCCCTTGGCGGGCGAGGCCGGGGAGCCGGACGCGGGGTCCGCGGCGGCGTCCGTCTTCTCCTTGAAGTCGACCTTGCCCATGTGGCGGTTCATCGACTTCATCAGGCCCCAGACGGCGACGGCCATCACCGCGAAGACGATGAAACCGAGGACGCCCGGGGTCACCTTGTTCTCGTCGACCTCCTTGGCGAGGGGGACGAGATGCGTCATTGCCAGGCTTGCGCTTGCGCTCATGTCAGGCATTGTCGCGGATGCCCGCAAAGAGGTCGTCCTCGGGGAGGGAGGTATCGACGAGAGACTTCGCGAGCTCGTACTCCTCGGTCGGCCACACCGCGCGCTGGAGTTCCATCGGGACCCGGAACCAGCCGCCGTCGGGGTCGATCTGCGTGGCGTGCGCGATCAGCGCCTTGTCGCGGATCTCATAGAAGTCGGCGCACGGAATGTGCGTGGTCAGCGTCCGCTCGACCCGCTCGAACTCGTCCCACCGCTTGAGCCACTCCGCGTAGGGCGACTCCAGACCGCTGTCGAGCATCGCCTGGTGCAGCGCCTCGGTGCGCGGCCGGTTGAAGCCCTGGTTGTAGTAGAGCTTCTGCGGCTGGTAGGCCGCGCCGTACTCGGACTCCGGGTACTTCTCGGTGTCCGCCGCGCCCTCGAAAGCCACCATCGAGATCTTGTGGGTCATGATGTGGTCGGGGTGCGGGTAGCCCCCGTTCTCGTCGTACGTCGTGACGACCTGCGGACGGAACGAGCGGATCTGCCTGACCAGCTCCCCCGCCGCCTTGTCGACGTCCTCGAGCGCGAAGCAGCCCTCGGGCAGCGGCGGCAGCGGGTCGCCCTCGGGCAGGCCCGAGTCGACGAAGCCCAGCCACTCCTGGTCGACGCCCAGGATCTCGCGCGCCTCGTCCATCTCCTTCTTGCGTACCTCGTGGATGTTCTCCTCGATGTACGTGTCCCCCTGAAGCTTCGGGTTGAGGATGGAGCCGCGTTCCCCGCCCGTGCAGGTCACGACAAGGACGGCCACCCCCTCGGACACGTACTTGGCCATGGTGGCCGCGCCCTTCGACGACTCGTCGTCGGGGTGGGCGTGAACGGCCATCAGTCGCAGCTGCTCAGTCAAGACAAGATCCTCAGTGAATGACTCGGTGAATAAGGCGCCCTCGGTCATACAGCGCATTGGGCGGCTTCTATAGTGACGGAACCGGGGGGCGGAAAATTCCGGCAGTCTGTCCGGGGCCGGTCCTCGATCCGCCCCGCGCGAGAGGAACGATCATGAGTGCGGTGAGTGAGCAGCTCCCGGACGGCCGCTACGGCCGCTCCCGCTCCGCCGACGAACGAGCGGACCGCACCCTGAAGATCGTCGGCGCCGTGCTCGGCGCCCTGCTGGTCGTCCTGGTCGGCTGGTTCGGCTACCACTACGTCTTCGGTACGAAGATCAGCGCCGAGGTCATCACCTTCAAGGCGTCCGACGCGGCGGTCAAGGTGCACCTCGAGGTCCGCAAGGACAGCGACGCCAAGGGTTACTGCACCATCCGGTCGCTGTCCGCCGACGGCGCCGAGGTGGGCCGCGCGGACTTCCGCTTCGATCAGCGCGACAGCCGGATCGACAAGGTCGTGACGCTGCGCACCACGGCCCGGGGCACCAGCGCGGAGCTGCTCGGCTGTCACGCGGTGTGACCGCACGACGGCCATACGTTCGGTCGTACTGTGGGTGTACGGGTTTCGTCGCCTGACCTGCGGTGACGAATTCTTGATGGCATATGTCCTCCCCCTTCGGCGCCTGAATTGTTAGGCTCGTGGTTTCGCCCACCCGTGAAGGCACATGCTTCTGGGTAGGGCGATGCTTTGTATTCCCAGTACCTACGAGGAGCACCTGTGACCCAGACCAGCGAAGACGTCACCTGGCTCACGCAGGAGGCGTACACCAAGCTCAAGGACGAGCTGGAGTACCTGTCTGGTCCCGCGCGCGCCGAGATCACCGTGAAGATCGCGGCAGCACGCGAGGAGGGCGACCTGCGCGAGAACGGCGGGTACCACGCGGCCAAGGAGGAGCAGGGCAAGCAAGAGCTCCGCATCCGCCAGCTGACCCAGCTCCTGGAGAAGGCCAAGGTCGGCGAGGCGCCTGCCGCGGCCGGCGTCGCCGCCCCCGGCATGGTCGTCACGATCGCCTTCGACGGCGACGAGGACGACACCATGACGTTCCTGCTCGCCTCGCGTGAGTACGCGAGCGCCGATTTCGAGACGTACTCACCGCAGTCCCCGCTGGGCTCCGGTGTGAACGGCAAGAAGATCGGCGAGGACGCCCGGTACGAGCTGCCGAACGGCAAGCTCGCCTCGGTGAAGATCCTCGCGGCGAAGCCCTACAACGGCTGAGACGCCGTACAACGGCTGAACCGACCGTATGGCGAAGGCCCCCGGCGCGTACTGTGCCGGGGGCCTTCGCGTGGTCGCGCTCGGGGGCGCAGCCGTCAGGCCGTCGCGTTGCGGTACTTGCGGACCGAGAGCGTCCGGAAGACGACGATGATCACGACGGACCAGAGCAGCGAGGCCCACACGGCGTGCTGCATGGGCCAGGCGGGAGAGTCGGAGACGCCCGGATTGCCGAACAGCTCGCGGCAGGCCTGCACCGTGGCGCTGAACGGGTTCCAGTCGGCGATGTGGCGCAGCCAGGGCGTCATCTGGCTGGAGTCCACGAACGCGTTGGAGATGAACGTCACCGGGAAGAGCCAGACCAGTCCGCCCGACGTGGCCGCCTCGGGGGTGCGCACGGACAGGCCGATGAGGGCGCCGATCCACGTGAACGCGTATCCGAGGAGGAGGAGCAGGCCGAAGGCGCCGAGGGCCTTCGGGACGCCCTCGTGGATGCGCCAGCCCACCAGGAGCGCGACGATCGCGAGGACGAGCAGGGTCAGGGCCGTCTGCACGAGGTCCGCGAGGGTGCGTCCGGTGAGGACGGCGCCACGGGACATCGGCAGCGACCTGAAGCGGTCGATGAGGCCCTTGTGCATGTCGTCGGCGATGCCCGCGCCGGCGCCCGCCGTGGCGAACGTGACGGTCTGGGCGAAGATGCCGGCCATCAGGAACTCGCGGTAGACCGCGGGGTCGGTGGTGCCCCCGATGTTCATCGAGCCGCCGAACACGTAGCTGAACAGCACCACGAACATGATCGGCTGGATCAGCCCGAAGATGACGACTTCGGGGATCCGCGTCATCCGGATCAGATTGCGCTTGGCGACGACGAGGGAGTCCCTGGCGGACTGCACGGGGCCGCCCGCGGGGCGGGGGGCGAGGGGCTGGGTGACGGCGCTCACTTGACGGCCTCCTTCTTCCGCTGGGACTGCCTGGCGGCGCCCGCCTCCGAGCCGTTCTCGTCCTCCTTCTCCTCGGCCACGTGGCCGGTCAGGGAGATGAAGACGTCGTCGAGCGTGGGCCGGCGCAGACCGATGTCGTCGATCTCGATGCCGCGGATGTCCAACTCCCTGATGACCTCGGCGAGGAGCTTGGCGCCGCCGGAGACGGGGACGGTGAGCTTGCGGGTGTGCTGCTCGACGGTGGTCTCGCCCTTGCCGAACCCGGCGAGGACCTCGGCGGCGGGCGTCATGTGCTCCCGCTCGTGGACCACGAGCTCGACCCGCTCGCCGCCGGTCTGGGCCTTGAGCTGGTCGGACGTGCCACGCGCGATGACGCGGCCGTGGTCGATCACGCAGATGTCGTGCGCCAGGTGGTCGGCCTCTTCGAGGTACTGGGTGGTGAGCAGCAGTGTCGTGCCGCCGGCGACCAGCTCCTGGATGACCTCCCACAGCTGCAGCCTGTTGCGCGGGTCGAGTCCCGTCGTCGGCTCGTCCATGAACATCACGGGCGGCGAGACGACGAGTGCGGCGGCCAGGTCGAGCCGGCGGCGCATGCCTCCGGAGTACGTCTTCGAGGTCCGGTCGGCGGCGTCGGCGAGGTTGAACCGCTCGAGCAGCTCGGACGCGCGCGCCTTCGCCTCCTTGGCCTTCATCTGGTACAACTGGCCGACCATTTGCAGGTTCTCACGACCCGTCAGATACTCGTCGACCGCGGCGAACTGGCCGGAGAGCCCGATCGAGCGCCGCACCTCGTTCGGATGCTTGAGAACGTCGATGCCCGCGACGACGGCCTTGCCGCTGTCCGGCGTGAGCAGCGTCGTCAGACAGCGCACGGCAGTGGTCTTCCCCGCCCCGTTCGGACCGAGCAGGCCGAGGACCGTGCCCTCCGGGACATCGAGATCGACGCCGTCCAGAGCTCTGACGTCGCCGAAGGTCTTCACCAGACCTTCGGCGTAGATGGCGCCTGGCATGTGGCTTCCCCCATGGGTTGTGGGTGACCTGTTTGGTTGCCTTGCTCAGGAAAGCTTAGGTATGTCTGTCGGGGCATGCCCGACGAATTGGTGACGCGCACCACAAGGTATCGCGATACATCGCGTCTCATCAACCGGTTTTCCGTAATCCCCCGGGCTCCGCCGGTCAGTCGATGACGAGGTAACCCGCGTCCCGCAGCGCCGCGCCCACCTCGGCGCAGTGCACCGGCCCCTTCGTCTCCAGGTGCAGCTCGACCTCGGCCTCCGTGAGCCCGAGGCGGGGGTCGGTCCGTACATGGCTCACGTCGAGGACGTTGGCGTCGACCGCCGACAGCACGCCGAGAAGCGTGGCCAGGGCGCCGGGACGGTCCGTCAGACGCAGCCGCAGCGACAGATAACGGCCGGCGGCGGCCATGCCGTGGCGCAGGATCCGCTGCATCAGGAGCGGGTCGACGTTGCCGCCCGACAGCAGCGCCACGACCGGGCCCTCGAAGGAGTGCGGGTCGCTCAGGAGCGCCGCGACCGGACTCGCCCCGGCCGGTTCGACGACCAGTTTGGCCCGCTCCAGGCAGAGCAGCAGCGCGCTCGACAGCTCGTCCTCGGAGACCGTACGGACCTCGTCGACCAGCTCCTGGACCACCTGGAAGGGCACGTCACCGGGCCGCCCCACCCTGATGCCGTCGGCCATCGTCGCCGGATAGGGGATCGACACCGGCCGCCCGGCCTTCAGTGAGGGCGGGTACGCCGCCGCGCCCGCCGCCTGGACGCCGATCACCTTCACATCGGGGCGCACCGCCTTGACCGCCACCGCGATGCCCGCGGCAAGCCCGCCGCCGCCGATGCCCACGACGATCGTGCGCACCTCGGGGCACTGCTCCAGGATTTCGAGGCCGACCGTGCCCTGCCCGGCGATGATGTCCGGGTGGTCGAAGGGGTGGATGAAGACGGCGCCCGTCTCGCGCGCGTACTCCTGCGCCGCCGCCAGCGTCTCGTCGACCACCTGTCCGTGCAGCCGCACCTCCGCGCCGTAGTCACGGGTCGCCGCGACCTTCGGCAGGGGCGCGCCGACCGGCATGAAGACCGTGGAGCGTACGCCGAGGAGAGAAGACGCGTGCGCTACACCCTGCGCATGGTTTCCGGCACTCGCGGCGACCACGCCCGCGGCGCGCTCCTCGGGAAGCAGGCCCGCGATCCTGACGTACGCGCCGCGCAGCTTGAAGGATCCGGTCCGCTGGAGGTTCTCGCACTTGAGGTGCACCGGCGCTCCGACCAGCCCCGAGAGGTACCGGCTGCCCTCCATCGCCGTCGTCCGCACGACCCCCGAGAGCATCTTCTGCGCGCCGCGCACATCGTCCAGGGTCACCGTCGGCAAGGAGTCAGCCGTGCTGTAGCTCATGACGGCAAGTCTCCCAGCTCACGCCGTACGGCTCCTGGTGTGACCAAGGTCCGAGACTGGTTTGCGCAGCGTCGGTACGACCCGCCTTCCGGCCGCGTACCCTGTCCCCCAACCCAACACCCCCGCATGAAGTGAGCCCCCGGCCATGCCCACACCACCGGAAACGATGGACATGACGACCGCCGGCGACACCGGCCTCCTCGAAACGCTCCAGCACGAGGTGGCGGTCTTCGCCCGCCGTGCCGAACAGACCCGGCTCGGCGGGGTCGGGCAGGTGCGCAACTCGATGGACCGAGCCGCGTATCTGCTGCTCAACCGCCTGGACAAGGAAGGCCCGATGGGCGTCAAGGCGCTCGCCGCGAGCATGGGCATCGACTCGTCGACGGTGACGCGTCAGGTCGCGCCGCTCGTCGACACGGGCCTCGTCAAGCGGACGTCCCACCCGGAGGACGGACGCGCGGTCGTCCTCCAGCTGTCGCCGCGCGGCCTCGCCCGGCTCGACGAGGTACGCGTGTCCCGGCAGTCCCTGATGGCCGAGTTGACGCAGGAGTGGACCCCGCAGGAGCGCGAACAGTTCTGCGCGCTCCTCACGCGCTTCAACACCGCGCTGTCCGCGCGGCAGGCGGGCCAGCCCGCCCCCTCCGGGGAAGCCTCTCCCGGCTCTTGACCCCGGGCCCGCACCTGCCCTCATATGAGACCGGGCCCCTGTCGTACGCGGCCGGGGCCCGTCCCGTCCCAGCGACCGGCCGCCGAGCGGCCCGGCTGGAGGTGCGGTGCGAGAACGGCGCGCGTTCCAGGACGCCCGCCGGGCCCGGGAGTTCGAGGCGTTCGTCGCGGGCGCGGCAGGGCGGCTGCTCCATGCCGCGACCCTGCTCACCACGGAGCCGGCCGGCGGCAACCCGCGCGCGCGGAAACTGCTCGTCGCGGCGCTCGCGCAGACGTACGCCTCCTGGGACCGGCTGCGCGGCGACGACCCCTACGACCGCGCCCGCACGGAGCTCGCCCTGCGCTTCGCCCGCGCGGCCTGGCACCGGCACCGCGGGTACGGCGGCGTACTGCGTCACCTCGGCCCGCAGGCGCGGCTGATCCTGGTGCTGCGCCTCTACGAGGGGGTCGGCGAGGAACAGGTGGCCGCGCTGCTCGGGCTTCCCATGGAGCGCGTGCACGTGATCCACGCGCGCGCCATGGCGCTCGTCCTGCACCCGCCGCGCGGGCCCGCCCCGGCCCTTGGGAACGCGCCGTCCCTGGAGAAGGTGCCGTCATGAACGGACAGGCTCGCAGGGAACGCGAGGTCCGCGCGATCCTGGAGGCCGCTCAGGGAGCGCTGCCGCCCGGGATCCACACCGAGGCGGTGCGCCGGGGCGGGCGGATCCTGCGCCGCAGGAGAGTGCTGCGGCGCCTGACGTGGCTCGCGCTGTGCCTGGCGACGACCGCGTTCTTCGTATGGCTCCTGCTGGCCAGGCCCTGGGTGGAGCCGCCGTCCGGGACGACTCCACCACTCACGGGCTGGTGACCGCGCGCGTCCTCGCGGCGGCCGTCCTCGGTGTCAGCCGAGCGCCTGCTGGAGGTCGGCGAGCAGGTCGTCGGCCGACTCGATGCCCACGGAGAGCCGTACGAGATCGCTGGGCACCTCGAGCGCCGAGCCCGCGACCGAGGCGTGCGTCATGCGTCCCGGGTGCTCGATCAGGGACTCCACACCACCCAGGGACTCGCCCAGGGTGAACAGCTTCGCCCGGTCACAGACCGCGACCGCGGCCTCCTCGCCGCCCTCGATCTGGAACGACACCATGCCGCCGAACGCCTTCATCTGCTTGGCGGCGACCTCGTGACCGGGGTGCTCCGGAAGGCCCGGGTACAGAACACGCGTCACGCGCGCGTGCCGGGACAGCATGTCGGCGACCTTCGTCGCGTTCTCACTGTGCCGGTCCATGCGCACGGGCAGCGTCTTGATGCCGCGCAGCACCAGCCACGCGTCCATGGGCCCGGCGACGGCGCCCATCGCGTTCTGGTGGTAGGCCAGCTCCTCGCCGAGCGCCGGGTCGGCGACGATCAGCGCACCGCCGACGACGTCCGAGTGACCGCCCATGTACTTCGTCAGGGAGTGCACGACGACGTCCGCGCCGAGCGCCAGCGGCTGCTGGAGGTACGGGCTCGCGAAAGTGTTGTCGACGACGAGCCGCGCCCCCGCGTCCCGCGCGACCTGCGCGACGGCGGCGATGTCGGTGATCCCGAGCAGCGGGTTGGACGGCGTCTCGACCCAGATGACCTTGGTCTTCGGTGTGAGCGCCGCGCGCACGGAGGCCGGGTCGCTGGTGTCGGCGACCGACCACTCCACGCCCCATCGCGAGACGACCTTCGCGAACAGACGGAACGTGCCGCCGTACGCGTCGTTCGGGATGACCACGTGATCGCCGGGGCTGAGCAGCGTACGGAGAAGGCAGTCCTCGGCGGCGAGCCCGGAGGCGAACGCGAGGCCGCGGCGGCCCCCTTCGAGGGCGGCGAGGTTCTCCTCCAGGGCGGTCCTGGTCGGGTTGGCGCTGCGGCTGTACTCGTAGCCGCCGCGCAGCCCGCCCACGCCGTCCTGCTTGTACGTGGAGACCTGGTAGATCGGGGGGACAACGGCACCCGTCAGGGGGTCGGCCGTGTTGCCCGCGTGAATGGCCACGGTCTCGAACCCGTGACCACCGTGGGCGCTCTGGCTGTTGTGCGTGTCGCTCATGCGGCCAGAGCGTAGTGCGCGCACGGGCCGCGCGGCGGCCCTAACGGACCTCATTCGCCAATTGTCCGACCCTTCTGGTTCGCTTGTACGCATGGGAATTCTCTGGGTCCTGATGGCAGTGGTCATGTTGGGGGCGGTGCTGGGCCCGTACCTGCTGCGCCGGCGCGGCGGCATACGCCAGGTCGCGCCGGGTTCGCCGGACGCGGCGGACCCCGCGGAGTACGGCTTCATGCGCCAGGAGGACCTGGACGTGCGGCTCCCGGGCCCCGACCAGGACCTGTTGAACGTGATGGCGGTGGTCCAGCGCAACCAGGACTTCACCGCCGCCAAGCAGCTCCTCGCCGGCACGGGCAAGGAGAGCGAGCAGCGCTGGGAGCGCGTGCAGGCGATCGCAGGCGCCGCCGCCCTGGAGCTCGCGCAGACGCCGCGGCTCGGGGCCGGGTGGCTCCACGCGTGGCGTGCCCAGGACCCCAAAGACCCGGGCGGGGCGCAGGTGTTCGCGGAGTTCCTCGTCCAGCAGGCCTGGCGGAACGCGGGCGGTGAAGCGCAGGCCGACGAGCGGCGGATCATCCTGGAAGAGGCCAGGTCGGCCTGCGAGGACGCGGCGCTCCTGGCCCCCGGCGACCCGGTCCCCCACATCACCCATCTCGCCGTGGCCCGCGGCCTCGGGTACTCCCAGCACGACTTCGAGCAGCTCTGGCTCAAGATCCTCGACACGGCGCCGGGCCACATGGGCGCGCACCTGGCGGGCCTGCGGTACTGGTGCGAGAAGTGGCACGGCTCGCGCGAGCTCGCCTTCTCCTTCGCGGAGGCCGCCGCCGCGCGCGCCCCGCGCGGCTCGCTCCTCGCGGCGCTCCCCCTCTTCGCGGTCTACGAGCACCTGCCCGACGTCAATCTGGTGCGCAGCTTCTACCGGAGCGAGGTCGTCACCAAGTCGATCCACGGCGCGCTCTTCGCCGTCCAGGCCGCCCGCCCGGACGACCCGATGCTCGCCCACGTCCGCCACCTCCTGGTGTTCTTCCTGGTCCGCTGCGAGCGCTGGGCCGAGGCGATGGAGCAGCTGCTCCACGTCGACGGCCACGTCGGCGCGCTCCCCTGGACGACGGGCTCGGACCCGGCGGCGGACTACGCGGTGTACCGGGCACTCGCGGTAGCGGGCTACGAGGCGAACGGCGGGAGCCCGGCGACGCTGCGCCACTGACCGCCCCGCGCGGCCGGGAATTCCGGGCCGCTCTCCCGACGCAGGGCTTCCGTCAGGGCGACGACGTCGGCGGTCAGCCCTCCGCGCGGGCCGGCAGCCGCCATCCCGGGCGCGGGAAGTGGCAGGTGTAGCCGTCCGGGTAACGCTCCAGGTAGTCCTGGTGCTCGGGCTCGGCCTCCCAGAAGGGGCCGACCGGCTCCACCTCGGTGACGGCCTTGCCGGGCCACAGTCCGGAGGCGTCCACGTCCGCGATCGTGTCCTCGGCGATCCGCTTCTGCTCGTCGTCCACGTAGTAGATCGCCGAGCGGTAGCTGAGGCCGATGTCGTTGCCCTGGCGGTTCTTCGTGCTCGGGTCGTGGATCTGGAAGAAGAACTCCAGGATCGCGCGGAAATCGGTCTTCGCGGGGTCGAAAAGGATCTCAATGCCCTCCGCGTGCGTTCCGTGGTTACGGTACGTCGCGTTCGGCACGTCACCCCCGGTGTATCCGACCCGGGTCTCCGTCACGCCCGGGAGCCGGCGGATCAGGTCCTGCATCCCCCAGAAGCATCCGCCCGCCAGCACGGCCCTCTGCGTCTGCCCAGCCATCGTGGTCCCTCCAATATCTGTCAGCTCGGTCACTCGGCTCGCACACCAACCCCGCGGCCACTGTCCTCAACACGTGAGGGTTCCCAGCGATTCCGTGCCCGATCGGCGGGGTCAGGGGTGGGCGCCGGGCCTTGCAGATCCAGACGAGGTCAGAGGTGGGCGCTGCGCAGTGCCGTCGCGTGGTGGCGTAGAGGTTCGATCTCCTCTGTGGCGCGACCACTGACAACGGGCTCCTCGTACGCGAGTGTCCGAGGCGGCGTCCTCAGGCCGCGAGGCGTACCTCTCCCTGGCGCGGGGCGGCCCGGCGGGCGCCGTGGCCGGCGGGCGCAGTCGCGAGGCGGAGCAGTTCGGACTGGCCGAGGGCCAGGACGTCGGCGAGGCCGAGACCCAGGGCGTGGGCCGCGGCCGCCAGGACCTCGGACGACGCTTCCTTGAGGCCGCGCTCGATCTCGGAGAGGTACGGGAGGGAGATCCGGGCCACGTCGGCGACGTCCTTCAGCGTGCGTTCCTGGGCGAGGCGCTCGCGGCGCAGGACATCACCCACGACGTCCCGCCAGAGAGGCTCCTTGGGCGGCACCCCGGCGGGCTCCGCCGGAATCGGGCGCAGGGCCGGGTGCACAGGGATGACGCGGGTCTGGTTCGACGCGTGGCTGCTCACGGGTTCAGCGTAGGAGCGGCGCACGCCGTGCGGCACGTCGTTCTGCCCGCGGCAGAAAACGATGCCCCTCGTCATACGTCCCGCCCCGTCATACGTCCCGCGCCGCCTCCGCCCGCATCCGCGCAGCCGTACTCGACGGGTCGTACCCCTCGGGAACCCCCTCCACGAAGATCACCTCGCCGTCCAGGTTCCGGGTCCGCAGCGGGATGAGCTCCTGGTAGGCGTCGGAGTCGTACCAGCCGTGGGCCGCGGCCTTGTCGGGGAACGAGATGACGACGACGCCGCCCGGCCACGCCCCCTCGATCTCCTCCAGCCGGGCGCCGTGCACGAGGAAGCGGCCGCCGAACGGGTCGAGGGTCGACTGGATGCGCTCCATGTAGTCGAAGACCTCGTCGTTCGGCGCGGTGGTGTTGCGCAGGGCGGCGATGGCGTAGGCGGTCATGGGGTCCTCCCCGGCAGGATCGGTTCGATGACTCGATCCTGCCGGGGGACGGACGGACCGTCGATTACGCCTCAGGTAATGCACCGGTTGATGCTGGGTGATGCCCTGGGTGCTGCGACGGGCAACGGTGAGGGTCAGATCGTCGCCGTGTCGATCACGAAGCGGTACCGCACGTCGCTCGCGAGCACGCGCTCGTACGCCTCGTTGATCTGGCTCGCCTCGATCAGCTCGATCTCGGCGCCGAGGCCGTGCTCGGCGCAGAAGTCGAGCATCTCCTGGGTCTCCTGGATGCCGCCGATGCCGGAGCCGGAGAGGGACTTGCGGCCCGCGATCACGGAGAACAGGTTGAGGGAGATGGGCTCCTCGGGGGCGCCCACGTTCACCAGGGCGCCGTCCGTCTTCAGGAGCGAGAGGAACGCGCCGAAGTCGAGCGGGGCCGAGACCGTGGACAGGATGATGTCGAAGGTGCCGGCCAACTCCTCGAAGGTCTTCGGGTCGCTGGTCGCGTAGTAGTGGGCGGCGCCCAGCTTGAGGCCGTCCTCCTGCTTGCGCAGGGACTGCGACAGGACCGTCACCTCGGCGCCGAGCGCGTGCGCGATCTTGACGCCCATGTGGCCGAGGCCGCCCATGCCGAGGACGGCGACCTTCTTGCCGGGGCCCGCGTTCCAGTGCTTGAGCGGGGAGTACGTGGTGATGCCCGCGCACAGCAGCGGCGCGGCCTCGTCGAGGGCGAGGCCCTCGGGGATGCCGACGGTGTAGTTCTCGTCGACGACGATGTGGGTGGAGTAGCCGCCGTAGGTGGGCTCGCCGTTCTTGTCGAGGGCGTTGTACGTGCCGACGTTGCCCTTGGCGCAGTACTGCTCCAGGCCCGCCTTGCAGTTGTCGCACTCGCGGCAGGAGTCGACCATGCAGCCGACGCCGACGCGGTCGCCGACGGCGAACTTGGTCACGCCAGGTCCCACCTCGGTGACGATGCCGGCGATCTCGTGGCCGGGGACCATCGGGAAGATGCCCTCGCCCCAGCCGTCGCGGGCCTGGTGGATGTCGGAGTGGCAGATGCCGGCGAACTTGATGTCGATCAGGACGTCGAACTCGCCCACCGGGCGGCGCGGAATGGTGGTGCGCTCCAGCGGGGCCTTTGCGGAGGGTGCGGCGTAGGCGCTGACGGTGGTGATCTCTGAGGTCATGTGTCAAGCCTGCCCCAGCCGGAGGCATCCTCCGAGCTCAGGGCCTTGCCCCGCTTTGCGTACGCCCACTGGTCCTACTACTGGCGGGGTCAGGAACACCTTCGTACGACCGTGTCCGCCCGGCGATACTTGAGGCATGGACGATGACGGGACCCGCGCCACCCCGGCCGCCGGCGAGCCGATGGACCGGCGGGCCGAGCTGAGCGAGTTCCTGCGCACCCGGCGGGCCCGGCTGAAGCCGCAGGACGTGGGGCTGCCCGACTTCGGGCGGCACCGGCGCGTGCCGGGCCTGCGGCGCGAGGAGCTGGCGCAGCTGGCCGGTGTCTCGGTGGCGTACTACACGCGCCTGGAGCAGGGGAACGGGCGGAACGTGTCGGCGGAGGTGCTCGACGCGATCGCGCGCGCCCTGCGCCTCACGGACGCCGAGCACGCGCATCTGACGCATCTCGCCAAGCCGAAGCAGCACAAGAAGAAGCGGGCCTCGCGGGAGCAGCAGCAGGTGCGCGGGGCGCTGCGGCATCTGCTCGACAGCCTGGAGGGCGTGCCCGCGTACGTGTCCGGCCGGCGCTCCGAGGTGCTCGCCTGGAACCGGATGGCCGCGGCCGTCTTCGGCGACTGGAGCGAGCTGCCGCCCCGGGAGCGGAACTGGGCGCGGATGGTGTTCCTCGCCCCGGCCTACCGCGACCTGTTCGTGGAGTGGGACGCGAAGGCGTCCGACATGGTCAGCTATCTGCGGCTGTACGCGGGCTGCCACCCGGACGACCCGGAGCTGTCGGCGCTGGTGGGTGAACTCTCCGTCAAGAGCGAGGAGTTCAGGCGGCTGTGGGCGACGCACGACGTCAAGGAGAAGGGCCACGGCGTGAAGCGGCTGCGGCATCCGCTGGTGGGCGAGCTGAGCCTGAGTTACGAGACCATGAACCTGCCCGACGACGAGGAGCAGCACCTCGTGGTCTACCACGCGGAGCCCGGCTCCCCGTCGGCCGAGGCGCTGCGCCTCCTCGCGAGCTGGGGCACGGACGCGGTCCGGGCGGGCCTGGGCGAGAACCTCGGGATCCACCCCGACCGCTGACGAATGGCCCGGCCGCGCCCGTATCGCAAGGCCCTACGGCTGATACGGCGGCGCGGCCCCCCAGTTCCACAGCGGTACGGGCTGCTCGGCGGGCCGGGTCGCGTCGGGGCCCGAGAAGTACACGGCGAGCCGGGTGCCCCACTCGATGTAGGCGCTGAACGCGGAGCGGAACTCGGCGTCGGCCGGCAGGCCCGCCTCGTCCGCCGCGTCGTGCATCAGGTTGACCCAGCGGCGGCGCTGCGGCTCCGTGATGTGTTTGCCGACGTGCTTGGCGACCATGTGGCTGTGGCCGCCCTGCTGTTCGGAGTAGGCGGCGGGGCCGCCGAACACCTCACCGATCCACAGCGCGACGTGCCCGGCGTGCTCGGGCGGGAGGTCCGCGAAGAGGGGGCCGAGGAGGTCGTCCTTGAGGACCTTGGCGTAGAAGACGTCGGTGAGCCGCGCGAAGGCCTCGGCGCCGCCGGCCCAGTCGTACAGGCTCGGGACGGACGCGCCGGTGCCGCGCACCGACGTGGGCGTGTAGTGGCGCATCTCGTCGATGTTCCCGACGTACGGCCTGATCTCCGCGAGGAAGTCCTGGAAGAGCTCGGACTTGCGGAAGCCCTCGACGTGGTCCTCGGTCGAGGTCCAGGTGATGCGGAGGATGAAGTGCTCGAAGTCCTCTTCGCAGCGCGCCAGTTCGTAGTCGACGCACTGGGGCGCGGCGGCGAGCCGGACGGCGGCGCGCGTGTAGGCCGCGAGGAACTCTGCGGACCGGTCCTCGGGGATCCGGTAGCGGATGTACTCGACTGTCTGCGTCGTCATGGCAGTCAGCAAAACACGGGTGGCCCGCCCCGGCCATGAGGTCGGGGCGGGCCGCCCGGGCTGTCAGCGCTGGGCGTAACGGGCCGTGCCCGTCACTACGCCGGCGGGCGTAGCGCGCCTACGCCACGCGACCGCGGCTACTTGCCGTAGTACGCGTTGTAGACCGAGATCGTCGCCTTGTTGCCCTTCTTGTCGGCGATCTTGGCGTGGAAGGAGACGGCCTTGCCCTTGGCCGGGTTCTTCACGGTGACCTTGCCGTTCTTGACGTCCAGCTTCTTCCACGTCTGGCCGTAGTCGTAGGAGACGTACACGGACAGCGACTTGAGGTTGCTGCCCGCGGCCGCGCCCTGGACGGTGACGGGGACCGACTGGGTCCTTTCGGCGGGGGCGGTGCTGTCGAGGCCGACGGCCGCGTCGAAGCGGGCCGTGGACAGCGGCAGCCTGGCCGCCTCGGCGGAGGAGGCCGGCTTCTTCGAGCGGAACGTCCAGCTGGCGTCGACGCGGGTGGAGGCCGCGGCGACCTTGACGCTGCGCTTGATGGACGTCGACAGCTTGTACTCGGCGTCGCCGGAGGTGACCTTGAAGGGCTTCTCGCCGACCAGCGGGTCGTCGTTCTCGCCGACCTTGGTGCTGCCCTTGTAGAGGGTGGTCTTCACCGAGAGGTACTGCGAGTAGCCGGCGTGGGTCTTGCCGTCGGCGTACATCGGCAGGTTCCCGTAGATCTCGTTGCCGTCGCGGAAGACGCCGTAGTCACCGCCGATGCGGGGACCGAAGACGCCGGTGTTGAACGTCTTCTCGTACGCCTTGCCGCCCTGGAACGACTGGGGCGTGCCCAGCGTGTAGGAGGCCTCCTCAGTCGGGAAGCCGTCGCTGTCCTCGGGGCCGTTCTGCGTGAACGCCAGGCCCCACTTCACCTTGTCGCCGGTGGACAGGTGCAGGGTGCGGGTGCCGGGGAGCTTCTGGTCGACGGCGACGGACCAGCCGCCGGAGCTGAGGGGCAGCATGCCGCTCGCGCCGATGGAGCCGGTCTTGTCCCTGGCCGCTCCGCCGAGGCCGACCTTCACCGTGGCCAGGTCGTTCGCCGTGTAGTGCTTGGTGTAGCCGGTGGCGAGCTTCTTGACGGCGCCGCCGGAGACGGTGTCGTACTCGGTGTCGGCGCCCTTCGTCCACACACCGGTCCACTGCTGCTGGAGCTTGACGCCGGTCGGCTCCGGGCCGATGCCGGCGGTGCGGAAGTTGGTGTACGAGTCCAGGAGCCAGCCGTAGCTGGACGAGGAGTCGGCGGTGTCGACCGTGAACTCCGGCGCGGCCAGGACGCCCTGGGCGGCGGTGTCGGGGACGGTCACGGACACGGGCTTGGTGGTGCGGGCGTCGAGCGTGACCGTCGTGTTCCTGGTGACGTCCAGCTTCGGCTGCACCAGCCAGTCGGCGCCCTTGGAGAAGTCCTCGGGGTCGGCCACCAGGTACTCGTTCAGGATGTAACTGCCCTTGGGGACACGGACCGTGACGGTGCCCGAGTTCGGGTCGTAGGCGTTGAAGTACGCGTCCGTGCCGATGCCCGCCAGGGACGTCTCGTAGCCCTGGGCGTCCTTGCCGTCGCGCCCGATGTGCTTGAGCGTCACGTCGTACGACTCGACCTCGCGCTGCACGGCGGCCGCGGTGCGCACGGACTGGCCGCCGCCCGTCGCCACGACGTACGCGGAGTACGCGCCGTCGACCGTGCCGCCGAGCTTCGTGTTCGCGGTCAGGTCCACGGAGGCGGTGCCGCCCGCGGGGACGGTCACCTTCGTCGCACCGAGCTGGAAGAAGCCGGCCGGGGCGGCCTGCCCCTTCGGGTTGGTGCCGGTGGCCGTCAGAGCGAGGGTGACGTCCTTGTCGCCGGTGTTCCTGTACGTCACCTTCTTGGTGATCGCGGCATCGTCGGTGTGCGGCCATTGCGCGACGCCGAAGCTCACCGAGACGGGCTCGGCGAACACGGTCTGCTCGATGGCCCTGTCGACCTGGATGCGGCCCGAACCCTGCTCGAACGGCGTGTACTTGCCGCCCTTGGTGGAGCCGGTGAGAACGCCCTTGAGCTCGGCGGACTTCCAGTCCGGGTGCTCCTGCTTGAGGATCGCGGCGGCGCCCGCGACGTGCGGGGTCGCCATCGACGTACCGGAGATCGTGAGGTAGCCGGCGGGGTTCTCGCCGACTTCCCTGTCGATGACGCTGCCCGGGGCGGCGGCGGCCGTGATGTCGACGCCGGGGGCGGTGACGTCCGGCTTGACGGCGCCGTCGCCGACGCGCGGGCCGCGGCTGGAGAAGTCGGCGAGCTTGTCGTTGCCGTCGACCGCGCCGACGGTCAGGGCGGCGTCCGCGCTGCCGGGGGAGCCGACGGTCGAGTCGCCGAACTCGCCCTCGTTGCCCGCCGCGATGGCGAACAGGATGCCCTTCTCCGCCGACAGCTTGTCGACCTCGGCCTCGAGCGGGTCGATCCCGGGGGCGTCGCCACCGCCGAGGCTGAGGTTGACGACGTCGGCGCCCTGGTCGGCCGCCCACTCCATGCCGGCGAGGATGCCGGAGTCGTCGCCGTAACCGTCGTCGCTGAGCACCTTGCCGTTGAGCAGCTTCGCTCCGGGGGCGACGCCCTTGAACTTGCCGCCCGACTTGGCTCCCGTACCGGCGGCGATGGACGCGACGTGCGTGCCATGGCCGTAGCGGTCCACGGCGTCGGCGGAGGTGGAGAAGTTCTTCTCGCCGACGACCTGGCCCTTGAGGTCGGGGTGGGTCGCGTCGACGCCCGTGTCCAGGACGGCGATCTTGACGCCCTTGCCGTCGTAGCCGGCCGCCCACGCCTTGGGGGCGCCGATCTGCGGGACCGACTTGTCGAGGCTGGCCTTGCGCACTCCGTCGAGCCAGATGCGGCTGACGCCGGAGGCGGCGGAGCCCCGGGAGGTCGTGAGGGCCTCCCAGAGACGGGTGGCGTCCGGCTCGGGCGTGGTGACGGCGTCCGCGTTCAGCGACTTGAGGGTCCTGCGGACCGTGGTGTCACCGGCGTCGCGCACGTCGGCCCGGGCGGCGGTCGCGGTGCCCTTGTAGCCGACGATCACCTTGAGGCCGTGTTTCTGCGCCTTGCGGTTGGCCGACTTGGAGAGCTCGGTGACGTCGAAGAGCCGCTGGTCGAGCTTGCCGCTCGCGACCAGCCGCTGTGCGTCGGCCGGCACCACGAGGGTGTGGCCGGCGACGGTGCGCGTCTGCGCGGGGATGTGCTCACGGCCCTTGGCGTGCCGATAGCCGACCGGCTTCCCCTTCGCGTCGAGGGTGACGCGGTCGCCGGTGATGAGCGTGATGTGCCGGCCGGGCGAGGCCTTCGCCGTCTCGCCGGACTGCGCCGCGGGGGCGGCGGCCACGGCCGGGGTGGTCAGACCCGCGGTGAGGACGACGGCCGCTGCGGCGGCCACGGTCGTGGCGCGCAGTCTCTTCGAGGTTATTCGTGCCTGTCTGTGCAACTTTCCCCCTGGTGACGGTAGTTCACCGGTGGGAGACCCGAGCGGACCCCCCTGCAGAGAGATGATGCAGGGGGGTCACCGGTTGTGCACCGAAGCGATGGAAATCAGACAGCTTTTGAGTTTTCCGTGATGGTGATCCGGCCCTTGCGGATGGTGGCGAGCCGGGGCGCCCTGCGGGCGATCGACGAGTCGTGGGTGACCATGATGAAGGTCAGCCCGTGCTCCTTCCACATGGTCTCGAGCACGTCCATGATCTCGTCGCGCATGGACTCGTCGAGGTTGCCGGTGGGCTCGTCGGCGAGCAGGACCTTGGGGTTCTTGACGAGGGCGCGGGCGATGGCGACGCGCTGCTGCTGGCCGCCGGACATCTCCCCGGGCAGATGGCCGAGCCGTTCGCCGAGTCCGACCGAGTTCAGGGCCTGCGCGGCGCGTTCGCGGCGGTCGGCGGCCTTGAGGCCGAGCGGCACGAGGGCCGTCTCGACGTTCTCCTGGGCGTTGAGCGTCGGGATCAGGTTGAAGCTCTGGAAGACGAACCCGATGGACTCGGCACGGAACTTGGTGAGCCGCGCCTCCGGGAGCTTCGCCAGGTCGACGCCGTCGAGCTCGATGCTGCCCGCGGTCGGCCGGTCCAGCCCGCCGAGCATCTGGAGGAGGGTGGACTTGCCGCCGCCGGTGGGGCCCTGGATGACGAGCCGGTCGCCGTCGCCGATGGTCAGGTCCACCCCGGCGAGCGCGTCGACGGTGTCCTTGCCGCGCCGGTACTGCTTGGTGACGCCTCTCAGCTGATACATGGTGCAACTCCTGCGGTACGTAGAGGTGTTCGGGAGGCCGCGCGGTGCGGCTACTCGACGCGGCGCAGGGCGTCGGCCGGGCGGAGGCGGGAGGCGCGCCAGCCGCCGAAGGCGCCGGCGATCAGCCCTCCGGCGACGGCGAGGCCGACGGCGAGCGTGATGGTGGTGGCGCTGACCGGAGCACTGAGGGCGATGTCGAGGGTCTTGCCGGCGCTCTGGCGCATGCCGGGGCCGCCCATGCCCATGCCGCCGCCCCTGGCGCCCCCGCCCGCGCCGGAGCCGAGTTCGGCGGTGAGGGTGGGGCTGATCGCGGTGACCGCGTAGGCGCCCGCGAGGCCGACGGCTATGCCGAGGACGCCGCCGACGAGCCCGTTGACGACGGCCTCGCCGACGACCTGGCGGGTGACCCGTCCGGACTTCCAGCCGAGCGCCTTGAGCGTGCCGAACTCCCGTACGCGGCGGGAGACCGCCGACGAGGTGAGCAGCCCCGCGACCAGGAACGCGGCGACGAGCACGGCGATGGAGAGCCACTTGCCGACGTTCGCGGCGAGGTCGGATGCGGTGGACAGGGAGCCGGAGACGGTGTCGGCGAGATCGGCCGAAGTGGTCACCGTCGTACCGGAGATGTTCTTCTGGATGGTGGCCTTGACCGCGGAGATCTGCTGCGAGTCCGTCGCCTTCACATAGACCGTAGTGATCTTGTTCTTGGCGTCGGCGAGGGTCTGCGCCTGCTTCAGCGGCACGTAGAGATTGGCGGCCGCGTCACCGCTGTCGGGCGTCGCGATGCCGATGATCTTGTACTTGACGCCCTTGATCTTGACGGTGCCGCCGAGGGCGAGCTTCTTCTCCTTGGCGTACGACGTGTCGGCCACGGCGACCTTGGCGTCGGTCTCGGACGTCTTGAACGTACGGCCCTTGGTGACCTTGGAGGAGGTGAGAGGGCCGAGACCCTGCTTGGCCACGTCGGTGCCGTACACGCTGTAGGAGTTGACGTCGAAGGAGGCGCCGCCGCCCTCGACCCGGCCCTGCGGCTGGCCGCCGGAGCCGCCCGGACCGCTCTGGCGGGTGGTGCCGCCGCTCTGGTCCTGCTTGAACTGGCCGCGCTTGAACTCGCCGCTGACCTTCATCACCTGGAGGCTGAGGCCGCCCACCGAGTCGGCGACGCCCTTCTGCCCGGCGACCTTGGTGACCGTCGACGAGGCCAGGGTCTGGAAGCCCTGCACCATGACGCGGTCGCTGCTCTGCTCCTCGCCGTCGTCCTTGGCGCCGAACTCGAATCGCGGCCGCCCGCTCTCCCCGCTCTTGGGCGCCTCGGCGGCCTTGGTGACGGTCATGTCGGTGCCGAGGCCGTACAGGGACTGGAGGACCTTGTCCTGGGCCTGGTTCATGCCGGAGGACACGGAGTTGACCACGATGACCAGCGCGATGCCGAGCGCGAGCCCGGAGGCGACGACGAGGGCCGCCTTTCTGCGGCGGCGCAGTTCGCGCCTCAGGTAGGTGAAGAACATGCCGTGAAGCTAGGGACACACCGTGATGTTCGGATAAGCCCGGGATAAGAGACCCATGAGAACTCTGGGAAAGGCCGAAGGCCCGCACCCCGTCGCCGGGGTGCGGGCCTTCCGCGAGGACTTGCCGGACCGTGGACCGTCAGGCGGCCGAACCGGCCGTCCACTGCGCCCAGTCCATGTTCCAGCCGTTGAGGCCGTTGTCGGGCTGGATCGTCTTGTCGCCCGTGTTCTTCACGACGACGACGTCACCGACCATGGAGTTGTCGTAGAACCAGGAACCCGGCGTGTTCGGGTCATCGGCACCCTTGGCGTCGGCCAGGCCGACGCAGCCGTGGCTCGTGTTGGCGCTGCCGAAGATCGACTTGGCGCCCCAGTAGTTGCCGTGGATGAACGTGCCGGAGCTCGACAGACGCATCGCGTGCGGCACGTCCTTGATGTCGTACTCGCCCTTGCCGTCGTCATCCTTGAAGCCGACCGTCGAACCGTCCATGCGGGTCTCCTTGAACTTCTCGGAGATCACCATCTGGCCCTGGTACGTCTTGTTCTCCGGCGAACCGGCCGAGATCGGGATGGTCTTGACGACCTTGCCGTCCCGCGTGACCGTCATGGTCTTGGTCTCCGCGTCGACGGTCGAGACCTGGTTGCGGCCGACCTTGAAGGTGACCGTCTTCTGCTGCACGCCGTAGACGCCGTTCGCGCCCTCGACGCCGTCCAGGTTCAGCTTCAGCGTGACCGTGGAGCCGCCGGTCCAGTAGTCCTGGGGGCGCAGGTCGAGGCGCTGGTTGCCGAACCAGTGGCCGACGACCTCCTGGCCGCTGCTGGAGGAGACGGTGATGCCCTTCTGGACATCGGCCTTGTTCGTGATCGCCTTGTCGAAGTTGATCGAGACCGGCATGCCGACGCCGACGGTGGAACCGTCCTCGGGCGTGAAGTTGCCGATGAAGCTGTTGGCCTGCGAGACCGTCGTGAACGAGGCGTTCTCGTGGGCCGCGCGGCCGCTGGAGTCCTTGGCCTCGGCGGCGATCTTGTAGACAGTGGCGCGCTGGAGCTGGCCCGCGGGCTTCCAGCTCTTCTTGTCAGCGGATATCTGCCCCTGGACCGCAGCGCCGTCGGCGGTCGTCATCTTCACGTTCGTGAGCGAACCCTTGCTCACGGTGACGGCGGCGGCGTTGTTGATGCTGGCGTTGTCGGAGCCGTTCTTCGGCGCGATCTTGATCTGCGCCTCCGAGGTCTTCTTGGCAGCCGCCTCGTCGACGGCGGCCTGCGACTTCGTGCCGCCGCCGTCCGCTCCGCGGGCCTCGCTGCCGCCTCCGCTGCACGCGGAGAGCACCAGCACTCCTCCGACCAGAGCGGACGCGGCCATCAGACCCTTGCGCCGCTTACTGTCCGTCATCACACGCATCTCCATCGTCGCCGATTTCCCAACAACCCCGAAGGCCCTGCGGCCCTGATCCCCGTCGAGCGGGAATCCCCAATGGCCCATGTAACGCCATGACCGGTTCGTCCCGTTCCAAATCCGCCCCCGATGTGGGGGATGCCACGTCCAAAACGCCGTGACCAGGCATGCACCCGTGGTAGCAGAACCCCCCGGGTACCCCTGTGGGACGGGGAAACCACGGCCGGCGGTTGCCGCCACCGAGGTTCCCGAGTCGTGCGCTCCCCACCCGGCCCCGAACCCCGCCCTGAGGTCTTCCGTCCGGATCAGGCCGGGCTCGCGGGGTCCGGGGCGCGTGTCTGCCGCGCTGCTGTCAGTCACCGAATCCCCCGAACTCCCGGCTTCGCTCGAGCGGGGAAAGACCCCCGTCGCGTCGCCTCGATCTCCCGCCTTGCTGCACACTCCCCCAGGTCCCCGGCTTCGCTCGAACAGGGGGACCCTCATGCCCTCGCTCTCCGGCCCAGCCCGATCCGAACGAAAGGACCTGAACGAAAGGACCTAGTCGTCCGCGTCGAGAGCGTCGCCGGACTCGTCATCATCCACGTCGAGGTCCCAATCGGGCGAATCGGGATCGTAGTCGACCTGCTCGCTGGACCAGGAGGCCTGCACGAGGTCCGCCCCGGGCACCTCACTGACCAGGTCGAACGGGTCGACCAGATACGCGAGTGCCTCCGCCTCGTCGTCGTTGACGGCGGCCTCGGCATGGGCGCGCTCTTCGGCCGGCATGTCATCGTCCTCGGCGATGCGCTGCAACGCGGCCCCGGTGAGGGCGGCGGTGTCCTCGATCTCCAGGACCAATTCCACGCGGAGCCGAACAAATCGTGATGTCTCAGGGGTGCTCATACGACGGAGCGTATGCCTCACCCCACCCGCGACTTTCGTGTGACCCGCACCTTTCACTAACATCGCCTCACACGGCCAATTCGCCAGCTCCACAAGGGGGATCGATTCCGTGTCCGCCGCACGACGATCGCTGCTCACCGCCACTGCCGCCGGGACACTCCTGGCTGCTCTGTGGTTCGTTCCGTCCGCCACCGCGACGCCCGAGAAGACAGCGGAGGCAGATCAGCAGCAGGCCGCGACAGCGGTACACACACAGGCCGAGGGCCAACTGCGCCTGGCCGACACGGGAACGGTCGATACGACGCCGTACGTGATCGGCGGATCGGCGTTCCTCGGGATCGGCGCCGGCTTCCTGACGTACTCGGCCAGAAAGAGCCGCGCCGCGGCCTTCTGAGCACAAGAGAGCCGGGCCGCACCCGAGGGTGCGGCCCGCTCGTGATTCCGAAAGCCCCTAGGCCAGCGGCCCCGTGACGGGCTCCACGGCGGCAACGAGGTGCCCGCCGCGCACGAAGGCGTCGGCGGCCGCGAGGTCGGGCGCGAGGAACCGGTCGGGGCCGGGACCCTGAACTCCCGCGGCCCGTACGGCATCGATCACGGCGCGCGAGGCGGGGGCGGGCGTGAGGCCCTCCCGCAGCTCGATGCCGCGCGTGGCCGCGTACAGCTCGACGGCGACGATCCGCGTCAGGTTGTCGATCGCGGTGCGCAGTTTGCGGGCGGCCGACCAGCCCATGGACACATGGTCCTCCTGCATGGCGGAGGACGGGATGGAGTCCGCGGAGGCGGGCACGGCGAGCCGCTTCATCTCGCTGACCAGGGCGGCCTGCGTGTACTGGGCGATCATCAGGCCGGAGTCGACGCCCGCGTCGTCGGCGAGGAACGGCGGCAACCCGTGGGACCGGTTCTTGTCGAGCAGGCGGTCGGTGCGCCGCTCGGCGATGGACCCGAGGTCGGCGGCCGCGATGGCGAGGAAGTCGAGCACGTAAGCCACGGGCGCGCCATGGAAGTTGCCGTTGGACTCCACACGCCCTCCCCCAGGGCCGAAAGCCTGGGAGGTACCCCCAGGCAGCACGACGGGGTTGTCCACGGCGGACGCCAGCTCGCGCTCGGCGACGAGCCGCGCGTGGGCCATGGTGTCCCGCCCGGCGCCGGCGACCTGCGGGGCGCAGCGCACGGAGTACGCGTCCTGCACGCGCGGCGCGTCGTCCTGGTGGTGCCCGGTGAGCTCCGAACCCTTCAGCACGGCGAGCATGTTGGCGGCGCTGGCGCCCTGCCCGGGGTGCGGCCGGATGGCGTGCAGCTCGGGGGCGAGGACCTTCTCGGTGCCGAGGAGCGCTTCGAGCGACAAGGCGGCAGTGATGTCAGCGGACTTGTACAGGTTCTCGAGGTCGGCGAGCGCCATGACGAGCATGCCGAGCATGCCGTCGGTGCCGTTCAGAAGGGCGAGCCCTTCCTTCTCCCGCAGTTCGACGGGCGCGATGCCGTGGGCGGCGAGCAGTTCACCGGCGGGTGCCACGACGCCGTCGGGCCCTTCGGCGTCGCCTTCGCCCATCAGCGTCAGGGCGCAGTGGCTGAGCGGCGCGAGGTCGCCGGAGCACCCGAGGGACCCGTACTCGTGCACGACGGGCGTGATCTTGGCGTTGAGCACGTCGGCCATGGCCTGCGCGACCTCGGGCCGCACACCGGTGTGCCCGGAGCAGACGGTCTTCAGGCGCAGGAACATCAGCGCCCGTACGACCTCCCGCTCGACGCGCGGGCCCATTCCCGCGGCGTGCGAGCGGACGATGTTCCGCTGCAACTGAGCCCGCAGGTCCTGGCTGATGTGCCGAGTGGCGAGGGCGCCGAACCCGGTGGAGACCCCGTAGACGGGCTCGGGCTTCGCGGCCAGCGCGTCCACGACCGCGCGGGCCGAGGCAAGCGCGGCCACCGCCTCTTCGGAGAGCTCGATCCGGGCATCCGCCCGCGCCACGGCGACGACATCTGCCGCGCTGACACCGGACGTCCCCACCACCACAGTGCGCATATCCATATTCAGGAGCGTACGAGGTGAAGAGTCCAATGTCACGACCGAGTTCGGGAAGGACCCCTTACGCCCCCACGTCCCGCCCCCGGAGCCGGCGCCGCTCACCGTCGGCGACGGCAGGCGGAGGCGAGTCGGCCAGACGCACGACGGGATCGTCGGGACCGGCCCTCCCGGCGACAACGGGTTTCACCGCCCGCAGCGCCTTGGCCCGGTACTGGGCGGCATCGGCCAGCCGGAAGAGCCGCCGCGCGCTGAGCACCTCGCCGATCGGGTCACCGGTGGAGGCGATCCCACAGGCAACTCCGTCACCCAGCTCCAACTCGGAGGCGCGCAGACACAGTTCATCGCCCGCCCGCACCACGTCATCGGCGTCGGGCCCCACCGCCACCAGACAGAACTCGTCGCCCCCCAGCCGCGCGGCCAGGGTCCCCGGCAACTTCGCGCCGCACAACGAGAGAACGGACCCGAACCGCTCCAGCAACCGGTCCCCGACCGCATGCCCCAACGAGTCGTTGACGCGCTTGAGCCCGTTCAGATCACACACGACAAGAGAAACGACATCACCCCCGACGCGATGCGCCTCGATGGCCTCATCGAGGCGCATGTCGACGGCACGCCGGTTCGCGAGCCCGGTGAGGGCGTCGGTGAAGGCAAGCCGCCGAGCCTCCTCGAGCCGCTCGGTCTGAGCGATGCCCGCGGCGGCGACAGCGGCGAGCACGGTGGCGAAGGCGGCATCCTGCGCGCCGAAGACCTCGACTCCCTCGGGCCGGGCGACGTACAACTCGCCCCAGGCGCGCCCGTGGAGCACGATCGGCGCGACGACGCAGCAACCGCGCCCGCCGACGCAGGGCGGAGACGCGCTGATGGCAGTAGCCGCCGCCCTCCACGGTCCCGGCGGCGGTCTCGACCCAGGCGCGCGGAGCGCCCCCGCCCACCCACTGCTCGTGCAGAAACTCGGTGATCTCGGGGAACTGGTGCACGGGATAGGCCTCGTCCTCGGGGAACTCGGCCTCGCCCTCGGCGCGCTCCCCCACGTTCACGAGGACGCGCAGCCGCCCGCGCTCCCGCTCCCACACGGAAAGCGCCGCGAAGGTGCCGGCCAGGGCGCGGCAGGCGCCGAGGGCGGCGGCCCGCCAGGACTCACGCGGAGACTGCGCCGCGGCCATCCCCTGCGCCATCGCGACCACGGCCCGCAACCGGACTTCGTCTCCCATGGCCCAAGATTAGGAAAGAAAAGCCCAAATCGATACATTCAGGACCCATACGAGGCCGGGAATAGTCATTCACCGGGCCACTGGGGCGCCCGCTTCTCATTGAAGGCGGCGACACCTTCGGCCCGATCACCGGAGAAGGCCACGGACCGCCAGGCGGCATCCTCGACCTCGAGGCCGGCCCGCAGGTCGAGCCCGTACCCCACCCGCAGAGCGCGCTTGGCGGCACGGAGCCCCACGGGCGAATGGGCGGCAATGCGCCCCGCCAGCTCAAGGGCGGCGTCACGATCGTCACCCGCCCCCACGACCTGGTCGACAAGCCCGATTTCCAGGGCCTCCTGGGCCTCGACACGCCGCGCGGAAAAGATCAGCTCAGCAGCTCTCGCGGCCCCCACCCGCCGGGGCAGCAGCTGCGTACCGCCCCCGCCGGGAATGACCCCCACAGACACCTCGGGCAGCCCCACGACGGCGGTCTCGTCGGCCACGATGAGATCGCAGGCGAGAGCAAGCTCGAACCCGCCACCGAGGGCGAACCCGTGCACGGCGGCGATGACGGGCACAGGAAGCTCGAGAACGCCCCCGTAGGCCCCCCGGGTCAAAGGCCTCTGCCGAAGAAGTTCGGCGTCGGAAAAGGAATTCCGCTCCTTCAGATCGGCCCCCACACAAAAGGCGCGCGCGGCGGACGAAGAAAGAACAACGACCCGAGCGCCGCCGTCACCCGCCAGAGAGGCGCAGGCCTCTCCCACGCTCACCGCCATGGCGCTGGACACGGCGTTCATGGCCTTGGGCCGGTCGAGGACAAGCTCGGCCACAAAACCGTGCCGCCGCACCTCGACGAACTCTCCGAACCGCTCGCTCACAGACCCTCCCGGTTAACGACAGTTAACAACGGCAGAATCCTAGAGCGGCCGCCGCGTCAGAAGCCAGGGCTCGACGACGCCGAGACCACGCACGGGCCGCTGCCACATGGGCTGCAGAGCGAAGCGGTACGAGGGCGCGTCCTCGCCCTCCTTCTCGGCAAGAGCGGCGGCCTCGGCCTCGGAGACGGGGGCCTCACCGGCCCGCTGAAGCTCCTCGGCGAACGCGCCGTCGACCAGCACGGCATCCCGAGGAGCTATCGAGGTGAGCCGACTCGCCAGATTCACGGTCGTCCCGAAGACATCGCCCATCCGGGTCGTAACGGTCCCGAAGGCCATCCCCACCCGCACCTCGGGCATGGTCTCGTCATTGGCCATGGTCTCGATGAGCCGAAGAGCGATCTCGGCCGCGACTCCCGAGTCATCGGCGGCGTACAGCACCTCATCGCCCAGGGTCTTGATCAACCGCCCGCCATTGGCGGCGACAAGATCGGCGGCAGTGGTCTCGAAGGCCTCGACGAGCTCCCCGAGCTCCTCCTCCTCCATACGCCGAGTGAGCCGCGTGAAGCCGACGAGGTCGGCAAACCCGACGGCAAGCCGCCGGTCCACCATCTCCTCGTCATCGGCGGCCTGCACCACACGCCCCGTGGCCGCGGCCAACTGCCGCCGCCACACATAGACGAGGAACTCCTCCAGCTCAGGCAGGAGCAGTTCCATCAGGGGATACGTGACTTCGGTGCGGGTCATCCCGGGCTCGGGAGGCTCAGTGAGCCCCTCCAGAAAGGAATCGATCTGCCACTCGGCGAGCCGGGCGGTGGTCTGTCCGGTCGAGCGGGCGACCTGCACGGCCATGGCCTCGCTGAGCAGCCCGGCCTCGACAAGACCGGCAAGCCGCCGCAGGGCGAGCACATCGGCCTCGGTCAGCGCCTTGGCCTGCCCGATATCGGCAAAACCCATGGCCCGCCAGAACCGGGAGGCGAGCTCCATGGAAACACCGGCGCTGCGGGCGGCCTGAAACGGCGTATACCGCCGCTCCGCACCAAGAATGAGCCCCTCGAGCCGGAGGGCAAGCGGATCCTCACCGCCGGCACCGTCCTCGACAGACTCGATGTCGGATGGGGTGCCCGCGCCGGAGCCCGAGTCGTCGACGGTCACGCCTGCTGCCCTTCCGATCTGCCACGGTCATGTATCGACCGGCCTCAACTTTACGGCAGGTGTGCCGCAGCTCACTCCCCCAGCACACACGAGTCCCGACCCCCACCCAAGTACAAACCGAAAGGACACGCCTCACCGGCGGTCAGCCGCGTACGAGACAGCGCCGGAGACGGCGAAGCCCACCGGACGGCCAGCCGCATACGAGACAGGGCCGCAGACAGCGAACCCCCACCGGACGGCCAGGCGCGTACGAGACGGGAGGGGACGTGGGGACATGTGCGCGCGGAGCCACCAGCGCCACGTACCGGCAATCAACTGGCTGACGTGCACCGATAGAACAGCGAGCACGTACATGCCCCCGCGGCCCCGCACCCAAAAACGCACCTGACGCGCCCGCACCGAGCCCGCACCCGACAACGAAGGCCGCCCACACCGAACCCGCACCCGAAACGCGGCAGCCCGCACCGAGCCGGCACCCGCCAAAGAAGCCGAGCCCCCCACCGGGCCGACGCCCGAAACGCGGCCCGCACCAAATGAGCCCCGTCAGCCCCCCGCCCGCAGATGAACGATGTCCCCCGCCCCCACAGGCTGCTGCACCCCGTCCTCAGAGGCGATGACCAGCCGCCCGTCCCCGTCGACGGCAACCGCCTCGCCCACAAGCTCCTGCCCCCCGGGAAGCTCGGCCCGCACAGTGCGCCCGAGCGTCGCGCACCCCGCCGCATAGGTCTCCTGGAGCCGCGACACGGCAGGGTCCCCACCCGCGGCGCGCCACTGCACGAACCGCTCCTCCAGCGACCGGAGAACGGCCCGCAGCAACGGGTCACGGTCGGTGGAAACGGCCCCGGCCAGGGCAAGCGACCCGGCCCCCGGCACAGGCAGCTCGTCGGCGCGCAGCGAAACGTTGAGCCCGATCCCGACGACCACACCGTCCCCGGCCCGCTCGGCGAGGATGCCCCCGGCCTTGCGCTCCTCGTCGCCGACATTCACCAGCAGGTCGTTGGGCCACTTGAGGGCGGTGTCGACCCCGGCGGCCCGCGCGAGCCCCGTCGCGACGGCCACCCCGGTGAGCAGCGGCAGCCACCCCCACCGCTCCACGGGCACATCGGCGCCGGGCTTCAGGAAGACGGAGAAGAAGAGCCCGGACCGAGCAGGAGCGGTCCACTGCCGGTCGAGCCGCCCGCGCCCGGCGCTCTGCGACTCGGCGACGAGGACGGCCCCTTCCTCGGCCTTGCCGGCCAGGGCGAGGGCAACGAGATCGGAGTTGGTGGACCCGGTGGCGGGCACAACATCGACGGAGGACCAGAGCCCGCCACGCACCAGGGCGCGCCGCAGGGCAGAGGCGTTCAACGGCGGCCGGTCCAGGTCCGACCACTGCTGACCGTCGTTCGCATCGGAGGGATCGTCTGAAGCATTTCGGGGCGTCATGCAACCCACCCTAGGTGTGGTAAACGCCGCACTGCCGAACGGTATCCACGCCACTACGCTACGAGCCAGTAGCTCGGGGGCCGGGCCCCGGCCCCCGCGTCACCGCCCCACCGCACCGCCGCGCCACATCGCCCCGCCCCATCCTCACGTCCCCATTGAGCAGCCAGGGAGCCGCATCCCGATGTCCGTTCCGGAAGAGCCCACCGTGTCCAGCGCCATCGACATCCACACGACCGCGGGAAAGCTCGCGGACCTGCAGCGCCGGATCGAAGAGGCCACACACGCCGGCTCCGCGCGCGCGGTGGAGAAGC
>NZ_JBVJPM010000011.1:0-330060 GCF_055582645.1 Streptomyces sp. NPDC107517 | reverse complement strand
AACCGACGAGACCGACCTGCCCACCGAACTCACCGCCTAGCCTCAAAACGAGATCACCGAGTGGCCGTCGATACACCACTCCAGCGGACGTGACCAAGACCCACGACAGGTTGGCGCAAGGGCATAGAAAGGGAGCAACGCGAGCTGGCCTTTGGCACGTTGGATGCGGACTGTGCGTGCATGGCTGAACTGTTCCCGGAGAGTCTGATCACGGCCACAGACAGCGTCCTGGACGCGTTCGAAGCAGATATCTCAGCGCTCCAGGACGCCTCCGACGAGCGCGTCTTCGCTGCGGTTCAGCGTGTTGTCCTGGCCCTGAACGCTGTCAACGCCGAGCACGACGGGGCCGCTTACGAGACGGACGAACGTGAGCAACTGTGCCACTACATCGACGAAGCCCTCGCCGAGCAGGGAATCGATGTCGTTGCTCTGACCACACGACACGGCTTGGGGCGCTACGAACTCACTGACCGGTGGCGCGACTGGTAGTGACGCCGTCGTGTCGAATGCGCGTCGAAGCGAGTTCGCCAGCCAACAGCGTTAGCAGATATAGGCAGTTCAGGCAGTGTCCTCTCCCGCACTGTCCAGGCGCCTTCTAAACGCTTGGCCTCAGGTTCGAGTCCTGCCAGGGGCGCCGCCCTCAGGCCCTACTGCGGTAGGGCCTTTCTTCTGCGCAGGGGACGTACCGGACGCGACGCCAAGAAGCCTCGCCCCCTCCGGAATCGGGACTGGGGAGATCCACGGCCACTTCAAGCCGCCACAGATGTCCCGCATCTGCCAATCGGCGTATCGGACGGACGCGGATCTCAGTCCTCAAGTCGGCCGCACGTACGGGCCCACCCAAATCGCTTCGGGACGAAGACGTCCCGGCCGTTCCCATCGGATACGGGAACGGCCGGGGCATCCGAGGCAGGGCCCGCCCGCTCATCGGTCAGGGCGGACGCCGCGCCCCGGTTGCCTTCGACCTGGAGGTGACGGAGCCGGGGCGCGGCACGGGGGAGGGACCGCCGGACCGGGGTTGCCGGCCGTCCCGGTTCGGGGGCGGACGGGCCGGGCGCCTCCATGCCCGACGCCTCACCTGCCCGCCCCGCGGAGCGCAACGTCACCGCGGCGCCTCCGCGCTCGGCCCCTCACCCGCCCGCCCCGCGGAGCACAACGTCACCCCAGCGCCCCTGAGCGCGATGCCGGTGCGGGCGCCGGCGGGGGCGGCGGGGACGAAGGCTCGCGGAAGCCGTACTTCGACCACCAGCGGGCCAGTGGGGCCGGTGCCCACCAGGCCCACTTGCCCAGGAGTGCCATCGTCGCGGGCACCAGCAGGCCTCGGACGATCGTCGCGTCCACGAGGACCGCGATGACCAGGCCGACCCCGATCATCTTCATGAAGAGGATCGACGAGGCCATGAAGCCGCCGACGACCACGACGAGCAGCAGCGCCGCGCTCGTGATGATCTTGGCTGTGCGCTGGACGCCGAGCGCCACCGATTCGACCGGGTCGCCGTTCACCTCCCACTCCTCGCGGACACGCGAGAGCAGGAACACCTCGTAGTCCATCGCGAGGCCGAACGCGATCGCCACCACCAGGACGGGGAAGTTGGCGTCCACCGCGCCGATCGGCTCGAAGCCGAGGAGCCCCGAGAGGTGGCCGTCCTGGAAGATCCACTTGATCGCTCCGAACGCGGCCAGGAGCGAAAGGAGGTTGAGGATCACCGACTTGAGCGGGAGGAGCAGGGAGCCGAAAGCCATGAAGAGGACCAGGAACGAGACGACCGCCGTGAACAGGGCCATCCACGGGAGACGGTCGCCGATCATGCCGACGATGTCGGTCCGGGACGCCGGCGTACCCGTCAGGAGTGCGTCCGCGCCGGCCGGGGGCGCCGTGGCGCGCAGGTCGTGGACCATGCTCTGCGCGGCGTCGGACATGGCGTCCGGCGTGTAGCGGAGCGTGATGCGCGCGTCGTTGCCCTCGAACGCCGTGGGGGTCGCCGAGGCCACGCCGTCCACGTCGGCCAACTTGGCTGCGTAGGCCGTCACTTCGGCACGGTCCACGGGGCCGGTGGAGCCCTGGACCACGGACGTCATGATCTGTGCGGGGTTGGTGCCGAAGTCCGATGCCAGTGTCTTGCCGACCACCTTCGCGTCCGCGTCGGAGGGCAGCACCCACTCCCCGGGGCGTGCCCAGTTGACGCCCAGGAGCGGTGCGCCCAGTCCTACGAGGACGGCGACGATGGCCACGGAGGAGATCAGCGGCTTCCGCATGACCGCGTGCGCCGTGCGGTACCAGCGGCCTTCGCTCTCCGGCCTGGGGGCGCGGTTCCTGCCGCCCAGCGGGATGCGCCACTTGTCGATGCCGTGCCCGGTGCAGCGGAGGAGGGAGGGGAGGAGCGTGAGGGAGCCGACCACCGCGAACGCGACTACGGCGACCGCCGCGTACCCCATCGAGGAGAGGAAGCGGGAGGGGAAGAGGGTCAGTCCGGCAAACGAGATCGCCACGGCGATGCCGGAGAACGCGACCGTGCGGCCCGCGGTCGCGGTGGTGCGCTCCACGGCCGTGTCGACGTCGGCGCCCGCGTGGAGTTCTTCGCGGAAGCGGTTGACGAGGAAGAGCGCGTAGTCGATCGCCAGGCCGAGGCCGAGGACCGTGATGACGTTGATGACGGTGCTGGAGATCTCCGTGAACATCGTCAGGACGCGGAGCACGACGAAGGAGCCCAGCGCCACGAACGAGCCGACGGCCAGGGGCAGGAGCGCCGCGATCGCGCTGCGGAAGATCAGGACCAGGAGGATCAGCAGGATCGGCACCGAGAGCGTTTCGGCGCGCGCGATGTCCGAGCCGGTGAGGGTGTTGACCTGGTCGGTCATCGCGGCGACGCCGCCGTAGCGGACGGTGACGCCGTCGGCCGCGAAGTCGCCCTTGATCTTCTCCAGTGCCTCGACCTGCTTCTGGTCGTCGTGACTGGTGAACTGGACGGTCGCGTAGGTCTGTCGGCTGTTCTTCGATAAGTAGGCGCTCGGGTTCTGGGTGCCGGGGTGCCAGAACGAGTTCAGGCGGGCGATGCCGGCGCGCGGGACGTCGTCGAGTGCGGCACGGACTGCCGCGCCGAAGGAATCGACCGTGGCGCCCTTGTCCTTCGACTCGTACAGCACGATGAGGTCGTCGGACTCGCGGCCGAGCGAGCCGGCGAGGACCTTGTCGGCCCGGACGGACTCGCTTGCCGGGTCGTCGAAGCCGGCGCCGCCGGTGAACGAGCCGAAGACCCCGGTGCCCCACACGCCGGCGAACAGCGTGAAGGCGGCCGCCGCGATGACGACCCGTTTCCGGCGCCGCGCGGTGAACTTTCCGATAGCGGCAAACACTTCTGTCTCCCTGAATCAATCAGACGGCGTGTGGCAGACGTCCATGGCACGTGACGTCGGCGATGGTCGGCGAAATGCGTTTCGGGCCTCAGCACACGATTTCCGGGACTTCCGGGAAAAGCGCGCGTCCGACATCCGCGTCACGGGGAATGCGCTATTCCCCCTTCGAAACCTCCGCCGCCGGTGCGGCGGCCCTGCGCTGAGCGAGCGCCGCCACGGCGCCGACGGCGACGGACAGGCCGAGGCCTGTCGCGACGGAGTACACGGGATCGTCACTGACCGCCCCGCCGACGTAGCCCACACCCACCGAACAGGCGGCCCAGACGACTTCGGCGAGCGCGGCGCCGACCGCGAACTTGCGGGCCGGGTAGCGCGCCGCGCCGGCCGCGAGCCCGCCGAGGAGGCGCCCGCTGGGCAGGAAGCGGACGCCGACGACGAACGGGATGCCGCCGCGCTGCACCCGCCCCGCGGCCCAGTCGAACAGCTCGCCCCTGCGTCCGCGCCCCACGGCGCCGCCGCGCACCCTGCGGCCGGCGAACCAGCCGAAGCGGTGGATGAGGACGTCGCCGGCGAGCGCGCTGCCGGCCACCGAGAGCAGGACCAGGACGAGGGACATCTCGCCGCGTGCGGCGAGCGTCCCACCGGTGATCAGAAGCACCGCGTTGGGCAGCAGGGGCGGCAGCGTGGTGACCGCGAGGATCGCGTACGCCCAGCAGGCGGCGCCCGACATCCGGGTGGACAGGCTCTGCGCGAGCAGTCCTCGAGGCACGCCGGCCGAAGAAAAGGGGGACCCCAGCCGAAGAAACAGGTAGGACCACACACGTGACTCCGGAGATTCCTCCGGCACCCGCCGAACTCTCCGCGCTCTTCGCCCACGCCCTCCTCCGCGGCGGGCGGTCAGCCTCGGTAGAGGGCCTCGATCTCCCGCTCGTACGCGGCCGCGACCGCATGCCGCTTGATCTTCAGGGAGGGGGTGAGCAGCCCGTTGTCCTCGGTGAACTCGCCTTCCACCAGGGCGAATCTGCGGATCGACTCGGCCCGCGAGACGGCCTCGTTCGCGTAGTCCACGGCCTCCTGCACCGCCGCGATCATCCGCGGATCACGGACGACATCGGCCATCGGGGTGTCGGCGGGCATCTTCCGTACGGACAGCCAGTGCGCGACCGCCTCCGGTTCCAGCGTGATCAGCGCGCCGACGTAGGAGCGGTTGTCGCCCACGACGATGCACTGGCCGACCGGCGGGCGGCTGCGGAGCCGGTCCTCCAGGACGGCCGGCGAGACGTTCTTGCCGCCGGACGTGACGATGATGTCCTTCTTGCGGCCGGTGATGGTGAGGTAGCCGTCCTCGTCGAGGGCCCCCAGGTCACCGGTGGCGAACCAGCCCCCGTCGAGCACGTCCGCCGTCGCCTCGGGGTTGTTCCGGTACGCGCCGAACACGATGCCGCCCTTGATGAGGACCTCCCCGTCGTCGGCGATCCGCACGGCCGTGCCCGGCACCGGGAGGCCGACCGTCCCGGGGCGCGGGGCGAGCGGCGGGGTGATCGTGGCGGCGGCGCTGGTCTCGGTCAGGCCGTACCCCTCGTAGACGAGGATTCCGGCGGCGTAGAAGAAGAGGTTGAGGCGCCGGTCGAGGGGGGAGCCGCCGCTGATCGCGTAACGCAGGCGTCCGCCGAGCTCCTTGCGCACGCGGCGGAAGACCAGCAGGTCGTAGAGGCCGCGGGCGAGGCGGAGACCGAGAGACGGGCCGCCCTTGCCGTCGGGGCCCTTGCCGCGGCTGAGGAAGCGGGCCATGTGGGCCTCGCCGTAGTTCACCGCGATCCGGTCGGCCCGGTCGAACGACGCGCCGCGGCCGAGCTTCTCCGCGGTGGCCCGGCCCGTGTCGTGGATCTTCTCGAAGAGGTACGGCACTCCGACCACGAACGTCGGCCGGAACGAGCGCAGTTGGGGCCGCAGCTCGTCCGGCTTGATGCCGGGGCAGTGGCCCAGTTCGATACGGGCGAGCATGCAGGAGATCTGGATGGTGCGGCCGAGGATGTGCGCCAGGGGCAGGAACAGCAGCGTCGAGGCCGCCTGTCCGGTCACCTCTTTGAAGATGGGGTGCAGCAGCTCCACCGTGTTCGCGGCCTCGGCGTGCAGATTGGCGTGGGTGAGGACGCAGCCCTTCGGCTTCCCGGTGGTCCCTGAGGTGTAGCAGACGGTCGCGACGGTGTCGGGGGTGAGGGCGGCGCGCCGCTTGGTCACCTCCTCGTCGTCCGTCCCCCTTCCCAGGGTGGCGAGTTCGAGCACCGCGCCCGCGTCCAGCTCCCAGCAGCGCGGCTGCTCCTCCTCGGGCAGCGCGGCGAGCGCTGCCCGCGCGGTGGCCGTGTTCTCCGGGGTCTCGGTGATCAGATGGCGCGCACCCGAGTCCCGTACGATCCACTCGATCTGCTCGGCCGACGACGTGGCGTAGACGGGCACGGTCTGCCCGCCGGCCGCCCAGACGGCGAAGTCGAGGACGGTCCACTCGTAGCGCGTACGGGACATCAGGGCGACGCGCCCGCCGGGTTCGAGGCCGCCCGCGATCAGGCCCTTGGCCGCGGCGGTCACCTCACGCGCGAAGGCCGCCGCCGTGACGGGACGCCAGTGTTCGCCCTCCCTGCGTCGCAGGACCACGGCGTCGGGCGCCTCGGCGGCGTTCGTGAAGGGGATGTCGGCGGGCGTGCTCCCGCCGGGGTCCGCGGCGAGGGCGGCCGTGCGCACCTCGCGCACGGTGCCGTGCTCGTCCTTGACGGTCTCGACGGTGGCCCGGTCCGTCAAATCACTGCGCTGCTGTGCCCGTTGAAGATCCTTGCGTACACCCATGACGGCTCCAGGTCGCGGCTGACGTGATCCCTGCGTCTCGCTCGTCCCACGCAGAACTGCAGACTTACCCGGGCGTCAACTTACTCACGCGTAAGGGAAATTCAATGGGTCGGACGCGATCAGCCGACGCAAGCGCCCCGGGGGACGGCCCCGGAGGTCAGGCGTCGCGCGGGGTCCAGACCTCGCCGTCGAGGACGTGCCGCGTCCCCACCCGCACCAGACGCGCACGGCGACGTCGATCATCTGCTGCTCACGCTCGCGACGCGGGACACGGCGCCGGCGTCCGGCGGTGACGCCCGAGCACGCGGAGATCGTGAAGGGCCCGCTCGCCGCGGGCCTCAACCGCTACTTCGACATCCCCAAGACGTGAGTCCGCGGCCTACGCTGCGCGTGTGACTACACCACCGCACGCGCACACCGACCAGGACCGGCTGATCTACGGATGCATGGGACTGGGCGGGAGTTGGGATTCCGCGCCCTTCCGGCCCTCCGACATCGACGCCGCCGAGGCCGCCGTACAGGCGGCCCTGGACAGCGGCATCACCGCGTTCGACCACGCCGACATCTACCGCGACGGCAAGGCCGAGGCCGTGTTCGGCGAGGTGCTCGCCCGGACGCCCGGGCTGCGCGAGCGCATCACCGTACAGACGAAGTGCGGGATCCGTCTCGCCGACGGCGACCGTCCGGGGGTGTACGACCTGCGCGGCGCCCGCATCGTGCGGTGTGTCGAGGAGAGCCTGACCCGGCTGCGGACCGACCACGTCGATGTCCTGCTGCTGCACCGCCCCGACCCGCTGGCGGACCCGGGCGATGTCGCCAAGGCCCTCACCTCGCTCCAGGAGCAGGGCCTCGTACGGAGTTTCGGCGTCTCCAACATGAGTGCCCATCAGATCGCGCACCTCCAGTCCCATCTGGACTTCCCGCTCGTCGCCAACCAGCTGGAGATGAGCCTCAAGAGCCGGGACTGGGTGGAGGCGGGGGTGCTGGTCAACACGCCCGGGGCCGCCTCGAACGGCTTCCCGCTCGGCACCCTGGAACACTGCGCCGAGCACGGGATCCGCCTCCAGGCGTGGGGCCCGCTCGCCCAGGGCAGTTACACGGGCCGCGAGGCGACGCCCGCCGAGTACTCCACGGCACGACTGGTCGCCGACCTCGCCGAGAAGAAGAACACCACCCCGGAGACGATCATCCTCTGGTGGCTCCAGCACCACCCGTCCCGCATCGCCCCGGTCATCGGCACCACGAACCCGACCCGCATCCGGGCCTGCGCCGACGCCGCCCGCCGCGCCCCCGAACTCACCCACGAGGAGTGGTACGAGCTGTGGGTGACGGCCCGGGGGGCGGCACTCCCCTAGGTCCTGCCTTCGCCTTCCCGTCGTCCGCCCGGACGGCGGGCCCGCAGGGTCTGGTGCGTGCCAGACCCTGCGGGACAGGCGGGAAGGTGAGGACAGGCCCCAGCACTAGGCGCTGCGCAGCCGCGCGTACGCCCCGCCCTGGGCGAGGAGTTCCCTGTGCGTACCGCACTCCACGAGACGGCCGCCCTCCACGACGAGAATGCGGTCCGCGTCCGGCGCCAGCGCCAGATCGTGGGTGATCACGATGGTCGTGCGGCCCGCCATCAGCCGGCGCAGCGGCGACACCACGCGCCGTGCGGCCAGCGCGTCGAGTCCGGCGGTCGGCTCGTCGAGAACGAGGACGGGGGCGCCGCGCAGCATGGCACGGGCGATCGCGATGCGCTGCAGCTGACCGCCGGAGAGGGCGGCGGTGCCCGGGGCGATCCGGGTGTCGTAGCCCTCGGGCAGGTCGGTGATGAACTCGTGGGCCGCCGCGTCCAGTGCGGCCTGCCGGATCTCCCGCTCGCCGGCGCCCGGGAGGCCGCAGGCGATGTTCTCGCGGATGGTGCCGTGCAGGATCAGGGTCTCCTGGGGCAGCAGGGCCACGTTCTCCCGGAGGAACTCCAGCGGTACGTCGGTGAGCGGCACCCCGTCGAGGCGTACGGTCCCCGCCGTCGGGTCGTAGAAGCGCAGCAGCAGCTTGGAGAGGGTCGACTTGCCTGCTCCGCTTTCCCCTGTGATCAGGACGAGTTCGCCGGGCTCGGCGGTCAGTGACACGTCTGTCAGCGATTCCGCGGGAGCGTCCGGGTAGCGGAAGGTGACGCCCTCGAGACTGATGCGGCCGCGCACGGGCCAGGCGGGCCGGGGTGAGACGGGGTCGCTCACGGCGGGTTCCGCGTCCAGCACCTCCTGGATCCGTTCCGCTCCGGCCGTGGCGGCGGTGAGCGTGAGGCCCAGCTGCCCGAGGTTGCGGATCGGCGGATAGAGGTAGCCGATGAAGGCCGCGAAGGCGAGCAGATCGCCGAGCGTCATACGGCCCGCGGCGATCTCCCAGGCGCCGCATCCGATGACGGCCAGCACGCACAGCGTCTCGACGACCTCGACGACCTGCTCGTACAGCTCGCTCGCGCGGGCGCCGCGCACGGAGGCGCGCAGCCACGCACGGGCCTCCCGGTCGAGCCGGCGTTCCTCGTCCCTGCGCAGGTTGTAGGCCTGGGTGAGGACGACATTGCCGAGGGACTCCTCGACGACCGAGGTGATGGCGCCGTCGGCGATGCGCTCGTCACGGGCCGCGGACTTGATGCGGCCGGCGAAGCGGCGGGCGGCGAGGAGGAAGAGAGGGGCTAGCAGGAACGTGACGAGGGCGAGGTCCCAGCGGAGCCAGAGGGCGGCGGCCGCGTAGAAGACGGTGGAGAACAACGCGGAGACGGTGCCGACCACGCCGGACACCACCATCTGTTCGATGGCCTCGACATCACCGGTGAGCCGCTCGACGAGGTCACCCTGCCGGTGCTTCTGGAAGAAGTGCGGGGGCAGCCCCTGCACGTGGCGGAACACGCCGGCGCGCAGCCGCAGGACGAACCGCTCCGCGGTCCATACGGCGAGCGAGTTTCCGGCATACCCGACCGCGGCGCCGAGCACGGCAACACCGAGCCACTGCGCGGCGGGCACCCAGAATGCGGAGAGCGATCCCGCGGCCAGCGCATGGTCGGTGAGATGCGCGAAAATCAGGATCGAGGCCGTCTCGGCAAGCGCGGCGACCACGACGCAGACAATGATCAGGACCAGCCATCCGCGGTCACCACGCGTCAACGGCCAGAAACGCCGGAACGCCTGACTAGCACCCGTGCTTTTCTGCTCCACCGACTCCACCCTCTCCACCGACTCCCCCGGTCCATCCGACTCCTCCGACTTTTTCAACTCTCTCCGCCCCAACCGGGAACACGGCCGAGGCGGGCCCCCGGCACACGCCGGGGGCCCGCCTCGATGGCACGGTTCAGCAGTCCTTGCCGGCCTTGTTGCCGACCGGACGGCGGCGGGGCTGCCGCTTCGGCTTGGGCGCGGCGTGGTGTGCGGCGGCCGGCTTCGGGCCGGGCTTGCGGGTCTTCTTGACGGGGGCGACCTTGTGGAAGCTCATGAGGGTTGTCCCTTTCTCGGTGACGCTTTTCCGTTTGCCGTAAGCCCTGTTCGGCTTCGACACGGAAAACATTACGCGGACCCCGACCCCCGGAATGACCAAATTGGATGAGAACTCGATCAGTTACGTCTGAGGCCGATTCTCATCATCCTTCAGGAACAGAGCAGCCATTCACACAGAATTTACGCCGCCCCATTCGGCGGCCAATGACTCCGTCTCGATATTCACCCAGAACTTACAGGGCGAAATGACAGCTTCTTTGATCTGCAGGAGAATCACCGGAGAATCAGCTCCGCAGTTCGTCGGCCCTGCGTATCGCTTCCGCGAGCTGCCGCACGTCCTTGTCCTCCATCACGCGGGCCAACGTGTCGGCGTGTGACGCCAGTTGAGGCAGCGTGGGGGCTCCCGGGAGTGCGCCCTGGCGCAGGGAGTCGGCGAAATAGGCTGCCGTGGCCGTGAGCTGCAGGCCGGGGCTGGAGCGCCAGACGTCCGTGTCCAGTGCGGAGGCCTCGATCTGGGCCGTCTCCTCGTGCGGGGCCCGCGTGTCGGGGTCCAGCCAGCGCACGCCCGCCGTGGCGACGTGGCCGCTCGCGCCCGGGCGCAGCCGTACCGCGTACAGCGCCGTCACGGTGTGGCCGGGGCCGACCTCGCCGCCGTCCACGCGGTCGTTGCGGTAGTCGTCGTCGGCGACCTGGCGGTCGTCGTAGCCGATGAGGCGGAACCTCTGCACGGTCCCCGGGTCGAAGGCGACCTGCGCCTTGGCCTCGCGGGCGCGCAGCTCGATGTTCTGCGGCAGCTGGTCGCAGAAGACCTTCCGGGCCTCCTCGGGCGTGGAGACGTAGGTCGTGTGGCCGTCGCCCTTGTCGGCGAGGCGCTCCATCAGGGCGTCGCCGTACTCGCTGCCGACGCCTACGCCGAACAGCGTGATGCCGTGCTCGCGGCGGGCGTCGGAAATGCGGTCGAGGATCGCGTCGGCATCGGTTTCACCGGTGTTGGCGAGTGCGTCGGAGAGCAGGACGACGCGGTTGGTCGCGCCGGGCCGCGCGCCCTCGACCGCGGTGTCGTACCCCGTGCGTACGCCCGCCTCGAGGTTCGTGGAGGACCTCGGCTGCAGGCTGTCGATCGCGTCGTGGACCCGTCCCCGGCCGCCACCGACGCGCGTCATCGGCAGCACGGTCTCGGCCGTGTCACTGAAGGCGACGAGGGCGAGGGAGTCGTCGGAGCGCAGCTGGTCGGTCATGACGTCGAGGGACTGCCTGACCAGGTCGAGCCTGCCGGGCTCGGCCATGGAGCCGGAGACGTCGATGACGAAGGTGAGCGCGGCGGGCGGGCGCTGCGACGCCGGGGCCGCCGGGCCGGTGGCGAGGCCGACCCGGAGGAAGGACCAGCCCTCTTCGCCGGCGCGGGCTCCGTCGGCCGTGACCGAGAAGCCGTTGCCCTCGGGGCGCGGGTAGTTCTGGCGGAAGCTGTTGATGAACTCCTCGGGCCGCACGGTCTTCGGGTCGGGCAGGCGCCCGTCGGCGAGTGTGCGGCGGGCGTAGCCGTACGACGCGGTGTCGACGTCGAGGGCGAACGTGGAGAGGTAGTCCGCGGGCGTCGGGGACGGGGTCGGCGCGATGTCGCGCTGCTCGCCGTCGGCCTCGGTGCCCGGCGCGGGCGTCGCCGGTGCGGACGGGCGGGCCGGGGCGGGCGCGGGCAGCGGGCCCGAGCCCCGCGCCTTGCCGCGGTCCGCCGAGGAACCGTCACTCGCGCCGCCGCACCCGGTGGCGAGGAGCCCGCCCACGAGCGCCGCCGCGATCAGCCCGGCCGCCCGCGCCCTCCCCCGGCCCCGCGTCCGTGGGCGCCTTCGCGCCCGCGCCGATGCCCGCGTCCGCTCGCGGTCCTCTGCCCGGTACTCGCTGTCAGGCCTCATGCGTGCCCCCTCGGTTCGCCGATCGTGCGTCAGCACTTGTGAATGTGACGTCCGAGACGGCCGGAACGAGCAGTCGGAGGCGTTGCGGATGAATCTCGATGCGGCTACGGAGGGGGCCCGCCGAGGCCGGAAGGCAATCGTCCGGAGACCTACGAGACGATGTCCTTGCGCCGGAAACCCCTGAAGGCCAGGGCGAACAGGATGACGGCGTACGTTACCGAGACGGCCGCCCCCTGGATCATCCCGCCCCACTCCGGGCGCGGCTGGATGGCGTCCGCCCACGCGAACTGCCAGTGTGCGGGCAGGAAGTCGCGCCAGTCGCCGAGTGCCGTCACCGCGTCGAGCACATTGCCCACGATGGTGAGCCCGACCGCGCCGCCGACCGCGCCGAGCGGCGCGTCCGTCTTCGTCGACAGCCAGAACGCGAGCCCCGCGGTGACCAGTTGGGACACGAAGATGTACGCGATCACGACGAGCAGCCGCTGCGCCGCGGTGCCCGCGGAGAGCGCACCGCCGGTCGGGATCTCCAGCGGGCCCCAGCCGTACGCGGCCGTACCGACCGCGAGCGCGACGACGGGGAGCAGGATCATCGCGGCGAGGCTGAGGGCGAGCGCGACGGTGAGCTTGCTCCACAGGAGGCGGGCGCGGGGCACGGGCGCCGCGAGGAGGTAGCGCAGGCTGGACCAGCCGGCCTCGGAGGCGACCGTGTCGCCGCAGAACAGCGCCACGGGGATCACGAGCAGGAACCCGGCCGAGACGAACAGGCAGGTCGCGGCGAAGTTGGCGCCGGACGCGGTGGCCGTGTCCATCAGCGTCACCTGGCCGTTGCGCGCGCCCGGGTCACCGCCGATGGCGAAGGCGACGACCAGGACGAACGGCAGCAGGGCGAGGACGGCGCCCATGACGAGCGTGCGGCGCCGCTTCAGCTGGCGTACGGCCTCGACCCGCAGGGGCAGGGTGCGGCGCGCCCGGTATCCGGGCGCCACCTCGGTGGACTCGACGAGCGCGGTCATCCGGCTTCGCCTCCGATCAGGGTCAGGAACGCGTCTTCGAGGCGGCGGTGCGGGCCGAGGGACGCGACCGGCACGTCCAGACGGACCAGTTCGGCGACGAGTCCGGCGGCGGCCGTCTCCCGGTCGGCGGAGGGTGGCACGAGGGCCGCGGACCGGGCCGGACCGTCGGATGCCGCCGTCGCGGTCGCCGTGGCAGCCGCCGGAACCGTCGCCGGGACGCCCGCGTGCGCGGGGGCCGCGAGCCGTACGAGGAGTCCGCCGTCCGCGCGGACCGCCGACTCCACGTCGGGCAGCGCCTCCACCTTCTCCACCAGCGCGTCGGAGATGTCCGCCGCGAGGCCGACCAGGAGGGTGTCGCCGGCGCCGATGATGTCGGCGACCGGGCCCGCCTGCACGAGGCGCCCGCGGTCCATCACGACCAGGTGCGTACAGGTCTGCTCGACCTCGGCGAGCAGATGGCTGGAGACGATGACGGTGCGGCCCGCCGCCGCGTACCGGATCATCACCTCGCGCATCTCGCGGATCTGGGGCGGGTCGAGGCCGTTCGTCGGCTCGTCGAGGATGAAAAGGTCCGGCAGGCCCAGCATGGCCTGTGCGATGGCGAGCCGCTGGCGCATGCCCTGCGAGTAGGTGCGCACCGCTCGGGCGAGGGCGTCGCCGAGCCCGGCGATCTCCAGCGCCTCGTCCAGGTGGGCGTCCTCGGCGGGGCGGCCCGTGGCTGCCCAGTACAGCTCCAGGTTCTCGCGGCCGGACAGGTGCGGCAGGAAGCCCGCGCCCTCGACGAACGCGCCGACCCGCGACAGGACGGGCGCGCCCGGCCTGATGGCGTGCCCGAAGACGCGGATCTCGCCGCCGTCGGGCCTGATGAGGCCCATGAGCATGCGCAGGGTCGTGGTCTTGCCCGCGCCGTTCGGCCCGAGGAGGCCGAGGACCTGGCCCTTCTCCACGCGGAAGGACAGGTCACGGACGGCGTACCGGTCGGCGGACTTCGCGTACTTCTTGCTCAGGTCGGTGATCTGGAGCGGGACTTCGGCGAGGTCCGGGTCGGGGGCTCCCGCGCCCGCGCGGCGGCGGCCGGTGAACAGCAGGGCGAGCGCCGCCAGGACGCCGGCGAGGGGCAGCCACCACACCCAGGCGGGCAGCGGCGCTGCGGCCGTCCGCACGGCGGGGGCGGTGGGCACGGACAGGTCGCTCTTGAGGGAGACGGTGTACGTGGCGGGGTGCGTCGGGGACGCGTAGCCGAGGTCCGTGGAGGACAGGACGAGGCGCAGCCGGTGGCCCTTCTGCACTTCGTGGTCGACGGCGGGGAGCGTGAGGGTGACGTCCTTGCCGCCGTCGGCTCCGGAGCCCACCACCCTTACAGGTGAGGCGAGTTGGGAGGGCAGCACGGGCTGGGAACCGCCGCCCGGCCCGACGTCGTACACCTTGCCGAACAGGACCGCGTCGTCGCTGTCGGAGGCGACGTGCACCGTCACCTTCGGGGACCCGGTGATGCGCAGGTCGTCGCGCAGGGGCGCCGAGTCGAAGCGGGCGAACTGCCCGGGGAAGTCGAGGGAGAGGCCGACGCCGAGGGAGGACAGCCGGCCGAGTCCACCGCCTCCACCGCCTCCGAGCCCCGGCAGGTTGGAGATGGCGGGCGGGCTCGCGCCGGCGGGATTGGTGACGCGCTGCTCGCGCCCGGTCAGGGGCACGCGCCGGGGGTCGTTCCCGAGGCCCGGGTACGTGTCGCCGCTCGCGCCGCGCAACTGGGCGGCGCCGTCGGTGGAGTGGATCCCTCCGGTGCGGGTGACGCGGAAGGCGGGGCCGGTGTCGGCGCCCTTGTCGTCCTTCAGATAGCGGTCGAACCAGGAGTCGACACGGGCTTCGACGCGCCCGGTCTCCCGGTCTCCGCCGTCGTGCCCGCCCGCGATCCAGTCGACGTCGACGGGGGCGCCGTTGGCCCGGATCGCCCTGGCCGCGGCGTCGGCCTGGCCGAGCGGGAACAGGGAGTCGGTCTGGCCCTGCATCAGGAGCGTGGGCACCTTGATGCGCTTGCCGACGGCGACCGGCGAGCGCTCTTCGAGGAGTGCGCGGGCCGCGGCGTCCGGCTTGCCGGCCTCGGCGACCCGCTCGTACATGCGGCACAGCTGCGGCTCGAACCGCTCGCAGCCGCCGCCGGTGTTGATGAAGAGCCCGGCCCAGAGCTTCTTGTAGACGCCTTGGGGGAACAGCGCGTCGGCGAGGTTCCAGTACGTGATCTGCGGGGCGATGGCGTCGACCCGGTCGTCGTATCCGGCGGCGAGCAGGGAGACCGCGCCGCCGTACGAGGCGCCGGTGACGCCGACGCGCGGGTCGCCCTTCTTGTCGAGCCGGACCTCGGGCCGCTTCGCCAGCCAGTCGATGAGCCTGGACGCGTCGGCGACCTCGCCCTTCGGGTCGTTGAGCCCGATCTTGCCGGTGGAGCGGCCGAAGCCGCGCGCCGACCAGGTCAGCACGGCGTATCCGTCGCGGGCGAGGTCCTCGGCCTGGGCGCGCAGCTCGTCCTTGCTGGCGCCGAAGCCGTGGGCGAGCAGGACGGCGGGGCGGCGCTCGGAGCCGGGCGTCGTGAAGTACGACGTGTCGATCCTTGCTCCGCCCGTGTCCATCACCGTGTCGCGGCGCTGCACGGGAGGCGCGTCGTCCGAGGAGGCCGCGGCCGTCCACGTACCGGCGCCCGCGAGCACCACGACGGCAGCGGCGGTGGCCGCCCACCGCCGCTGCCTGGCCCGCGGACCGGTCAGTCGTAGATCCATGCGTCAACGGTACGGGCGACCGCCGACAACGGGAGCAGCCCCCGGTCTGAACCGCCGGACCTCCCTGGGGAGTAGGGTCCCGCCCCCGCGTACACCGCTCGTGGTACGAAGCGTCGTGCAGAAATCCGGCATCCGCCGTGCGCGCGCCGTCGACGAACTGACCGCTGCCGGACCCCTGTTCGACGGCCCGGCGGCCCTGCCGGGGGTACCCCTACACCCTTTGGGCAGCGGGGGCGGTCGGCCCGATTCCCTTTCCGGTGACGCTCAGGCCTGCGCGTCCTCGGGGATCGACACCAGCCAGCGGGTGTCCTTGCGCGGCCGCAGGTAGAACGCCCAGTAGAGGGTGGCTACGGCGGTGATGCCGCCGGTCCACAGCAGGTAGGAGACCTCCTGCTGGCTGAGGATGTAGGCGAGTACGGCGATCAGGACCACCGGCACCGCGGGCCACAGCGGCATGCGCCAGGCCGGCTGGTCGCGGTGGGAGCCGCGGCGGGCGAGCAGCGCGGCGACGGCGACCAGGAGGTACATGCCGGTGACGGAGACGCCGGTCACGCCGTACAGGGTGTCGAGGTTGACGAAGCACAGGGCCGCGCCGGGCACGCCCACGACGAGGGTCGAGACCCACGGGGAGCCGAAGCGGCCGAGCTTGGAGAGCGCGTTGTTGACCGGCTCGGGCCAGGACTTGTCGCGGGCGGAGGCGAACAGGACGCGGGAGTTCTGGATGACCATGACGATGCCCGCGTTGATGATCGCGAGGGCGACGCAGAGGCTGACGAACGTGCCGACGGCGGAGTTGGACCAGGCCTCGACCATGCCGCTGATGTCGCCGCTGCTGAGGGCGGCGAGGTCGGGGGCACCCATGGTGATGGCGACGACCGGCACCAGGATGACCACGGTGGAGATGGCGAGGGTCAGCAGTACGGTGCGGGCCACGTTGCGGCGCGGGTTCTCCAGCTCCTCGGAGAGGTACACCGCGGTCGAGAAGCCCTGGGTGATGAAGAGGGCGATGGCGAGGCCGGAGATGATCAGCATCGCGGTGACGGTGTCGGTGTGGCCGCCCGCCCCGGTGACGTGCAGGTCGACGAGGGATCCGGCGCCGCGCTCGGAGTGCGAGAAGCCGAGGACGGCGACGACTCCGGCGGCGATGACCTCGAGGACGAGGAAGATGCCGGTGATCCAGGCGTTGGCGCGCAGGTCGAGCAGGCCCGCGAGGGTGGCGAGGAGCATGACGCCCGCTCCGGCGCCGGCGGCGGGCAGGTGCACGAGCGGGGCGAGGTAGTCCGCGGTGCCCATCGCGATGACGGGCGGCACGATCATGACCACGAGCAGCGAGAGCACGAAGACGAGCCAGCCGGCGAGGCGGCCCGCGAGCGTCGACACCATGGCGTACTCGCCGCCCGCGCTGGGGATGAGGGTGCCCAGCTCCGAGTAGCAGAACGCGACGGCTATGCAGAGCAGCGAGCCGATCCCGATGGTGAGCGCGGTGGCGGTGCCGAGCGAGGAGAACAGGTCGGGGACGACCACGAAGAGCGTGGAGGCGGGCGTCACGCACGAGAGCGTGAGCAGGGTGCCGCCGACGACGCCGATGGAACGCTTGAGCTTCTGGGGACTGGCCGTGTTGCCGAGGGGCGCGAGGGGCTCCTCGGTGACGGTCGTGGGGCTTGTGCGAAGCGTGTCGGACATGGGGGAGCGGTTCCGATCGACTCGTGGTGCAGATGTTTCTGATACTCGGGCCGGGAGCGCTATCGCCTCCGAAGGGCTGTCGCGATGGGGGGTTGTTCGTCCGCTCCCGGCGCGTCATTGCACCGTGCGAAATCCGGAACGTCAACGGCCGTTCAGCTGCGGATTTCGCACCGGACACATGCTCTAACTGCGGCCACTTCCAAGACGGTTCGCCGCAGCAAGTGCATTCCATCAGGCGTCCCGGATTAATGACCTTGCTTTCCCAGGTGAACAGGTGATGTCGACTGGGACACCCGATACATCCCCTACGTACGGGAACCGCAGCCCCCGCTCCGAAGTCCGTCGGAATTTGTCCGCACTCCGGACACTCTCCCGGCGCCCCGGGCACCTGCAGAGGTGCACGCAGAGGTGCCCCGGCCGCGCTGCACAGCGGCCGGGGCACCTGGTGCTGCTGTGACCTCAGTGGTTGCGCGGGAAGCCCAGGTCCACGCCCGCGGGGGCGTCGGACGGGTCGGGCCAGCGCGTGGTGACGACCTTGCCGCGGGTGTAGAAGTGCGTGCCGTCGTTGCCGTAGATGTGGTGGTCGCCGAAGAGCGAGTCCTTCCAGCCACCGAAGGAGTGGTAGCCCACCGGCACCGGGATCGGCACGTTCACGCCGACCATGCCCGCCTCGATCTCCAGCTGGAAGCGGCGGGCGGCGCCGCCGTCCCGGGTGAAGATCGCGGTGCCGTTGCCGAACGGCGAGGCGTTCATGAGCGCCACGCCCTCCTCGTACGTGTCGACGCGCAGCACGCACAGGACCGGGCCGAAGATCTCGTCCCGGTAGGCCTTGGCGGTCGTGGGGACGCGGTCGAGCAGGGAGAGGCCGATCCAGTGGCCGTTCTCGTGGCCCTCGACCGTGTAGCCGGTGCCGTCGAGGACGACCTCGCAGCCCTCGGCCGCGGCGCCGGTGACGTAGGACGCCACCTTGTCGCGGTGCGCGGCGGTGATGAGCGGGCCCATCTCCGAGGTCGGGTCGTTGCCGGGGCCGATCTTGATCTTCTCGGCGCGGTCCTTGATCTTCGCGACGAGCTCGTCGGCGACGGAGCCCACGGCCACGACGGCCGAGATGGCCATGCAGCGCTCGCCCGCGGAGCCGTACGCGGCGGAGACCGCGGCGTCGGCGGCGGCGTCCAGGTCGGCGTCGGGCAGGACCAGCATGTGGTTCTTGGCGCCGCCGAGCGCCTGCACGCGCTTGCCGTTGGCGGAGGCGGTGGTGTGGATGTGCCGGGCGATCGGGGTCGAGCCCACGAAGGAGACGGCGGCGACGTCCGGGTGCTCCAGGAGGCGGTCCACGGCGGTCTTGTCGCCGTGCAGGACGTTGAAGACGCCGTCGGGCAGGCCGGCCTCGGAGAGCAGCTCGGCGATCTTCATGGACGCCGACGGGTCCTTCTCCGACGGCTTCAGCACGAAGGTGTTGCCGCACGCGATGGCGAGCGGGAACATCCACATCGGCACCATGGCCGGGAAGTTGAACGGCGTGATGCCGGCGACGACGCCGAGCGGCTGGCGGATCGACGACACGTCGACGCGCGAGGCGACCTCGGTGGACAGCTCGCCCTTCAGCTGCACGGTGATGCCGCAGGCCAGGTCCACGATCTCCAGGCCGCGGGCGACCTCGCCGAGCGCGTCCGAGTGGACCTTGCCGTGCTCGGCGGTGATCAGCTCGGCGATCGCGTCGCGGTTGGCGTCGAGCAGCGCGCGGAACTTGAAGAGGATCGCCGTGCGCTTGGCGAGGGACGAGGTGCCCCACGTCGCGTACGCGGCCTTGGCCGAGGCGACCGCGGCGTCGACCTCGTCGACGTCGGCGAAGGCGACCTGCGTCGTGACAGCGCCGGTCGCGGGGTCGGTGACCGGGCCGTAATTGCCCGAGACACCCTCGACGGTCTTCCCGCCGATCCAGTGGTTGACGGTCTTGACGTCGGTCGTCATGAGGGCAAGCTCCTTTGGGGTCCTACGGGTGTTTCGGGTGTTTCACAGCCGGCGGCGCCGAGCGGTGACGTGCCGGTCGTACTCCTCGCGGGCCTCGACCGCCGACGGTCGCGTCGCTGTCTCGGCCACGGGCACATCCCACCATGCCTGCGCGGGGGGCGCGCCCGACACTGTGTCTGCCGTTTCGGTCTCCACGTAGACACATGTGGGACCGTCCGCCGCGCGTGCCGCCGCGAGGGCTTCCCGCAGATCACGGACGGTTTTCGCGCGCAGCACCGTCATGCCGAGGCTGGCCGCGTTGGCCGCGAGGTCGACGGGCAGCGGGGCGCCCGTGTACGTGCCGTCGGCGGCCGGGAAGCGGTAGCCCGTACCGAACCCCTCGCCGCCCACGGAGGCCGAGAGGCCGCCGATGGACGCGTACCCGTGGTTCTGCAGGAGGACCACTTTGACCGGAATGTTCTCCTGGACGGCGGTGACGATCTCGGTCGGCATCATCAGATACGTGCCGTCGCCGACGAGCGCCCACACGGGCCGGCCCGGCGCGGCGAGCGCGACCCCGATCGCGGCCGGGATCTCGTAGCCCATGCAGGAGTAGCCGTACTCGACGTGGTACTGGTCGCGCGACCGGGCGCGCCACAGTTTGTGCAGGTCACCGGGGAGCGAGCCGGCCGCGTTGATCAGGATGTCGTCCTCGGTGACGAGTTCGTCGAGCGCGCCGAGCACCTGCGGCTGGGTCGGGTGCACCAGGTCGTCGTCGGCCGCGAAGCAGGCGTCGACGCGGTACTCCCACCGCTCCTTGTCGTCGGTGTACTCCATGACGTAGGAGGGCTCCGCGCGGTGGCCGCGGAGCCCCGCCGTGAGCTCCCCCAGGCCGGTGCGGGCGTCCGCGACCAGCGGCAGGCCCGCCATCTTGTGGCTGTCGAAGGCCGCGATGTTGAGGTTGAGGAAGCGCACGGAGCCGGTGCCGAAGAGAGTGCCGGACGCGGTCGTGAAGTCGGTGTAGCGGGTGCCGACGCCGATGACGAGGTCGGCGGTGCGGGCGAGTTCGTTCGCGGTCGCGGTGCCGGTGTGGCCGATGCCGCCGACGTCCGACGGGTGGTCCCAGCGCAGGGAGCCCTTGCCGGCCTGGGTGGAGGCGACGGGGATGCCGGTCGCGTCGGCGAACTCCTGCAGCGCCTCCTCGGCGCGGCTGTGGTGGACACCGCCGCCCGCGACGAGCAGCGGCCTGCCCGCGGCCCGCACCGCGCGGACGGCCTCGTCCAGCTCGCGCGGGTCGGGCGCGGGCCTGCGCACGCCCCACACCCGCTCGTCGAAGAACGCGTCGGGCCAGTCGTACGCCTCGGCCTGCACGTCCTGCGGCAGCGCGAGGGTGACCGCGCCCGTGTCGACCGGGTCGGCGAGGACGCGCATCGCGGCGAGGACCGCGGGGATCAGGGCCTCGGGCCGGGTGATGCGGTCGAAGTAGCGGGAGACGGGGCGCAGGCAGTCGTTGACCGACACGTCGCCCGCGTAAGGGACTTCGAGCTGCTGGAGGACGGGGTCCGCGGGCCGGGTCGCGAAGGTGTCGCCGGGCAGCAGCAGGACGGGCAGATGGTTGACGGTGGCGAGCGCGGCGCCGGTGACGAGGTTGGTGGCGCCGGGCCCGATGGACGTGGTCACGGCCTGCGCCGAGAGCCGGCCGCTCTGCCGGGCGAAGCCGACGGCCGCGTGCACCATGGCCTGTTCGTTGCGGCCCTGGTGGTAGGGCATGTCGTCGGCGTACTCCAGGAGCGCCTGGCCGATCCCGGCGACGTTCCCGTGCCCGAAAATGCCCCAGGTCGCGTCGATGAGGCGGCGCCGCTCGCCGTCACGCTCGGTGTACTGCCGGGACAGGAACCGCACGAGGGCCTGTGCTGTGGTGAGCCGCGTCATCGGTATCCCTCCGTCAGGTGATCGGGGTGGAAGCAGATCCGCCACTCCCGTTCCTCGCCCGGTCCCGCCATCACGTTCAGGTAGTACATCGTGTGTCCCGGCTGCGCGATCGACGGGCCGTGCCACCCGTCGGGGACGAGGACCGCGTCGCCCGTACGGACCTCGGCGAGCAGGTCGGTGCCGCCGGGCCTGGACGGCGAGACGCGCTGGTACCCGTACCCGCCGGGCCCCTCGATCTCGAAGTAGTAGATCTCCTCCAGCTCGGTCTCGACGCCCGGCCGGTGCTCGTCGTGCTTGTGGGGCGGGTACGAGGACCAGTTGCCGCCGGGTGTGATCACCTCTACGGCGATGAGCTGGTCGCACTCGAAGGCGTCGGCGGACGCGAAGTTGCGCACCTGGCGGGCGCTGGTGCCGGTGCCCCGGTGCTCGAGCGGAACCTCCGGCGCGGGGCCGTAGCGGGCGGGGAGCTGACGCTCGCACTTCGCTCCTGCCAGGGCGAAGCGGCCTCCCGCGCCGGAGGCGATCTGCGCATGGGCGTCGCGGGGCACGTACGCGAAGTCGCTGACCCCGCCGAACACGCTCTCCCGGCCCAGCAGTTCGATGATCCGGCCTTCTGTGCGCACCGTGCAACCACCCGACAGGGGCAGCACAATCCATTCACTCTCACCGGTGTCCAGGTCGTGGGTCTGTCCGGGCCCCAGTTCGATCACTCGCAGCCCCGCGCGGGACCAGCCGGCCCGCTCGGGGCCGACGGACAGCGCGTAGGGCCCGTCGGCGGCGCTCCCCCACGGCAGGTACGGGTTCATGGGGTCCTTCGCGTTCGTCACCGTCTCCTCCTACAGCAGCGACGCGGCGGTGTCGACCGCGCCCGCCACATCCCCGTCGGCCGGGTAGAGGAGCGAACGCCCCACCACCAGGCCCTGAACGGTGGGCAGTTGGAGCGCGTGCCGCCACTTCTCGTACGCCGCGTCCTGGTCGCCCCCGACATCGCCGCCGAGCAGCACCGCGGGCAGCGTCGAGGTCTCCATGACGCGCGCCATGTCGTCGGGGTCGTCGGTGACGGGCACCTTGAGCCAGGTGTACGCGGAGCTGCCGCCGAGGCCGGAGGCGATGGCGATGGACGTGGTGACGGCCGCCGCGCTCAGGTCGCTGCGCAGGGTCCCGCGCGCGGGGTCGCGGTGGCACAGGAACGGCTCGACGAACACGGGCAGGCGGAGCGCCGCCATCTCGTCGACGGCGCGGGCCGCGGACTCCATGGTGCGCAGCGAGCCCGGGTCGTCGTAGTCGATGCGCAGGAGCAGCTTGCCGGCGTCGAACCGCAGCCGGTGCAGGTCCGCGGGCCGGTGTCCGGTGAACCGGTCGTCGAGTTCGAAGGAGGCCCCGGCGAGCCCGCCCCGGTTCATCGAGCCGAGGACGACCTTGCCGTCGAGCGCGCCCAGCAGGAGCAGGTCGTCGAGGATGTCGGCGGTGGCGAGCACCCCGTCGACGCGGGGCCGCGACAGGGCTAGGCAGAGCCGCCCGAGGAGGTCGGCGCGGTCGGCCATGGCGAAGGGCCGCTCCCCCACGGAGAGGGCGCCGCGCGCGGGGTGGTCGGCGGCGACGATCAGGAGACGCCCGGCGTCGTGCGTGATCAGCGGCCTGCGCTCCCGCCGCGCCGCCGCCTCGGCGACGGCCTCGGGATGATGGGCCCGCAGCCGCACCAGCTTCAGGGGATCCACGCTCACACCCCGGCCGCTCCGCTCGGGAACGTGTCCCGGACTGCTCGTGCCGACCTTGCCCGCACGGCTCATCGGACCTCTCCCGCCGTGAGTGCGGCCTCTACCTCTTCGGGGGTGGGCATCGCCGACGAACATTCGAGGCGGGACGCGACGATCGCGCCCGCCGCGTTCGCGTACCGCATGACCTTCTCCAACTCCCAGCCGGCGAGCAGTCCGTGGCACAGGGCGCCACCGAACGCGTCGCCCGCGCCCAGCCCGTTGAGGACGTCGACGGGCAGTGGCGGCACCTCCGCGTACTCGCCGTCCGCACTCATGGCGAGCACGCCCTTGGGTCCTTGCTTGACGACGGCGAGGCGCACCCCGGCGGCGAGCAGCGCCCGGGCCGCGGCGGCCGGTTCGCGCTCACCGGTGGCGATCTCGACCTCGTCGACGTTGCCGACGGCGACGGTCGTGTGGCGCAGGGCCTCGGCGTAGAAGGGGCGGGCGGCCCCCGGATCCGTCCAGGCCGCACCTCCCCAGAGCACCGGCCGCCAGTCGAGGTCGAAGACGGTGATGCCCGCCTTCGCCCGGTGCGCCAGCGCGGCCAGAGTCGCCGAGCGGCTCGGCTCCTCGCTCAGCCCGGTCCCCGTCATCCAGAACACCCGGGCCGCCCTGAGGGCGTCCAGGTCGAGTTCGGCGGTGTGGATCTCCAGATCGGGCGCCTTGGGCAGGCGGTAGAAGTAGAGCGGGAAGTCGTCCGGCGGGAAGACCTCGCAGAAGGTGACGGGTGTCGGCAGGCCGGGCACGGGAGTGACCCAGCGGTCGTCGACGCCGAACTCCCGCAGCCGGCGGCGCAGATACTCCCCGAAGGGGTCCGCCCCGGTGCGGGTGACCGTCGCCGTGCGGCGCCCGAGCCGGGCCGCCGCCACCGCGACGTTCGACGAGGAGCCGCCCAGGAACTTGCCGAAGGTGTCCACCTCCGCCAGCGGCACGCCCGTCCGCAACGGATAGAGGTCCACGCCGATCCGGCCCATCGTGATGAGGTCGTACGGCTCGCCGGGACTGGGCTGCATACGGATTCCCTTCGGCGGGGCGCGCGCCCCTTCGGCGGTCTCAGGCTCAGGTCTAGCCCTGCCACAAGACCCTGTCAACATTTTGTCCGGACATTCGGACCACGTCTTGACACTCGTCCGCGGCGCCCTGAAGGCTGGCTCCATGACGACGATGTCACCCCGCATCCGCATCGGCTCGGCACCCGACTCCTGGGGCGTGTGGTTCCCCGACGACCCCCGCCAAGTCCCCTGGCGGCGCTTTCTCGACGAGGTGGCCGAAGCGGGCTACGAGTGGATCGAGCTCGGCCCGTACGGCTATCTGCCCACGGACCCGGCCGTGCTCGCCGAGGAGACGGGACGGCGCGGCCTGAAGGTCTCGGCGGGCACCGTCTTCACGGGCCTGCACCGCGGCCCCGGCGTCTGGGACGCGACATGGGAGCACGTCTCGGCCATCGCCGACCTCACGCGCGCGACCGGCGCCGGGCATCTCGTCGTCATCCCCGCGTTCTGGCGCGACGACAAGACGGGCGAGGTCATCGAGGACTCCTCGCTCACCGCGGCACAGTGGCGCGACCTGACCACGCAGACCGAGCGGCTCGCCCACGAGGTCCGCGAGCGGTACGGCCTGCGGACCGTCGTCCACCCGCACGCCGACACGCACATCGACTCCGAGGAGAACGTCGCCCGCTTCCTCGACTCCACGGACCAGGACCTCGTCTCCCTCTGCCTCGACACGGGCCACTACGCGTACTGCGGGGGCGACAGCGTCAAGCTCATCGAGACGTACGGCGAGCGCATCGGCTACCTCCACCTCAAGCAGGTCGACCCGGCCGTGCTCGCCGGAGTCCGCGCGGGCGGGATCCCGTTCGGGCCCGCCGTGGCGCGCGGCGTGATGTGCGAACCCCCGGCCGGGGAGCCCGCGCTGGAGCCCGTCATCGCGGCGGCCCGGCGTCTGGACGTCGATCTCTTCGCGATCGTCGAGCAGGACATGTACCCGTGCGAGCCGGACCGCCCGCTGCCCATCGCCCGCCGCACCAGGGGCTATCTGAGGTCGTGCGGGGTGTAGCGGTACGGGGATTCCGCAGGGGGCCGGTCACCCCCGCGCAGGCGCCTGCCACGCGCCGCGAATGCGTCACTCGCGTCACAAACACTCGCTTCCTGTCACACATGTCCCGTATACGCGGGTCTTGCGTCACACCCCGTCGACAGCCCCTCGCCTCCGCTCCGGGCGGGTCGTTGTCCGGGCACAGGCTGACTGATCGCCAGCGATCGCGCCGCAGCTCCCCCGCCGGCCACCCCGAGCCGCCGCTGCGGCACCCGCAGCAAGGAGCCACAGATGACCGACCGAAGGCTCTGGTCGTACAAGGACATCGCCGCGCACATCCGGGTCCAGCCGGGCACCGTGCGCTCGTACCGCAAGCACGGTCTGCTGCCCCCGCCGGACCACGTGGAGGCGGGAAAGCCGTACTGGTACGCGGACACCGTCCGCGCCTGGGTCGCCTCCCGCCCCCGTAACCGCGGCCTCAGTCAGTGACCACCGCACCGGCGCCGTCCCGCACGCATGCCACCGCGCGGGGCGGCGCCCGCGTTATTCGATTGCCGCGCGCGGCCGGCGCTCCGGACAATTCCCGGATGACTCAAGAACCCCTGGCCGCCGGCTTCTCCGTCAAGCCGGTGCTGACCGGCGAAATAGCCGTCCTGCGGCCGTTCACCGCCGCGGACGCGGACACGATGGCCGAGATCATCGACGACCCGGAGGTACGCCACTTCACCGGGGACCCGTCGAACGAGCTCACTCTGGACTTCCTGCGCACCTGGTACGGCTCGCGCTCCGCGCAGCCCGACCGCCTCGACCTCGCGGTGACCGACCGCGCCACGGGCCGACTCGTCGGTGAGGTCGTCCTCTACGACTGGGACCCGGACCACCGCAGCTGCACCTTCCGCACGCTCGTCGGCCCCGCGGGCCGCGGCCGGGGCATCGGCACCGAGGCGGTCCGCCTCATCGTGGGCCACGGCTTCGAGCGCCTGGGCCTGCACCGCATCGCCCTGGACCTCTTCAGCCACAACCACCGGGCCCGCCGCGTCTACGAGAAGGCGGGCTTCGTCGAGGAAGGCGTGGCCCGGCAGTCGGTACTGCGCGACGGGCAGTGGTACGACTCGACACTGATGTCGGTACTGGCCCCGGAGTGGGCGGAGCACGGCGGGCGGCCCTGACCAGGGGTCAGAGGGCTCAGGCCCACGGCTCGATGATCGTCACGCCCGCGCCCGGCGCCGTGCCCATCGCTTCGAGCGCCGCGGGTGCAGCGTCCAGGGTGATCGTGGAGGTGACCAGGAGGTCCGGGCGCAGCACCCCGGCACGGACCATCTCCAGCATCTGCGGATAGGCGTGCGCGGCCATTCCGTGGCTGCCGAGGAGTTCGAGTTCGAGGCCGATCACCCGGCTCATGGGGACGACCGGGTCCTGCGGCAGCAGGCCGACCTGCACATGGCGCCCCCGGCGCCGCAGGCCGCCCACCGACGCGGCGCACGTGACCGCAGAGCCGAGCGCGTCGAGCGACAGGTGCGCGCCGCCGCCGGTCAACTCGCGTACGGCGGCGGCCGTATCGGGCACCTCGGAGGCGTTCAGGCAGTGGGCGGCGCCGAAGGTGCGGGCGAGGTCCAGTGCGGCGGGCGAGACGTCGACCGCGACGACCCGCGCCCCGCTCGCCGCCGCGATCATCACGGCGGACAGGCCGACGCCTCCGCACCCGTGCACGGCGACCCACTCGCCGGCGGTCACCCGGCCCTGCGCGACGACGGCGCGGAACGCGGTCGCGAAGCGGCAGCCGAGCCCCGCCGCCGTCGCGAACGACAGCTCGTCCGGTACGTCCACCAGGTTCACGGCGGCGTGGTCCAGGGCGACGTACTCGGCGAAGGAGCCCCAGTGCGTGAAGCCGGGCTGGGTCTGGCGCTCGCACACCTGGTGGTCGCCGGCCGCGCAGGACGCGCAGGTGCCGCAGGCGCACACGAACGGGACGGTGACCCGCTCGCCCGGCCGCCGGTCCGGCACGTCGGCGCCCACCGCCTCGATCACTCCGGCGAGTTCGTGCCCGGGGACGTGCGGCAGCCGGACATCGGGGTCGTGGCCCATCCAGCCGTGCCAGTCGCTGCGGCACAGCCCCGTCGCCTCGACCCGTACGACGACGCCGTGCGGCGCGGGCACCGGATCGGGCACCTCCCGGACCTCGGCTCGCTCCCCGAACTTCTCGAACACCACAGCCCGCATCGCCCTCGCGCCTCACTTCCGACTGGCCGACACCCGACCGGACGAACGTAACCCCCGGCCCGGTCACCACGCCTGCGCCCCTGCTCCAACTCACGGTGCGACAAAACGAACAACTACGTAAACTCCGTCACAAATCTTCCCCACTCAGAGGGAATTGCCGTGACTCCAGCACAGCCGCCCGGCGCGCCCCGAGCCCGCATCCCCGGCCCCAAGCGGCCCCCGCCGTCCGTGCCGCGGATCCGGGCGGGACTGTGGAAGCGCTGGCTGTGGGGCGGACTCGCCCTGTGGACCCTGATCGCCGTCGTCACGTTCGCGACCAGGAACACCACGCCGCTGCCGACGCTGACCCTGCTCGGCAGCTTCCTCGCCCCGGGGGCCTTCGTGCTGTGGGCGTACGAGCGGCACGCGCGCGACCTGGGCGTGAGCCTGGTGCTCGGCTGCTTCGCCGCCGGCGGCGCCCTCGGGGTGCTCGGCGCCTCGGTCACGGAGTACCGCCTGCTGCACCCCTCGCCGTGGATGTCCGTCGGGGTCGCCCTGATCGAGGAGGCGGTCAAGCTCGCCGCCCTGATGTACGTGCTGCGCACACAGCCCCGGGTGCGCGGACCGCGGGCGGGACTCGTCCTCGGCGCTTCCGTCGGGTTCGGCTTCGCCGCCTTGGAGAGCGCGGGCTACGCGCTCGACGCGGCCGTCGGCACGTGGGGCATCGACCTGCGCTCACTCCTGGAGACGGAGGTGCTGCGCGGGCTGCTCGCACCGTTCGGGCACGGCCTGTGGACGGCGATCTCCGGCGCCGTCCTGCTGGCGTTCCGCAGGCCGAACGGGCGCTATCGCTTCGCGGCGCCGGTGGTGTTCACGTGTCTGGGCGTCTCCTTGCTGCACGCTCTGTGGGACTCCATGCGCGGCATCGCCCTCTGGACAGTCGCCCGGCTCACCGACACGGACCTGCCCCTCACGCTCTTCGCCGAGGGTTACTTCCCGCAGCCGACCGGCACCCAGAAGCACCTCTTCACGCTCTTCTCGGTGGGCGGTCTCGTGCTCGTCTCGCTCGCGGGGACCGCCTGGGTACGGTCACTCGCCCGCCACGGCAGCCCTTGGAGAAATACCCCCTAGGGGTATACAGTCGTGAGGGTCAGGAGGTCCCGGGGACGCCCTGGCACCTCACTCGCACGGTACGCCGCATGCCTGCGCAGACCGGGACGCACGCGGCCTTCGACAAGGAGAACGACATGAGCGCCCAGACCGAGCTCCCCCAGATCGGCACCGAGTCGACCGGTTCCTGCTGCTCGCCCAGCGGTTCGTGCCACTCGGACGCCGCCGCGAGCGCCGAGGGAGCCGTCACCACCGTGTACCGGGTGACCGGCATGACCTGTGGCCACTGCGAGGGCGCCGTGTCGGACGAGATCTCCGGCCTTGCGGGCGTCATGTCGGTGAAGGCCGTGGCCTCCACGGGACAGGTGACCGTGGTCTCCGCGGCACCCCTCGACGAGGAGGAAGTCCGGGCCGCCGTCGACGAGGCGGGCTACGAGCTGGCCGGCGGGGCCTGAGACTTCAGGGAGCGCCGGGCCGCCCACCACGGCCCGGCGCCCGTGGTCGTACGCTCGGCGGTAGTCCCGTACGCCCCTGGAAAGAACCACGATGACCACGCCCACGGACACCACGGCCGGGCCGCTCTCCGAGGTGGAGCTCGCCGTCGGCGGGATGACCTGTGCCTCCTGCTCGGCCCGTATCGAGAAGAAGCTCAACCGCCTCGACGGCGTGACGGCGACGGTCAATCTCGCGACCGAGAAGGCGAAGGTCGCGTACGCGCCCGGGGTCGAGGTCGCCGACCTGGTCGCGACGGTGCGGAAGCTCGGGTACACGGCGGCGCCGGTGGCCCGGGAGGAGCCGGTGGTCCGGGAGGAGCCGGTGGTCCGTGAAGGGCCGGTCGTGCGCGAGGAGCCGGCCGTTCTCGAGGAGGCGGCCGTTCTCGAGGAGGCGGCCGTTCTCGAGGAGGCGGCCGTTCTCGAGGAGGCGGTCGAAGCCGCTGCGGACGGTCGTCCGGGCGGGGCCCGCGATGTGCTCCCGGTCGAGGCCCGCACGGAAACCCGGGGCGGAACCTGCGCCCAACCCGAACCCGACCCCACGGCCCCGCTGCGCCGGCGCCTCGTCGTCTGCGCGCTGCTCTCCCTGCCCGTCGTCCTGCTGGCGATGGTGCCCGCCCTCCAGTTCGACAACTGGCAGTGGCTCTCCCTCACCCTCGCCGCCCCGGTCGCCGTCTGGGGCGGGCTCCCCTTCCACCGCGCCGCCTGGACCAACGCGCGGCACGGCGCGGCCACCATGGACACGCTCGTCTCCGTGGGGACGCTCGCCGCGTTCGGCTGGTCGCTGTGGGCCCTGTTCCTCGGCGACGCCGGGAGGAGCGGGATGCGGCACGGCTTCACGTTCGCCGTCGACCGCGCCATGGGGTCTCCCCTGCTCGGGCGAAGCCGGGAGCTCGGGGATGCCTCGTCCACCATCTACCTCGAAGTCGCCGCGGGCGTCGTCACCCTGATCCTGCTCGGCCGCTATCTGGAGGCCCGCTCCAAGCGCCGCGCCGGCACCGCCCTGCGCGCCCTGCTCGAACTCGGCGCCAAGGACGTCGCCGTACTGGACGCCTCGGGCGCGGAAGTGCGCGTACCGGTCGGGCGGCTGAGGCCCGGCGACCGGTTCGTCGTGCGGCCCGGCGAGAAGATCGCGACCGACGGCACCGTCGTCGAGGGCACCTCGGCCGTCGACGCCGCCCTGCTCACCGGCGAGTCCGTGCCGACGGACGTGACCGTCGGCGACGCCGTGACCGGCGCGACGGTGAACGCGGGCGGACGGCTCGTCGTCGAGGCGACCCGCGTCGGCGCCGACACCCAGCTCGCCCGCATGGCGCGCCTCGTCGAGGACGCGCAGACCGGCAAGGCCGAGGTACAGCGCCTCGCCGACCGGATCGCCGGCGTGTTCGTGCCGGTGGTGTTCGTCATCGCGCTCGGCACGTTCGCCGGGTGGCTGCTCGCCACCGGTGAGGTGACCGCCGCGTTCGCCTCGGCCGTCGCCGTCCTGATCATCGCCTGCCCCTGCTCGCTCGGCCTCGCGACCCCGACCGCGCTCATGGTCGGCACCGGCCGCGGCGCCCAGCTCGGCATCCTCATCAAGGGGCCCGAGGTCCTGGAGAACACGCGCCGCGTCGACACCGTCGTACTCGACAAGACCGGCACGGTGACGACCGGCCGGATGACGCTCCAGGACGCGTACGCCGCCGAGGGCATCGAGGAGAAAACGCTGCTGCGGCTGGCCGGGGCCGTGGAGCACGCCTCCGAGCACCCCGTCGCCCGTGCCGTCGCGGAAGGCGCCGCCGAGCGGGCCGGAGCGCTGCCCGCCGTCAGCCGCTTCACCGCGCTCGCCGGGCTCGGCGTCCGCGGCGTGGTGGACCGGCGCGACGTGCTCGTCGGCCGGGAGCGGCTCCTCGCCGAGCACGGGATCGCCCTGCCGCCCGCGCTCGCCGCCGCCAAGACCGCCGCCGAGGCCGCGGGCCGTACCGCCGTCGCCGTCGCGTGGGACGGGGTGGCACGGGGTGTCATCACAGTTGCCGACGCGGTCCGCCCGACGAGCGCACGGGCCGTCGCGGAGCTGCGCGCGCTGGGCCTCACGCCGGTGCTCCTGACGGGCGACAACCGGATCGTCGCCGAGTCCGTGGCGCGGGCCGTCGGGATCGCCGAGGACGCCGTGTACGCGGAGGTCCTGCCGCAGGAGAAGGTCGACGTGGTCCGGCGCCTGAAGGCCGAGGGGCGCACCGTCGCCATGGTCGGTGACGGCGTCAACGACGCGGCGGCGCTCGCCACCGCCGACCTGGGCCTCGCGATGGGCACCGGCACGGACGCCGCGATCGAGGCGGGCGACCTGACGCTGGTGCGCGCGGACCTGCGCGTGGCCGCCGACGCGATCCGGCTCTCCCGCCGCACCCTCGCAACCATCAAGGGCAACCTCTTCTGGGCGTTCGGCTACAACGTGGCCGCGCTGCCGCTGGCCGCCGCGGGGTTCCTGAACCCGATGATCGCGGGCGCCGCGATGGCGTTCTCGTCGGTCTTCGTGGTGACGAACAGCCTCCGGCTGCGGACGTTTTCCCCGAGGTGAGGGCCCTTTTTCCGGAAGGACTTCACATCGCCCCTGCTCTGGCCCATCATTTAGATGTCTTCACATTCGCCTCACATCACAACCGCAGCATTCTCACGTCCGAACCTCGATCTACATATGGGGTCTCTTGCGCACGATCAGGACATATGCAAGAGACGCAGATCACAGTGATCCGAACGTAACCATTTGAGGTTCTCGTGAGTCTAAGGAGGCGATGCAGGAACGTCTTGGGGGGCGTTTCTGTGTTGACCGGGGCCGTCTTGGGGGACGGACCCGACCGCGTTGGCCGGGACACGTGCCACGGAGAGCTTGAGCGGCCCTCCCGTGTACGCGTCCCGGCAGACCGCACCACAGACGCCCGGACGGATCCCGTGGGGGGAATCCGCACCGGGACAAAGGAAAGCGCCCCGACTGCCGGCCCGTGGGGGGACTGGCAGCGGGGCGCTTTCCGCTTTCTCTTCACTTCTGCTCCCGCTCCATGCGGGGTGCGCCGCATACGGGGTGCGCTGCATGGTGTGCGGTCACGCAGCGCGGGCTGGACGGACCCGGGGGCGCGCCCCGGATCCCCGGCCGAGGATCAGCGGGCCTCGACGGGGACGAAGTCACGCAGGACCTCGCCGGTGTAGATCTGGCGCGGGCGGCCGATGCGCGATCCCGGCTCCTTGATCATCTCGTGCCACTGGGCGATCCAGCCCGGCAGCCGGCCGAGGGCGAACAGGACCGTGAACATCTCGGTCGGGAAGCCCATGGCCCGGTAGATGAGGCCCGTGTAGAAGTCGACGTTCGGGTAGAGGTTGCGCGAGACGAAGTACTCGTCGGAGAGCGCGTGCTCCTCCAGCTTGAGCGCGATGTCGAGCAGCTCGTCGGACTTGCCGAGGGCCGAGAGGACATCGTGCGCCGCGGCCTTGATGATCTTGGCGCGCGGGTCGAAGGACTTGTACACCCGGTGGCCGAAGCCCATCAGGCGGACGCCGTCCTCCTTGTTCTTCACCTTGCGGATGAAGGAGTCGACATCGCCGCCGTTGGCCTGGATGCCCTCGAGCATCTCCAGGACCGACTGGTTGGCGCCGCCGTGCAGCGGGCCCCACAGCGCGGAGATACCGGCGGAGATCGAGGCGAACATGTTCGCCTGCGAGGAGCCGACCAGACGCACGGTGGACGTCGAACAGTTCTGCTCGTGGTCCGCGTGCAGGATGAGCAGCTTGTCGAGCGCGGAGACGACGACCGGGTCGAGCTCGTACTCCTGGGCCGGCACGGAGAACGTCATGCGCAGGAAGTTCTCGACGTAGCCGAGGTCGTTGCGCGGGTAGACGAACGGGTGGCCGATCGACTTCTTGTACGCGTACGCCGCGATGGTCGGCAGCTTGGCGAGCAGCCGGATCGTCGACAGGTGGCGCTGCTGCTCGTCGAACGGGTTGTGGCTGTCCTGGTAGAACGTCGACAGGGCGCTGACCACGGAGGACAGCATCGCCATCGGGTGGGCGTCACGCGGGAAGCCGTCGAAGAACCGCTTGACGTCCTCGTGGAGCAGCGTGTGCCCGGTGATCTCGTTCTTGAAAGTGGAGAGCTCGTCGACGGTCGGAAGCTCGCCGTTGATCAGCAGGTAGGCCACCTCGGTGAAGGTGGAACGCTCGGCCAGCTGCTCGATCGGGTAGCCGCGGTACCGGAGGATGCCCTGCTCACCGTCGAGATAGGTGATCGCGGATTTATAGGCGGCGGTGTTGCCGTATCCGCTGTCGAGGGTCACCAGACCGGTCTGGGCCCGGAGCTTCCCGATGTCGAAGCCCTTGTCGCCGACGGTGCTGTCGATCACCGGGTAGGTGTACTCGCCATCGCCGTACCGCAGTACTACAGAGTTGTCGCTCACGTCATCCCTCACCGACGTAGTGCCTCTTCTTCGAGGTGCCCTGACTGTTCTCTACCATCCCCCACTTGGCCCAGCAGAGTGCACTCGGGGTCGACCATTGGGCCTATTCGCGGCACTGAGTGCCGCCAACCTGCTCATCCTGCCCCCTTCGCCCCGCTTCCGGAAAGCCCGTGTGACGTTTCCGACTCATTTGATCGATCGAAAGTTACCAAACCGAAGGATGTGCCCCCGGAGAGCCGGAAACGGAGCGCTGTGCAACGCCTTCCCGCGGAGACCGTGCGCACCGCCTGGCCGAGCGCTTTGCGTGAACCGACGAGCACCACCAGCTTCTTGGCCCGGGTCACCGCCGTATAGAGGAGGTTCCTCTGCAGCATCATCCAGGCGCCGGTCGTGACCGGGATCACGACGCACGGGTACTCACTTCCCTGGGAGCGGTGGATCGTCACGGCATACGCGTGAGCCAGCTCGTCCAGCTCATCGAATTCGTATACGACTTCCTCGTCCTCGTCGGTGAGTACGGTCAGCCGCTGCTCGTCCGCGTCGAGGGAGGTGACGACGCCGACGGTGCCGTTGAAGACGCCGTTCTCCCCCTTCTCGTAGTTGTTCCTGATCTGGGTGACCTTGTCGCCCACGCGGAAGACCCGGCCGCCGAAGCGCTTCTCGGGCAGGTCCGGGCGGGCGGGCGTGACGGCTTGCTGGAGCAGGCCGTTGAGGGTGCCGGCACCGGCCGGCCCGCGGTGCATCGGGGCGAGGACCTGGACATCACGCCGCGGGTCGAGGCCGAACTTGGCGGGGATGCGGCGGGCGGCGACATCGACGGTGAGCCGGCCCGCCTCCTCCGTGTCCTCCTCCGCGAACAGGAAGAAGTCCTTGAGGCCCTGGGTGAGCGGGTGCTGACCCGCGTTGATGCGGTGCGCGTTCGTGACGACGCCGGACTCCTGGGCCTGGCGGAAGATGCGGGTGAGGCGGACCGCGGGGACCGGGCTGCCGTCACCGAGCAGGTCGCGCAGCACTTCGCCCGCGCCGACGCTCGGCAGCTGGTCGACGTCACCCACGAAGAGCAGGTGGGCGCCCGGCGGCACGGCCTTGACCAGCTTGTTGGCCAGCAGGAGGTCCAGCATCGACGCCTCGTCGACGACGACGAGGTCGGCGTCGAGCGGCCGGTCCCTGTCGTACGCCGCGTCACCGCCGGGCTTGAGTTCGAGCAGGCGGTGGACCGTGGACGCCTCCGCGCCCGTCAGCTCGGCCAGGCGCTTGGCGGCGCGGCCCGTGGGGGCGGCGAGGACGACCTTCGCCCGCTTGGCGCGGGCCAGTTCGACGATCGAGCGGACCGTGAAGGACTTGCCGCAGCCGGGCCCTCCCGTGAGAACGGCAACCTTCTCCGTCAGGGCGAGCTTCACCGCCTCCTCCTGCTCGGGCGCGAGCTCGGCCCCCGTACGCCCCGCGAGCCAGGTCAGGGCCTTGTCCCACGCGACGCCCCGGAACGCCGGCATCCGGTCCTCGTCCGTGCGCAGGAGGCGCAACAGCTGGGCGGACAACGAGAGTTCGGCGCGATGGAAGGGAACGAGATAGACCGCGGTCACCAGCTCCTCCCCGCCGTCCGGGCCCGGCACCCGCTCCCGTACGACGCCCTCCTCCTCGCCCGCCAGCTCGCCCAGGCACTCGATGACCAGGCCCGTGTCGACCTGCAGGAGCTTGACCGCGTCGGAGATCAGCTGCTCCTCCGGCAGGAAGCAGTGGCCCTGGTCGGTGGACTGCGAAAGGGCGTACTGCAGGCCCGCCTTGACGCGTTCCGGGCTGTCGTGCGGGATGCCGACGGACTGCGCGATGCGGTCGGCGGTGAGGAAGCCGATGCCCCAGACATCGGAGGCGAGCCGGTAGGGCTGGTTCTTGACCACGGAGATCGACGCGTCACCGTACTTCTTGTAGATGCGCACCGCGATCGACGTGGACACCTCCACGCTCTGGAGGAAGACCATCACTTCCTTGATGGCCTTCTGTTCCTCCCAGGCGTCGGCGATCTTCTTCGTGCGCTTGGGGCCGAGGCCCGGCACCTCGATCAGGCGGCCCGGCTCCTGCTCGATGATGTCGAGGGTGTCCAGGCCGAAGTGACGGGTGATCCGGTCGGCGAAGACCGGGCCGATGCCCTTGACCAGGCCGGAGCCGAGATAGCGGCGGATGCCCTGGATGGTGGCGGGCAGGACCGTCGTGTAGTTCTCCACGGTGAACTGCTTGCCGTACTGCGGGTGGGAGCCCCAGCGGCCTTCCATGCGCAGCGACTCGCCGGCCTGCGCGCCGAGCAGCGCGCCGACGACGGTGAGCAGATCACCGCCGCCGCGGCCGGTGTCCACGCGGGCGACCGTGTATCCGCTCTCCTCATTGGCGTAGGTGATCCGCTCGAGAACCCCCTCGAGCACCGCCATCCCCGGGTTCGGCATGAGGTGACCGTACCGGTGGGGTCGGACACCGGGGGCCGGTGCCCTGATGACGGACTACAGGCCACCCATGGGTTCGATGTCCACCTTGACGGGTGTGCCCCAGACCCGCACCACCTCGTAGTCGGTGAAGGCGTGGACCAGGCGGTACGCCGAGGCCGCGCGGGGCTCCCTGCGCTGGGCCGCGAGATAGTGCTCGGCCTCCCTGCGGTCGTGCCGCGGGGTGCCGCACAGCTGCCACACCTGGCCGTTCCACTTCTCGGGGAGCCAGCGCTGCTGGGGCTGCGGGCGGTCCTCCCGGACGCCGTACCGCGACATCGACGGGGCGTCGGCCGCCTCGCCCTGCCGGGGTCTGGCGGGGTACGCGCCGTTGATCTCGGAGCGGCGGGCGACTCGGCGGCGGGTCTCGCAGAGGAGGCACAGGTCCTGCGCGTTCTCGTCGACCGGGCCCGTCGGGTGCTCCGGGCAGCGGGTGGTGGGCGCGTCGCCCGCGACGGAGTCCTCGACGAGGTCCAGCGCGCGCTTCACGTCCGCGCGCATCTCGTGGAGCTTGCTGTCGGGCGTGTCGGCGCTGAGGCCCTCGCCGTGCTCGCCGAGGAGGCGCAGGGCCCGGCCGAGCGCGGTGAGCTGTGCGTGGTTCACGGGCGTGTGCCCCTTCCGTGCGGGTTGCGTGGCTGACTCCGCCAGCGTCTCACGCACCACTGACACGGCCGTGCGACACCGGCCGCGAGGGCGACGTACATCACGATCCGGTCTCGACAAGCGGAACGGGGGTTGCCAAGAGCCCGTGTAATCGATTCCAATCCTCCGTGTAATCGATTCCATGACGGTGTCGGACCACGTCCCGGACCACGTGTCGGCCCCGTTGCGCACCAGGTGCCGGAACCCGTTCCGGACCATGCAGCCACAAGGAGGTGGTCCTGCGATGGCGAGCATCAAGGACGTCGCCGCGGCGGCGGGCGTCTCCGTCGCCACGGTCTCGCGGGTGCTGAACAGCCACCCGTCCGTGAGCCCGGACGCCCGCGCCCGCGTGCTCGGCGCCGTCGAGTCGCTCGGCTACCGCCCGAACGCCGTGGCCCGCTCCCTGCGCACCGCCCAGACCCGCACGCTCGGCCTGGTCATCAGCGACGTGCTCAACCCGTACTTCACCGAACTGGCCCGCTCCGTCGAGGAGGAGGCCCGTGCGCTGGGCTACAGCGTCATCATCGGGAACGCGGACGAGCAGCCCGACATCCAGGACCACCACGTACGCACGCTCGTCGACCGGCGCATCGACGGCCTCCTCGTCTCCCCCACGGACGGCGGCTCGCCGCTGATGCTGGAGGCCGCGCGGGCCGGTACGCCGATGGTCTTCGTCGACCGCTGGATCCCGGGTGTGGACGTGCCCGTGGTCCGGTCCGACGGGCGCGCCGCCGTGCGTGACCTCGTGGCCCATCTGCACGCCCTCGGCCACCGCCGCCTCGCCATCATCGCGGGGCCCGCCGCCACCACGACCGGCAGCGAGCGCGTCGAGGCGTTCCGCGAGGCGCTCGCCGCGTTCGGGATCGCGCTGCCCGACGCCTACATCGGGCAGGGCGACTTCCAGGCGGACAGCGGCCGGCGCGCGACGGAGCGCTTCCTCGCCCTGTCCGAGCCGCCCGAGGTCGTGTTCGCCGCGGACAACCTGATGGCGCTCGGCGCGCTCGACGCGATCAGGGCCGCCGGGCTGCGCGTCCCGCACGACATCGGGCTCGCGGCCTTCGACGACATCCCCTGGTTCGTGCACACCGACCCGCCGGTGACGGCGGTCGCCCAGCCGACCAAGGACCTCGGCCGGGCCGCCGTACGGGCCCTGATCGACCGCATCGAGGGCAGGCCCCCGCAGTCGGTGACGCTGCCGGCGCGTCTGGTCGTCCGCCGGTCCTGCGGCGAGGCGGGGACCTCTCAGGCCCGGACCCCGGCCCCCACGGCTCCCGCAGACACCCCCACCGCCACGACCTCAACGAGGAGGAACCCGTGAGCAACCCGGAAGAGCAGCCCGGCCAGGAGCCGGCCGACGAGCTGCTGCGCATCGAGGGGATTCGCAAGACGTTCCCCGGCGTCGTCGCGCTCGACAGCGTCGACTTCGATCTGCGCCGCGGCGAGGTGCACGTGCTGCTCGGCGAGAACGGCGCGGGCAAGAGCACCCTCATCAAGATGCTCTCCGGCGCCTACCGGCCCGACGCGGGCCGGATCGTCGTCGACGGCCGGGAGGCCCGCATCCACGGGGCGCAGGACGCCGAGCGTCTCGGGATCGCCACCATCTACCAGGAGTTCAACCTCGTCCCCGATCTGACGGTCGCCGAGAACATCTTCCTGGGCCGCCAGCCGCGCCGCTTCGGGATGATCGACCGCAAGAAGATGGAGGCCGACGCCGAGGAGCTGCTCCGGCGCGTCGGCCTGACGGTGTCGCCCCGGACCCGGGTGCGCGAACTGGGCATCGCCCGGCTCCAGATGGTGGAGATCGCGAAGGCCCTGAGCCTGGACGCCCGCGTCCTGATCATGGACGAGCCGACGGCGGTGCTCACCTCGGAGGAGGTCGACAAGCTCTTCGGGATCGTGCGCGCGCTGCGCGAGGACGGTGTCGGCGTCGTCTTCATCACCCACCACCTGGAGGAGATCGCCGCGCTCGGCGACCGCGTCACGGTCATCCGCGACGGCAGGAGCGTCGGCCAGGTCCCCGCGTCCGCCCCCGAGGCCGAGCTCGTACGGCTCATGGTGGGCCGCAGCATCGAGCAGCAGTACCCGCGCGAGCGGCCCCGGCTCGACGCCACGGACGCCCCGTTGCTGCGGGTCGAGGGACTGACCCGCGACGGGGTCTTCCACGACGTGCACTTCGAGGTGCGGGCCGGCGAGGTCGTCGGCATCGCGGGCCTCGTGGGCGCGGGCCGTACCGAGGTCGTCCGAGCCGTGTTCGGCGCCGACCCGTACGACAAGGGCACGGTCGAGGTCGCGGGCGCGCGGCTGCCGCGGCACGACGTGAACGCAGCGATGGCCGCCGGCGTCGGGCTCGTGCCCGAGGACCGCAAGGGGCAGGGCCTCCTCCTGGACGCCTCCGTCGAGGAGAACCTGGGCCTGGTCACCCTGCGTTCGGCGACCCGCGCGGGCCTGGTGGACCGCAAGTCGCAGCGCGTCGCGGCCGCCCGCATGGCCGAGCAGCTCGGCGTACGCATGGCCGGCCTCGGCCAGCATGTGCGCACCCTGTCCGGCGGCAACCAGCAGAAGGTCGTCATCGGCAAGTGGCTGCTCGCCGACATCAAGGTCCTCATCCTCGACGAGCCGACGCGCGGCATCGACGTCGGCGCGAAGGTCGAGATCTACCAGCTCGTCAACGAACTCACCGCGGCCGGGCACGCCGTCCTGATGATCTCCAGCGATCTGCCGGAGGTCCTCGGGATGAGCGACCGGGTCCTCGTCATGGCGCAGGGCCGGATCGCGGGCGAACTCGCGGCCGGCGAGGCGACCCAGGACTCCGTGATGGCGCTCGCCGTCAGCACCGCGGCATCCCCGTCTTCCCCGGCAACCACCCCCGAACACAATGAAGTGGAGGGCTCCCGTGGCCACTGACACGCTCAAGAGCAGCACGGCCGGCGCGGGTGGCCTGCGCCGCGTCCTGCTCGACAACGGCGCGCTGAGCGCCCTGGTCGTCCTGGTCATAGCGATGTCGCTGCTGTCCGGCGACTTCCTGACCACGCAGAACCTGCTGAATGTCGGCGTGCAGGCCGCCGTGACCGCGATCCTCGCGTTCGGCGTCACCTTCGTCATCGTCTCGGCGGGCATCGACCTGTCGGTCGGCTCCGTGGCGGCGCTGTCGGCGACGGTCCTCGCGTGGGCCGCGACCAGTGAGGGCGTCCCGGTGTGGATCGCCGTGATCCTCGCCGTCGTCACCGGTGTCGCCTGCGGATTCGTCAACGGCGCACTGATCTCGTACGGCAAGCTCCCGCCCTTCATCGCGACGCTCGCGATGCTGTCGGTGGGGCGCGGTCTGTCGCTCGTCATCTCGCAGGGCAGCCCGATCCCGTTCCCGTCGTCCGTCTCGCGGGTCGGGGACACGCTGGGCGGCTGGCTGCCGGTGCCGGTGCTCGTGATGGTCGTCATGGGGCTGATCACGGCGCTGATCCTGGGCCGTACGTTCATCGGCCGGTCCATGTTCGCGATCGGCGGCAACGAGGAAGCGGCGCGCCTGTCGGGTCTGCGCGTCAAGCGGCAGAAGGTCGTCATCTACGCCCTGTCGGGCCTGTTCGCCGCGGTCGCGGGCATCGTCCTCGCCTCGCGTCTTTCCTCCGCGCAGCCGCAGGCCGCGCAGGGTTACGAGCTGGACGCCATCGCCGCGGTCGTCATCGGCGGCGCCTCGCTGTCCGGCGGTGTCGGCAAGGCGTCGGGCACGTTCATCGGCGCGCTGATCCTCGCCGTGCTCAGGAACGGCCTCAACCTCCTTTCCGTGTCCGCGTTCTGGCAGCAGGTCGTCATCGGCGTCGTCATCGCGCTCGCCGTGCTCCTCGACACCGTGCGCCGCAAGGCGGGCGCGGCCCCGACGGCCACCGGCGCCGCGTCCGGACCGGGCGGCTCCAAGCGCAAACAGGCCGCCCAGTACACGATCGCGGCCGTCGTCGCCGCGGCGGTCATCGGCGGCATCTCCCTCTGGAACAACGGCTCTTCGGGTACGTCGGCCAAGCTCGGCCTGTCCGTCTCGACGCTGAACAACCCCTTCTTCGTGCAGATGAAGGCGGGCGCGCAGGCCGAGGCGGAGAAGGAGGGCGTCAAGCTCACGGTCACGGACGCCCAGAACGACGCGTCCCAGCAGGCCAACCAGCTCCAGAACTTCACCAGTGAGGGCATGAGCTCGGTCATCGTGAACCCCGTCGACTCCGACGCGGTCGGCCCGGCCGTGCGCGGCGCCAACAAGGCCGGCATCCCCGTCGTCGCCGCGGACCGCGGCGTCAACAAGGCGAAGACGGCCACGCTCGTCGCCTCCGACAACGTCGCGGGCGGCCGCCAGGCGGCGAAGACCCTCGCCGACAAGCTCGGCGGCAGCGGGAAGATCGTGATTCTCCAGGGCACGGCCGGCACCTCCGCCAGCCGGGAGCGCGGCCAGGGCTTCGCCGAGGGCATCAAGGCGTACCCCGGCATCAAGGTCGTCGCCAAGCAGCCCGCGGACTTCGACCGCACCAAGGGCCTCGACGTCATGACGAACATGCTCCAGGCCAACGCGGGCGTCGACGGTGTCTTCGCCGAGAACGACGAGATGGCCCTCGGCGCGATCAAGGCGCTCGGCTCCAAGGCCGGCAAGTCCGTCGCCGTCGTCGGCTTCGACGGCACGCCGGACGGCCTCAAGGCCGTCGAGGCGGGCACGCTGTACGCGTCCGTCGCGCAGCAGCCGAAGGAGCTCGGCCGGATCGCCGTGCAGAACGCGGTCAGGGCGGCGAAGGACAAGGAGGTCGCGCAGATGGTCAAGGTGCCGGTGAAGGTCGTCACCTCGAAGAACGTCGCGAGCTTCAAGTAACCGCCGCGGTTTTCGAGTGACCGGCCGGGGCGCCCGACCGGCCCGACGAGAACGCCCGTCCAGAACACGGAGAAAGTGACAGCGATGCAGGACTACGACCTGTTGGTGGTGGGGTCGGCCAACGCCGACCTGGTGACCGTCGTCGAGCGCCGCCCCGGCGCCGGGGAGACCGTCCTCGGCTCGGACCTCGCCGTCCACCCGGGCGGCAAGGGCGCCAACCAGGCCGTCGCCGCCGCGCGCCTCGGGGCCCGTACGGCGCTGCTCGCGCGGGTCGGCGACGACGGGCACGGGCAGCTGCTTCTCGACTCGATGAAGTCGGCGGGCGTCGACCCGGTCGGCGTCCTCGTCGGCGGGGCGCCCACCGGGGTCGCCCTGATCACGGTGGACCCGTCCGGGGACAACAGCATCGTGGTGTCACCGGGTGCCAACGCCCGCCTCACCCCGCAGGACGTCAAGGCCGCGGGCAAGCTCTTCCGGGCGTCGCGGGTGGTCTCGACGCAGCTGGAGATCCCGCTCGACACGGTCGCGGAGGTCGTACGGGCCCTGGCGCCGGGCAGCCGGTTCGTCCTCAACCCGTCCCCGCCCGCTCCCCTGCCCGCCGAAGTCCTCGCGGCCTGCGACCCGCTCATCGTCAACGAGCACGAGGCGCGGGTCGTGCTCGGCGCGGACGTCACCGGGGAGCCCGAGGACTGGGCGTCGGCGCTGCTCGCGCTCGGACCGCGCTCCGTCGTGATCACGCTGGGCGCCGAGGGCGCGCTGGTGGCCGACGGCACGGGGACGCGCCGTGTGCCGTCCGTCAAGGTCACGGCCGTGGACACGACCGGTGCGGGGGACGCCTTCACGGCGGCCCTGGCGTGGCGGCTCGGCGCGGGCGAGAGCCTCGCGGACGCGGCGGCCTTCGCGGCCCGCGTCGGCGCGGCGGCGGTCACGAGGGAGGGCGCGCAGGCGTCGTACCCGACGACCGCCGAGGTCGCGGCGCTGTGAGGAAGGCCGGAATACTCAACCGCCACCTGGCCGGCGCGCTCGCCGAGCTGGGCCATGGCGACGGCGTGCTCGTGTGCGACGCGGGCATGCCGATTCCGGCGGGGCCGCGGGTCGTGGACCTGGCGTTCCGGGCCGGTGTCCCGTCGTTCGCCGAGGTCCTCGACGGGCTCCTGGACGAGCTGGTCGTGGAGGGCGGGACGGCCGCCGCCGAGATCCGGGCCGCGAACCCCGGGGCCGCGGGGCTGCTCGCGGAGCGGCTGCCCGCGCTCGCCCTCGTCCCGCACGAGGAGCTGAAGGAGCTCTCGCGGGGCGCGCGGCTCGTCGTCCGTACGGGAGAGGCGCGGCCGTACGCGAATGTGCTGCTGCGCTGCGGGGTCTTCTTCTAGGCGGGTCCTGCTCGTGGGGTGTGGGCAGGTCCTGCGCGCCGTGCAGGCGCGCAAAAGGGGGCCCGGTCGGCGGACCGGGCCCCCTCACGCTTCCCTCCCCATCAGGACCCCCGCGATCCCCCCGGATCCCCCTCCAGAAGTCCTGATGCCACATACGACCCGCGAATCACGGAAAGGGTTGCACGGTCGGCCCGGAATCTTTTCGGGGTGCCGACACAGTGGGGCAGACGTAGCGTTTCGGGCATGAGCGAAAACACCGGATCCGCCGAACCCTCCCTGCAGGAGGACGTACTCGACGAGCTCGGCGACGACCGGCTGAGCGAGATCGCCGGGCTGCTCGGTACGGATGCGGCGGGCGCGCAGGACGTCGTGGGCACCACCGTCGCCGAGCTCTCGGGAGGGCTCAGGGAGAAGGCCACGGCCGATCCCCGGCAGGCCGAGGAGGTCCGGCAGGCGCTCGCCGAGACCGAGGAGCAGCGGCCGTTGCAGGGTGTCGCCACCCTCGGCGGGCTCGGCGGCCCGGCGGGTGGCGGCCTGATGGCCGGGATCCTGGCGAAGATGAGCCGGCCCGTCGCGACCGCCGTCGCGAAGAAGACGGGCCTGCCGCCCGCGACGGTGACACGGGTCATCGAGCTCCTGGTCCCGGTGGTGCTCGCGGTCTTCACCAAGCGGGCCGCGGGCAGGAAATCGGGCCGGGGCCCCCTGTAGGAGGCCGACCGCCCAAAGGACTCAGCCGGCGTGCCGCACGAAGCGGTCCGCCGTCTCCGCGAGCACCTCGCGCCCGTCGCGTGCCCACAGCCCGTCGTTGAACAGTTCCACCTCGATGGGGCCCGCGTATCCGGCGGCCTCGACGAGGCCGCGCCAGGCGCGCATGTCGATCGCGCCGTCGCCGATCTGGCCCCGCCCGTTGAGGACGCCCTCCGGCAACGGCGTGGTCCAGTCGGCCAGTTGGAAGGCGTGCAGCCGCCCGCCCGCCCCCGCGCGCGCGATCTGCGCGGGCGCTCGGTCGTCCCACCAGATGTGGTACGTGTCCACGCAGACGCCGACCTGCTCGGCGGGGAAGCGCTCGGCCAGGTCGAGCGCCTGCGCCAGCGTCGAGACGACGCAGCGGTCGGCGGCGTACATCGGGTGCAGCGGCTCGATCGCGAGCCGGACGCCCCGCTGGGCGGCGTACGGGCCGAGCTCCGCGAGCGCGTCGGCGATCCGCTCCCGCGCGCCGTGCAGGTCCTTGCTTCCTTCGGGGAGGCCGCCGGAGACCAGGACGAGGGTGTCCGTGCCGAGGGCCGCCGCCTCGTCGACGGCCGAGCGGTTGTCGTCGAGGGCCCGCATGCGCGCGTCCGGGTCGATCGCGGTGAGGAAGCCGCCCCGGCACAGCGTGGTGACGGCAAGCCCCGCGCCCCGTACGAGCTTCGCCGCGGCCTCGACCCCGTACGTCTGCACGGGCTCGCGCCACAGGCCGACACCCGGGACGTCCGACTCGGCGCAGGCCGCGACGAGTTCTTCGAGGCCGAGCTGCCTGACGGTCATCTGGTTGATGGAGAAGCGGTCGAGTGCGTGGCTCACTGGTCGACTCCGTACACGCTGAGCAGGGACTTCATCCGGGTCTCGGCGAGGGCGGGATCCGGGAACAGGCCCAGGCCGTCGGCGAGTTCGTAGGCGCGGGCGAGGTGCGGCAGCGGGCGGGCCGACTGGAGGCCGCCGACCATCGCGAAGTGGGACTGGTGGCCCGCGAGCCACGCGAGCAGGACGACGCCCGTCTTGTAGAAGCGGGTCGGCGTCTCGAAGAGGTGCCGGGACAACCCGACGGTCGGGTCGAGCAGTTCACGGAACTTTGCGGTGTCCCCCGTGTCGAGGACGCGCACCGCCTCCGCCGCGAGCGGGCCCAGCGGGTCGAAGATGCCGAGGAGGGCGTGGCTGAACCCCTGCTCGTCGCCCGCGATCAGCTCGGGGTAGTTGTAGTCGTCGCCCGTGTAGCAGCGCACGCCCCGCGGGAGGCGGCGGCGCAGCTCGACCTCGCGCCGGGCGTCCAGGAGCGAGACCTTGATGCCGTCGACCATGTCCGGGTGCGCGGCGATGACGTCGAGGAACGTCTCGGTGGCGGCGTCGAGGTCCGGCGAACCCCAGTAGCCCTCCAGGGCGGGGTCGAACATCGGGCCGAGCCAGTGCAGGATGACGGGCTCGGCGGCCTGCCGCAGCAGATGCCCGTAGACGTCGAGGTAGTCCTCGGGTCCGGACGCCGCGGCCGCCAGGGCCCGCGAGGCCATGAGGATCGCCTGCGCGCCCGTCCCCTCCACGAGCGCGAGCTGCTCCTCGTAGGCCGCGCGGACCTCGGCGAGCGTGGCGGGCCCCGACAGCTGGTCGGTGCCCACCCCGCACGCGATGGCGCCGCCGGCCGACTTCGCCTCGGCGGTCGAGCGCCGGATCAGCTCGGCCGCGCCCGCCCAGTCGAGGCCCATGCCGCGCTGGGCGGTGTCCATGGCCTCGGCCACGCCCAGGCCGTGCGCCCACAGATGGCGGCGGAAGGCGAGCGTGGCATCCCAGTCGACGGCGCCCGCACCGGCGAGCGGGTCCGCGACGACGTGCGCGGCCGAGAAGACGGTCCGCGAGACGAGAGGGGCGCCCGTGGTGAAGGAGGCGGGCTCGGCGCGCGGGGTGTAGGCGCGCAGCGTGCCGTCGGGGCCGGGGAGTCGGATCGTCACAGCGTGATCTCCGGGACGTCCAGGCGGCGGCCCTCGGCCGACGACTTCAGGCCGAGCTCGGCGAGCTGCACGCCGCGGGCGCCGGCGAACAGGTCCCAGCGGTACGGCGCGTCGGCGTACACGTGCTTGAGGAACAGCTCCCACTGCGCCTTGAAGCCGTTGTCGAACTCCTGGTTGTCGGGGACCTCCTGCCACTGGTCGCGGAAGGAGTACGTGGCCGGCAGGTCCGGGTTCCATACGGGCTTCGGGGTCGAAGCCCGGTGCTGGACGCGGCAGTTGCGCAGCCCGGCGACCGCGGAGCCCTCCGTGCCGTCCACCTGGAACTCGACGAGCTCGTCCCGGTTGACCCGCACCGACCAGGAGGAGTTGATCTGCGCCACGGCGCCGCCGTCGAGCTCGAAGATGCCGTACGCCGAGTCGTCCGCGGTCGCGTCGTAGGGCTTGCCGCCCTCGTCCCAGCGCTGCGGGATGTGCGTCGAGGCCAGCGCCTGCACGCTGGTCACACGGCCGAACAGCTCGTGGAGCACGTACTCCCAGTGCGGGAACATGTCGACGACGATGCCGCCGCCGTCCTCCGACCGGTAGTTCCAGCTCGGCCGCTGCGCCTCCTGCCAGTCGCCCTCGAAGACCCAGTAGCCGAACTCGCCGCGCACGGACAGGATCCGCCCGAAGAAGCCGCCGTCGATGAGGCGCTTGAGCTTGAGCAGGCCCGGCAGGAACAGCTTGTCCTGGACGACGCCGTGCTTGATGCCCTTCGCCTTGGCCAGGCGGGCCAGTTCGAGCGCGCCGTCGAGGCTCGTCGCCGAGGGCTTCTCCGTGTAGAGGTGCTTTCCGGCGGCGATGGCCTTCTTGAGCGCCTCCTCGCGGGCGGAGGTGACCTGCGCGTCGAAGTAGATGTCGACCGTGTCGTCGGCGAGGACGGCGTCCAGGTCGGTGGAGACGTTCGCCGGGTCGAGGCCGTGCTGCTCGGCGAGCGCGAGCAGCACGTGCTCGCGGCGGCCGACGAGGACCGGCTCGGGCCACAGCACCGTGCCGTCGCCGAGTTCGAGGCCGCCCTGTTCGCGCAGGGCGAGGAGGGAGCGGACGAGGTGCTGGCGGTAGCCCATGCGCCCCGTCACCCCGTTCATGGCGATGCGCACCGTCTTGCGTGTCACGAGATTCCCTTCGTACAGATTCGTACCGACCGGACCGAGACGCCGATGGAGAACACGCTCGTCGTAGCAAGCGCTTTCTACACGGGAAGAAGCTAGCCTCTGCACAGCCGGTCGGACAAGACCGGGGGCTGATGAAACGGGATGCATGGCCGGACGGCCGACGGAGGATGATGCGATGACCGTGACCCTGGCGGACGTGGCGGCACGCGCCCAGGTCTCCCCCGCCACCGTGTCCCGCGTGCTGAACGGCAACTACCCCGTGGCCGCGGCCACGCGCGAGCGGGTGCTGCGCGCCGTGGACGACCTCGACTACGTGCTGAACGGGCCGGCCAGCGCCCTGGCCGCCGCCACCTCCGACCTGGTCGGCATCCTCGTGAACGACATCGCCGACCCGTTCTTCGGGATCATGGCGGGGGCCGTGCAGTCCGAGATCGTGGGGCCCGGCGGGCGCGCGGGCGGCGAGCGGCTCGCGGTCGTGTGCAACACCGGCGGGTCGCCCGAGCGCGAACTCACCTATCTGACGCTCCTCCAGCGCCAGCGGGCCGCGGCCGTCGTCCTCACGGGCGGCGCGGTCGAGGACACCGAACACGCCAAGGCGATCTCCGGGAAGCTGCGGCGGCTCGCGGACGCCGGGACGCGGGTCGTCCTGTGCGGGCGGCCACCCGTGCCGGACGCGGACGCGGTGGCACTCGCCTTCGACAACCGCGGCGGCGGCCGGGCACTCACCGACCACCTGCTCGACCTCGGCCACCGCAGGATCGGGTACATCGCGGGCCCCGAGGAACGGACGACGACCCGCCACCGCCTGGAGGGACATCGCGCGGCGCTGGCGGCGCGGGGCGTGCCGGACGACGCCGGGTGGACCGTGCACGGCCCGTACGACCGGCGGTCCGGTTTCGAGGCGACGGTCGAACTCCTGCGCCGCGAGCCGTCGTTGACGGCGGTGGTCGCCGCGAACGACACGGTGGCGCTCGGCGCGTGCGCCGCGCTGCGGGAGGCGGGCCTGAGCATTCCGGGCGACGTCTCGGTGGCCGGCTTCGACGACCTCCCGTTCAGCGTGGACGCGGTACCGGCCCTGACCACGGTCCGGCTGCCTCTGGCGGAGGCGGGGGCCCGCGCGGGCCGCATCGCCATGGGCCGCGAGGCGGCTCCCGCCGGAGGGATGGCCGTGGTGCAGGGGGAGTTGATGGTGCGGGGGTCGACCGGGGCACCGTCCACGGCGTAGGCCTCCGGCGGGCGAGCGGGCGCCCCGCTCGGGAGCGGGCCGGTGCCGCGAGGCACGGTCTCGGGTGCGGGCGAGTGAGCCGCCGTCCCAGGACAGGGGCCGGTGCCCGAGGCGCGACCCTCACGTGCGGGCGAACGAGGCGCCGTCCCCCGGACACGGGGCCGGTGAGCGAGGTGCCGCCCTCGGACGCGGGCAACGTGCGGCGCTCGGGAAGGGGCGACTGAGCCAGGAACCTCCGCGCTCACGGGCGAATCGGCTCCGCCTCCGGCACGGGCGGGTGTGGGCCGTTCGTGTCCGTCCACCCGCGCGCGGCCTTCACCCGGCCCGCAGCCGCGCCGGGCGTCCCCTTGACCCCGCCCCGCGGCCCGGTAGCGTCCCCGCCATGAAACTGGCCTTCTCCACGCTCGGGGTTCCCGGGCTTCCCCTCACTGATGTCGTGCGGCTCGCCGGCGAGCACGGGTATCACGGTGTCGAACTGCGCGCCCATCCCGAGGAACCTGTACACCCAGGGCTCGGGCCCGACGAACGGGCCGACGCCGCCGCCGAGTTCAAGGCCGCCGGGGTCGAGATCCTCGGGCTCGCCGGATACGCGCGCGTGGCCGCTCCCGGCGAGGACGAACCGGTGATCGAGGAGATCAGGTCACTCCTCGAACTCGCTCGCGACGTCGGCGCGCCCCACGTACGCGTCTTCCCGGGCGGCGGCACGGAGCAGAGCCGCGCCGAGGCCGACGCGGCGGCCGCCCGGCGCCTGGGCGCCGCCGCCGAGCACGCCGCGGACCTCGGCGTCCGCATCCTCCTGGAGACCCACGACTCGCACCGCACGGGAGCCGACGCGATGCGCGTGCTCGGCCCCGTCGGACACCGTCAGGTCGGCGCCCTGTGGGACGTCATGCACACGTGGCTCGGCGGCGAGCAGCCCGTGGCGTCGTACGCGGCGCTGTCCCCGCACCTGGGCTACGTACAGGTGAAGGACATCGCGGGTGCCGACGACACGACGCCGCTCGCGCTGGGCGCGGGCGTGCTGCCGCTCACCGAGGTCGTGGACGTGCTGTGCCGCGAGGGCTGGGACGGGTGGCTGTGCTGGGAGTACGAGAAGCGCTGGTATCCGGACGCCGCCCCGCTGCCCGGGCTTCTGACGGCCGGGCGTGAGCATCTCGCCCGGCTGCTCAACGAGTCGGCATAGCCCGCCGGGCGGCCGTCCGAACGGCTATCCGAAGACCTTCGCGAACGCCTCGTGGAAGTCGGGGAACGTCTTCCGCACGCACCCCGGGTCGTCGAACGTGACCCCGCCGGGGATCCGCAGGCCGGTCACCGCGAAGGACATCGCGATGCGGTGATCCCCGTACGTGGTGATCCGTGCCGGGGCCGGGGTGCCCGGCTGGATCTCGATCCAGTCGGGTCCCGTCGCCACCGTCACCCCGAGCGCGCGCAGGTTCTGCGCGCAGGCGTCCAGGCGGTCGCACTCCTTGACGCGCGTGTTGTGCACGTCCTCGATGCGGACCGGGCCGCTCGCGTACGGCGCGATCGCCGCGAGCGTCGGCATCGTGTCGGAGATGTCCCGCATGTTGACCGTGATGCCGGACAGGCCCGCGGGGCCGGGCGCGGTGACCGTGGTGCGGTCCGCCGTCGTCGTCACCCCGGCGCCCATGCGCCGCAGGACGTCGACGAACGCCAGGTCGCCCTGGAGCGCGTTCTCGCCGAGTCCTTCGACGGTGACCTCGCCGCCGGTGACGGCCGCCGCCGCGAAGAAGTAGCTCGCGGTCGAGGCGTCGGGCTCGACCGCGTAGGTGGTGGCGCGGTAGCCGCCGGGCGCGACCTCGAACACGTTGCCGTCGCGGCGGACTTCGGCCCCGAAGCTGCGCATCATCGCCAGGGTGATCTCGATGTACGGCGCCGAGACCAGATCGGTGACCGTGATGCGCAGGCCGGTCCTGGTCAGCGGGCCGAGCAGCAGGAGCGCGGTGAGGTACTGGGACGACTGGCCCGCGTCCAGGGTCACGTCACCGCCCTCCACCCCGCCCGCCGTGACCGTGAGCGGGTGGTGCCCCTCGGCCTCCTCGTGACGGAGGTCCACACCCAGGTCGCGCAGAGCCCTGCTGAGCGGAGCGAGGGGACGGCGGCGCATCTGGGGCGAGGAGTCGAAGCGGTACGTGCCGTGCGCGGCGGCCGACGTGAGCGTGGGCAGGAAGCGGGCGGTGGTCGCGCCGTCGCGGCAGTACACGTCGGCGTCGGCCGCGGCGGGGCCGGTCGGCCGGCCCTCGATGTGCCAGGCGTCCGGGCCGCGTTCGACGCCGTAACCGAGCCGGAGCAGCCCTTCGGCGAAGCCCTCGGTGTCGTCGGAGCTGAGGGGGCGTACGAGGGTGGTGGTGCCCTGCGCGGCCGCGGCGAGGAACAGTGCCCTCGCCGTCACGGACTTGGAACCGGGGATCTCAACGACTGGCATGCGCTTCATGGTCCTCGACGGGCAGCACGGGCGCCGGAGTGTCCACACGCTGGACGGCCCGGTTCCGGGGAGCGGGCGCGAGCGACGCGAGGGCGACACCGCCGACGAGGAGCGCGGCGGCGCACCAGCGCAGGGGGCTGACGCTCTCGCCGAGGAAGAGCGCGGCGGACGACATCCCGAACACCGGGACGAGCAGCGTGAACGGGGCCACCGACGAGGCGGGGTGGCTGCGCAGCAGGAAGCTCCAGGCGCCGAAGCAGAGGAGCGTGGTGACCCAGGCGACGAACGCGATGATGCCGACGCCGGTCCAATCGAGGGACGCGAGCGCCCGGGTGTCGCGGTCCCAGCCCTCGAAGGTGAGGGACAGCGCGAACAGCGGCAGGACGGGGACGGCCGACGTCCACACCATGAAGTTGAAGGGGGCGGACGGTGCCGCCTTGCGGGTGAGGACGTTCGAGACGCCCCAGCCGACGGCGGCCACGACGACGAGCGTGAAGCCGAGCAGGGGGCCGCCCGCGCCCTCGTCGACGGCCGCGACGCCGATCCCGGCGAGCGCGACGGCCATGCCGGCCAGGCGGATCCGGCCGGGCCGTTCGCCGAGCGCGACGAAGGCGAACAGGGCGGTGAACACGGCCTGGATCTGCAGGACGAGGGAGGAGAGCCCGGCGGGCATCCCCTGGTTCATGCCGACGAAGAGCAGCCCGAACTTCATGACACCGAGCGCCAGTCCGACGCCGACGACCCACTTCCACGCCACTTTCGGCCGCCCCACGAAGAACACCGCGGGCAGCGCCGCGACGAGGAAGCGCAGGGCCGAGAAGAGCAGCGGCGGGAAGTGGTCGAGGCCGACCTCGATGACGACGAAGTTGACGCCCCAGACGGCGGTGACCAGGACGGCGAGCGCGATGTGGGACGGTCGCATGCTGCGGGACGGGCGCGGAGGGAGCGTGGGAGCCATGCGTCGAGGATCACCGGCAACGACCGTGTAGCACCAGCGCGAATGTCTGCATGGTTGAATTCAGTAACGCTAATGAGTGCCCCAGGCGTCATGACTGTCCGAGGCGTCATGACGCCTGTCCGGGGCTTCATGACTGTCCGAGGCCCACCGGGAGGCCGGCATGCTCGATCTCCAGCGGCTGCGCGCGCTGCACGCCGTCTCCGTGCACGGCACGGTCGGGGCCGCAGCGGCGGCGCTCGGCTACACGCCGTCCGCGGTCTCGCAGCAGATCTCCAAGCTGGAGCGGGAGACGAGGACCGTACTCCTCGAACGCCACGGGCGGGGCGTGCGCCTCACCGACGAGGCCCTCGAACTCGCCCGCACCGCACAGGACTTGATGGTCATCGTCGAGCGCGCCGAGACGGATCTGGAGGAGCGCCGCGGGCTGCCCGCGGGACGCCTGACGATCGCCGCGTTCGCCTCGGCGGCCCGCGGCCTGCTGCCGTCCGTCCTCGCGGATCTCGCCGTACGGCATCCCGCGCTCGACGCACGGCTCACGGAGGTGGACCCGCACCTGTCGGTCGATCTGGTCGCCAAGGGGGCCGTCGACATGGCCGTGGCGCACGACTGGGACATCGCCCCGCTGCCGGCACCGGCCGGGGTGGAGCAGGCCGCCATCGGGGACGACCTGTGCGACCTGCTCGTGCCGGCCGGGCATCCGCTCGCGGGACGTGCCACGGTGCGCCGCGAGGAGCTCGGCGGCGAGCGATGGGTGTCGCAGCCACCGGGGCGGGTCTGCCACGACTGGCTGGTGCGGACGCTGCGGGCGGCCGGCTTCGAGCCCGACATCAGGCACCAGGCCGAGGAGAACCCGACGCTGACGGCGCTCATCGCGGCCGGACTCGGTGTGGCGCTGATCCCCCGGCTCGGCCGCGGCCCGCTGCCGGACGGCGTCGTCGCGGTGGCGCTCGACCCCATGCCCGTACGGCACTTGTACGCGCTGTGGCGGACGGGGGCGTCGCGCCGGCCGGCCATCGCGGAGGCGGTACGGACCCTGCGGGAACGGTGGGGGGAAGTCGCCCGGGAGGCGGACCAGCCGGATCCGGCTCACTGAGCGGGGCGTCCGGCCCCTCCGACCGGCGCTCAGGAACCCCGCTCCGTCCCTGATTTCACCGGCGCACCACATTCCGGCAATCCCCGCGAAGCGGGGAACCCGACCGCGTGCCGCTCCGTCAGAACGGCGTGCTGCCGGAGAGTCTCCGCAGCGCGGTGTCGGCCTCGCTGCCGGCTGCGAACGCTGACCGCCCTCTCCGCCGCCTGCGGCCGGCGGCACGCCGTCATCGGCGCGCCCCCTCCTTCGCGCCGGTGACGGCCCCTCCCCCCGACCCTTCCGCCGCCCCGCCTGCGCGCACCCTTGACTGGCAGAAACTTTCCGGATAATCGTGACTCTCGGAAGTTTCTTTCAGGGTATGGATCACCAGTTCTCCTCCGGAAGGAGTGCGCACGTGCACCACAGCCTGTCCAGACGCACCCTGCTCGCCGCCGCCACCGCGGGCGCCGCCGCGGTCACCCTGTCCGGCGCCCCGGCCCATGCCGACGACGCGTCACGCCAGGGCAAGGACGCGCGGCTCAAGCAGCTCATCTCCCGGATGAGCCTCGAGGAGAAGGTCGGCCAGCTCTTCGTGATGCGGGTCTACGGCCACTCCGCCACCGACCCCGACCAGGCCGACATCGACGCCAACCTCGCCGAGATCGGCGTCCGCACCGCGGCCGAACTGATCGACAAGTACAAGCTCGGCGGCATCATCTACTTCACCTGGGCTCACAACACCCGGGACCCGCACCAGATCGCCGACCTCTCGAACGGCATCCAGCGCGCGGGCCTCGCCCAGCCGAGCCGCATCCCGCTGCTCATCTCCACCGACCAGGAACACGGCATCGTCTGCCGTGTCGGCGAGCCCGCGACGCTCTTCCCCGGTGCCATGGCCGTCGGCGCGGGCGGCTCCCGCTCCGACGCCCGCACCCTGGGCCGGATCGCCGGCGCCGAACTGCGCGCGGTCGGCATCCGCCAGAACTACGCGCCCGACGCCGACGTGAACATCAACCCGGCCAACCCGGTCATCGGCGTGCGCTCCTTCGGCGCCGACCCCGAGGCCGTCGCGGGCCTGGTCGCCGCCGAGGTCAAGGGCTACCAGAGCAGCGACATCGCCTCCACGGCCAAGCACTTCCCCGGCCATGGCGACACCGCCACCGACAGCCACTTCGGGTTCCCGATCATCACGCACACGCGCGAGCAGTGGCAGAAGATCGACGCCCCGCCGTTCAAGGCCGCCATCGCCGCGGGCATCGACTCGATCATGACCGCGCACATCATGGTTCCCGACCTCGACGGCTCGGGCGACCCGGCGACGCTCTCGCACCCGATCATGACGGGCATCCTGCGCCAGGAGCTCGGCTTCGAGGGCCTCATCGTGACCGACTCCCTCGGCATGCAGGGCGTGCGCGACAAGTACGGCGACGACCGCGTGCCGGTGCTCGCCCTGAAGGCGGGCGTGGACCAGCTCCTCAACCCGCCCTCCCTCGCGGTGTCCTGGAACGCCGTCCTCGACGCCGTGAAGAACGGCGAGCTGACGGAGGCACGCCTCGACGAGTCGATCCTGCGCGTCCTGCGCCTCAAGGAGAAGCTGGGCCTCTTCGACGAGCCGTACGTCACCGGCCGCGGCGTCGACAAGACGGTCGGTACGCGCGACCACCTGGCCGCCGCGGACCGCATCGCCGAGGCCACGACGACGCTGCTGCTCAACAAGAACGGCCTGCTGCCGCTGTCCCGGCGCACCCACAGGAACATCCTCGTCGTCGGCGCCGACCCGGCCTCGCCGTCCGGCACGACGGGCCCGCCCACGACGACGCTCGGCCAGGCGCTGACCGAACTCGGCTTCACCGCCACGGTGTTGTCGACCGGCACCGCGCCGAACCAGGCGAAGATCGACGAGGCGGTGGCCGCCGCCCAGGGCAAGGACGCGGTCCTGGTCGGCACGTACAACGTCGGAGCGGGCAGCAGTCAGCAGCGGCTCGTGAACGCCCTGGCCGCCACCGGCGTCCCCGTCGTCGCGGTCGCGATCCGCAACCCGTACGACATCGCGCAGGTGCCCGGCGTCGGCGCCTCGCTCGCCGCGTACTCGTGGACGGACGTCGAACTGCGGGCCGCGGTCCGGGTGATCGCGGGCCGGGCCAGGCCGCGGGGCAAGCTGCCCGTGCCCGTCCAGCGGGCCGACGATCCGACGCAGGTGCTGTACCCGATCGGCTACGGCTTGTCGTACTAGACGTACGCCGCACACCCGGCGCGCCACCCCCGAGCGACCCGAACCACCCTGCACACCTGGCGTGCGCCCGCCCCGGCGGGCACGCTGGGGTGTGTATCGGGGGGATTGCCATGATTGCGTGGAACAGGGCGCGGTGGGTGGGGGCGGTGTGCGCGGCGTTGCTCGCCGCGACGGCCGTGGGGTGTCAGGGGCCGCCGGACGCGGGGTCCGGCGGGCCTTCGCCGGGGGCGAGCCGGTCACCGTCGGGGTACGGGGCGGTGTTCCTCGCCGTGGACGAGTGCAGCTCGCGGGGGCGCGGCACGTTCACCGAGGTGCCGTGCAGAAGCGAGCGCGCGGTGGCGCGGGTCACCGCGCGCCATGACGGAAAGGCGGCGGCCGGGCCCATGTGCCCGGCCCGCACCGACTTCGTCCTCCACATCAGCGAGAACCGGCCCGCGCCGGACGAGAGCGGCGACGGGGGGATCACGCGGGGCTACGCCTGCATGCGCAACCTGGAGCCGCCGCACCCCGGCGATCCGGGGGGCGGCGGCGGGCCCCGCACGATCGTCGGGGACTGCGTGTACGCGGCGGGCCACGGCCAGGTCCGCGAGACCGCCTGCGACGGCTCCGGCACCGAGAGGCCCCGGTACCGGGTGGCCGCCGCGGCGGCCACCCGCGCCGAGTGCCCCGCGCTCACGTCGTTGTACGTGACGCTGGGCGGGTCCGAACCGGTGGGATGCGCGGTCCGGGTGTAGCCCCTACGGCCGCAGGGCCGGCTCGCGCCGGACGTCGTGCTTGTCGAGCCTGGCGTCGTACGGCGCCAGCGGCTTCGCGGCCTGCGCGGCGGGGGCGGAGACGCCGGCCCACTTCAGGATCCGCTCCGTGGCGAACGTCTTGTCGTCGGCGTTCAGACCGGCGACGTTCGCCCCGTGGTTGGCGCCGGGGGCGGTGAGCACGTACGAGTCCTCGGAGCCCTTGCCCGGGCGGAACCGCTCGGCGCCCCACGGGTCGTTGGAGCCGTAGACGTACAGCATCCGCGTCGCGTGGTGGCGCACCCAGGAGTCCACGTCGCGCATCGCCGACGGCTGGAACTTCATCGGGATGGAGCGCGGCACGAAGTTGCGCGGCGGCTGGTAGCCGTAGCGCGACAGGTTGCCCAGCCAGGGCTGCTTGATGTCGGGCGAGCCGAGCTGCGTACCCGCCTGGTAGTAGTACGGCGTGTACGTGGCGAGGCTCTGGTCCGCGTACGAGGACCAGCCGCCGACCGCGTCGACGTAGTCGAAGAGCGCCTGGTCCGTGACCGTCGCGGCGTCGGGCACCTCGGCGCACGCCGTCTGCGACGGCTGGTACTGCCAGAAGCCCCACACCAGGTCGAGGACCGTGGCCTCGTATGCCTTGTCCAGCGAACCGACCGTGTCCACGGTGTAGTTGTTGGCCTTCAGGTAGTCCGCGTACTTCTTCTCCAGGGCGTCGCGGCGCACCAGCGTCTCGCGCTGCACGTTCTGCAGCGCCACGCGGCAGTCCTTCGGGCCGACCGTCTTGAAGAAGTCGTCGTACGCCGAGTCCTCCTTGTTCACGACGTCGTTCGGCGCGACGTACGCGACGACGCCGTCCATGTCGCGCGGGTAGAAGCGCTCGTAGTACGTGGCCGTCATGCCGCCCTTGGAACCGCCGGTGGTCAGCCAGTTCTTGCCGTAGATCGGCTTGAGGGCCTGGTAGATGCCGTGCTGGTCGCCGGCCGCCTGCCAGATGTCGAGCTTGGACCAGTCGGCCGGCGCGGGCCGGGACGGGGTGAAGTAGCGGTACTCCACGGAGATCTGGTTGCCGTCGACGATGCGGGTCGGCTCGCTGCGGCTGGGCGTCGTGGAGACGTTGTAGCCGCTGGTGAACATGACCGTCGGGCGGCTGACGTCCTTGTGCAGCACGGTGATGCGCTGCTGGAAGGTGCCCTTGGACGGGTGCCGGTGGTCGACCGGCTGGGTGTAGTTGAGGACGAAGTAGCGGTAGCCCGTGTAGGGCTTCTCCTCCACCAGACTCATGCCGGGTATGGCGAGGAGCCGGTCCTTGATGTCGGTACTGGTGTCGGAGGCCGCCGGCCGGGCCTGAGCGGCGGTGGCCGCTGTGGCCGTACTCACGGTGCCTATCAGCACCACGAACGCGAGCAGCCATCTGAGCGCATTGCGCATGCATACTCCCCTGTAGAACACAGATGCGCACCGGAACCTAGCGGAGGAACATCTGTTCTGTCAGGGGTTCTTGGTGTTCTGTCAGCGCACGGGGCGCGCGTTCAGCAGAGGATCCAGCCCGAGCTCACCGAGGCCCCGCCGACCGTGCCCCTCACCCACACGCAGCGGTGGCCCGTGTGGACGGTCACCGGGCCCGCGTGGTGCAGGTAGCGCCCGCTGTCCTGAACCGGCCTGCTGCCGCGTGCCTGCACGCTGACCGACATCTTCTGCCGTACGCCGTCGCGCTTGGTGAGGGTGTACGCGCAGAGGTAGTTGCCGCTGCGGTAGAGGACCGTCCTGCCGGTGGAGAACGGCAGGGTGCGCACCTTGTGGCCGGGGCAGATCGCCGCGGCCTGCGCCGTGCCGACGGCCGGCCCCGCGAGGGCCAGCAGCGCCGAGGAAATCAGTACCGCCGCCCCGGCCGCCAGCCGTCTGCGTATGGCGCCCTCGCTCATGCCTCCACCCACCGTCGCCCCTCCCGTCACGTGTGCCACAGCGTACTGATGAACGGACGCGGCACACAGGTCCGGTGGTTGCACCGATCCCCCGTCACAGCGAAGAGCTGATCCCGGCCTCGGGCTCGGGCTCGCCGACGAAGGTCCGCCACAGCTCGGCGTACCGTCCGCCGAGTGCGAGGAGCTCGGTGTGCGTGCCGTCCTCCGCGACGCGCCCGTCCGCCATCACGACGACCCGGTCGGCGCGGGCCGCGGTGGTGAGCCGGTGCGCGACGACGAGGGTCGTGCGCTTGCCCGCTATGCGGTCCGTGGCCTGGTTGACCTGGGCCTCCGTGGCGAGGTCGAGCGCGGCGGTCGCCTCGTCGAGCAGCAGGATGTCGGGGTCGACGAGTTCGGCGCGGGCCAGGGCGATCAGCTGCCGCTGCCCCGCCGACAGATTGCGGCCGCGCTCGGCGACCTCGTGGAGGTAGCCGCCCTCGAGGGTGGCGATCATCTCGTGCGCGCCGACCGCGCGGGCCGCCGCCTCCACCTGGGCGTCGGTCGCGTCGGGGCGGCCGTAGGCGATGGCGTCGCGCACGGTGCCCTGGAAGAGGTACGCCTCCTGCGGCACGACGCCGAGGCGGTGGCGGTAGCTCGTCAGGTCGAGGTCGCGCAGGTCGGTGCCGTCGACGGTGACGCGGCCCGCCGTCGGGTCGTAGAAGCGGGCGACGAGCTTGACGAGGGTCGACTTGCCCGCGCCGGTCTCGCCGACGAAGGCGACGGTCTGCCCGGCGGGGATGCGCAGGGCCACGTCGCTGAGTGCCGCCTCGGAGCCGTCGGCGGCCCCGTACGCGAAGTCGACGTCCTCGAAGGCGATGTCGCCGCGCAGGGAGAGCACGTCGAGGGGTTCGTCGGCGTCCTTCGTGGACGTCGGCTCCTGGAGCAGCTCCTGGATGCGGCCGAGCGAGACGGTGGCCTGCTGGTAGCCGTCGAACACCTGGGAGAGCTGCTGCACGGGCGCGAAGAACAGGTCGATGTAGAGGAGGTACGCGACGAGCGCACCGGTCGTCAGGGTGCCCGCCTCGACCCGGCCCGCGCCCACCATCAGGACCGCGGCGGCAGCGACGGACGACAGGAACTGAACGAACGGGAAGTACACCGAGATCAGCCACTGGCCGCGGATACGGGCGCTGCGGTAGGCGCCGCTGCGCTCGGCGAACCGTGCGGCGCCCGAGCGTTCGCGCCGGAACGCCTGCACGATGCGCAGCCCGGCGACGGACTCCTGGAGGTCGGCGTTGACCACCGAGACGCGCTCGCGGGCGAGTTCGTACGCCTTGACGCTGGAGCGGCGGAAGAAGACCGTGCCGACGATCAGCGGCGGGAGCGTCGCGAAGACGACCAGGGCGAGCTGGACGTCGATGACGAGGAGGGCGCCCATGATGCCGAAGAAGGTGACGACGGAGACGAACGCGGTGACCAGGCCGGTCTGGAGGAACGTCGACAGGGCGTCCACGTCGGTCGTCATCCGGGTCATGATGCGCCCGGTCAGCTCCCGCTCGTAGTAGTCGAGTCCGAGCCGCTGGAGCTGGGAGAAGATCTTCAGCCGCAGCGAGTAGAGGACCCGCTCGCCGGTGCGTCCCGTCATGCGGGTCTCGCCGATCTGCGCGCACCACTGGACGAGGACGGTGACCAGGCCGAGCCCGGCGGCCGCCCACACGGCGCCGAGCGCCAGCTGCGAGACGCCCTCGTCGATGCCGTGCCGGATCAGCACGGGGAGCAGCAGGCCCATGCCCGCGTCGAGGGCGACGAGCACGAGGCTGATCAGCAGGGGCGCGCCGAATCCGCGCAGCAGGCGGCGCAGCCCGTACGACTCCTCGGCCGTCACCGCGCGCGCCTCGTCGATGTCCGGGACGTCGGTCGCGGCGGGCAGGGCTTCGACCTGCGCCAGCAGTTCGGGCGTCGCGGGCATCCCGGCGAGCGCCGGGTCCTCGGCGTTCTTCGCCTCGCGGTCGCCCGTCCACAGGGCGGGCGTGATCCCGCGCTCGGCGTCGAACTCGGCGTCCAGCTCGTCGCGTACGGAGGTGTCCTCGTCGGGGAGCGCGGGCGCGACGTGGCCCGGTGAGACCCCGCCGAGCTCGTCGGGGTCGGTGAGCAGGCGCCGGTAGAGGGCCGATCCGGCCTCCAGCTCCTCGTGGGTGCCGATCGCGGCGAGGCGCCCGCCGTCGAGGACGGCGATGCGGTCGGCGAGGCCGAGGGTGGAGCGGCGGTGGGCGATGAGGAGGGTGGTGCGGCCGGCCATGACGCCGCGCAGCGCCTCGTGGATCTCGTGCTCCACGCGCGCGTCGACGGCGGACGTGGCGTCGTCGAGGACGAGGAGACGGGGGTCGGTGAGGATGGCGCGGGCGAGCGCGACGCGCTGGCGCTGGCCGCCGGAGAGCGTGAGGCCGTGCTCGCCGACGGTCGTGTCGTACCCGTCGGGAAGCTCGGCGATGAAGCGGTCGGCCTGGGCGGCGCGGGCCGCCGTCTCGATCTGCTCGTCGGTCGCCTCCGGGGCGCCGTACGCGATGTTCGCGCGGATGGTGTCGGAGAAGAGGAAGGAGTCCTCGGGCACGAGCCCGATGGCCGCCCGCAGCGAGTCGAGGGTCAGTTCGCGCACGTCGTGGCCGCCGACGAGGACGGCGCCGTGCGTGACGTCGTAGAAGCGCGGCAGGAGCAGCGAGACGGTGGACTTGCCGGAGCCGGAGGAGCCGACGACGGCGAGGGTCTGGCCGGCCGGGATCTCGAAGGACAGTCCGTCCAGGACGGCCCGGTCGGCACCTTCGTAGGAGAAGGAGACATCGTCGAACTCGACGGTCGCGGGGGCGTCGGCGGGCAGTTCCTTCTTGCCGTCCTCGATGGACGGCTCCGTGTCGATCAGTTCGAGGACGCGCTCGACGCCCGCGCGGGCCTGCTGGCCGACGGTCAGGACCATGGCGAGCATGCGGACGGGTCCGACGAGCTGGGCGAGGTAGCTGGAGAACGCGACGAACGTGCCCAGCGTGATCTGGCCGCGGACCGCGAGCCAGCCGCCGAGGGCGAGCATCGCGACCTGGCCGAGCGCGGGCACGGCCTGGAGCGCGGGGGTGAATTTGGAGTTCAGGCGGATGGTGCGCAGGCGCCCGGCGAACAGCCGCCGCCCGACCTCCCTGAGCTTCCCGGTCTCCTGGTCCTCCTGCCCGAAGCCCTTGACCACGCGCACGCCGGAGACAGACCCGTCCACGACCCCGGCGACGGCGGCGGCCTGCGCCTGCGCGTACCAGGTGGCGGGGTGGAGGCGGGAGCGGCTGCGCTTGGCGATGAACCAGAGGGCGGGGGCGACGGCGAGCGCGACGAGGGTGAGCGGCAGGGACAGCCACGCCATGATCACGAGGGAGATCAGGAAGAGCAGGACGTTCCCGATGGTCATCGGGAGCATGAAGAGCAGGCCCTGGATGAGCTGGAGGTCGCTGGTCGCCCGGCCGACGACCTGGCCGGTGGACAGCTCGTCCTGGCGCCGGCCGTCGAGCCGGGTGATCGTTCCGTACATCTCGTTGCGCAGGTCGTGCTGGACGTCGAGCGCGAGGCGGCCGCCGTAGTAGCGGCGGATGTAGGTGAAGACGTAGACGACGAGGGCGGCGCCGATCAGGACGCCCGCCCAGGGGGCCATGGAGCGGGTGTGGTCCTGGACCACGTCGTCGATGATCACCTTGGTGATCAGGGGCACCAGCGCCATGACGGCCATGCCGCCCAGGGACGCCCCGAGCGCGAGCACGACGTCCTTCGGGTACCGCCATGCGTACCCGGCGAGACGCCGGCCCCAGCCCCGTTGCTCCGCCACGTGTCCGCCTCCTGTTGTCCTGACCTGCCGAGAGGCCCAACGCGGAGACCGGCGGATTTCATCCCGCCGCAACACATCGGGGAGCGGACCGGGACCAAGGACGGAGGCCGCCCGGACCTTTGGTCCTCGGCCGGCCCCGTCCCTGCCGCTCAGTCCTGCGGCACGTCAGCCCTGCGGCACGGCGACGAAGGCCTCCTTGGGCGTGCTGGTCGGCGTGTAGCGGGACGCGGCCGGGGTGGTCGGCGTCAGGTCCTTGTGTATGGCCCGCGCCACGGCCTGGATCGTGTCCACGCCGTAACTCATCGTGCTGTTGCCGTGCGTCAGAACCGAAATGGTGTAGTCGTGGCCGCCCCCCTGGAAGGCGCCGATGCTGTGTACACGCCAGCCGTACGTGGAGCGCTCCAGCCAGCCGTTCTTGACATGTACGGCGACGGACGAGGGCGCGCCGGCCGGGGTCCCCCACCGCTGCGAGGACACGACCTTCCCCATGAGCTTGAGGATGTAGGCGCGGGAGTTGTCACTGAGGACGGCGTTCTTGGCGGTGACCAGCGAGAGCAGCTTCTGCTCGTCCTGGACGTTGATCTGGGTCAGCCCCCAGTAACCGCCGGACCCCGGCACGGTCCGCGTCATCCCGGCGGCCTTGAGGAAGCCCTTCACCTTGGTGGTGCCGAGCTGCTTCCACAGCGACGTGGTGGCCGCGTTGTCCGACTTGGTGATCATGGCGGTGGCGAGGTTCGCCTCGCGCGTCGTCAGATACCGGTTGGTCTTCTTGGCGTCCCAGAGCAGGGTGGCGAGGACGGTCACCTTCACGACACTGGCGGAGTCGTACGAGGACGTGGCCCGCAGCGAGCACGTGGTCTTCGTGGTCCGGTCGTAGAGCCCGACGGCGACCGTGCCCTTGCGGGACGCGAGGGCGGCGGTGATGTCCTTCTGCAGCTTGGCGGCGAGCCCGGCCTTGCCGGAGGTGCAGCTGACCTGCGGCGCGGTGGCGGCGGACGCGGGCGCGACGCCCGCGACCACGGGTACGAGCACCCCGGCGGCGACGACCGCCGGGAGCACGCGGGCAGCACGTATGGATGTTCGGCGAGTCATGGGCTTCCCCCCTGGAACGAAACGAGCACGCCTCGATCGAGCGCGCTCGCCTCACATGACTCCCGGGTGGGGGCGAAGGGTTGTACGAAACCCCGGCAGATCCGGGAGCGCGTGACGGAGCTGCTCGGCACCCCGTGGACGCACCCCCTGGCTGACCGAGGACCGCAAACGCCGGCGGCCCCCGGGAGACATCTCCCGGGGGCCGCCGCGCGACCAACCGATCGCCCTGATCGCCTCAGCCCAGATGCGTAGGCGCGAACATCTTCAGCAGTGCCGGGAGCACCACGACCGACGGGCCAGGTTCCGCGAGCGCCTTCGCCAGGTCGTCCTGGAGCGTCTCCGGGGACGTGCGTACGCCCGGGACCCCGAAGGACTCCGCCAGCGCCACGAAGTCCGGGCGGGAGAGTTCCGTCGCCGTCGCCTCGCCGAACGCGTCCGTCATGTACTCGCGCAGGATGCCGTAGCCGCCGTCGTCCACGATCAGCCAGGTCACCGGCAGGTTGTACTGCTTCGCCGTGGCCAGTTCCGCGATGGAGTACATCGCGCCGCCGTCACCCGAGACCGCGAGGACCGGCTTCGACGGGTCGGCCGCGGCGGCGCCGAGCGCGGCCGGGAAGCCGTAGCCGAGGCCGCCCGCGCCCTGTGCCGAGTGCAGCGCGCCCGGCCATGCCGACCAGGCCCAGTACGCCAGGATCGTCATGTCCCAGAAGGAGGGGGAGGAGGCCGGGAGGGCCGCCCTCACGGAACCCAGGATCTCCCGTTCGAAGGCCAGGTCCTGGCCGTCGAGGCGTTCGCGGACGGCGGCGAGCAGGGCCGAAACCCGCTCGGGTGCGGACGGGTCCACGCGCTCCGCGACCGTCTCCAGGAGCGCCGACAGCGCGAGACGCGCATCGGCGTGGATGCCGAGCGCCGGGTGGTTGGACTCCAGCTTTCCGGCGTCCGCCTCGATCTGGATCACCCGGCCGCGCGGCGCGAACGTGTGGTAGTTCGAGGAGAGTTCGCCCAGGCCGGAGCCGACGACGAGGAGGACGTCGGCGTCCTCCAGGAGGTCCGTCGTGTGGCGGTCCTCCATCCAGGACTGGAGCGAGAGGGGGTGCTCCCAGGGGAACGCGCCCTTGCCGCCGAAGGTCGTGACGACCGGGGCGTCCAGCCGTTCCGCGAGCGCGACCAGCTTGCCGGAGGCGTCCGCCCGTACGACACCGCCGCCCGCGATGATCACGGGACGCTCGGCGCGCGACAGCAAGTCGGCTGCCACAGCGGTCAGTTCGGGGCGCGGAACGAGGTCGCGCGGGGTCGCGTCCATCGCCGTGACGACCGGAAGGGTCGTCTGTGCGAGGAGCACGTCCTGCGGGATCTCCACCCAGACCGGGCCGTGCGGCGCGGTGAGGGCGGACTCCCAGGCGGCGGCGATCGCGGAGGGGATCTGCGACTGCGTCCGTACGGTGTGGACGGACTTGACCACGTCCCGGAACGAGGCCTGCTGGTCCCGGAGTTCGTGCAGATAGCCGTGGCGTCCGCCGCCGAGCCCGGCGACCGGGATCTGGCTGCCGATGGCCAGGACCGGCGCCGAAGCTGCCGCCGCCTCCTGGAGCGCGGCGAGCGACATCAGCGCGCCGGGCCCGGTGGAGAGCAGGAGGGGCGCGACCTCACCGGTCACGCGCCCGTAGGCGTCGGCCGCGAAGCCCGCGTTGTTCTCCACGCGCAGGCCCACGTACCGCAGGTCCGAGCGGCGCAGCGCGTCGAACATGCCGAGCGCGTGCTGGCCGGGGAGCCCGAAGACGGTGGACGCGCCGAGGCCGTGCAGCGTCTCGACGACGAGGTCACCGCCGTTGCGGCCGGGCGGAGGGTTCAGGGCGGCTTCGGTCTGCGCCTCGGTGGGCAGCAGTTCCAGGTCGTGGTCGTGCGTCACTTGGCGTCTGCCTCCTGACGGCTCTGCGCGATCTGACGGGACATGATCGTCGTCAGCTCGTACGCGGTGTGCGAGGCGGCGACGGCGGTGATCTCCGCGTGGTCGTAGGCCGGGGCGACCTCGACGACGTCGGCGGAGACGAGGTTGCAGGACGACAGGCCGCGCAGGATCTCCAGGAGCTCGCGGGAGGTCATGCCGCCGGCCTCGGGGGTGCCGGTGCCTGGCGCGTGCGCCGGGTCGAGGCAGTCGATGTCGATGGAGATGTACAGCGGGCGGTCGCCGATGCGCTGGCGCAGCTGGTCGGCGACCTCGTCGGCGCCGCGGCGGTAGATGTCCGCCGAGGTGACGATGCCGAAGCCCATCTTCTCGTCGTCGGTCAGGTCCTGCTTGCCGTACAGCGGGCCGCGCGTGCCGACGTGGGAGAGGGCCTCGGTGTCGAGGATGCCCTCCTCCACCGCCCGGCGGAACGGCGTGCCGTGCGTGTACTCGGCGCCGAAGTACGTGTCCCACGTGTCGAGGTGCGCGTCGAAGTGGAGCAGCGCGACCGGGCCGTGCTTCTTGGCGACCGAGCGAAGGAGCGGCAGCGCGATGGTGTGGTCGCCGCCGAGCGTCATCATGCGGGCGCCGGTGCCGAGGAGGTCGTCGGCCGCGGCCTCGATCGTCTCGACGGCCTCGTTGATGTTGAACGGGTTGGCCGCTATGTCACCGGCGTCCGCGACCTGCGCGAGGGCGAACGGGGAGGCGTCCTGCGCCGGGTTGTAGGGGCGCAGCAGCCGGGACGCCTCGCGGATCGCGTTGCCGCCGAAGCGGGCGCCCGGCCGGTACGAGACACCCGTGTCGAAGGGCACGCCGACGACGGCCACGTCCGCGGTGCCCACCTCGTCGAGGCGGGGCAGCCGGGCGAAGGTGGCGGGACCGGCGTACCGCGGGACGCGGGAGGAGTCGACCGGACCGCGGGGCGTCTCGTTGCTGCTCATGCGAATTGCCTTCTTTCCTACACTTCTTGGCGCTGCGCAGCCCTTGGCGGGCTGCGCAGCGCTTTTCGAACTTACTGGGTGACGGTGGCCGGCTCCGGGTCCGTCTCCGCCCCGCGCCCGGCGAGCCGCTCACGCCAGGTCGCGAGCACCGCGGCGTCGGTGGGCTTGGTGGCCAGGGAGACGACGACGAAGGCGGCGAGGGAGAGCAGGAGGCCGTAGTAGACGGGCTCGTTGGCGAGGATCCCGTAGCCCCACATCAGGCCGATGACGGAGAGTCCGCCGACACAGACGGCGGCGAGGGCGCCGGCCACGGTGCCGCGCTTCCACAGCAGGCCGCCGAGGATCGGCACGAGGAGCCCGGCGACGAGCAGGTTGTAGGCGACGGTCAGGGCCTCGACGACGTTGTTGAGCGCGATGGCGATGCAGATCGTCGCGACGCCCATGATCAGGATGAAGAGGCGGTTGCCCTTCACCTCGTCGTGGGGCTCGTCCTGGTTGCCGCCGGAGGGCTTGATGGCGCCCCGCAGCCGCGACCAGATGTCGTTGTTGGCGACGGTCGCACAGGCGATCAGCGCGCCGGACGAGGTCGACATGACGGCGGCGAGCGCGGCGGCGAGCACCAGGCCGCGCACACCGATGGGGAGCTCGTCCTTGACGATGGTCGCGAACGCGGCGTCGGCGCTCGGCAGCTTCGGGTACATGACCTTCGCGGCGGTGCCGATGACGGCGCCGGCGACGGCGTAGACCAGGCAGTAGGTGCCGGCGACGGTGCCGCCGACGCGGGCGACCTTGTCGCTGCGGGCGGTGAACACGCGCTGCCAGATGTCCTGGCCGATCAGCATGCCGAACGTGTAGATCAGCACGTAAGTGAAGATCGTCTCGCCGCCGATGCCCAGCGGGTCGAAGTACTCGGTGGGCAGCTTGGCCTTCATCTCGCTGAAGCCGCCGGCCTTGATGACGGCGATCGGCAGCAGCAGGAGCAGTACGCCGATGGTCTTCACCACGAACTGCACCATGTCGGTGAGGGTGATGGACCACATGCCGCCGAGCGTCGAGTACGCGACGACGATCGAGCCGCCGAGGATGATCGCGATGGTGCGGTTCATGTCGAACAGCACGTCGAAGATCGTGGCGTAGGCGATGGTCGAGGTGACGGCGAGCATCAGCGTGTACGCCCACATCACGACGCCGGAGATGAGCCCGGACCGGCCGCCGTAGCGCAGGTCGAGCATCTCGGAGACGGTGTAGACCTTCAGGCGGGCGATGCGCGCCGAGAAGAACACGGACAGCGCGAGCAGGCCGAGGCCGATGGTGAAGACCATCCACGCGCCGGACAGGCCGTACTGGTAGCCGAGGCCGACGCCGCCGATGGTGGAGGCGCCGCCGAGGACGATCGCGGCCATGGTGCCGGAGTACATCATCGGGCCGAGCCTGCGGCCCGCCACGAGGAACTCGCTCTTGGACTTGGCGCGGCGCATGCCCCACCAGCCCATGGCGAGCATGCCGGCGAGATAGACGACGATCACTGTGTAGTCGACGGCCATAGGGCCCTCCTTCGCGCACCTCGGTGGCGTGTCGTGCAGATGGGGGTGGGTGACCGGCCCGTGGGGACATCCGCCCGTACCCGAGGCCTGCGGTCGGCACGACCTTAGGTGGCCTGAAAGCAACGCTGAAGTGTACTTTTTATCCACTCTCTCGCGACTGGATGGAGAAAACATCCACCATGCCGGACGCAACCCGGCCTGCGGCGGGCCCCTCTGTGCCCCCCGCACCGGCCGTTCCGCCCACCCCGCCGGTGCCGCTCACCGCGCTGCTCGCCCGCGAGGACCTGGGCCTGCGCCAGATCGCGGGCCCGCCCGTCGGCCCGGACACGGTGATCCACTGGGCGCACACGTCCGAGATGGCCGACCCGTATCCGTACCTGCTCGGCGGTGAGCTGCTGCTGACCGCCGGGGTGCACGCGACGGAGTCGGCGGGCACGGGTCCCTATTACGACGACTATGTGGCGCGGATCGTCGCTGCGGGCGGCGCCGCGCTCGGCTTCGGGGTCGCGCCGGTGCACGACACGGTGCCGCGCGCCCTGGTCGAGGCCTGCGAGCGGCACGGGCTGCCGCTCCTCGAGGTGCCGCCGCGCTCCACGTTCAGCGGGGTGACGCGCGCGGTGTGGCAGCTGATGGCGCAGGCGCGGCACGCGGAGCTGCGCAGGGTGAGCGAGGCGCAGCAGGGCCTCGCCACGGCGGCGGCGCGCCCCTACCCGGTGCCCGCGGTGCTGCGGCAGCTGGCGCAGCGCACCGGCGGCTGGGCGGTGCTCACCGCGCCGGACGGCTCGGAGGTCGGCCGGGCGGGCCCCGACCCGTCGGCCGAGGTGAGCGCGGCGATGGCGCAGCTGATGCGGATCGTGCGCCCCGGCGAGACGCGCCTCTTCCCCGCGCCCACGTCGGCGGCGGACACGGTGGGCGGGGCGCATCTGGCGGCGTACGCGCTGGGCGGCGGCCAGGGTTACGCGCTGGGAACGGCGGTCGGGCACCGCGACCCCGGCGACCACACGATCGCGGGGGTCGCGGTGGTCCTGCTCTCCCTGCTCACGGGCGAACACCAGACGACGGCCGAGGCGGCCCGCTCGGCGGCCCTGGTCCGGCTCCTGCTCGGCGAGGAGCCGGCCGGCGTCGCGGCGCTGCTCGGCGACGGCATGTGGCGGGTGGTCCACGCCGTGCCGGAGTACCCGTCCGCGCCGCCCGTCTCCCTGGGCACGCCCCTGGTCGACACCACCGACTCCCTCGTACGCGCCCTGCTCCCGGCGGACCAGGAGGTCATCGCCCAGGAGGGCTGGGTGATGGGGGTGAGCGGCGCGGCTCCCACGGAGGACCTGACGGCGGCCGACGCGCAGGCGTCCCGCGCCCTGACCCGGGCGAGGGCGACCCATGTCCCGCTCGTCCACCACCACGCGGACGCGCGGGGACTCGCCTCGCTCCTCGACCCGGGGGAGGCGACGGCCCATGCCCGGACGCTCCTCGCCCCGATCTCCCACACGCCCGCACTGACCGAGACGCTGCGTACCTGGCTCTCCCTGCACGGGAGTTGGGACCGTACGGCCACCGCGCTCGCCGTCCACCGCAACACCGTGCGTCAGCGCATCGCGAAGTGCGCGACGCTCCTGGACACCGACCTGGACGACCCCGACGTGCGCATGGAGCTGTGGTTCGCTCTGCGCCACGCAGAGTGACGCCCGTCCCACCCCCCGGGACGTCGGGGCCCGTCACAGCGCCCGACGGCACAATGGGGTGCATGCCGATACCCGGGATCCCCAGCCGCGCCGCGCTCGTCGACCATCTGATCCGCACCCGCATCGCGGGCGACGTGGCCACACCCCGCGACAACAACCTCTCCCACTACCGCAGGCTCGCGAACGGCGACCGCCACTACTGGCTCGGCCTGGAGCTCGGCGACCGCTGGACCGACGAGCAGGACGTCCTCGCGGTGATGGCGGAGCGCTGCGGCGTGAACGACGATCCCGAGTACCGCTTCGGCCAGGACACCATCGACCCGCAGCTCACGGTCGACGCCCTGGAGCGCATGGGCGCCCGGCTGCGCAAGGCGGCGGCCGGCAAGGAGCGCGTCCTGTTCGCGACCGGGCACCCGGGCGGCCTTCTCGACGTGCACCGCGCGACGGCCGCGGCGCTGCGCGCGGCGGGCTGCGAGATCGTCGTGATTCCCGAGGGCCTCTCCACGGACGAGGGCATGGTCTTCCAGTTCGCGGACGTGGCGATGCTGGAGCGCGGCGCGACACTGTGGCACACGCATTCCCCGGACCCCATGGCGCGGATCCTGGACGGCCTGGAGCGCGAGGAGCGCGCCCTGCCGGACCTGGTCGTCGCCGACCACGGCTGGGCGGGCTGCGCGGGCCGGCGCGGGATCGACTCCATCGGTTACGCGGACTGCAACGACCCGGCGCTGTTCATCGGGGAGGCGGAGGGCACCCTTCAGGTGACGGTGCCGCTGGACGACCACGTCACGAGCCCGCGCCACTACGACCCGATGACGGCGTATCTCCTCGACGCGGCGGGCCTCAGCCCCACGGGTTGAGCCCCTCCTCGCGCCGCTGCGCGAAGCCGGGCGTCGGGTCGAGGTAGACCCGGGTCACGTTCGGGAACCGCTCGCGCAGCCGGCCGGCCGCCTCCTCGCAGGCCCACTCGATCTGCGCGGCGGTGGAGGTGTCGCGCAGGTCGACCTTCGCCGCGACGAGCGCCTCGCGCGGCCCCTGGACGAGGGTGGTCAGTTCGAGCACGGCCTCGATGTGCTCGACGCCCGCGAGGATTTCGCGGATCTCCAGGCGGACCGGCTTGGGCAGCGGGCGCCCGATGAGGAGTTCGGCGTTGGACCGTCCGAGGACCCAGGCGACGTACAGGAGCAGGGCGCCGATGCACAGGGAGGCGATGGCGTCCCAGACGCCGGAGCCGGTGAGCTGACCGCCGAGCAGTCCGCCCGCGGCGAGGAGCAGGCCGACGAGGGCCGCCGAGTCCTCCATGACGACGGCCTTGACGGCCGTGTCGGGGGTGCGGCGCAGATAGTGGCCCACGGGCGCCCCCGTGCGGGCAGCCTCCCCGCGGACCTGCCTGATCCCGGTGCGCAGGGAGAAGCCTTCGAGGACGAAGGCGACGGCGAGGACGATGTACGAGACGAGCGGGTTGCCGAGCTCCTCGCCGGCGATCAGGGTGTGGATGCCGTCGTAGACCGAGAAGACGGCGCCGCCGACGAAGGTGGCGACGGCGGCGAGCATGGCCCAGATGTAGCGCTCGGGCCCGTAGCCGAGGGGGTGTTCCTCGTCCGCGGGCTTCTCGCTGCGCTTCAGCGCGGTGAGCAGCAGCACCTCGGTGACCGTGTCGGCGACCGAGTGGGCCGCCTCCGAGAGCATGGCGCTCGACCCGCTGATGATGCCGGCGACGGCCTTGGCGAGGGCGATCCCGAGATTGGCGGCGGCCGCCACGAGGACGGTGGTGACGCTCTCGCCCCCGTCGTCCTCCCCCGCGTCCCCGGCCGTCCCACTCTGCTCAGCGCTCGTGCCCATGCACGTGACGGTATGTCCGATCGCCACGCGCCGCGAACCACACGGGCTCACCGCGGGACGCGGACGACGCCCTCCTGGATCACGGAGATGGCGAGCTGTCCGTCGCGCGTGTAGATACGGGCCTGGCCGAGGCCGCGCCCGCCCGAGGCCGACGGCGACTCCTGGTCGTACAGGAGCCATTCGTCCGCGCGGAACGGCCGGTGGAACCACATCGCGTGGTCGAGCGAGGCGCCGACCACGTCGCCCACGGCCCATCCCCCGCGCCCGTGCGCGAGCAGCACGGAGTCCAGGAGCGTCATGTCGGAGACGTACGTGGCGAGGCAGACGTGCAGCAGCGGCTCGTCGATGACGCCGTCGAGCTTGCCGTTCGTACGGAACCAGACCTGCGAGCGCGGCTCCTGCGGGGTGCCGACGCTGCCGAACGGCGGCGCGTCCACGTACCGCAGGTCGACGGCCTCGCGCGCTTCGAGGAGCCGCTCGGCGACGCCGGGCTCGACGAACGCGTCGGCGTAGCGCGGCAGCATCTCGGCGGCGGTGGGCAGCGTCTCCGGGTCGGGTGCGGGCGGCATGGCCGCCTGGTGCTCCAGCCCGTCCTCGTACGTCTGGAAGGACGCCGAGAGATGGAAGATCGGCTGCCCGTGCTGGACGGCGACGACGCGGCGCGTGGTGAAGGAGCGCCCGTCGCGGATCCGGTCGACGGTGTAGACGATGGGCGCGCCCGGGTCGCCGGCCACGAGGAAGTACGCGTGCAGCGAGTGGGCGTGCCGGTCGCCGGGGACGGTGCGCCCGGCGGCGACGAGCGCCTGGGCCGCCACCTGTCCGCCGAAGACCCGGGGGACGACGGCGGAGCGGGACTGCCCGCGGAAGATGTCCTGCTCGATCTGCTCGAGGTCGAGCAGATCGAGCAGGGACTCCAGTGCCTGATTCATACAGCCAGTTCTACAGAAGGCGGAGGGACGGGTGGGTTACAGGCCCATGTCCTTCGCGATGATCGTCTTCATGATCTCGCTGGTGCCGCCGTAGATGCGGTTGACGCGGTTGTCCGCGTACAGGCGCGCGATCGGGTACTCGTTCATGAAGCCGTAGCCGCCGTGCAGCTGGAGGCAGCGGTCGATGACGCGGTGCGCGACCTCGGTGCAGAACAGCTTGGCGCTGGCGGCCTCGGCGGGGGTCAGCTCGCCCGCGTCGAGGGCCTCGAGGGCGCGGTCGGCGACGGCCTCGGCGGCGTCGACCTCGGCCTGGCAGGCGGCCAGCTCGAACTTGGTGTTCTGGAAGGACGCGACGGGCTTGCCGAAGACGGCGCGCTCCTGGACGTACTCCTTGGCGAACCGGACGGCGGCCTTGGCCTGCGCGTAGGCGCCGAAAGCGATGCCCCAGCGCTCGGAGGCGAGGTTGTGGCCGAGGTAGTAGAAGCCCTTGTTCTCCTCGCCGAGGAGGTCCTCGACGGGGACCTTCACGTCGACGAACGCCAGCTCGGCGGTGTCGGAGGTCTTCAGGCCGAGCTTGTCGAGCTTGCGGCCTATGGAGTAGCCCTCGGACTTGGTGTCCACCGCGAAGAGGGAGATGCCGTGGCGGCGGTCCTCGGCGGTGGGCGCGTCGGTGCGGGCGCAGACGATCACCTTGTCGGCGTGGACGCCGCCGGTGATGAAGGTCTTGGCGCCGTTGAGGACGTAGTGCGTGCCGTCCTCGGAGAGCTTGGCGGTGGTCTTCATGCCCGCGAGGTCGGAGCCGGTGCCCGGCTCGGTCATCGCGAGGGCCCACATCTCCTCGCCGGAGACGAACTTCGGCAGGAAGCGCTTCTTCTGCTCGTCGGTGGCGAGCATCTTGATGTACGGCAGGCCGAGCAGCACGTGCACACCGGAGCCGCCGAACTGGACACCCGCGCGCGAGGTCTCCTCGTACATCACGGCCTCGAACTTGTACGAGTCGATGCCGGCGCCGCCGAACTCCTCGGGCACGCGGATGCCGAAGACGCCGAGCTCGGCGAGCTTGTAGTAGAAGTCGCGCGGGGCCTGCCCGGCCGCGAACCACTCGTCGTAGACGGGCACGACCTCGGCCTCGATGAAGGCGCGGATGGTGTCCCGGAACGCCTCGTGGTCCTCGTTGTAAACGGTACGGCGCACGACCTGCTCCTTCGGAAACGGCATCACTGCACGACTAAGCGCTTGCTCAGACGTACGTTACCCGCCAGTTTCTGGAGCGTCCAGAGACGCAGATCACGCCTGGGCGGCCTCGAATGCCCCGCGGGCCATGCGGTGCAGCAGGCCCGCCGTCGCCTCGCGGCCGGGCAGTCCGCCGGACCTGCCGAGGTGCGGGGTCGAGTTGAGCAGGCCGAAGACGGCGTGCACGGCGGCACGCGCGGGCTGCTCGGCCAGGCCCGGATAGACCTCGCGCACCGCCTCGACCCACAGCTCGACGTACTGGCGCTGGAGCTGGCGCACCAGCTTGCGGTCGCTGTCGCGCAGGCGGTCCAGCTCACGGTCGTGCAGGGTGATCAGGGGGCGGTCGTCGAGGGCGAAGTCGATGTGCCCCTCGATGAGGGAGTCGAGCAGCACCTCGGGGTCGCCGCCGTCGGATTCGGCGAGCCGGCGCTTGCCGCCGGTCAGGAGCCGTCCGCTGATGCCGACGAGCAGCTCGGCGAGCATCGCGTCCTTGCCCGCGAAGTGACGGTAGAGCCCGGGGCCGCTGATACCGACCGCGGCGCCTATCTCGTCGACGCCGACTCCGTGGAACCCGCGCTCGGCGAAGAGCCGCGCGGCCTCCTTGAGGATCTGCTCGCGGCGGGTGGGGGCGTCGGTTCTGGTGGCCATGGAGGTAATTCTAGACAGCGACGTTAGCGGTCGTTAACCTGAGGGAAACGTGTTAACGCTCATTAACCGAGCGGGAGCCGGACGACGCGAGCCGAATGAGGGGACTGCGCGATGCAGGAGGCACCGGAGCTGACGAGCGCGGCGGATCCCGCGTCGGAGGCCTGGAAGGCCAACGAGGCGGCGCACGAGGCGCTGGCCGGCGAGCTGCGCGGCAAGCTGGCCGCGGCCCGGCTCGGCGGCGGCGAGCGGGCCCGCGCCCGGCACACCGCGCGCGGCAAGCTGCTGCCGCGTGACCGGGTGGACACACTGCTCGACCCGGGCTCCCCGTTCCTGGAGCTGGCGCCGCTGGCGGCCGACGGGATGTACGGGGACCAGGCCCCGGCCGCCGGGGTGATCGCCGGGATCGGACGGATCAGCGGCCGCGCGTGCGTGATCGTCGCCAATGACGCGACGGTCAAGGGCGGCACGTACTACCCGATGACGGTGAAGAAGCACCTGCGTGCCCAGGAGGTGGCCCTGGAGAACAGGCTGCCGTGCGTCTACCTGGTGGACTCGGGCGGCGCCTTCCTGCCGATGCAGGACGAGGTCTTCCCCGACCGCGAGCACTTCGGGCGGATCTTCTACAACCAGGCACGGATGTCGGGCGCCGGCATCCCCCAGATCGCCGCGGTCCTCGGCTCGTGCACGGCGGGCGGGGCGTACGTCCCGGCGATGAGCGACGAGGCCGTGATCGTGCGCAATCAGGGCACGATCTTCCTGGGCGGTCCGCCCCTGGTGAAGGCCGCCACCGGTGAGGTCGTCACCGCCGAGGAGCTGGGCGGCGGCGAGGTGCACTCCCGGGTCTCGGGCGTCACGGACCATCTCGCGGAGGACGACGCGCACGCGCTGCGGATCGTGCGGACGATCGTCTCGACGCTCCCGGAGCGCGGCGAGCTGCCCTGGTCGGTCACCCCGGCGATCGAGCCGAAGGTGGACCCCGCGGGGCTGTACGGCGCGGTGCCGGTCGACTCGCGCACCCCGTACGACGTGCGGGAGGTCATCGCGCGTGTGGTGGACGGCTCGCGGTTCGCCGAGTTCAAGGCGGAGTTCGGGCAGACCCTGATCACCGGCTTCGCCCGCATCCACGGCCACCCGGTCGGGATCGTCGCGAACAACGGCATCCTGTTCTCCGAGTCCGCCCAGAAGGGCGCGCACTTCATCGAGCTGTGCGACCAGCGCGGCATCCCGCTGGTGTTCCTGCAGAACATCTCGGGCTTCATGGTGGGGCGGGACTACGAGGCGGGCGGGATCGCCAAGCACGGCGCCAAGATGGTCACGGCCGTCGCCGGCACCCGCGTGCCGAAGCTGACCGTCGTCGTCGGCGGGTCGTACGGGGCGGGCAACTACTCGATGTGCGGCCGGGCCTACTCGCCGCGCTTCCTGTGGATGTGGCCCAACGCCAAGATCTCCGTGATGGGCGGCGAGCAGGCCGCCTCCGTCCTCGCGACCGTCAAGCGCGACCAGATGGAGGCGCGGGGCGAAGAGTGGCCCGCCGAGGACGAGGACGCCTTCAAGGCGCCGATCCGGGCCCAGTACGAGGAGCAGGGGAACGCCTACTACGCGACGGCGCGGCTCTGGGACGACGGCGTGATCGACCCGCTGGAGACCCGGCAGGTCCTCGGCCTCGCCCTGACCGCCTGTGCCCACGCGCCGCTGCCGGAGAAGTCCGGCGGCTTCGGCGTCTTCCGGATGTGAGGGGAGGGAACCCCAATGAACACGTGCATGTTCGACACCGTTCTTGTGGCCAACCGCGGCGAGATCGCCGTCCGCGTCATCCGTACGCTGCGGGCGCTCGGCATCCGCTCGGTGGCCGTGTACAGCGACGCCGACGCCGACGCCCGCCATGTGCGCGAGGCCGACACGGCGGTCCGCATCGGGCCGCCGCCCGCGGGCGAGAGCTATCTCCGCGTGGACCGCCTCCTCGAAGCGGCGGCGCGCACGGGCGCGCAGGCCGTCCACCCGGGCTACGGATTCCTGGCGGAGAACGCCGCCTTCGCACGGGCCTGCGCCGACGCGGGCCTCGTCTTCATCGGCCCCTCCGCCGACGCGATCTCCCTCATGGGCGACAAGATCCGCGCCAAGGAGACCGTGCGGGCGGCCGGGGTCCCGGTCGTGCCCGGCTCGTCCGGCAGCGGCCTGACCGACGCCCAACTGGCCGACGCGGCACGGGAGATCGGCATGCCCGTACTGCTCAAGCCGTCCGCGGGCGGCGGCGGCAAGGGCATGCGCCTGGTCCGTGACGAGGCGCTGCTCGGCGACGAGATCGCGGCCGCCCGCCGCGAGGCCCGCGCCTCCTTCGGCGACGACACGCTCCTCGTGGAGCGCTGGGTCGACCGCCCCCGGCACATCGAGATCCAGGTCCTGGCGGACGGCCACGGGCACGTGGTCCACCTGGGCGAGCGCGAGTGCTCCCTCCAGCGCCGCCACCAGAAGATCATCGAGGAGGCGCCGAGCGTCCTGCTCGACGAGGCGACGCGCGCGGCGATGGGCGAGGCAGCGGTGCAGGCGGCCCGCTCGTGCGGGTACCGCGGCGCGGGCACGGTGGAGTTCATCGTGCCGGGCAACGACCCGTCCTCGTACTACTTCATGGAGATGAACACCCGCCTCCAGGTGGAGCACCCGGTCACGGAGCTGATCACGGGCGTCGACCTGGTGGAGTGGCAGCTGCGGGTCGCCGCCGGTGAGCGACTGCCGTACGCGCAAGGCGACATCGAGCTGACCGGGCACGCGGTCGAGGCCCGGATCTGCGCCGAGGACCCTTCGCGCGGCTTCCTGCCGTCGGGCGGCACGGTCGTCTCGCTGCGCGAGCCGCAGGGCGGCGGGGTGCGCACCGACTCGGGGCTCAGCGAGGGCACGGAGGTCGGGAGCCTGTACGACCCGATGCTGTCGAAGGTCATCGCGTACGGCCCGGACCGGGCGACCGCGCTGCGCAAGCTGCGCGCCGCCCTCGCGGAGACGGTCACGCTGGGCGTGCCGACGAACGCCGGGTTCCTGCGGCGGCTGCTCGCGCACCCGGCGGTCATGGCGGGCGAGCTGGACACCGGGCTCGTGGAGCGCGAGGCCGACGGCCTGGTCCCCGGTGAGGTGCCGGAGGAGGTGTACGAGGCGGCGGCCGCGGTACGCCAGGCGGCCTTGACGCCGTCGGGGTCCGGCTGGACCGACCCGTTCGCGCAGCCGACCGGCTGGCGCCTTGGCGGCACGCCCGCGCCGGTCGACTTTCACCTCAAGGCCGCGGGATTCGAACCCGTCACGCACCGCGCGCGCGGCACCCACACCGTCGGCGCCGACAGCGTCACCGTCCACCTGGACGGTCTGACCCACACCTTCCACCGGTCCGGTGACTGGCTGGGCCGCGAGGGAGACGCCTGGCACGTGCAGGACTTCGACCCGGTGGCGGCCTCGCTGAGCGGCGCCGCGCACTCCGGCGCCGACTCCCTCACCGCCCCGATGCCCGGCACGGTCACCGTCGTGAAGGTGGCCGTGGGGGACGAAGTGGTCGCCGGACAGAGCCTGTTGGTGGTCGAGGCGATGAAGATGGAGCACGTCATCTCCGCCCCGCACGCCGGCACCGTGGCCGAACTGGACGTCACACCGGGCACGACCGTCGCGATGGACCAGATCCTCGCGGTCGTCACACCGCACGAGGAGACGACGGCATGAGCACCCCCGCAACCCCCTCATCCCCCGGGCCCGCCGCACTGCCCATGGTCGTGCCCTCGCAGGATCTGCCCGCGCGCGTGCGGATCCACGAGGTCGGCGCGCGCGACGGACTGCAGAACGAGAAGGCGACCGTTCCCACCAAGGTGAAGGCGGAGTTCGTGCACCGCCTCGCGGCCGCGGGCCTGACCACCATCGAGGCCACCAGCTTCGTGCACCCCAAGTGGGTGCCCCAACTGGCGGACGCGGAAGCCCTGTTCCCGCTCCTGCAGGACATCGAGCCGCGCCCGCACCTGCCCGTGCTCGTGCCGAACGAGCGGGGTCTGGACCGGGCCCTCGCACTCGGGGCGCGCCGCGTCGCCGTGTTCGCCAGCGCCACCGAGTCGTTCGCCAAGGCCAATCTGAACCGGACGGTGGACGAGGCGCTCGCCATGTTCGAGCCGGTCGTGACCCGCGCCAAGGAGGGCCGGGCGCACGTGCGCGGCTATCTCTCCATGTGCTTCGGGGACCCGTGGGAGGGCGCCGTCCCGGTCCACCAGGTCGTCCGGGTCGCCAAGGCCCTGATGGACATGGGCTGCGACGAGCTCAGCCTCGGCGACACGATCGGCGTCGCGACGCCGGGCCACGTCCAGACGCTCCTGGCCGAGCTCAACGAGGAGGGCGTGCCGACGAACGCGATCGGCGTGCACTTCCACGACACGTACGGCCAGGCCCTGTCCAACACCCTCGCGGCGCTCCAGCACGGAGTGACCACCGTGGACGCCTCCGCGGGCGGCCTCGGCGGCTGCCCGTACGCGAAGAGCGCCACCGGAAATCTCGCCACAGAAGATCTCGTGTGGATGCTTTCGGGCCTCGGTATCGAGACCGGGGTCGACCTCGGCCGTCTCACCGCCACCAGCGCGTGGATGGCCGAACAGCTGGGCCGGCCCAGCCCGTCCCGCACCGTCCGCGCCCTCGTGAAGACGGCACAGCCCCTACAGGAGCAGTGAACAAGATGGACCACCGCCTGAGCAGCGAGCACGAAGAACTCCGCCGCACCGTCGAGGAGTTCGCGCACGACGTCGTCGCCCCGAAGATCGGCGACTTCTACGAGCGGCACGAGTTCCCGTACGAGATCGTGCGGGAGATGGGCCGCATGGGCCTGTTCGGCCTGCCCTTCCCGGAGGAGTACGGCGGGATGGGCGGCGACTATCTGGCCCTCGGGATCGCCCTCGAGGAGCTGGCGCGCGTCGACTCGTCCGTGGCGATCACGCTGGAGGCGGGCGTCTCGCTCGGTGCGATGCCCCTCCATCTGTTCGGGACCGAGGAGCAGAAGGCCGAGTGGCTGCCGCGGCTGTGCTCCGGCGAGATCCTCGGCGCGTTCGGCCTGACCGAGCCCGACGGCGGCTCGGACGCGGGCGCGACCCGTACGACGGCGAGGGTCGACGAGGCGACCGGCGAGTGGGTGATCAACGGCACGAAGTGCTTCATCACCAACTCCGGTACGGACATCACCGGTCTGGTCACCGTCACGGCGGTCACCGGCCGCTCCCCCGAGGGCAAGCCGCAGATCTCCTCGATCATCGTGCCGTCCGGGACGCCGGGCTTCACGGTCGCGGAGCCGTACTCGAAGGTCGGCTGGAACGCGTCGGACACACGTGAGCTGCACTTCGACGACGTACGGGTCCCGGCGGCGAACCTGCTCGGCGAACAGGGCCGCGGGTTCGCCCAGTTCCTGCGGATCCTGGACGAGGGCCGTATCGCGATCGCCGCGCTGGCGACGGGTCTGGCGCAGGGCTGTGTGGACGAGTCGGTGAAGTACGCCAAGGAGCGGCACGCGTTCGGCCGCAACATCGGCTCGTACCAGGCGATCCAGTTCAAGATCGCCGACATGGAGATGAAGGCGCACACGTCCCGCCTCGCGTGGCGTGACGCGGCGTCGCGGCTGGTGAGCGGGGAGCCGTTCAAGAAGGAGGCGGCGCTCGCCAAGCTCTACTCGTCGACGATCGCCGTGGACAACGCGCGCGAGGCGACCCAGGTCCACGGGGGCTACGGCTTCATGAACGAATACCCGGTGGCCCGCATGTGGCGCGATTCGAAGATTCTCGAGATCGGCGAGGGCACGAGCGAGGTGCAGCGGATGCTGATCGCGCGGGAGCTGGGCCTGACGGGCTGAACCGGCGGCTGCGGGGGGCCTCTGGACAAAAGCTTAGGTTAGGTTAACCTAAGCCAGAATCCGGCCAGCGGCCCTCCGTACGTCACGAAAGCAGCCACTGTCATGCCCAACGCCCGTCTCACCAGCCCTTCCCGCCGTGGCATCCTCGCCGCAGGCGGCGCCCTCGGCCTCGGAGCCGCGCTCGCCGCCTGCGGCAGCGATTCCAAAGACAGCGGCTCGGGCGCCAAGTCGGGCAGCGCCAAGTCCGGCCCCTGGTCCTTCAAGGACGACCGCGGCACGACGGCGAAGGCCGACAAGGTCCCGGCGAACGTCGTCGCGTTCACCAGCGTCGCCGCCGCCCTGTGGGACTACGGCATCGAGTGCAAGGGCGTCTTCGGCCCGACGAAGACCTCGGCCGGCAAGGCCGACGTCCAGGCCGGCGACATGGACGTCGACAAGGTGACGATCATCGGCAACGAGTGGGGCCGCTTCAACATCGAGAAGTACGCGAGCCTCGCCCCGGACCTCCTCGTCACCACCGTGTACGACACCGCCGGCACGCTCTGGTCCGTCCCGCTCGAGTCGAAGGACAAGATCCTCAAGCTGGCCCCGAGCGTCGGCATCTCCGTCTACGACCGCCAGATGACGCAGCCGCTGCAGCGCCTGCTCGCCCTCGCCGAGTCGCTCGGAGCCGACGTGAAGGCCGACAAGGTCGTCAAGGCCAAGCAGCGTTTCGAGACCGCGGCCGCGCGCCTGCGCAAGGCCGCCAAGGCACACCCCGAGATCAGGGTCCTCGTCGGTTCCGCGAGCCAGGACATCTTCTACGTCTCGGGCACGAACCTCTCCGCCGACCTGGAGTACCTCAAGTCGCTCGGCGTGAACTTCGTCGAGCCGTCGGAGAAGGCGAAGAAGGCGTCCGGCGGCTGGTTCGAGAACCTGAGCTGGGAGAACATCGACAAGTACCCGGCGGACATCATCATGATGGACAACCGCACGGCCACCATCCAGCCCGCCGACATCGACAAGGCCACCTGGAAGAAGCTGCCCGCCGTCAAGGCCGGCCAGGTCGTCCCGCGCGTCACCGAGCCCATCTACTCGTACGACAAGTGCGCCCCGATCCTCGAGGACCTCGCCGAGGCCATCGAGAAGGCGAAGAAGGTCGGCTGACACCGATGACGACGACCGAGTCGCCCGCGATCGCACCTTTCCGATTCTTCGACCTCCAGGTAGCGCGGACGCGGCGGCTCGGTCCGTCGCTGCAGCGCGTCACGTTCACGGGCCCCGGCCTCGTGGACTTCCACGCCGGAGGCCGCGACCAGAGCCTGTCGCTGTTCCTGCCGCAGCCGGGCCAGGAGGCCCCCGTCCTGCCGGCCGCCGAGCCGGGTGACGACGGCCGCGCCTGGCACGCCGCGTACCGGGCGCTCCCGGACGACGTGCGCGCCGTGATGCGTTCCTACACGGTCAGCGGGCAGCGCCGCGCGCCCGGTGAACCCGGTGAACCCGGTGAAATCGACATCGACTTCGTGCTCCACCACGACGGTCCCGGCGGCGCGGGTCCCGCCTGCGTCTGGGCCGAGGCGGCGAAGCCCGGTGACCGCGTGACGGTCCTCGGCCCGGCCGTCGCCGACAACACGGCCGTACGCTGCCGGCCCCAAGAGGGCGCCGACCACGTCCTGATGTGGGGCGACGAGACCGCCCTGCCCGCCGCCCTCGGCATCCTCGCCTGGCTGCCCGCGGGGCTGCGCGCGCACGTCTGGCTCGAGGTCCCGCACCGCGAGGACATCCCGGCCGTCGAGACCGCGGGCGACGTCACCCTCACCTGGCTCGTGCGTGACGAGAAAGCGCCGTCCGCGCTGGAGGCGATCCGCGCCGCCGAACTGCCGGACGCGTCGAGTCCGTACGCCTGGCTCGCGGGCGAGTCCGCGACGATGAAGGAGCTGCGCCGCCATCTCGTGCGTGAACGCGCCTACGACAAGCGGTCGGTGACGTTCGTCGGCTACTGGCGCAAGGGGCTCAGCGAGGACGGGCTGCGCGTCGCCGAGGCTCAGGAGGCGGCCGCCGAGAGCTGACCGGCAGCAGGTTCCGGCCACTGAAGAGGGGCGGGGTCGCCAGCGCAACTTAGGTTAGGCTAACCTAAGTCAGGCGCTGGGACCTCGCCCCTCTTCCCATGCCGCCCGTCTTCCCGCTCACCCGCATTCCTGCCCCCACCCGGAGGACCGTTCATGCGCTCGCACCTGCTCAACGACACGACCGCGGAGCACTACCGCCGTTCCGTGACCGAGGGAATCGAGCGGGTGGCGGCCAAACTCGCCACCACAGAGCGGCCGTTCACCGGGGTCACGGTCGACGAGCTCGCGCCCCGCATCGACGCCGTCGACCTGGACACGCCCCTCCTCGACACGACCGCCGCCCTGGACGAGCTCGAAGAGGTCTACCTCCGCGACGCGGTCTACTTCCACCACCCGCGCTACCTCGCCCACCTCAACTGCCCGGTCGTCATCCCGGCCGTGGTCGGCGAGGCCGTGCTCTGCGCGGTCAACTCCTCCCTCGACACCTGGGACCAGTCGGCCGGCGGCACCCTGATCGAGCGCAAGCTCATCGACTGGACCACGAGCCGCATCGGCCTCGGCCCCGCCGCCGACGGCGTCTTCACCTCGGGGGGCTCCCAGTCCAACCTCCAGGCGCTGCTCCTCGCCCGCGACGAGACCAAGTCCGAGAACCCCGAACACCCCACGAAAATGCGGGTGTTCGCCTCCGAGGTCAGCCACTTCAGCGTCAAGAAGTCCGCCACGCTCCTCGGCCTCGGCCCCGACGCCGTGGTCACCGTCCCCGTGGACCGCGACAAGCGGATGCAGACCGTCGCCCTCGCGCGTGAACTGGAGCGCTGCCGCGAGGAGGGCCTCGTTCCCATGGCGGTCGTCGCCACCGCCGGGACCACCGACTTCGGCTCCATCGACCCGCTCCCCGAGATCGCCGAGCTCTGCGCCCAGTACGGCACCTGGATGCACGTCGACGCCGCGTACGGCTGCGGGCTCCTCGCCTCCGTCAGGAACCGGCACCTCCTCGACGGCATCGAGCGCGCCGACTCCGTCACCGTCGACTACCACAAGTCGTTCTTCCAGCCCGTGAGTTCGAGCGCGGTCCTCGTCCGGGACGCGGCCACCCTGCGGCACGCCACGTACCATGCCGACTACCTCAACCCGCGCCGCATGGTCACCGAGCGCATCCCCAACCAGGTCGACAAGTCCCTCCAGACGACCCGCCGCTTCGACGCGCTCAAGCTGTGGATGACGCTGCGCGTGATGGGCGCCGACGGTGTCGGGCAGCTCTTCGACGAGGTGTGCGACCTGGCGGGCAAGGCCTGGGAGCTGCTCGCCGCCGACCCCCGGTTCGACGTCGTCGTCGAGCCGCAGCTGTCCACCCTCGTCTTCCGCCACATCCCGGCCGGCGTCACCGACCCCGCGGAGATCGACCGCGCCAACCTGTACGCCCGCAAGGCCCTGTTCGCCTCCGGCGACGCCGTCGTGGCGGGCACCAAGGTGGGCGGCCGCCACTACCTGAAGTTCACCCTGCTCAACCCCGAGACCACCGTCGACGACATCGTCGCGGTCCTCGATCTGATCGCCGGCCACGCCGAGCAGTACCTGGGAGAGAACCTTGTCGAAGCTTCCTGAGTCCCCCGAACCCCTCGACTTCATCGGGATCGGCCTCGGCCCCTTCAACCTCGGCCTGGCCGCCCTCACCGAGCCGATAGCCGAACTGAACGGTGTCTTCCTGGAGTCCAAGCCGGACTTCGAATGGCACTCGGGGATGTTCCTCGAAGGCGCCCACCTCCAGACCCCGTTCATGTCGGACCTGGTCACGCTCGCCGACCCGACCTCCCCGTACTCCTTCCTGAACTACCTCAAGGAATCGGGGCGGCTGTACTCCTTCTACATCCGCGAGAACTTCTATCCCCTGCGGACCGAGTACAACGACTACTGCCGCTGGGCCGCCGCGAAACTCACCAGCATCCGCTTTTCCACGACCGTCACGCAGGTGTCGTACGACGAGGCCGCCGAGGTGTACGTCGTGAGCACCGAGGGCGGCGAGACCTACCGCGCGCCGCGCCTCGTCCTCGGCACCGGCACCCCGCCGCACATCCCCGAGCCCTGCCGGGGCCTCGGCGGTGACGCGATCCACAACTCCCGCTATCTGCACCACAAGCAGGAGCTCCAGCGGAAGGACTCGATCACCCTCGTCGGCAGCGGCCAGTCCGCCGCGGAGATCTACTACGACCTCCTCAGCGAGATCGACGTCCACGGCTACCGCCTCAACTGGGTCACCCGCTCCCCGCGCTTCTTCCCCCTCGAATACACGAAGCTGACGCTGGAGATGACCTCTCCCGAGTACGTGGACTACTTCCACGCGCTGCCCGAGCAGACCCGCTACCGACTGGAGACCCAGCAGAAGAACCTCTTCAAGGGCATCGACGGCGACCTCATCAACGAGATCTTCGACCTGCTCTACCAGAAGAACCTGGCCGGGCCCGTCCCCACCCGACTGCTCACCAACTCGGCCCTGCAGAGCGCGCGTCACGAGAACGGCACGTACACGCTCGGCCTGCGCCAGGAGGAGCAGGGCAAGGACTTCGAGCTGCGCACCGACGGCCTGATCCTGGCCACGGGCTACAAGTACGAGACGCCCGCCTTCCTGGAGCCGGTCCGTGACCGGCTCAACTGGGACAGCCGGGGCCGCTTCGACCTCGCCCGCAACTACTCCGTCGACACCACGGGCCGCGGCGTGTTCGTCCAGAACGCCGGCGTGCACACGCACTCGATCACCTCGCCCGACCTGGGCATGGGCGCGTACCGCAACGCGTACATCATCCGTGAGCTGCTCGGCACCGAGTACTACCCCGTAGAAAAGACCATCGCGTTCCAGGAGTTCGCCGCATGAGCACCCCCACCGGCTCCCCCACCGGCACCTTCAGCATCCGCCCCCTCGACCCCATCGCGGACGCCGAGCTGCTGCACCGCTGGGTCACCGACCCCAAGGCCGCGTTCTGGCTGATGCAGGACGCGAAACTGCAGGACGTGGAGCGCGAGTACATGGCGATAGCCGCCGCCGAACACCACGACGCGTTCATAGGCCTCCACGACGGCGAGCCCGCCTTCCTCATGGAGCGCTACGACCCGGCGCACGTCGAACTCGTCGGCCTGTACGCGCCCGAGCCCGGCGACGTCGGCATGCACTTCCTGACGGCGCCCAGCGACGTCCGCATCCCCGGCTTCACCCGCGCCGTGATCACCACGGTGATGGAGTTCCTGTTCGCCGACCCGGCGGCCCGGCGCGTCGTCGTCGAGCCCGACGTGCGCAACAAGGCCGTGCACGCCCTGAACGAGGCCGTCGGCTTCGTCCCCGGCCGCGTCATCCAGAAGCCGGAGAAGCAGGCGCTGCTCAGCTTCTGCACGCGACAGCAGTTCCTCGCCGCCTCGGGGGTGGCCGCCGCATGACGCTCTCCGACGCCGTCACCCACCTCTCCCCCGAGCGCTGGGCCGAGGCCAACCGCCTCCTCATCCGCAAGGCACTGGCCGAGTTCACCCACGAGCGCCTCCTCACGCCCGAGCCCCTCGGCGACGACCGGTACGCCGTGCGCTCCGACGACGGCGCGACCGAGTACCGCTTCGCCGCCCGCCGCCTGCGCCTCGACCACTGGCAGGTGTCCGCGGACTCCGTCTCGCGCCATCGCGACGGCTCCGAACTTCCCCTCAGCGCCCTTGAGTTCTTCATCGAGCTGAAGACCTCGCTCGGCCTGAGCGACGCGATCCTGCCGGTCTACCTGGAGGAGATCTCCTCCACCCTCTCCGGCACCTGCTACAAGCTCGCCAAAACCCCGGTCACCGCGGCCTCCCTCGCCCGCGACGGCTCCTTCCAGGAGATCGAGACGGGCATGACCGAGGGCCACCCCTGCTTCGTCGCCAACAACGGCAGGCTCGGCTTCGGCGTCCACGAGTACCTCTCGTACGCCCCCGAGACCGCGAGCCCGATCCGGCTGATCTGGCTGGCGGCGACACGGGAGCGGGCCGCGTTCACGGCCGGTGCCGGGCTCGACCACGAGTCCCACCTGCGCGCCGAGCTGGGTGAACAGACCCTCGCGCGGTTCGCCGCCACGCTCACGGACCAGGGCCTGGACCCGGACGACTACCTGCTCATCCCCGTCCACCCCTGGCAGTGGTGGAACAAGCTGTCCGTCACCTTCGCGGCCGAGGTCGCCCAGCGCCGCCTGGTGCTCCTCGGCGAGGGCGACGACGAGTACCTCGCCCAGCAGTCGATCCGCACGTTCTTCAACACCTCGCACCCGGACCGGCACTACGTGAAGACGGCCCTGTCCGTCATCAACATGGGCTTCATGCGCGGCCTCTCGGCCTCGTACATGGAGGCCACGCCCGCCATCAACGACTGGCTCGCGCAGCTCATCGAGAACGACGAGATCCTCAAGGCGACCGGCCTGACGATCATCCGCGAGCGCGCCGCCGTCGGCTACCGGCACCTGGAGTACGAGGCCGCGACCGACCGCTACTCCCCGTACCGCAAAATGCTCGCCGCCCTGTGGCGCGAGTCGCCCGTCGCGTCCCTGGCCGAGGGCGAGCGCCTCGCCACGATGGCCTCGCTGCTCCATGTCGACGCCGACGGCCGCTCGTTCGCCGCGGCCCTCGTCGAGCGCTCGGGCCTGACCCCCGCCGAGTGGCTGCGCCCCTACCTGCGGTCGTACCTCACGCCGCTGCTGCACAGCTTCTACGCGTACGACCTCGTGTACATGCCGCACGGCGAGAACGTCATCCTGGTACTCGGTGAGGACGGCACGGTCCAGCGGGCGATCTTCAAGGACATCGCCGAGGAGATCGCGGTGATGGACCCCGACGCGGTCCTCCCGCCGGGCGTCGACCGGATCCGGGTCGAGGTTCCCGACGACCAGAAACTGCTGTCCGTCTTCACGGACGTCTTCGACTGCTTCTTCCGCTTCCTCGCGGCGAACCTGGTCACGGAGGGCGTGCTCGACGAGGACACGTTCTGGCGGGCGGTCGCCGACTGTGTCCGCGACTACCAGGAGTCGGCGCCCCAACTGGCTGACAAATTCCGGCAGTACGACATGTTCGCCCCGGAGTTCACGCTGTCCTGCCTCAACCGTCTCCAGCTGCGCAACAACGAGCAGATGGTGGATCTCGCGGACCCGGCGGGCGCCCTTCAGCTGATCGGGACCCTGGCGAACCCGATCGCGTAGACGTGAGTGGGGCTCCGGAACGCTGCAGTCCATAGCGACTGCGTCGCGGGTCCGGAGCCCCACTCGCCTGCCTGTCCGCCCGTCAGCCCGCGGGCCAGGGCACCTGCGTCGACCTGTAGTAGCCGATGCCGAGCGCGTCCCAGCGCGGAGCCTGCGCCGCGAGCCGGACCTTGTACGTGTTCCAGTCGTGCGTGGCCTCGGGCGACCAGCCGAGTTCGGCGACACCCGGCAGCCTCGGGAAGGCCATGTACTCGACCTGCGCGGAGGTCGACAGGGTCTCCGACCACAGCGGCGCCTCGACGCCCCGGACGGCCGACGCCGGCACGCCCGGAAGGTAGCTGCCCGGGTTCCAGTCGTACGAGCGCTGCACCTCGACGTACCCGGCCCAGGCGAGGCCGAGCGGGGTGTCCTTGTTGTACTTCATGTCGAGGTAGAGCCGGTCGGCCGGCGACATGACGATCCCCGTCCCCTTCTGTGCCGCCGCCGCGACCTGCGCCTTCTCGGCCGCGCTGGTCCCGTCGAGACCCCAGTACTGGGCGAGGGCGCCCTTCGCCGGAGTGGCGCCGGTCAGCTGGTGCCAGCCGATCACGGTCTTCCCGTACTTGGCGACGATCGGCTGCACCTTGTCCATGAACGTGACGTAGTCCTCATGGCTGGTCGAGTGCGCCTCGTCGCCGCCGATGTGGAGGTATTTGCCGGGCGTGATGGCGGCGAGCTCACGGATCACGTCGTCGACGAAGTCGTACGTACGGTCCTTGTTGACGCACAGCGAGCTGAAGCCGACGTTCGTGCCGGTGTAGAGCGGCGGCGCGACACCGTCGCAGTTCAGCTCCGCGTACGAGGCGAGCGCCGCGTTCGTGTGGCCCGGCATGTCTATCTCGGGGATGACCTCCAGATACCGCGAGGCGGCGTACCGGACGATCTCCTTGTACTGGGCCTTGGTGAAGTAACCGCCCTGCCCGCCGCCGACCTGGGTGGACCCGCCGTACGTGGCGAGCCTGGGCCAGGAGTCGATGGCGATGCGCCACCCCTGGTCGTCGCTCAGGTGCAGATGCAGCTTGTTGACCTTGTACAGGGCGAGTTCGTCGATGTAGCGCTTGACCTTGTCGACGCCGAAGAAGTGGCGGGAGACGTCGAGCATGGCGCCGCGGTAGCCGTACCGGGGGCTGTCCTCGATGGTGCCGCCGGCGACGAGCCACGGCCCGGCCTGCTCGCTGCTCTTCTCCACCTCGGCGGGCAGCTGCTGGCGCAGGGTCTGCACGCCGTGGAAGAGGCCGGCGGCCTTGTGGGCGGTGATGGTGACGGAGTCGCGACCGGACACGAGCCGGTATCCCTCAGCCCCCAAGTCCTGCGCCCTGCTGCTCAGTTCGAGCCGGATGCCATCGCGTCCGCCGTCGCCCGTGACCGGCAGCCGATAGCCGGTGGAGGGGCGCAGGACGTCCGCGAGATAGCCCGCGACGCGCCGCGCCTCCTTCGAGTCCTTCTCGACGCGGATCCGCGTCTTCGAGGTGATCTCGTACGCCGGTCCGCCCGCGGTCACCGAGGCCGGTGCGGGTACGACCTGGCCCAGCGGGGTCGCGGCGGCGGATCCCGCACCCGGTGACGGGGCGGCGCCGACGGCGGACACCCCCGCGGCCGCGACGAGCAGCAGCGACCCGAACAGCCGGGCGGTCCTGCGGCGCTGCTTCTGTTGCTGTCTCACAAACGGTCCCTTCGACGAGCGACTGGGTCGTGGATCGCGGGGGGTTTCACATCTGTGCAACGGAGCAGTCACCATGGGTACCGTCCGCCCCATGAGCGGGTCAAGGGTGTAGACCAATTCTCACCGGGTGGACGACGGAATCCCGAAAGGGCCCGCCCCTGAGGAAAGGGGCGGGCCCGACAACGGGCCGCCTCAGCCGCGCCGCACCGTGCGGGCGATGACGAAACGGTCGATCTCCTCGCCGGTCTCCGCGAGGCCCCGCACCGTCAGCTTCGCGGTGTGGCCCGCCGGCGCCGGCTCCACGTCGACGCGCAGGAACGAGTAGTTCGTGTAGCGCACGCGCGACCAGTCGACGGTGATGTCCTTCTTGCTGCCGTCGGGCTGGACCACGAACGACGTGAAGGGGTCGATCTTCTTCTCGTGCCCCTCGTACGTGTCGTCGACCGGGAACGCGTACAGGCTCCTGCCCGCCGCGCCCGCGGTGACGTAGACGATGCCGTCGGTCTCGGGGTACGCCGTGCCGCCGATCGGCAGCTCCTTGGTGACCCGGTCGCCCTTGAGCACGTCGGTGCGCTCGTAGACGTGGTTGTGCCCGTTGATGACGAGGTCGACGGTGTACTTCTCGAACAGCGGCACCCACTCCTTGCGCACGCCGCCCTCGGAGGCGTGACTCGTGGCGGTGCAGTACGCGCAGTGGTGGAAGAAGACCACGATGAAGTCGATGTCGCGGTCGGCGCGGAACTTCTTCAGCTGCCGCTCGAACCACGAGGTCTGCGTGCCGCCGGACAGGCCGAGGTTGGCCGGGATCTCCCAGGACACGTCGTTGGCGTCGAGCGAGATGACCGCCGTGTTGCCGTGCACGAAGGAGTAGACGCCCGGCAGGTTCTTCGTGTCGGGGCCGTTGTCCGGCAGGGTGAAGCGGGCCTGCTGGCTGCCGTAGCCGTGCGGTGCGTACCAGGCCTCCATGTCGTGGTTGCCGTACGCGACCATCCACGGCACCTGCTTGGCGACGGACTCCGTCTGGGCGAGGAACTGGTCCCAGGTGCGGGCGTCGAAGGTGTCGCCGGTCTGGCCCGAACCCGACGGGTCGGCGTAGGCGATGTCTCCGGCGTGCAGGTGGAACGCCGGGTTCTGCGCCAGGATCAGGCTGTCGTTGGCCAGCGCGTGGTAGCTGACGCCCTGGTCGCCGAAGGCCGTGAAGGTGAACGGCTCGCGGTGCGAGGGCGCCGTCCTGAAGGTGCCGAGCGTGCCGGCCAGGTGCGCCGCCGCCGGGTCGAAGCCGTCGTGGCCGACGCCGTAGTAGTACGTGGTGCCGGGCCGCAGCCGGGTCAGCTGGGCATGGAGGTAGTACTGGGTGTGGTCGGCGCCGGTGCCGACTCCGGCCGGCGTGTAGAGGGGCCGGACCTCGGCCTCGATCTTCCGCGAGAGGTCCCAGGGGTGGACGCCGACGCGGATGTACGGGTTCTTGACGGCGACCGGGACCTGCCAGGAGACGGTCATCTCGGTACGGGCGTCGGTGCCGTAGGCGAGGTGGCGGGCGAAGGGTGCGACGAGCGCGCCGTCGACCTCGTGGCGGGCCGGGACGGATCCGGTGGTGCGGCCGGTCTGCACCGGGGCGGCGCTCGCGGCGCCGGGCACGAAGGCACCGCCCGCGATCGCGCCCAGGGTGACGGCGCCGCCGCGCATCATCGTGCGGCGGGAGAACTTGCTGCGCAGGTACTCGTGCTGCTCGGCCAGGCTCATCCGGTCGGCGAGCTGCTCGGGTACGCCCATACGGGGAATGTCCATGACCAGAAAAGTTGCTCGGGTCACTCATCCCGGCCGGATACGCCATGTGAACACGCGCGGAACAAGCGGCATGGCGCCCTTCAAACCTTGACCACAGTCGCCCCAAGAACCCCGGCACGCACAGCGGATTGCCAGGCCCTGCCCGATATCGGGCAGAATTCTTGCGAACGGCCCCCTCTTCCTCCAGGATCATCCGAGTGCACGACGAACTTGTTGATCACCTGACGCGCAGTTCGCCCCTGAACCGGGGCGAGGCACTGCGGGTGATCCAGGACGTGCTCGCCTACTTCGACGAGACGACCGAGATGTTCGTCCGTCGCCGCCACCGCGAGCTCCAGGGTCAGGGCCTGGTGAACGCGGAGATCTTCGAACGGATCTCGGCGGACCTGAAGTACCGCGCGGTCGCGCCGCCCGAGCTGTCCCTGCGGCAGCTGCGGCGCATCGTCTACGGCTAGAGGGGATCAGTACACATATGTGCGGAATTGTCGGTTACATCGGTAAGCGTGACGTGGCACCGCTGCTGCTCGAAGGGCTGCAGCGCCTGGAGTACCGCGGCTACGACTCCGCGGGCGTCGTCATCACCAGCCCGAAGGCCAGCGGCCTGAAGATGGTGAAGGCAAAGGGCCGCGTGCGTGACCTGGAGGCCAGGGTGCCCGCCCGCTTCAAGGGCACCACGGGCATCGCCCACACCCGCTGGGCCACCCACGGCGCACCTTCCGACGAGAACGCGCACCCCCACATGTCCGGCGACAACAAGGTCGCCGTCGTCCACAACGGCATCGTCGACAACGCCGCCGACCTGCGCGCCAAGCTGACCGCCGAGGGCGTCACCTTCCTCTCCGAGACGGACACCGAGGTCCTCACCCACCTCATCGCCCGCTCCCCCGCCGAGAAGCTCGAGGACAAGGTCCGCGAGGCGCTCCGGCTGATCGAGGGCACGTACGGCATCGCCGTGCTGCACGCCGACTTCCCCGACCGCATCGTGGTGGCCCGCAACGGCTCCCCGGTCGTCCTCGGCATCGGCGAGAAGGAGATGTTCGTCGCCTCGGACATCGCCGCCCTCGTCGCCCACACCCGCCAGATCGTCACCCTCGACGACGGCGAGATGGCCACCCTCAAGGCCGACGACTTCCGCACCTACACGACGGAGGGCACGCGCACGACCGCGTCCCCGACCACCGTCGAGTGGGAGGCCGCCTCGTACGACATGGGCGGCCACGACACGTACATGCACAAGGAGATCTTCGAGCAGCCGGAGGCCGTCGACCGCGTCCTGCGCGGCCGCATCGACGAGCGCTTCTCCGCCGTGCACCTGGGCGGCCTCAACCTCGACGCCCGCGAGGCGCGCAGCGTGCGCCGCGTGAAGATCCTCGGCTGCGGCACCTCGTACCACGCGGGCCTGATCGGCGCGCAGATGATCGAGGAGCTGGCGCGCATCCCCGCGGACGCCGAGCCGGCCTCCGAGTTCCGCTACCGCAACCCGGTCGTCGACCCCGACACCCTGTACATCGCCGTCTCCCAGTCCGGCGAGACGTACGACGTCCTCGCCGCCGTGCAGGAGCTGAAGCGCAAGGGCGCCCGCGTCTTCGGCGTCGTGAACGTCGTCGGCTCGGCGATCGCCCGCGAGTCGGACGCCGGTGTGTACGTCCACGCGGGCCCCGAGGTCTGCGTCGTCTCGACCAAGTGCTTCACCAACACCACGGTCGCGTTCGCGCTCCTCGCCCTCCACCTCGGCCGCATCCGCGACCTGTCCGTCGCCGACGGCAAGCGGATCATCGAGGGCCTGCGCAAGCTGCCCGGGCAGATCACGCAGATCCTGGAGCAGGAAGAGCAGATCAAGAAGATCGCCGAGGAGTACGCGGACGCCCGCTCGATGATGTTCATCGGCCGGGTCCGCGGCTACCCCGTCGCCCGCGAGGCCTCGCTCAAGCTCAAGGAGGTCTCGTACATCCACGCCGAGGCCTATCCCGCCTCGGAGCTGAAGCACGGCCCGCTCGCCCTGATCGAGCCGGCGCTCCCCACGGTCGCGATCGTCCCGGACGACGACCTGCTGGAGAAGAACCGCGCCGCCCTCGAGGAGATCAAGGCCCGCTCGGGCCGCATCCTCGCGGTCGCGCACCAGGAGCAGGAGAAGGCCGACCGCACGATCGTCGTCCCGAAGAACGAGGACGAGCTCGACCCGATCCTCATGGGCATCCCGCTCCAACTCCTCGCCTACCACACGGCGTTGGCCCTGGGCCGCGACATCGACAAGCCCCGCAACCTGGCGAAGTCCGTCACGGTCGAGTAGGCAGCCCCCGCGGTACGCGTACAGAAGCTGCCGGTAAAGGAGAACGGGTCCCCGTGCGCGCCACCAAGCGCACGGGGACCCGTTCCTTCGAGGGGAGCCGGGGCGCCCATTCCCCGGCCCCCGGCTGTCAGCCGGTGGCCGTCACCCCCCGGCCGGCAGCACGCCCCGGCAGGGCCGTGGGCAGCCCGCCCAGCGCGGCCGTCGCCGCGTACCAGGCGAGCAGCCCGCCCACCGCGGCGAACCAGCCGCCGACCTTGGCGAGCCCGGCCGTGTCACCGAACGCGGCGACGGCGAGCAGCAGCAGGGCCACGCACAGCGCCGCGTACGCCCCACGCACCAGAGTCCCGGAGCCGGACGCCCCGAGGGTCAGGCTCAGCGCGAGCATCGCGAACAGGAGCATGAACAGCCCTTGCGCGTTGGCCGACATGGCGCTGCCGGCCGTGACGCCCCAGGTGAACCAGAACGCGCCGAGCGCGGCGAAGGCCGTACCCGTCGAGGCGTCACTGGCGCGGTAGGCGAGCAGACCGGCGACGAACAGGGCGATGCCACCGACGTACGTCGCGAGGGATACGGCGTTCGCGGCCGTCACGCCGTCGATCACTTCGGTATGACCGAGGCCGAAGGCCAACAGGGTGAGTCCCAGGGCGAGATGGCCGAGAGTGGAGGTCGTGCTTCCCGCGGAGACGTCTTTGTCCACGGCGGGCTCCCTTCGTGCGGGTGCAGTTGTGCTGCGCGCGGTACTGGGCCCTGCAATGGTCCAGCGACCGGTATGTACCCTTCACAAAGGCACAAAGCACCTCTACGCGCGAGTAGGATTTGCCCATCTCGCCTGGGGCTCAAGGGAGTTACGGGATGACTATGACCGGGCGCCTGGCGCGCCGCGCGAGCCGTCCCGCGACCGAGCCGAAGATCCGGCCGACGATCCCGTGCGTGGAGCCGACGACGATCGCGTCGGCCTCGTACTCCCGGCCCACCTCTTCGAGTTCGTGGCAGATGTCGCCGCCGCGCTCGACGAGAATCCAGGGCACCTCGGACAGGTACTCCGCACACGCGAGTTCGAGCCCGAGCACCTCGGTGCGGTGGTCCGGCACATCGACGAAGACCGGCGGCTCGCAGCCCGCCCACACCGTGGTGGGCAGCCGGTTGGCGACGTGGACGATGATCAGGCCGGAGCCCGAGCGGTGTGCCATGCCGATGGCGTAGGCGAGGGCCCGCTCGCTGGAGGTCGAGCCGTCGAAGCCGACGACCACTCCGTGCTTGAAGGCGGGATCGCAGGAGTGACGTGTTTCTTCCGCCGCCTGGGGGGTCGCCGTGGGATCGGCGACCTGCCGCTTGCGGTCCGCGGGTTCAGGGAATTCGTGACCGGCCATGGGTATCTCGGCGATTAGGTCCTCTGGATCCTCGACGGATCCTCGGTGGAGGGACGGCAGGGAGCGGCGGAGCTGTGTCCGGGAATCATCTTCCCAAGCCCATACCCCCAAGGGTACGGCGACACTCCTCCTCTGCCCAGAGTCGTCTGCCCGGTTAAGCGCACGCTCCGCGGCGTTCAGGGGAGCATGCACGAGGCCGCGCCCAGATGGCAATGGTTGCTGCCCCGTACAGACGGTTTGGGTACGGTACCGGCGCCCCCGGTTCGGCCGAGTGACCGGTCGCACGACCACGCGTTGAACGTGCGTACCCACAGCAACAGGGAGCGCGCCGTGCCCGGACCGTCCATCGTGTACCCGCCCGCCGACGCCCCATGCGAGGAGCTGCCGCCCGGGGGCGGGCGGGAGGTGACGCAGACGTCCGGCGCGGACACGGTGAGCGACGTCGTGCGCTGGGCGGCGTTCAGCTGCGTCCTGGTCCCGGTCGTCCTGGTGGGATACGGGATCTCACTGGCCGGGGCGATGGGCGCGGCGCTCGGGCTCGCCGCGGTGACCGGGGCCTGCCGGGTGCTGCTGCGCCAGTCCGAACGGGGCGCGGCGCGGGCGGCTCCGGTACGGTCCTGCGACCACAGGGGCCGGCGCGGCAGAACGGTGCCGGGGGCGCGCAAGGGCGGTCGCCGCACAGGATGATGTACGCCGGGGGGCTGACTGATTCCCGCGCACTACCGCGTATATTTTCAGCCAACTTCGCCCGGCCATGCATTTCTTGCCGCCACCTGCCTCCAACCCCCGTGCCACCAGGCATGAAAGGACCGTAGAAGGCGCTTGCACCCTACGGGGACCGGCCACTGAGTTGAGGCGCACTTCCCTGCAACGCCCCCGAGTGCCACGCTTCGTGATCGAATGCTTCACGCCAAGTTGCCATGTCGACAATCTGCCGGATCCTCAACTGGTCACGGCGGGACCACCGGACACAGTAGATTCGATCATGACTGTCCATCGGCGGGGGACTCTGCAGGACCGAGGGGAAACGTGCTGGAGCGACAAGCCCGTCACACTACAAAGGGCGCCGCGACCACCGAGGGGGGCTTAGCGGGATGAGCCACGACTCCACTGCTGCGCCGGAGGCCGCAGCTCGGAAGCTTTCCGGGCGACGCCGCCGGGAAATAGTCGCGGTGCTGCTGTTCAGCGGCGGACCCATCTTCGAAAGTTCCATCCCGCTCTCCGTGTTCGGCATCGACCGCCAGGACGCCGGGGTTCCGCGTTACCGGCTGCTGGTGTCCGCCGGCGAGGAGGGCCCGCTGCGCACGACGGGCGGCCTCGAACTCACCGCGCCCCACGGGCTCGACGCGATCTCGCGGGCGGGCACCGTCGTCGTACCCGCATGGCGGTCGATCACCTCGCCGCCACCGGAGGAGGCCCTCGACGCGCTGCGCCGCGCGCACGAGGAAGGCGCGCGCATCGTCGGACTGTGCACCGGCGCCTTCGTGCTCGCCGCGGCCGGCCTGCTCGACGGCCGGCCGGCCACCACCCACTGGATGTACGCGCCGACGCTGGCCAAGCGCTACCCGTCGGTCCACGTGGACCCGCGCGAGCTCTTCGTGGACGACGGTGACGTCCTGACGAGCGCCGGGACCGCGGCCGGTATCGACCTGTGTCTGCACATCGTGCGCACGGACCACGGCAACGAGGCGGCCGGAGCGCTCGCCCGCAGACTCGTGGTCCCGCCGCGCCGCAGCGGCGGCCAGGAGCGCTACCTCGACAGGTCTTTACCCGAGGAGATCGGCGCCGACCCGCTGGCCGAGGTCGTCGCCTGGGCGCTGGAGCACCTCCACGAGCAGTTCGACGTGGAGACCCTCGCCGCGCGCGCCTACATGAGCCGCCGCACCTTCGACCGCCGGTTCCGCTCCCTCACCGGGAGCGCTCCCCTGCAGTGGCTGATCACCCAGCGGGTGCTGCAGGCCCAGCGGCTCCTGGAGACCTCCGACTACTCGGTCGACGAGGTCGCGGGGCGCTGCGGCTTCCGTTCGCCGGTCGCCCTGCGCGGGCACTTCCGGCGCCAGCTCGGCTCGTCCCCGGCCGCGTACCGCGCGGCCTACCGGGCGCGCAGACCGCAGCCGGAGAAGCCGGTGGAGATCGCGGCGGCGCTGGGACCGGAGCCCCCGGTCCCGGCCCAGTCACGGCGCACCGCGGCGGCCGGAACCTACCCGGGACCCACCGCCTCACTGCCGACAGATCCGGGCAAACCCAGCTCGGACGCGTATGCGGCGGGGCGCGCGAGTCTGCCCGGGCAGAGGAGTGCGCCGTAGGGTAAGGCGTATGAACGATCGCATGGTGTGGATCGACTGCGAGATGACCGGGCTCTCGCTGGCGAATGACGCGCTCATCGAGGTGGCCGCACTGGTCACCGACTCTGAGCTGAACGTACTCGGCGACGGCGTGGACATCGTGATCCGCCCGCCCGCCGAGGCCCTGGAGACCATGCCCGAGGTGGTGCGGCAGATGCACACCGCCTCGGGCCTCCTCGACGAGCTCGCCGGCGGCACGACGCTCGCCGACGCAGAGGAGCAGGTCCTCGCGTACGTACGCGAGCACGTCAAGGAACCGGGCAAGGCGCCGCTGTGCGGGAACTCGGTCGGTACCGACCGCGGCTTCCTGCTCCGGGACATGCCGACGCTGGAGAACTACCTCCACTACCGGATCGTCGATGTGTCCTCGGTCAAGGAACTGGCGCGCCGCTGGTACCCGAGGGCGTACTTCAACAGTCCGGACAAGAACGGCAACCACCGCGCGCTCGCCGACATCCGCGACTCCATCGTCGAGCTGCGCTACTACCGCGAGGCGGTCTTCGTCCCGCAGCCGGGACCCGACTCCGACACCGCGAAGAAGATCGCGGCCAAGCACGTGCTGCCTGCGGAATAGCGCCTCGCACCGCGTTTCCGTCCCCTGTGTACAGGGTCCGGAAAAGGCGTGCGCGAGCACCCCTTCGGACCCTGTACACTTTTTCTCGGCCGGTCGGAAGAAACACAAACGACCGGACATGGTGGGTGTAGCTCAGTTGGTAGAGCACCTGGTTGTGGTCCAGGTGGCCGCGGGTTCAAGTCCCGTCACTCACCCTGAACGAGGAAGGCCCGGCCTGCGAAAGCAGGCCGGGCCTTCCTCGTTCCCGAAGTCTTGTGCACCACCTGGATGCAGGCTCGCGACGTCGCGCCCAGCTCCGCGCGGTCGGCGCGAACGCGTTGACGGTCAGCGCCGGAGCACCCGTCAGACGCCGCACGTACGGCACGTGCAGCGACTCGTTCGGGCCATGAGCGTTCGCATCCAGTCCGCGTACTGTCGGCTCAGGCGCCGGCCAGGACCTTCACGGCCGGGGCGAAGGCGAAGCCGAGCAGGTCCTCCAGCGGCGCGTACAGCTCCGGCCGGAACATCGTGGAGGACAGGAGGAGGTTCGCGGCGGGGGCGACCAGGACGGAGACCTGCTTGCCGACCGCCACGTCGGCGGAGGCGAGCGGCTGCCCGTCCTCGTCGAACGTCGTGATCAGGTCGGGGAACGCCGCCTTGCGCTCGCCACCGGCCTCGAACGTCATGTACTCGTTCACGAAGTGCAGCGTCGTGCCCGCCGCGTCGTCGAGGACCGCGACGCCGACATCCAGGCCCTCGCGCTGCTCACAGCGGTACTCGCGGACCGTGCCGGTCACCGCGATCTCACCGCCGAGGTGCGCGGCCGCGCCCGCCGGGCCGTCCGCCAGGAGGCGGCGGCCGAGTTCGATCGCGGAGCTGATGGCGCCGGGTGCCCCGTTCTCCACCGCGTAGCCGACCTCGACCGGATTGCGGGCCACGCCGACCCAGCCGCCCGCCTCGACGGAGGCACGCCGGACCACGTTCGACGTGGCGCCCAGACGGCCGGAGACCGCGCCCTCGACGTAGGCGTACGGCTTGCCGCCCGCGTAGCCCTGCCACGAGCGGTAGCCGTCCCGCGCGTGCAGGCCCATCGCGCCCATCTGGCTCGACGGGTGGGCGCGGCCGTTGCAGGCCAGGTCGATGACGGGCAGGCCGGTCATCGCCGAGTGGAACCAGCCGTTGATCGTCGTCTCCGCGCCGTTCTCATTGGTGTGCAGCGCGGCGGGCGGGCTCGGCAGATCACGGCGCAGCAGTTCCAGGGCGCGCAGCAGGTGAGTGGGGAGCACCTGCGGGTCGGGGGCGGCCGGGGCGCCGACCAGGGCGACGGTGGCCGTCAGCTCTTCGGGACCGAACTCGTCGGCGCTCCACAGTTCGGGCGTGCCGACCTGGAGGGCCAGCTCGGCGGTGCGCAGGCCCCGTTCCACGAAGCCGCCGCCACCCCCGCCCAGTACGGCACCGCCGTACACGGCCGCGCGGATGTCGTCATGGGTCAGCTGTCGCTTCACGGGTCTCCCTGAGGTGGTTCTGTGCGGGGTGGTGCGGGGTGGGATCGGGCGGGGCAGCCGGCTACTTGGCCGCCTTCCAGACGCCGTTGCCGAACGAGTAGAGGGCGTCACCGGCGATCGCGCCGCCGGCGAAGATCTCGAGGTTCTCCTTGGCCTTCGGGCCCAGGACGCGCGGCGCGAGGACGCGGACGGCGAGGCCCGCGACGACCATCCAGCCGGCCATCGGCGTGGTGATCAGCAGGCCGGTGGCGAGCATGATGCCGAGCTGGCGCTTCGAGCCGCCGACGAGCTGGATCAGCGCACCGGGGACCGCCCACAGCGCGAGCTGCCCGGCGGCCTGCGCGGACGGGCCCGCCTTGATGGCGGCGGCGTACGCGGCGTCGATCGGCGCGGTCTGCCCGTTGTCGAAGAACATCCGGTACGAGACGGACACGACGACGATGGCGACGCCGAAGCCGATCATCGCGGCGATCAGCTGCTGGCGGCGGCCCTCCAGCTCGAAGGCCGGGTCGGCGCCCTCTCCGCGCAGCAGGAAGCCCGCCTTGAGGTCGTAGCCCATGTCGGCGAAGGCCGGGCCGGTGGCCGCGGTGAAGCCGGCCAGGACCACCAGGGCCTCGGCCGGAAAGCCGACGAGGATGCCGATCAGCAGCGTGATCAGGGCGATCGCGAAGGCCGGGAACCAGCCGGAGTGCATGGAGGCGATACCGACAAGCAGTTCGTGCAGGAAGGCGGCGACGGTCGCGTAGAGGATGAACGAGATCAGCATGCCGACGCTCATGTGCGTGACGATGCCGGTGCCGAGCGAGAGCAGCACGGAGATGACGAGGTACGCGCCGAAGCCCAGCCGCATCGATGTGCCGAGCCTGCGAGCGTCCCGCTGCGGGCCGGCGGTACGGTTCCCGGCGGCCGGGGCGGCGGTACCGCGGGCCTTGAGGATGGTGCGGCCGACCTGGACCAGGGCGACCAGACCGGCGCCGATCATCATGCCGTGCGGCACGTACATGGCGTTCAGGTCGAGGCCGGCCAGCGGGCCGGCGTAGCTGATGATCAGCAGGCCCGCGCCGAACGCGCCCATCGCGGCGAGCCCGCCGATCAGGGCGACGCCGAATGCCGACATCGGCAGCGCGAACGCGGCACCGGCCAGACCGGTGACCAGGCCGAGGCCGAGGACCTTGGCGCGCCGCCCGCCCTCGTCGCCCGCCTTGATGGCCTCGGCGGCGGCGAGGCCGGGAGGCCAGGGGTTGTCCGCGGGGAAGGCCGGGGTGTCGTACATCCGGTACAGCAGCCAGGCGTCGACGAGCATCGCGGCGGCGACGCCGATCAGCATCGGCACGATCATGTCGTGCAGCCCGAACAGGAACGGGATGCCGATCGGCAGGAACAGGCTGTTGGCGGCGCCGAAGGTGGCCGAGGAGATGCTCGTCTGCGCCAGGTTCTGGGCGTGCACCGAGCGGAAGCCGCGGAAGGCGACGAGCGGGATGCGGGCCAGGGTCATCCCCGCGAGGGCGCCGATCAGCGAGGTGCTGGGCGTGACGCCGAGGGTGGCGATCAGCTGCACACCGACCACGGCGCCGAACACGCTGAGCACCACGGTGAGGATCAGGTTGCCGGGAGCGAGGGCGCGAGGGTGGCGGCGCGGGGCGCCCGCGTCGTGCGGGGCCCGGGCGTCGGCCGGGGCGGGCTGCTGCGCGGCGTCGGGGCTCATGGGTACTCCTGACGGTCGGTGCCTTCGCGGCGACCTAAGGATGTTCTAGATGTTCCAGAATCTAGAACCAAGTGCGAATATCTGGATCCTCCGTTCAACGTGCTCCATGCGTCAAGGTCCCGGCGTGAGGTCTCAGCATGTGAACCGCTGCGCAGTGGTCGGGGCCGGGCCGCGGCGCCGCATACGATCGGACCCGGGACCGATCGGGGAGGCGGACAGCCGGTGAGCACACTCGCCAACGCACGAGACGTGCTGCGCTTGATGGTGGATCTGCAGCGGGACGTCACCGTGACCGATGTGGCAGCCCAACTCGGGCTGCCCAAGAGTTCGGTGTCACGGACGCTGAGCATGATGGCCGAGTACGGCTTCCTGGACCGTGACCCGGCCACCCGCGCCTACCGCCCCGGCGGCCTGATCATGGAGGCCTCGTACCACTTCCGGGCCTCGCGCGGCACCGTCTCCCTGCTGGAGGAGGAGGTCGCCCGGCTGGTCGCCGACACCGGCTACACGGGATACCTCGACGTGCTCGACGGGGCCGAGTCGCTCGTGCTGCACATGCGCATCGGCACCGGCACCCTCCAGGCCTACACTCCGGCCGGCACCCGCGCCCCCGCCTACGCCACCTCGATGGGCCGCGCGCTCCTCGCCCGCCTCGACGACGCGCAGGTTCTGCGCCTCGTCGACGCCCGCCTCGAACACAGCACGGGCACGGCACCCGCCAACCGCAAGGAACTCCTCGCCACGCTCGCCCGGATCCGCGTCGACGGCTGGGACGTCTCGCGCGGCGAGTGGGTCCAGAACGTCGGCGGCATCTCGGCCGCCGTGCTCGACGGCGACACGGGCCAGATCTTCGGCATCGGCATCGCCCTGCCCGCACCGGAACTCCGCGACGACGTGGTCGACCGCCTCGGCAGGGCGGTGCGCGACGCCGCCCTGCGCATCGGCAAGCGCGTCGGCGACCCGTACTGGCTGCGCTTCGTCGAAGCCGCCGACTGACGTCGGGCGCCGCCCACCGGGCAGCCGGACACGGCCTGAGGGCTTTCGCATGGATCACGCCGGATCCCGCGAGCCCGGCGTGATCCAGACGAAAGGCCCCAGCTCATCAGCAGGCCCGTCCACGCTCCGGTGACCCCGCTGGAGGTGAGCACCGGGACGGTGATGCCGCCCGCACGAAGAGCCGCGCGATGACGCTCCGCGTAGCCCATCCGGCCGGCCACGGCCCCGAAGCGCCGCTCGGCCCTGGCCCGGTCGAGCCCGTCGAGCACACCGGCGTGCCGCACCCGCACCGTGGCGGGCAACGCGGCCTCGATCGCGCCGGAGAGGTCGGGGCGCGGCGCTTGGCCGATGGTCAGGAACCCACGTTCCGCACAGTCTCCCGCTTTCCTGTGTTCCAAATTCTGGACCTACGTTCCAGAAATCTAGACACCTGTTACGCGGATGAGAACCCATGGACCACCACAGAGCGGCACCGGGGCGCACACAAGGCCTGAGCGCTCGCCCTGAACGAGCAGGGCTCAGGTTCCTTCGAACCCGGGCCCTGCTCGTGGTGGCGCTCACCGCTCAGGACGACGCACGGCCCTGAGGGCGAAGCGCCTCACGACGAAGCGCGCTCCACCAGTTCGCTCGGAAGGACCAGTTGGCGGCCGTCGAGCGCGCGGGACGCGAACGGGCGGCGGTCGGCGATCTCGGCGAGGAGCAGGTCGATCATGGCGCGGCCCATCTCCTCGATCGGCTGGCGGACGCTGGTCAGGGGCGGGTCCATGTGCCGGGCTATCGCCGAGTCGTCGTAGCCGACCAGGGCGACGTCTTCGGGGATACGGCGTCCCGCCTCGCGCAGCACCTGGCGGGCGCCCGCCGCCATCACGTCCGACCCGGCGAACACCGCGTCCACTGCGGGGCAGCGCGCCAACAGCTCGGTCATCGCGCGCCGGCCGCCCTCCTCGGTGAAGTCCCCCGGCACGATGAGCCGCTCGTCCACCTCGCGGCCGGCCGCGTCGAGCGCGGCGCGGTAGCCGTCGACGCGGCGCTGGGCGCCGTACACGTCGAGCCGGCCCGTGATCGTGGCGATGGCGGTGCGGCCGCGGCTCAGGAGGTGTTCGACGGCCGAGTGCGCGCCCGCGAAGTTGTCGGAGTCCACCGAGGGCAGCGTCTCGGCGGCGGAGCGGCGGCCGCTGATGACGGCGGGGATCTCCAGCTGGCTGAGCAGGTCGGGCAGCGGGTCGTCGGCGTGGACGGACACCAGCAGGACGCCGTCGACGCGGTGGGCCGCGAGGTACTGGGCGAGGCGCTGCCGCTCCCGGTCGTTGCCCGCGAAGATCAGCAGGAGCTGCATCTCGGTCTCGGCGAGCTGGGCGCCGACACCGCGCAGCATGTCGGAGAAGTAGGGCTCGGCGAAGAAACGGGTCTCCGGTTCGGGCACGACGAGGGCGATGGCGTCGGTGCGGTTGGCGGCGAGGGCGCGGGCCGCCGTGTTCGGTACGTAGCCGAGCTCGGCGACGGCCGCCTCGACCGCGGCGCGGGTCGCGTCGCTCACGCGGGGAGATCCGTTGACCACCCGGGAGACCGTGCCCCGGCCCACACCCGCGCGGGCGGCGACCTCCTCGAGAGTCGGACGCCTGCTGTGTGTGCCGCGAGCCGCCATGACTCCTACCTCCCCAAGTCTCACGCGGAATCTAACAGCCCTATAACCGGACCAAGTTGTCGCTGCCGAGTGTCTTGACACCCCCGGGCCGAGCGACGACTCTTCAACACATCACTGGTGGGAGCGCTCCCACTCTACTGGACGTATACAGAAGCCGCACGTTCCCCGCCCGAGCCGCACGTGAATGAACGGATCCAGCAAGGCAGTTGGCCGGGACTGGCACTTCAGAACAATTGAGTTCTTTGGAGGATGCAATGCGCACGACTGCCCGTACGTCCCGACGCGCGATGACCTTCGCGGTCGTCGCAGCCCTGGCCACAGGGCTGCTCGCCGGATGCGCGACCGATGACGACTCAGGATCCGACGGCGGTTCGGGCGGGGGCGCCGGCAACAAGGGCGGCACCACGCTCACGATCGGCACGTTCGGCGTCTTCGGTTACAAGCAGGCCGGGCTCTACGACGAGTACATGAAGCTGCACCCGGGCGTGACGATCAAGGAGAACGTCACCACCCGCACCGACGTCTACTGGCCGAAGACGCTCACCCGGCTGCAGGCCGGATCCGGCACGGACGACATCCAGGCGATCGAGGTCGGCAACATCACCGAGGCCGTCCAGACGCAGGCCGACAAGTTCGTCGACCTCGGCAAGGAGGTCGACAAGTCGCAGTGGCTGGACTGGAAGAACTCCCAGGCCACCACCAAGGACGGCAAGCTCATCGGGCTCGGCACGGACGTCGGCCCGATGGCGATCTGCTACCGCAAGGACCTGTTCGAGAAGGCCGGTCTGGAGACCGACCGCACCAAGCTCGCCGCGCAGTGGAACGGCGACTGGAACAAGTACGTCGACCTCGGCAAGCAGTACATGAAGAAGGCGCCGAACGGCACCAAGTACGTGGACTCCGCGTCCTCCGTGTACAACGCGGCCCTCGGCGGCGAGGAGCAGCGGTACTACGACAAGGACGGCAGCGTCATCTGGGACAAGTCCACGGGGGTGAAGAAGTCCTGGAACGTCGCCATGGAGGTGGCGACGAGCAACATGTCGGCCAAGCTGAAGCAGTTCGACAAGCCGTGGGACCAGGGCTTCGCCAACGGCACCTTCGCCACGGTGGCCTGCCCCGCGTGGATGCTCGGCTACATCCAGGAGAAGTCCGGTGACTCCGGCAAGGGCAAGTGGGACGTGGCGGCCGCGCCGACCGCGGCCAACTGGGGCGGCTCGTTCATCGGTGTGCCGACGGCGAGCAAGCACCAGAAGGAGGCCATCGCCCTGGCGAAGTGGCTGACCGCGCCCGCGCAGCAGGCCAAGGTCTTCGGCAAGCAGGCCAGCTTCCCGTCGACGCCCTCGGCGTACGCCGACCTGAAGCCGCAGGCCGCGACGACGACGTTCTTCTCCGGCGCGCCCCTGACCCAGATCTTCTCCGACTCGGCGAAGACCATCCCGGTCCAGGTCTTCGGCATCAAGGACCAGCCGATCAGCACCGCGATCACCGACACCGGCATCCTCCAGGTCGAGCAGAAGGGCAAGTCGCCCGCGCAGGGCTGGGACGCGGCCACCAAGGAAGTCAAGGACGTGCTCGACCAGTGACCAGCTCCGACAAGGCTCTCGCGCAGCCCGCGACGAGCGCCGACACCGCGCCCGGCTCCCAGGAGCCGGGCGCGGCCCGGGGCGCTCAGGGTCGCGGTACGGCGCCGACCGGCGCCGGCGCCTGGCGCAGCCGGCTGTACCGCTGGGACATGAAGGCGTCCCCGTACGCGTTCATCTCCCCCTTCTTCATCATCTTCGGCGCCTTCTCGCTGGTGCCGCTGCTCTACACCGCCTGGTACTCCCTGCACCATGTGCAGCTGTCGAACCTGGACGGCCAGACCTGGGCGGGTCTTGACAACTACACGAACCTCTTCCAGTCGGACTTCTTCTGGAACGCGCTGAAGAACACGTTCACCATCGGCGTGATCTCGACCGTGCCGCAGCTGATCGCGGCGATCTGGCTCGCGCACATGCTCAACTACCGGCTGCGCGGCTCCACCGTGTGGCGCGTCGTCATGCTCACCCCGTACGCCACCTCGGTGGCGGCGGCGACGCTCGTCTTCGTGCTGCTCTTCTCGCCCGACACCGGCATGATCAACTGGGCGCTCGACCTGATCGGCATCGACCCGGTCAACTGGCGTGAGTCCGACTGGGGTTCGCAGGCAGCGGTCTCCTCGATCGTGATCTGGCGGTGGACCGGGTACAACGCGCTGATCTATCTGGCGGCGATGCAGGCCATCCCGGCCGACCTGTACGAGTCGGCGGCCCTGGACGGCGCGAGCCGCTGGCAGCAGTTCCGGCACGTGACCATTCCGATGCTGCGTCCGACGATCCTGTTCACGGTGGTCGTCTCCACGATCGGCGCGACCCAGCTCTTCGGCGAGCCCCTGCTGTTCGGCGGTGTCAGCGGCACCAAGGGCGGGTCCGAGCACCAGTACCAGACGCTCGGCCTGTACATGTACGACCAGGGCTGGATCGTGGGCAACCTCGGCAAGGCTTCCGCGATCGCCTGGTCGATGTTCCTGATCCTGCTCATCGTGGCCGCGATCAACCTGCTGATCACCCGACGGCTGAGGAAATCCCAATGACCACCATCACCGACGCGACACCGCCTCGGGTCGCCGAGCAGGACGCCGAACCGCCGCGTCGTCGGCGGATCCTGGGCGCGGGCAAGCAGCTGCACGCGGGTCCGGTCACGTACGTCGTGCTGACCCTGTTCGCCGTGATCTCGCTCGCCCCGCTGCTGTGGACGATGATCGCGGCCTCACGCACCAACACCCGCCTCGCGCAGACACCACCCCCCTTCTGGTTCGGCGGAAATCTGTTCAAGAACCTGGGGACCGCCTGGAACCAGGCCGGCATGGGCACCGCGATGTGGAACACCATCCTCGTGGCGGCGACCATCACCGTCGGCACGGTGCTGTTCTCCACACTCGCCGGTTTCGCCTTCGCCAAACTCCGCTTCCGGTTCTCGACCACGCTGCTGCTGATGACCATCGGCACGATGATGATCCCGCCCCAACTGGCCGTCGTCCCGCTGTACTTGTGGATGACGGACCTGGGCTGGGCGAACCATCTGCAGACGGTCATCCTGCCCACCCTGGTCAGCGCCTTCGGCACGTTCTTCATGCGCCAGTACCTGGTCCAGGCGCTGCCCACCGAGCTCATCGAGGCCGCCCGGGTCGACGGGGCGAGCAGCCTGCGGGTCGTCTGGCACGTGGTCTTCCCTGCCGCGCGTCCGGCGATGGCGGTGCTCGGGCTGCTGACGTTCGTGATGGCCTGGAACGACTTCCTGTGGCCGATCATCGCGCTCAACGGAGAGAACCCGACGGTCCAGGTGGCCCTCAACCAACTGGGCACCGGCTACATCCCCGACGACTCGGTGATCATGGCCGGCGCCCTGCTCGGCACGCTGCCGCTGCTGATCGCGTTCCTGCTGTTCGGCAAGCAGATCGTCGGCGGCATCATGCAGGGCGCGGTAAAGGGCTGACGTTTCCCGGGGGCCGCCGCACGCGGCGGCCCCACCCCACACCTTCCTACCGATGGGAGCGCTTCCATGCCTAAGCCCATTACGCAGACACCCACGACAGACCCCACCCCCGCATCCACCGCCGCCCTCACCTTCCCGCCGAACTTCCTCTGGGGAGCGGCGACATCGGCGTACCAGATCGAGGGGGCGGTGCGGGAGGACGGCAGGACGCCGTCGATCTGGGACACGTTCAGCCATACGCCGGGCAGGACGGCGGGCGGTGACACGGGCGACACGGCGGTGGACCACTACCACCGCTACCGGGACGACGTGGCGCTCATGAAGGGCCTGGACCTCGGCTCGTACCGCTTCTCGGTCTCCTGGCCGAGGGTGCAGCCCACGGGCCGCGGCCCGGCGGTCCAGCGGGGCCTGGACTTCTACCGGCGCCTGACGGACGAACTCCTCGCCCAGGGCATCAAGCCGGCCCTGACGCTCTACCACTGGGATCTGCCGCAGGAACTGGAGGACGCGGGCGGCTGGCCGGCGCGCGACACGGCGTACCGCTTCGCGGAGTACGCGGGCATGGTCGGGGAGGCACTGGGCGACCGGGTGGACTTCTGGATCACGCTCAACGAGCCCTGGTGCAGCGCGTTCCTCGGATACGGCTCGGGCGTGCACGCCCCGGGCAGGACGGAACCGGCGGCGACCCTCCGGGCGGCCCACCACCTCAACCTGGCCCACGGCCTGGCGACACAGGCCCTGCGCCAGACGCTGCCGTCCCGGGCGGAAGTAGCGGTGAGCCTCAACTCCTCCACGGTCAGGCCCCTTTCGCCCGACAGCGCCGCCGACAACGACGCCCGCCGGCGCATCGACAACCTGGCCAACGGCGTGTTCCACGGCCCGATGCTGCACGGGGAGTACCCGGCGGACCTGATCACGGACACCGCAGGCCTCACGGACTGGTCCTTCGTCCACGCCACGGACCTGGCGGCGATCCACCAGCCGCTGGACGCGCTGGGCCTGAACTACTACACCCCGTCCCTGGTCTCCTCGGCCCCGTCGGCTCCCACGACCCGATCCGACGGCCATGGCGCGAGCGACCACTCCCCCTGGCCGGGAGCGGACGACATCGCCTTCCACCAGTCCCCGGGCGAGCGCACGGAGATGGGCTGGACGATCGACCCGACGGGCCTGCACGACCTGATCATGCGCTACACCAGGGAGGCGCCGGGCCTGCCGCTGTACATCACGGAGAACGGCGCGGCGTGCGACGACAAGCCGGACCCGGAAGGCCGTGTCCACGACCCGGACCGCATCGCGTACCTCCACGGCCACCTGTCCGCCGTGCACCGCGCGATCAAGGACGGCGCGGACGTCCGCGGGTACTACCTCTGGTCGCTGATGGACAACTTCGAGTGGGCGTACGGCTACGAGAAGCGCTTCGGAGCCGTCTACGTGGACTACGCGACCCAGAAACGTACGCCGAAGTCGAGCGCGCACTGGTACGCACAGGCGTCCCGTACCAACCAACTCCCGCCGGAGAACTAGCGGCGCCCACCGGCCATCGGCCGCGTACGGGACGGGAGGGGGCGAGGGGGCGCCCAAGCGGCGCCGGCCCCCGCCCGAACCGGCACACGAAGCGCGCCCCGGCCGAGTGGGGGGACAGAGATCCGGCCGGGGCGCGCTGCTTCCCGTGGGGGGCTACTTGAAGGAGGCGAAGGCCTTCTGGAAGGCGCCCGCCGACTGCTCGACCGAGGAACAGGTCGGCTGGGCCGAGTTGGACGCCCCGCCCTCGCACGCCTTGTCACGGGTGGCGGACCACATCGACAGACCTCCCAGGCCCTTCTCCTTGGCGAAGGCGACCAGCTGCGTGGCGTCGTCGACCTTGAAGATCTCGGACGAGACGTCGTTGACGCCGATCATCGGGGTGACCGCGACGGCGTTCCAGGCGGCAGCGTCGGACAGCCCGAGCGCGCTCTTGATCTGCGCCTGCGTGGCGGTGGCGGCCTGCTCGGCGTACGTGCCCATGTCGCCGCTGTACGAGGCGCCGTAGTCCATCGCCATGATGTTGACGAGGTCGGTCGAGACCCCGTTCTCCTTGGCGTTCTTGAGGAAGTTCACGCCGTCCGAAGTGAGGCCCTCGGGCATCACCGGGAGCGTGAAGGAGACGTTCAGCTTCGGGTCGTTCTTCTGCAGCGTGGCGATGGCCTGGGCACGCTTGGTGTTGGCGGCGGTGTCCGGCAGGGCGCCGCCCTCGACGTCGAAGTCGACCTTGGTGAGCTTGAACTGGTCGATGACCTTCTGGTACGCCGCCGCGAGGTCGGAGGCCGAGGAGCAGGCCTGCGCCAGCTCGGTGCCGGAGGCGCCGCCGAAGGAGACCCGGACATCGCCACCGGAGGCCCTCAGGTCGCCGATCTGCGCGGCGACTTCGTCACTTCCGAGGTCGGTGACACCGCCCCACTTCGGGGTGCAGGATCCGCCGGAGGTGATGAAGGCGAGGTTGAACTCCTTGACGCCGGTGGCCTTGGAGGAGGCGACCAGGTCGAACTTCGGGTAGAGCGAAGTGTCGACATACGGAGCGAAGCCGCCCGCGGCCGCTGTGCCGGAACCCGTACCGGAGGGCGAGGACTCCGACGGGCCGGCCGTCGGCGTGGCGGTCGCGGTGGGCTCGGCGGTCGCTGAAGCGGAGGCGCTGGGGGTGGGGGTCGGGGACTGGGTGGGCCGGCCGCTGGGCTCCGGAGTGGCCCCGTCGTCCACGGAGCACTTGGCCCCGTTGATGAGGCACCCGGCCGGATCGGAGTCGCCGGTGACGACGAACCCGACGGTCACGGACTTCCCGGGGGCGATGCCTTCCTTGTCCCAGGAGGCGGGCTTCACGGTGACGTGCGAGCCGGAGACGGACGAGTCGGCGTTCCAGAGGGAGCCGAGCCTGGTGCCGGACGGCAGGTCGAACTCCAGCTTCCACTCCGGCTGGGCCTTGTCCGAGTCGTTCTTGACGACGTACTGGGCGGTGTACCCGCCGGACCACTCACTGGTCTTGGTGTACGCGGCGCCGACGCCCGCGGCCTGCGCCGTACCGGAGAACAGGAAGGCGCCGCCGCCCACGACGGCCGCGGCGACGAGCCCGCCTATCGCCTTGTTCCTGCCGCTGACCCTGCGCCGGTGCGTGCTGCTCATCGCGTGCCTGCCTTAGCTGTACGGGGGTGGGGGTGCGGCAGCACGCTAGCGATCCGGAACCCGGCAAATGGGGTACCGGTACCGGCGGTCGAGGTTCTTATGGAGGGCTTAAGGAAGCCATCGGAACGGATTAAAGGTTGAGACCAACCCCGAAACGATGAGGTCCCGCCCGACTACACAGCGGCACCGGACCCGGCGCCGGCCCCCCGCTTGCGACCACGCCGCACCCCACCCCGGTGCCCCCGTCGCACAGCCCCACCGGCCCCGGGGCCCCGCCCGTCCAGCTGCACCCAGATCCGCACCTCGGTCCCCCCGAGCACGGAGGACCCGATGCGCACATCACCGCCGGTCGACTCGGCGAGCCGACGGACGATGTCGAGCCCGAGCCCGGTGGACCCGTCGCTGCCGGAACCCCGCCCACGGGCCATCGCGGCGTCCGGGTCCAGAATCCCGGGCCCCGCGTCCGACACGAGCACGATCACGGCGTCCTCGCCGCTGTGCACGTCGACGGCGAAGGCGGTGCCTTCGGGCGTATGCCGAAAGACATTCCCGAGCAGTGCGTCGAGGGCGGCGGCCAGCTCCCCCCGGGCCACGGGGATACGTACCGGCCGGTCGACGCCGGCAACGCGCACCTTGCGCCCCTCGTCCTCGGCGAGCGCGGACCAGAAGTCCATGCGCTCGCGGATGACCTCGGCGGCATCGCACCCGGCCCCCGGCCCCGCGGCGGCGGTCTGCGGCTTGGCGTCGCGGGCGGTACGGATGATGGTGTCGACCTCGCGCTCCAGCTGCTCGACGGCGGCACGGGTCTGCTCGGCGGCGGCGCCCTCCCCCAGCGAGACGGCGTTGAGCCGCAGAACGGTGAGGGGCGTACGCAGCCGATGGGAGAGGTCGGCCGCCAGCTCCCGCTCGTTGGCGAGCAGTTGAACGACCTGATCGGCCATGGAGTTGAACGCGACGGCCGCCAGCCGGAGTTCCGTGGGCCCGTCCTCCGGAACACGCGCCCCGAGCTTCCCCTCGCCCAGATCGTGCGTGGCGGAGACGAGCCGCCGGGCGGGCTGCACCATGCGTACGCCGAGCCGGTCGGCGACGGCGACGGACCCTATGACGAGGGCGACGCCGACGCCGGCCAGGACGAGCCACGCGGTGGCGACGCCGTTGGTGACCTCGGACTCCGGCACGAACACCTCGACGACGGCGATGCCGGCGCTGACGGCGATGGGCTGGAGCCACACGGACCCGCCGGGCACATCGGCGACGGTGGCCTGCCGGAGGCCGACGTGCCCGCCACCGGCGCGCGGCGTGCCGACCTGGATCGCCGGGGCGCCGCCGGAGGCCGGGATGTACACGGCCATGCGGCCGTCCGCGCCCGCGTCGGTGGACGCGACGGCGCGGGTCAGTTCGTCACGGTCGGTGGTGATGGAGAGGGTGGGTCCGATCGCGGCGGCGGTCCGCTCGGCGTTGGAGAAGGCGCGGTCCCTGGCCATCTCCTTGATGACGAGGCCGAGTGGAACCGCGAAGGCGACGACCACCATGGCGGTGACAGCGAGGCACACCTTGACCAGGGCCCACCTCATGCCGGCCCGCCCTCCGGCCGCGGCGGCTCCAGTTTCACGCCGACGCCCCGCAGGGTGTGCAGATAGCGCGGCCGGGCGGCCGTTTCACCCAGTTTCCTGCGCAGCCACGACAGATGCACGTCGATGGTCTGATCGTCCCCGTACGACTGCTGCCACACCTCGGCGAGGAGCTCCTTGCGGGGTACGACCACGCCGGGCCGGCCCGCGAGGAAGGTGAGCAGGTCGAACTCGCGCCGGGTGAGATCGAGCCGCGTCCCGTCCAACTCGGCCTGGCGCCGCAGCGGGTCTATCGCGAGGCCGCCGACCTGGAGGAGGCGCGAGGGCGGCTCGGCGGCGGCGCTGGAGCGCGCGCGGCGCAGCACGGCGGCCATGCGGGCGGACAGGTGCTCGGGCGAGAACGGCTTGGTGAGGTAGTCGTCGGCGCCGTCGTTGAGGAGCCGGACGATCTCGGTCTCGTCGTCGCGGGCCGTGGCGATGATCACGGGTACGTCGGTGATGCCGCGCAGCATCTTCAATGCCTCGGATCCGTCCAGATCGGGCAGACCGAGGTCGAGAATCACGACGTCGAAACGGAAATGGGCGACCTCGCGCAGCGCCTCCAGGGCCGTGCCGACGCTCCGTACGGTGTGGGAGGCCTCGGTCAGGTGCCGGATGAGGGCCGAGCGCACGAACTGGTCGTCCTCGACCACGAGCACACTTGCCATGGGCGGCACCGTACGCCATACGGAGGACCCCGGTCCTCCTTCCGCCCAGGTCCGGGGCAACCCCGGTCCCCCCGGGACACGGGTGGGGCGGGTGCGGCAGTATGGCCGCGATGCACCCCATGCGCAGAGGACTTGTTCACACGGCGGCCTGGCTGCTGGCCACCGGCGCGGCCGTCACGCTGTCGTGGTGGGGCGTGCACACGGTGATGGCGGGCACGGCGTACGACCCGCCGCGTGCGGTGCCGATCGCCGCGGGAGCGGTGGAGGCGCGGTCGTCGTCGACGCACCGCCCGGAGCCGTCAGGGTCGCCGTCCCGCTCCGCGTCGCAGAAGCCGTCGCGCTCCCCCGGCTCGGCCACCCCGTCCCCGAGCCGCCCGGCGACACCGAGCACCTCCGCGAAGCCGCCCGCGTCCGCGTCGGCGTCCGGCACGGTGAAGGGCTACACGACGGCGGGCGGCCGTGCCGTGTTCGACCTGGGCAAGGATTCGGCGACGCTGGTGTCGGCGACGCCCGCGGCCGGCTGGTCGGTTCAGGTGTGGAAGGACTCGACGTGGATCAGGGTCGAGTTCACCTCCGGCACGGACAAGGTCTCGGTGTTCTGCACGTGGCACGACCATGCGCCGAGCGTGGAAGTCGCCAAGTACTGAACGTCGAACTGAACGTCTACCGGAAAACGGACGGCGGAGGAGCGGGCGAAGCGACTGCGTCCGAGTCGCCGACGGCACCGGCTCCCCCCGTGAAGTCCGAGAGGGACTTGCCGTGTTCGACGCGCGCGGGGTGCGGATCACCGGCCGCGCGCCGGGTCAGTTCGGCGACGGGCAGCGGCCGGCCGGAGGCGACGAGCACGGCGTTGCCGAAACGCTTGCCGCGCAGGACGGCCGGGTCGGCGACGAGCGCGAGTTCGGGGAAGACGGCCGCGGCGGTGGCGATCTGGCCGCGCAGGTGCGCGAGGGGCGGCCCGTCGGCGAGGTTGGCGACGTAGCAGCCGTCGGGCTTGACCACACGGCGTACCTCGGTGAGGAACTCGGTGCTGGTGAGGTGCGCGGGCGTACGCGCTCCGCTGAACACGTCGGCTATCAGGAGGTCGGCCCACCCGTCGGGGAGTTTGGCGAGACCCTCGCGGGCGTCACCGGAACGGACGCGGATGCGGGAGCCGGGGTCCAACGGCACTTCACGGCGGACCAGTTGGACGAGCGCCTCGTCGCGCTCGATCACTTGCTGGGTGGAGCGGGGGCGGGTCGCGGCGACGTAACGGGCGAGGGTGAAGGCGCCGCCTCCCAGGTGCACGGCGTGCACGGGGCGGCCCTTGTCCACGGCGAGGTCGATGACATGGCCGATCCTGCGCTGGTACTCGAATTCGAGGTGCCCGGGATCGTCGAGGTCGACATGCGACTGCGGGGCGCCGTCCACGAGCAGCGTCCAGGCGCGCGGCCGGTCCCGGTCGGGTATCAGCTCGGCGAGCCCGCCGTCGACGGCCTCGACGACGGCCTCCCGGCCGCCACGGGCCGCTCCGGCCTGCTTGTTCTTTGCCCTTGCCATCCGTCCATTATCGACGGGCGGCGGCGAGTCGGCCCAGCGGCCGCGGAGCCAGGCGCCGCGGGGGCCGGCAGGAGGCCTCAGCGGCAGTTGTCCGCGGCTTCGATCATGCGGGCCGCCTCGTCGAGCGCCGCCCGCAGGACCGCCGGGTCGGTGACGAGCTCGGCCTCGCCGGGCGGGAGCAGCCAGCCGCCGCCCTCGACGGGGGCGGGCGGCACGGGGCCCGCGCCGGGACCTCGCTCCGGCGTGGCTGACGCGGGGGTGTGGGTGCAGGCGCTGCCGGGGACGTCCCAGCCGTCGGCGGTGCCGGGCGGCACGAGGAAGCCGAGGGTGTCGCAGCCTCCGTCGTGCAGGACCGGGCCCACGGCCTCGGTGGCGCCGCGGCGCAGGATGTCGACGGCTTCGAGGCCCTGCCGGACCGGGACGGTCACCACGTCGCAGGACGCGCTGTCACGGGGTGGCGCACTGCGGTCCTGGGTCGGCCGGTGCCGCGCCGTCGAAAGTGATGCCTCCAACACGTCAGCCCCTCCTCGCTCTCGCGTACGGGTTGCACGACCGGAACGCGACCGCTCCGGCCCCGCAAGGTTCAACGCCCGTAAGCGTCAACAGCTACGGCGGCACGCCGCCGCAAAGGATGGCACTTCATGGCGGATGCGGGGTGAGATATCCCGTTTGTAGCTAAACACTGTGTGTCGGAGTCGTTACAGCAGGTACCTTCGTGCCCCGTCGGAACAGGGGTTGCACCAGGGCTCACAGAGACCCAACTCCCCGGTGATCCGGCACGGTTCGCACGAGAGGGCCCGGTCATGACGCCGTCACCGATGGCATCGCCAGCGCAGTCCCCGCGGCCGAATCTCGCCTTCAGGCGGCTGCGTGGGCAGCGCTCTCCGGGCGAGTTCGCGGCCGCGGTGCGACGCGCCGCCCGGGAGATCGGCGAGCGGGTCAGCTGCGACGCGCGCTACATCGGGCGGGTGGAAGCCGGCGAGATCCGCTGCCCCAACTACGCGTACGAGCGGGTGTTCCTGCACATGTTCCCCGGGCGCTCGCTCACGGACATGGGCTTCGCGCCCCGCTCGGCCGTACGCGGCCGGGCGGCGCGCCCCGCAGATCCCGTACCCCTCGCGCACACCGAGTTCGATTACCCGCACCACGACGAGGAGAGCGACGTGCGGCGTCGCGCATTCATGACCGGAGGGACGGCCACCGTGGCCATCGCCTCCCTGACGCCCTTCGGCATCGCGGCCGACGGCACGGCGGGCCACGCGGCGAAGTCGGCCGCGGCGGGCCACGGCGGGCGCGCGGCGCCCGAGGCCGGTGTCGGCGCGGTCGAGGAGGCCATCCGCCGGATCCGGCTGCTCGACGACCGGCACGGCGCCGACGGGCTCTACAAGAGGGCCGCGGCCCCGCTGCGTACGGCATTCGCGCTGCTCGACGCGGGGACGGCGGCGCCCGGCACGGCCGAGCGGCTCCAGGCCGGGGCGGGTGAACTGGCCATCTCCGTCGGCTGGTTGGCGCACGACTCGGGCCGCTTCGACGACGCGCGCTCGCACTACGCGGAGGCGCTGGCCACCGCGCGCATGGCGGGCGACCCGGCGCTCGAGGCGCACGCGTTCTGCAACACGGCGTTCCTGGCGCGGGACGCCGGGCGGCCGAGGGAGGCGGTGCGGGCGGCGCAGGCGGCCACGCGCGTCGCGGCCCAGCTGGCCTCGCCGAGACTGCTCTCGCTGCTCGCGCTGCGCGAGGCCGGCGGCTGGGCGGGGCTCGGGGACCGTACGGGGTGCGAGCGGGCGCTGGCCCGGGCGCAGGCCCTCTTCGCGCGCGGGCGGTCGGACGACGACCCGGAGTGGATGACGTTCTACGGCGAGGCCGAGCTGGAGGGCCTGGAGGCGCAGTGCTACTCGGCGCTGGGCGACTGGACCCGCGCCGCCCGGCACGCGCGCCGCGCGGCCGCCCTCCAGGACCCGCACTTCACCCGGAACATCGCCCTGTACACGGCGGAGCTGGCCGACGACCTCGCGCGCGCGGGACAGCCCGACGAGGCCGCGTCCGCGGGAATGCGGGTCCTGCACCTGCTGACCGAGGTCCAGTCGTCGCGCATCCAGTCGATGCTGGCGACCACCGCGCGCGTGCTCCTTCCGCACCGCAGGGCGTCGGGCGTCTCGGCGTTCCTGGAGCAGCACGCCTCGGCGCCTCGCATGGCATGAGCCCCGCCGAGACGCCTCCGGCCCCTGCCTGCGCCTCTAGAACTCGTGGCCCGCGAGGTGGCCGATGTCGTTCCACGACTCGATCGCCGGTTCCCCGTAGGCCCAGCCGAGGACCGACAGGGACGTGGGGTTGAGGCGGATGCGGGCCGCGAAGTCCAGCGGGAGTCCGAGCCAGCGCGCGCCGATCGAGCGCAGCATGTGGCCGTGCGCGAACACCAGGGCGTCGCGGTTCTCGGATCTGGCCCAGGCGACGACCTCGTCGGCGCGCGCGGTCATCTGCTCCAGGGTCTCGCCCTCGGGGACTCCGTCGCGCCAGATGAACCAGCCGGGGCGCCGCTCCTGGATCTGGGCGGGGGTCAGCCCCTCGTACGCGCCGTAGTCCCACTCCATGAGCGTGTCCCACTCGGTGGCCCGGTCGCCGAAGCCGGCGAGGTCGCAGGTCTCGCGCGCGCGGGAGAGCGGGCTGGTGCGCACCTCGGCCCCCGGGAGCCCGTCGAGGGGCGACCGGTGCAGACGTTCGCCGAGGAGCTTCGCGCCGCGCCGTCCCTCCTCGAGGAGGGGGATGTCGGTCCTGCCGGTGTGCCGCCCGGACAGTGACCACTCCGTCTGTCCGTGCCGGGCCAACAGGATGCGCGGTGCCATGGGTGACCTTTCCGAGGGCGGGTGAAAAGGGCTGCCATGTGCTGATAAGTCAGGCCAGGCGTGCCCGCTCGTTCCATCATCGCTCACCCAGGATTCAGGCAACCTCCCGGGTGATCGTTGCGTCTTCGTGGGTCGGAGGCGCCCCTTCCAGACGGACACATACACCGTAAAGTGAGCCACATGGCCACGGGCCGCCGTACACGGAGTTAAGGGGGAGCGGCCGGATGTCGCAGACCGAGGCACCGCCCACTGCGGCGACAGAGGGCGACCGGCTGCGCTGGTGGACCGAACTGCCGGTGATATTGCTGGTGTACGCCGCCTATTCGGCGGGCCGGCTCATGGTCCGCGGGGAGGTGTCGACCGCAGTGGGCCACGGCCTCGAGATACTCCGGGCCGAGAAGGCACTCCATCTCAACCTCGAACACCCGCTGAACCGTCTCTTCACCTCCGAGGCCTGGATCGGTGTCCCCGCCGACTTCTGGTACGCCTCACTGCACTACCTCGTCACGCCGGGCATCCTGATCTGGCTCTTCCGCAGCCGCGCCGTCCACTTCCGCGCCGCCCGGACCTGGCTGATGACGTCCACTCTGATCGGCCTGATCGGCTTCGCCCTCGTACCGACCTGCCCGCCGCGCCTGCTCTCTCCCGACCACGGCTTCGTCGACACCATGGCCCAGTACAGCTCGTGGGGCTGGTGGGGCGGCCAGGCGAGCGCTCCGCGCGGGCTCGGCAGCATGACCAACCAGTACGCGGCGATGCCCAGCCTGCACGTCGGCTGGGCGGTGTGGTGCGGGGTCATGCTGTGGCGCCACGGCCGTACGCCGCTGGTCAGGGCGGCCGGTGTCGCCTATCCGCTGATCACCGCCTTCGTGGTGATGGGCACCGCGAACCACTACTTCTTCGACGCGCTCGCCGGGGTGGCCGTGATGGGCCTCGGATTCCTGGTGAGCCGGCGCGTGACGCGGGCCGCGGACCTCGTACGGGCCCGGGTGCGCCGGGCGCCGACAGCCGGTTCCGTACGGCCCCGCCGCACCTCTCCCGCCCCGGCCTCCACGGCGGCGTCCTCGATTGTCAGTGGAGAGTGCCAGACTTCGGCGGGTGAGCGAATTCCCCGACAGCGCAAGGTCAGTACAGGACCGGGCGGCGGCCCGGGTGCCCGCTCCTCCGACGCGGGGGACGGCGCTGCGGCAGCGGCTCGCTGAGCTGCGCGGCAGTGACATAGCGCCCCGGGCGCTCGACGCGCGGGCGCTGGCGGCGCTCGCCGCGAACCCGGGGTGCAGGCGGCGCGCGCTGCTCGACGGCGCGGGCGTCGACAAGGCGCGGCTCGCGGACGCGCTCGGGGCGCCGTCCGGATTCGGCCAGTCGCAGTTCGCGTTCATGCGGGGGAACGCGTTCGAGGCGAAGGTCAAGGCCGACGGGGGCGCGGAGCTGCTCCGGCTCGTGCACGAACGCATGGGCGGCGGGCCCGAGCCGGTGGCGGGCGAGGCGCGTACGCCGGATCTGACGGCGGTCGGACCCGAGGGCCGCACGGCCCGTACGGCGCTCGCGCTGCGCGAGGCGACGGCGGAGGCGGCCGGTTCCGGCGCCTGGACGTTCCTCGAGCACCCGATGCTCGCGCTCGACGTCGCGGGCACCCCGGCCTTCCTCGAACCGGACGCGGTGGTCGTGCACCCCGACGGGACGTGGACGGTCGTCGAGATCAAGTCCTTCCCGATGATCGACGGCAGCGCGGACGCGGCGAAGGTCGGCGCCGCGGCCCGCCAGGCCGCGGTGTACGTGCTGGCCCTCGAGCGGGTCGCCGGGCACCTGGACCCGGCGCCCGAGGTCAGGCACCGGATCCTGCTCGTCTGCCCCAAGGACTTCAGCAACCTTCCGGCGGCGTCCGCCGTCGACGTGCGCAAGCAGCTGTCGGTGACGCGGCGGCAGCTGGATCGGCTCACCCGCATCGAGGACATCGCGGACGCGCTGCCCGAGGGCACCTGCTTCGACGTCACGCGGCCCGCGGAGGAACTGACGGAAGCGGTCGAGTCGGTGCCCGCGACGTACGCGCCGGAGTGCCTCGCCGCGTGCGAGCTTGCGTTCCACTGCCGCGACCGGGCCCGTGAGGAGGGCGCGGTCACCTCGCTCGGCCGCGGCCTCCGTGCCGAGCTGGGCGGTCTGACCACGGTCGACGAGGTTCTCTCGGCCGCCCACGGCCACTCCGGCGATCCGCGGGACCCGGCGGTCGCCGCGCTGCGCCGGGCGGCCCGGCTGCGGGCCGAGGCGCTCGGCACGCGTGGAGAGGCGGCGCCGGCATGCCGCTGATCAACGACCTGGCCCGGCTGGAGGCCGTGCAGAGCGGGCGCGCCCAGCCGGTCGCGACCGTGCGGCACCGTCATCTGTCGCAGCGGCCCCTCGTCCTGGTCCCGCTCATCACGGCCGGTGAGGCGGGTGCTCCGCTCGGCGCGCTCGTCGGCACGGAGCGCACCTCGCCCCGGCTCCTCGTGGTGCCCCAGCCCCGCGACCGCGACCTGCGCTTCGCGTTCCTCGCCGAGCTGGCGGGGATCGTCCTGCCGTACGTCGACGGGTTCGCGGCCGACGTCGAGGCCGCCGAGCGCGCCGAGACGGACCCGACGACCGGAAAGCGGGTCAAGGTGGAGGTCGAGCTGTGCGCGGACGCGCCCCAGCTGATCCTGCCGAGCCGCTCCGGCATCGAGTTCGTGCGGCTGCTCGGGCGCTCGATGCGGTTCCGCCGCACCGCGGAGCAGGAGCCCGAGGCGCCCTATCCCGCCCCGCCGCACGTCCCGCTGCTGGGCCGCTGGCTGACGCACTTCGGGGAGCGGGCCAGAGTCCCCGGTTCCGCGCTGCTGCTCGCCATGACGGACCTGCTGTCCCGGCACTGGGCGACGGGCCAGTCCACTCTGGAGGACCAGCATCTGGGCGCGCTGCTCGCCTGGATCGAGGCCCCGGAGGGCACGTCGGGCGCCGAGGCCGCGCTCCGCGCCGAGCTGGCCCGGGACAAGGACGGCCAGCTCGTCTGCCCGCCCGCGGGCCCGGCCACCGACCCCGCGTTCGACAACAAGCTGCTGGCGCCCGCGATCGAGCGCTACGACAAGGCCCGCACCCTGCTGGCCGCCGCCGAGGACGGCGTCCAGGCGGACGCGCGGCTCGCCGCGCTGACAGCGGCCGAGCGCGAGATCCACGCGCTCGTCGAAAGCCGCACCCGGCCCACCTGGGACGCGGTGTGGCGCGGCCTGGACGCGCTGTGCACGCTCCCCGAGGGGCCGCGCGCCGCGGAGCGCTGGACGCGCGACCGCTGGTCGTTCACCGGCCACCGGGATCGCGTCGCCGCGGGCGAGCCGCCGCAGCCGCGCCGCGACGACGCGGTGACGGCGGCCAACAAGCTGGCGACGCGCGAGCGCGAGCAGGCCAGGCTGGACGCGCAGGAGGCGCTCGACGACCCGCTGGTCATGGCGGGCCGCCGGCTCACCGGGGAGGCGTTCGCGGGCGAGGTGACGGAGTCGGTCCCGGCGTACAACGAGAAGAACCGGCCGCGCCCCCTGATCACCGTCCGCACCGACGACGTGCCGTATCTCGGCGAGCGCACGAAGGTGTACCGCTCGCTCGACGGCAAGCCTCAGGCCGCGGAGTTCGTGTCGTACGACGCCGGGGGCGGGGTCGTCCTGCGCGTCCTGGACAAGATGGGCCGCGGCAAGGAGCCGGAGCCGGGATCCGTCCCGGAGAAAGGTGACCCGGTGTGCTTCACGCTCTTCGAGCACGAGCAGCGGGGCGGTCCGAAGCTGCCGGACCCGGAGGAGACGCCGTGGACGCACGGCGGCCCGCCGCGTACGGACAGTTCGGGTGCGCCGGTGCCTGAGGCGCCGGACGCCGTGACCACGGAGGATCTGCTGTGACGACCGCACCGCACGCGCTCGGCCGCTCCGCCGCGAGCGGCGACACCCCGTTCGACCCGGGGGCGGCGGCCGGCCGCGCCACCGACGCGATCCTCCACGACACTCTGCACGGCACGGCCCGCGGCATCGTCGTGGACTCCCCGCCCGGCGCCGGGAAGTCGACGCTCGTGGTCCGGGCCGCGCTCGAACTGGCCGGGGCGGGCCGTCCGTTGATGGTCATCGCGCAGACGAACGCGCAGGTCGACGACCTCGTCCTGCGCCTCGCCGAGAAGAACCCCGAGCTGCCCGTCGGGCGCCTGCACAGCAGCGACCCCGACCCGTACGACAAGGCGCTCGACGACCTGGCGAACGTGCGCAAGTCGACCAAGGCCGGTGATCTCGCGCCGTTGCCGGTCGTCATCTCGACGGCCGCGAAGTGGGCGCACGTCAAGGACATCGCCCCCTGGCAGCACGCCATCGTCGACGAGGCGTACCAGATGCGCTCGGACGCGCTGCTCGCCGTGGCGGGCCTGTTCGAGCGGGCGCTCTTCGTGGGCGACCCGGGCCAGCTGGACCCGTTCGCGATCGTCGGGGCCGAGCAGTGGGCGGGCCTGTCGTACGACCCGTCGGCGTCCGCCGTGACGACGCTCCTGGCGCACAACCCCGAGCTGCCGCAGCACCGGCTCCCGGTCTCCTGGCGCCTCCCGGCGTCCGCCGCGCCGCTGGTCTCCGGCGCGTTCTACCCGTACACGCCGTTCCGCAGCGGCACGGACCACGGCGACCGCAGCCTGGCCTTCGAGGTCGCCTCCGACGGCTCGGGCCCGGACCGGGTGATCGACGAGGCGGCGGAGTCGGGCTGGGGCCTGCTCGAACTCCCGGCGAGGCACACGCCCCGCACCGACCCGGAAGCCGTACGGGCCCTGGCACAGGTGGTCCGGCGCCTGCTCGACCGCGGTGGTGTCACGCTCTCGGAGCACGGCCCCGACCCGTCCCCCCTCACGGCGGACCGCATCGCGGTCGGCACGGCGCATCGCGATCAGGCCGCGGCGGTGCGCTCGGCGCTCGCGGAGCTCGGCGTCTCGGACGTCACCGTGGACACGGCGAACCGGCTGCAGGGCCGCGAGTTCGACGTCACGGTCGTGCTGCACCCGCTCTCGGGCCGCCCCGACGCGACGGCGTTCCACCTGGAAACGGGCCGCCTCTGCGTCCTGGCCTCCCGCCACCGCCACGCGTGCATCGTGGTCTGCCGCGCGGGAGTCCCGGCCCTGCTGGACGACCACCCGTCGACGGAACCGGTCCAGCTGGGAGTCACGGTGAAATTCCCGGACGGCTGGGAGGCACATCACGCGGTACTGGCCCGCCTCGCGGAACACCGGGTGGAGTGGATGCCTTGAGGTGGGAGGGCGCTCTTGCGGGCCTGCGGAGAATAGAAGGTGGCCCCTGCGGCGACGTGGGGCTGCACACCGTACGAGGAGGAACATCATGGCCGAGCCCGAGCGGGCCCGTACCGAGAGGCGGATGCGTCCGGCCCCGCTGCTCTTCGAGCCGGCCGAGGCCGCCGCGGACCCGGAGCACTTCTTCGACCTGGAAGCGATCGAGGACCCGCGCGAGCTGCTCGCCCGCGCGACGGAGCTGGCACTCGCGTTCCGCGCCGCGACCGACCGGTCGGTGGAGTTCCAGGCCCTGGCGGCGGCCCAGCTCGCCGACCCGCGCCGCTTCGACCGCCTGACGCCCGCGGCGATCGCCGAGCGGGCGCAGTGGACCGAGGACTACGCGAAGAAGATGGTCGAGTTCGGCCGCGACCTGATGCGCGGGCCTGCCGAGAACCGGCCGTAGCGGAACGCGGCGGCGGAACTCGGCGGCGGAACTCGGCGGCAGTGCAACCGCACCCGTAAAGATCATTTGGCATATGCCAAGGGGGCAAGATACTCCACCCCGCCCCCTCCTGTCCCCATTTCCGGCAACCCTGGGAAGTCGCGCGCTCACGGCCGGTACATGTAAGTGCCATGAGCGCCACACACCACTCCCAGACCAGTGCCGGCCGGCTGACCCGGTCCGACCGATTCGACATCGCGGGCGCCACCCGGGAGGGCGCCGCGTGGCTGGCCTCGGCGGGAACGTATCCACGCAGCACCCTCGCGTTCTGGGAGTCACGGCCGGACGCCCCCGTGGTACTTCCCTGCGGTAACGCCTTCGACGTGGTGAACGTGCCGTCGATGTTCGGGCGCCGGATGTTGGACGCGCTCTGGGAGGACGGCCCCGGCTCCGGCCCGGTCGCCGCGCACCGCGGGCGCATGCTCCTGTTCACGGCCCCCGGCACCGCTCAACGGCTGCCCTCGCTCCTGGAGTGGGAGGAGTGGGGCCCGGCGGTGCCGCCGCTGCTGTGCCACGGCAGCGGCGACGCGGTGACCGTCCCGCCGCCGACCGGGGGCGCCGACCACACCGGGGGACCACGCGCCGACTCGCGCTGGGTGGTCGCCCCCGACACCCTCCACCCATGGCTGCCGGGACCCGAGGTACTGCTCTGGGCCTGCGTCCGCGCGGCCCGCGCGAGCGCCAAACCTTCAGTGCGGATATCGATTTTTCCTGGCCCGGATCAGGATGCTAAGGTCTACGACGTCAGCAGGCGCCGCTAGCTCAGTTGGTTAGAGCAGCTGACTCTTAATCAGCGGGTCCGGGGTTCGAGTCCCTGGCGGCGCACCGACACAGTGAAGGCCCTCCACGCGAGTGGGGGGCCTTCACTATTTACCGGCCCGGCCCGACTCGGCGAAGGCGGCTGGGGGTCCGGGGGTCGCCCCCCGGAAAGAACAGCATCAGCGGGTCCGGGGTTCGAGTCCCTGGCGGCGCACCGACACAGTGAAGGCCCTCCACGCGAGTGGGGGGCCTTCGCTATTTGCCGGGCCGGCCCCGACTCGGCGAAGGCCCTAGCGAGAGCAAGAAGCTTCTTGCGTATGCCGGTGACTTCCCCGAAGGCGTTCAGCCCTTGCCCACGCCCACCTTCACCGTCCAAGACCCCGACCTCGTACGCCCCTCGACCTTGATCCGTACGTTTTCGCCCGGCACCCGGTAGCTCTCGCCCACCCGTACCGGTGCGTCCGCGAGCGCCGGGTACACCGAGTCGCCGAAGCACGCATCCGTGTCGGGGTGTGCGTCGAGCACCTCGACCGGGCCGCTGCCGGAGGCGGTCTCGCTGTGCACCCGGTAGACGAGGATGCCCTCGGAGCACGTCGCCGCGTCGTTGCCGTCGGCGCTGCGGGCCTCCAGGGCGATCGCGCTGTCCACGCCGGTCCGCACGACGGCCAGCTTCGTCCCGCGGCCCGCGCCGAACGGCGCCCCGTTGGTTCCGGGTGCCGCGCCCGGCCGCGCGGGCGCGGCGCTCAGGGGTTCGAGGGTGACCCGCCGGTTGCTGGTCACGCACACCACCTGCCGCCGTTCCAGCCACCCCAGCTTCCACTTGTGCCAGCCGAGGAAGTCGGGCGCGAGCCCGAACTGACTGCCCATGACGTCCCAGTCACCGACATACGTGTCCCAGTCACCCTTGCCGTCGGTCGGCCGATGGTAGAGGTCCGGCAGGTCGAAGACGTGGCCCGTCTCGTGGGCGAGGACGTTGCGGTCGGGCGGGTGCTGCTCGAAGACGGTGACGATGCGCTTGATGTCCCTGCCGTCGGCCCGCATCGGCTTGTCGAAGTTGACGACCTTCGTGGCGTCCGAGTCGACGCCCGGAGCGTCGGGGTCGGCGACGAAGTAGACGATGTCGAACTTCTTGAAGTCGGTGTGCCGGTCGGCCGTGGCGAGGGCGTCGCGCAGATAGGCGCTGCGGTGCGCGGCGTCCCAGTCGCGCTCTATGGCGTACGAGGTCGAGCTGTGCGGCATGCGGAGCCAGCGGCGCTGCGGGTGCGGGACCAGGTGGAACTTCCCGTAGGAGGCCCGGTCGTAGAAGTCGTTGGTGGCGGGGAAGTAGTCGGCGGTGAGTTCCTTGGGCGTCGTCGTCGGCCGGGCGTCGGGGAACGAGAGGAAGACCATCACCGCGTTGAGGGTCCTGACCGGGCGCGGATAGGCGCCGTTCCAGGTGTCGAGGCCCTCCGAGTGGTGGGCCGACGTCCGCTCCAGACTGCAGGGACCCGCGTAGGGGGCGGAAATGGCAGGGCCCGCGACCAGGGAGGTGGCGACCATAGCCGTGAGCGCGGTGAGAGCCGCACCGACGGATCGCAGGCGCGGTCTCTCCACTCCCCCGGGTGGCAGCGGACGCGGCAAGTCGACCTCCGGATCGGGAAAGCGGGACACCCAACCCAGAATGTGATGGTTTGTAGTACTACGCCCTGTTTATCTGGCCCGGCCGGGTGAGGGGGCGACACCCCGGGCGGTCACAGAACGTCACGCGCGATCGCGGGAGGCCAGAACCTGTGCCGGGCACGAGCAGAAACGATCTGCCGGCTACCCCGGGATGCCGCCGAACCGGCGGATCGGGCGGGCAAGGCTGGCTCGCGCCTCGGGGCTGCCTCTATGATCGGCACACTTTCCTGCGCGGGCCCGGCTGCGAAGGCCGTTCGCCACCCAGGCTGAGATGACCCGGGAGCAACCCTCCCGGACCCCCGGAACGACTGCACTGCGGGAGCGAGCGGTGAGCGGAATGTCCGAAGGGCCGACGACCGCGGCCGACGCGGCACCCGACTCCACCCGCCGCGCCGTCACGGAGAGTTCCGCAGCGATGGCGGCGCCCTCGCACGCCCCCGCCCCCGGCTCCGTACGCACGGGCCAGGACGCCCGGGCCCACGAGGCGCTCGGCGTCGAACCCCCTCTCCCGCCGGCGCCCCCGCCCGCCCCCTACCTCTCGGCCTTCCTCGCCGCACCCCTGGCCCTGGCCGTCGTGGACCGCCAGGGCCAGGTGGTCACCGCCAACCCCGCGCTCGCCGCGATGCTCGGCGTGGAGGACCCCGGCGGGCTCACCGGGCGCACGGCGGCGGAGCTCGTGGACCTGGCGTCCGACTCCCGCACCTGGCACACGTACCGCGAGGTGCTGCGCGGGCGGCAGGCGCGGCTGACGTGCACCCGCAGGATCAAGCACCCCGACGGGCACTCCGTGTGGGTCCAGGTCACCGTCTCGCCGGTGCCGGGCGGCCGTACGGTGCTGCTCTCCCTCGCCGACATCAGCGCCCGCCGTGAACTCCAGGCGCGGCTGCGGCACTTGCAGATGCACGACCCGGTGACTCGGCTGCCGAACCGCACGCTGTTCTTCGAGCGGCTGTCCGCCGCGCTGGAGGCGGGCGCGTACGACGGGGCGGGCAGCGGCCGGATCGGGCTGTGTTACCTCGACCTCGACGGGTTCAAGGCGGTCAACGACTCGCTCGGGCACGGCGTCGGGGACCGGCTGCTCGCCGCCGTCGCCGAGCGCCTCACGCGCTGCGCCGACCGGATCGGCTACGACCGTGGGGCGGCGGCCCCGCTGGTCGCGCGGCTCGGCGGCGACGAGTTCGCGCTGCTCGTGGAGGACTCGGCCGGCACGGAACAGCTGGCGGAGCTCGCCGAATCGGTGCTCCGCGCGGTCCAGGAACCGTTCGACCTGTCGGGGCAGCGGCTCGCCGTGTCGGCCTCGATCGGGGTCGTGGAGCGGCACATGGAGGGCACGACGGCGACGGGCCTGATGCAGGCCGCGGACACCACGCTGTACTGGGCGAAGGCCGACGGCAAGGCGCGCTGGACGTTCTTCGACCCGGAGCGCAACGCGCACCGGATGACCCGGCAGGCCCTGTCGTCGAGCCTGCGCCCCGCGGTGGAGCGCGGCGAGTTCGTCCTCGAGTACCAGCCGCTGGTGAATCTGGGCGACGGGGTGCTGCGCGGGGTCGAGGCGCTCGTGCGCTGGGATCACCCCCAGTTCGGGATGCTCACGCCGAATCGGTTCATCGGACTGGCCGAGGAGGACGGCTCGATCGTGCAGCTGGGCCGGTGGGTCCTGCGTACGGCGTGCCGGCAGGCGCGCGACTGGCAGCTGGCGCACCCCCGGACCCCGCCGGTCTATGTGAGCGTGAACGTGGCGGTGCGTCAGGTGTGGGACTCGGACCTGGTGGCGGATGTCGCCGAGGTCCTCGCGGAGACCGGACTCGCCCCGGAACTGCTCCAGTTGGAGCTGACCGAGTCGGCGGTGATGGGCTCGGCGGGCCGCCCCCTCCAGACCCTGCAGTCGCTCAGCGACATGGGCGTGCACATCGCCATCGACGACTTCGGCACCGGCTACTCGAACCTCGCGTACCTGAGCAGGCTCCCGGTGTCGGTCCTGAAACTGGACGGCTCGTTCGTGCGCGGATTCCAGTACGACGAAGGCGGCGAGCACGCGACCCCCGCGGACGCCGTGATCGTCGAGGCCATGGTGCAGCTCGCGCACCGGCTCGGCCTCACGGTCACCGCCGAGTGCGTGGAGACGGCGGCGCAGGCGGCGCGCCTGCGCAAGATCGGCTGCGACACGGGCCAGGGCTGGCTGTACTCGCGCCCGGTGGCGCCGGATCGTATCTCCGCGCTGCTCACGGCTTCCTGACGGTTTCCCTACGGGCCTCCAAGAACGCGGGGTGCCGCCTCCCCCCGCGCGAGGCGGCACCCCGTCGGCCGGGTCAGGCCTGCGGCAGCCCGTACGCGTCGGCGACGAGTTCGTAACTGCGCAGGCGGATCTCGGCGGTGTGGGCGTTGGCGGTGAGCATCAGCTCGTCGGCTCCGGTGCGCTTTTGCAGGTCGTCGAGGCCGGCGCGGACCTCGTCGGCGGTGCCGTGGATGACGTTCGAGTTCCAGCTGTCGACGAACTCCCGCTCCATCGGGCTGAATTCGTAACCCTCGGCCTCCTCGGGGGTCGGCACGAGGCCGGGGCGGCCGGTGCGCAGGCGGACCATGTTGAGGGCGGCCGCGAGGACCTGGCGGCGGGCCTCCTTCTCCTCGTCCGCGGCGAGCGCGGAGACGCCGATGAGGGCATACGGGGAGGACAGGACCGCGGACGGCTTGAAGGACTCGCGGTAGAGGTCGAGGGCCGGGACCGTGTTCTGCGCGGAGAAGTGGTGCGCGAACGCGAAGGGCAGGCCGAGGACGCCGGCGAGGCGGGCGCTGAAACCGGAGGAGCCGAGCAGCCAGACGGGCGGGCGGTGCGGGGACTGCACGCCGCCGGGGGACGTCGCCTGGACCGGGCCCGGGACCGCGTGGATGCGGGCGTAGGGATGGCCGTCCGGGAAGTCGTCGTCGAGGAAGCGGGTCAGCTCGGCGAGCTGCTGGGGGAAGTCGTCGGCGCCCTCGTTGAGCCGGTCCGTGCGGCGCAGGGCGGCGGCCGTCGCGCCGTCGGTGCCGGGGGCGCGGCCGAGGCCGAGGTCGATACGGCCCGGGGCCATCGCCTCCAGGGTGCCGAACTGCTCGGCGATGACCAGGGGCGCGTGGTTGGGCAGCATGACGCCGCCCGAACCGAGGCGGATGCGCTCGGTGTGGGCGGCGAGATGCGCCAGGATCACGGCCGGGGACGAGGACGCCACGCCCGGCATGGAGTGGTGTTCGGCGACCCAGTAGCGGTTGAAGCCGCGGCTCTCGGCCAGCTTGGCGATCTCGACGCTGGTCCGCAGGGCGTCGGTGGCGGTGCGGCCGGCGCCGACGGTCACCAGATCGAGGACCGAGAGGGGCACGGGGGCGGTGCCCTGGGCGGTTGCCCGGATCTCGTCGTTACCGGCCACGGAGTCCTCCTGTAAGTACGGTGCTGTCTGCGCCCGGACTTAACGGAGGATGGCTCCGGTTTATTCCGGACACCTTGTTCCGAAGGCCTGACAGGGATCACACCTGCACCAGCGGCTCCTTCGTGAAGAGCGTGCCGAGCGCCGGCGCGTTCACCCGCCGCCCCGCCAGCCGCAGCGCCTCCCACACGGTGACCTGGTTGGCCGTCAGGACCGGCTTGCCCAGCTCCTGCTCCAGGTCACGGACGTAGGCCGCCGTGTGCAGGGCCGTGTCCGGCAGGAGCAGCGCCTGCGCGTCCTGGTGATCGCCCGCCGCGGCCATGGCCCTGACCTCCGGCCACCCCCAGGTGCCGACCTCGGCCGCCGTGACGATGCCGCTGCCGCGCACCGAGACGACCTCGATGCCGCCCGCCTTCAGGAACGTACGGAAGTGCTCCGCCACGTCCTCCGAGTACGTCGCCGCGATCGCGACGCTGCGCGCGCCGACCTCCGGTACGGCGTGGGCGAACGCGAACGACGTGCTGGAGGCGGGCAGGCCCGCGGCCATGGCCAGGTCCCGCACCTGTTCGTGCGCGCCCTCCCAGCCCCGGACGAAGCTGCCGCTGGTGCACGCCCAGACGACCGCCTCGGCGCCGGACAGGCGCAGCTCCCCGACACCGGCGGCGAGCCGCTGCGGGGAACCCATCTCGATCAGCGCGTCGACGCGGTGCGCGTCCTCACCGATGTCCGTGTGGACGACCGACAGCCTCACATCGCTGTCGATCAGCATTTCGATTCGCGGATAGTCGTCCTCGGCCGAGTGTCCCGGGTAGAGAAATCCGACTGCGGTCATGCCCACCCTTCCTGTTCTTCCGGCAGCTCACGGGCCGGCTCCGGCGGCAGCTGCGGCAGCTCGGGAACCCGCCAGTGCCGAGCGGATTCGTCCAGCAGCGCCTGATACGGCCCCACGGCACGGGTACCCAGCCTGCGCAGCGCTGCCCACACCGTGACCTGATTGGCTGAGATCACCGGGATCCGCAGCTCGGCCTCCAGCTGCGGGATGACGTCGTACGTCGGCAGGTTCGTGCAGCTGATGAACAGCGCGTCGGCGCCCTGGCGGGCGGCCTCCCTGGCCATGTCGGCCACGTCCCGGTACGGCACCTTCCAGATGTGCCGGGTCAGGCCGAGGAAGGCGCGGCCCGTGACGGTGATACCGGCCTCGGCCAGATACTCCTCGAGCGACTCGGTCACCGACCGCGTGTACGGGGTGACCAGGGCGATCCGGTGGGCGCCCAGCTCGGCGAGCGCTTCGAGGAGCGCGCCCGACGTGGTGACGGAGGGGCGTTCACCCGACCGGAACATCGCCTCGCACATGGCGCGTTCGCCCGCGATGCCGCCGACGAAACTGCCCGACGTACAGGCGTACGCGAGAACCTCGGGTTCGGCGGCGCTCAGCGCGCGCACCGCCTCACCGAGGGTCTCGTGCTCACTGACCAGGCGGGCCAGGTCGAGGCTGACCTCGACGGGCACGTACGGGGTACGGGTGAGGTGCAGTGACACCTCGTCCGGAATCCAGCGCCACAGCTCGCGGTCGAGGGCGAAGTCGAAGGGTGCGACGACACCGACACCGCGTTGCGGGTGCGGTCCGCCGAGGAAGGAGACGTCCATGACAGGCCCCAAGTCTCTTGAGACGTTCGAGACGATGCTGCGGAGAGCCGGCCGGCGGGCCGGGACGTCGGGACAGGGCGGGGGCAACGGAAAAGTGCCTCTGTTGACGAAGGTAGGTTCGGGTGCCAGCGTGGTCAATCCGCACTTTTTCCTACCAATGAAGCAGACCGTCGTTGCGAAACGGTTTCTGCCGATGACCGTCCCGATGACCGGCTCGACGACCAGCCGGATTCCCGGCCCGATGCCCCCCGGTGCGAGGCCCGACGACCGGAGCGAACGTGTCTGAAGTGACTTTGCTGGTGCTCGACGACGACCCTCCGCCGCGCCTGGGCCGGCTCATGGGCCGGGCGCGCGTCGTGCACGCCGACGAGTCGACGCTCGCCGCTCAACTCCCCTCGGCCGACGTGCTGCTGGTCTGGGACTTCCGGTCCGACGCGGTGCGCCGCGCCTGGCCGGGCGAGGGCCCGCGTCCGCGCTGGGTGCACACCGCGAGCGCGGGCGTCGACCGGCTGATGTGCCCGGAGCTCGTGGCGTCGGACACGGTGGTGACGAACGCGCGCGGCGTCTTCGACCAGCCGATCGCCGAGTACGTGGGCGCGCTCGTCCTGGCCATGGCGAAGGACCTGCCGCGCACCCTCGCTCTCCAGGGCGAGCACGAGTGGCGCCACCGTGAGACGCAGCGCGTCTCGGGCACCCGGGCCTGCGTGGTGGGTTCAGGGCCGATCGGCCGGGCGATCGTCGCGACGCTGAAGGCGCTCGGGATCACGACGGCGCTGGTCGGGCGCACCGCGCGGGCCGGAGTGCACGGGCCGGCGGACCTCGGGCGGCTGATGGCCCGCGCGGACTGGGTCGTGTGCGCGGCGCCGCTGACCGACGACACCCGGGGCATGTTCGACGCGCGGCTCTTCGGGATGATGCAGCCGTCCGCCCGATTCATCAACGTGGGCCGCGGACAGCTCGTGGTCGAGGACGATCTCGCGGACGCGCTGGCCAAGCGGTGGATCGCGGGCGCGGCGCTCGATGTCTTCGAGCACGAGCCGCTGCCACGGGAGAGCGCCCTGTGGACGGCGCCCGGCCTGATCGTCTCCCCGCACATGAGCGGCGACACGGTCGGCTGGCGGGACGAACTGTCGCTCCAGTTCGTGGAGTTCTACGAGAAATGGGCGTCCGGGGAGCCGCTTCCGAACGTGGTCGACAAGAAACGTGGGTATGTCCCCGGACACTGACCGATCCGAAGCATCACGTCCCGGATCGGGCACTCCCGGAGCGACCTGAGGAGAGCGGATGACCGAGCTCACCGAGCTGACCGCGCAAGCGCTCGTCGACGGCTACCGCAAGGGCGGGTTCAGCCCCGTCGATGCCACGCGGGCCGTCCTGCGCCGCATCGAGGAGGTGGATCCCGCGGTCAACGCCTTCGTGCGGCTCGACGCGGAGACCGCCCTCGCGCAGGCGCAGGCGAGCGCGGAGCGCTGGCGCAGAGGTGAGCCGCGGGGCCTGGTGGACGGGGTCCCGGTGTCGGTGAAGGACATCCTGCTGATGCGCGGCGGGCCGACGCTGCGCGGCTCGCGCACCGTGCGGGCCGAGGGCACCTGGGACGAGGACGCGCCGTCCGTGGCGCGGCTGCGCGAGCACGGCGCGGTGTTCGTGGGCCGTACGACGACGCCGGAGTTCGGCTGGAAGGGCGTCACGGACTCGCCGCTGTCCGGCGTGACACGCAATCCGTACGATCTCTCGCGCACCTCGGGCGGATCGAGCGGCGGCAGCGCGGCGGCGGTGGCGCTCGGGGCGGGCCCGCTGTCGCTCGGCACGGACGGCGGCGGCTCGGTGCGGATCCCGGCGGCCTTCTGCGGGATCTTCGGTCTGAAGCCGACGTACGGGCGGGTGCCGCTCTACCCCGCGTCCGCGTTCGGGACGCTCTCGCACGTGGGGCCGATGACGCGGGACGTGGCCGACGCGGCGCTGATGATGGACGTGATCACCGGCGCGGACTGGCGTGACTGGTCGCAGCTCGGCCCGGTGGAGGGCGGTTTCCGCGACGGGCTGAGCGGCGGGGTGCGGGGACTGCGCGTCGCGTTCTCGCCGTCGTTCGGCGGGCAGGTCGCGGTGCGGCCCGCGGTCGCCGCGGCGGTCCGCAAGGCCGTCGAGGGGCTCGCGGGGCTCGGGGCGTACGTCGAGGAGGCAGATCCGGACATCACGGACCCGGTGGAGGCGTTCCACACGCTGTGGTTCAGCGGGGCGGCGCGGGTGACGCAGAACCTGTCGCCCGCACAGCGCGCGCTGCTCGACCCGGGTCTGCGCGAGATCTGTGCGCAGGGGTCCGGGTACAGCGCGCTCACGTATCTCGCGGCGGTCGACGTGCGGGCCGGGCTCGGGCGGCGGATGGGCCGGTTCCACTCGACGTACGACCTGCTGGTGACGCCGACGCTGCCGCTGACGGCGTTCGAGGCGGGCGCCGAGGTGCCCAAGGGGTCGGGGCTGCGGCGCTGGACGGGGTGGACGCCGTTCACGTACCCGTTCAACCTGACGCAGCAGCCGGCGGCGACCGTCCCGGTGGGGGTGGACGCGGACGGGCTGCCGGTAGGGCTGCAGATCGTGGGAGCGCGGCACGCGGACGCGCTGGTCCTGCGTGCCGCGCACAGCCTGTACGAGGCGGGGATCGCCGGGATTGCGGCGCCTGCGCTCGCCTGAGGAGGGCGAGGTCGACGACGGCCGCGCCGGGCTTCAGCTCGGCGCCGGTTTCATCTCCGTACGCCTGGATCCCCAGATCCGTACCGGGAGCAGCCCTGCCGTGCACTGGACTCCCCGCTCGCATCAGGGGCTTGAATTGATACGCATAGGTCGTGTCGGGCCGGGTAGCCGCGCGCCCATGGCTCCACCTATTTGGAACGTCACAGAAGGAACACGAAGCCTAGAAGGCAACAGAAAGGGCATACGCCGACGATCTCTGCTCATCGGTGCCACCGCTCTCGGCGCGGCCGGCGCCGTCGGGGCCGCGGGCTGCAGCCGCGTACCGAACGGCGACACTCTCGCCCGGCTCCAGGGGCAGGGCACGGTGCGTCTCGGGATCGCGGGCGAGGTGCCGTACGGCTACATCGACGACAGCGGCAAGTTCACGGGTGAGGCCGTCGAACTCGCCAAGGTCATCTTCAAACGGCTCGGTGTCGGCCATGTCCAGCCCGTCGCCACCGACTTCAGCTCCCTGATACCCGGCCTGCAGACCCAGCAGTTCGACGTGGTGTCGGCCGGGATGTACATCAACAAGGAGCGCTGCCAGCAGGTCATCTTCGCGGACCCCGAGTACCAGATGCTGGACTCCTTCATCGTCCGCAAGGGCAACCCGAAGAACCTGCACGACTACGCGGACTGCGTGAAGGCGAAGGCGAAGTTCGGCACGGGCACCGGCTACGCGGAGATCGCCTACGCGGTCGAGGCGGGCTACAAGGAAAGCGACATCGTCATCCTCCAGGACCAGGTCGCCGGCCTGAACGCCGTGGAGGCAGGGCGCATCGACGTGTTCGCCGGCACCGCACTCACCACGCGTGAGGTGACGAAGAAGAGCCGCAAGGCCGAGCACACCGAGCCGTTCGCGCCCCTGGTCGGAGGCAAGAAGCACGTCGACGGCGGCGGATTCACGTTCCGCTCGAACGACACGAAGCTGCGCGACGCCTTCAACAAGGAGATCCACAAGATGAAGGCGAGCGGCGAGCTCTTCCGCATCCTGCGGCCGTTCGGCTTCACCCAGGCCGAGATGACGAAGCTGACCGCAGAGGAGCTGTGCAAATGACAGCGGGACTGTGGGAACACTGGGTCCTTCCGGGCATCTGGATCACGATCCAGCTGACCGTGTACAGCGCGGCCCTCGCGACCGTCGTCGCCTTCGGTGTGGGCATGGCCCGCACCCACAGGCTGTGGATCGTGCGCTTCGTCGCCGGCTTCTACACCGAGGTCTTCCGCGGCACGTCGGCGCTGATCCTGATGTTCTGGATCTTCTTCGTGCTGCCGCAGCTCGCCGGCTGGTCACTGGTCCCGATGTGGGCCGCGGTCCTGGCGCTCGGCCTGTCCTACGGCGCGTACGGCGCCGAGGTGGTACGCGGCGCCCTGGGCGCGGTGGCGCCCGCCCAGCGCGAGGCGGGGGTCGCGCTGAGCTTCACCCCCTGGCAGCGGATGCGGCTGATCCTGCTGCCGCAGGCCGTGCCGGAGATGATCCCGCCGTTCTCGAACCTGCTGGTCGAACTCCTCAAGGGAACCGCCCTGGTCTCGCTGCTCGGCATCGGCGACGTCTCCTTCGCCGCGTACCTGGTGCGCCTCGCCACTCAGGAGAGCGCGCAGATCTACGCGATCACCCTCGTCATCTACTTCGTGATCGCCTTCCTGCTCACGCGCGGGATGCGCGCGCTCGAGCGCAAGACCAAGGCCGGCATCGGCCAGCGCCCTGACCCGGGAATCGGCATCATGCGCAAGCTCGACATCCGTCGGACGACGGAGACCGCACCCGTTCCCACCAGCGCGGGAGGTGGCGGCGCGTGATCACCACCGCATCCGACACCTGGGACTGGTCGGCCGTCGCCGACTTCATGCCGCACTTCTGGGACGGCGTGCTCGTCACGCTGCAGGCCCTCGTCCTCGGCTCGCTGATCTCCTTCAGCGTCGGCCTGGTCTGGGCGCTCGCCCTCCGCGCCCCGACGCGCTTCGTGCGCTGGCCGGTGGGCGTCGTCACCGAGTTCATCCGCAACACCCCGCTGCTCGTGCAGCTCTTCTTCCTGTACTTCGTGCTGCCGGAGTGGGGCATCCAGTTCTCCGCCCTGACCACCGGCATCGTCGCCATCGGCCTGCACTACTCGACGTACACCGCGCAGGTCTACCGCGCGGGCATCGAGGCCGTGCCCGTCGGCCAGTGGGAGGCGGCACGGGCGCTGAGCCTGCCGTACGGCAGGACGTGGACGGCGGTGATCCTGCCGCAGGCGATCCGCCGCGTGATCCCCGCGCTCGGCAACTACGTGATCGCGATGCTGAAGGACACCCCGCTGCTCGCCGGGATCGGCGTGCTCGAACTGCTGCAGCGGTCCCGCCTGGAAGCGGCCCAGACCTTCCAGTACACGGAGGCCCTGACCGTCGTGGGTGTCGCCTTCATCGTCATCGCCTACCCCTCCTCCCTCCTCCTCCGAGCCCTGGAGCGACGCCTTGTCCGCTGACGCGAACCTCACCAACGAACAGACCAACCCCAAGGTGGACGGCAGCGAGCTGATCCGCTTCGACAAGGTCGTCAAGCGCTTCGGCGGGAACACCGTCCTCGACGAGCTCGACTTCTCCGTCGACTCCGGCAAGCACGTCACACTGATCGGCCCGTCCGGCTCCGGCAAGACGACGATCCTGCGGCTCCTGATGACCCTGATCAAGCCCGACGAGGGCACGATCAAGGTCAACGGCGAGTACCTCACGCACGAGGAGCGGGGCGGCAAGCTCGTCCCGGCGGGCGAGAAGCACATCCGCGAGGTCCGCAAGAACATCGGGATGGTCTTCCAGCAGTTCAATCTCTTCCCGAACATGAAGGTCCTGCGCAACATCATGGAGGCACCGGTCACCGTGCTCGGCCTCTCCAAGGACGAGGCGGAGCAGCGCGCCCGCGAGCTGCTCGACATGGTCGGGCTCGGCGACCGCTGCGACGCGTACCCGACGCAGCTCTCGGGCGGCCAGCAGCAGCGCGTCGCCATCGCCCGCGCCCTCGCGATGCGCCCCCAGGTACTGCTCCTCGACGAGGTCACCTCCGCGCTCGACCCGGAACTCGTCGCCGGCGTCCTGGACGTGCTGCGCGACATCGCGCACACCACGGACATCACGATGCTCTGCGTGACCCACGAGATGAATTTCGCCCGGGACATCTCGGACCAGGTCCTGATGTTCGACGCGGGCCGGGTCATCGAGTCGGGGCCGCCGGAGAAGATCTTCAGCGATCCGGAGCACGAGCGGACGCGGGAATTTCTCAGCGCGGTCCTGTGACCACGATCGGTGAGGTCTGCTAAGTCCCGAGGTCCCGAACCTGGGTCATGACTTTGGCATATGCCAGGGTGGCGCGTTCCTGCTGACAGGCCCGGAGCGCGCCACCAAAGTCGCCAACAGGCGCTCCACAAAGGCCTCTTGGCAGCTATCGTGGACCGAGGCCAGCTGTCCGGAACCGGTCCTTGCAGGGGGATACCGTGGCGCTGAAGCACGAGCCGATCGCGCAGCACCAGTCGGTGCAGCACGCCCTTCGTGTGCTCGAAACCGTCGCACGACGCGGCGTCGGCGTCACCGGCACCGAGCTCAGCAACGAGACCCGACTGCCCGCCGACCGGCTCGCCCCACTGCTGCGCATGCTGCGCCGCGAGGGGTACGTGGAGCAGACCTCCGACGGCGCGTACGTCACGGGCGAGACGCTGACCAGCCTCGGCTCGGCGCAGGGCCGCGAGGACGCGCTCACCAGGAGCCTCCAGCACACCCTCGACCGGCTGCGCGAGACGGTGGGCGCGGCGGTCTATCTCAGCCGGTACGTGGACGGCGAGATCCGCATCACCCAGCTCGCCCAGGGCCCCACGACCCCCGCGGTCAACGAGTGGGTGGACTTCCGCTCCGCGGCGCACGCCAGCGCGATCGGCAAGAGCCTCCTCGGCCAGCTCGACCTCAACGCGCGGCGCGACCACCTCTCCCGCCACAAGATGGCCCGCCTCACCTCGCGCACGATCACCAACGAGCGTGTCCTGCTCTCCAAGCTCGACGCCCAGCCGGCGACGGTGCCGGTCCTCGACCTCCAGGAGTACGCGGTGGGCACGGTGTGCGCCGCCGTCCCGCTCACGGCCGGTTCCTCAGTGGGCGCACTGGCCCTCTCGCTCCCCATCGAGCATGCCCACCGCCTGCACCACGCGGCGAACACGCTGAACCGCGGAGCGGCCCCGGTCCTGCTCTCCCTGGCGATCTAGGCACCCACGCGGGTGTGTCAGGAGCACCCCTCAGAACCAGGTATTATTTTCGAGTCAGCAGGCGCCGCTAGCTCAGTTGGTTAGAGCAGCTGACTCTTAATCAGCGGGTCCGGGGTTCGAGTCCCTGGCGGCGCACCGACACAGTGAAGGCCCTCCACGCGAGTGGGGGGCCTTCACTATTTGCCGGCCCGGCCCCGACTCGGCGAAGGCGGCCGGGGGTCCGGGGGTCGCCCCCCGGAAAGACACAGCATCAGCGGGTCCGGGGTTCGAGTCCCTGGCGGCGCACCGACACAGTGAAGGCCCTCCACGCGAGTGGGGGGCCTTCGCTATGTACCGGGCCGGCCGCACATATGCGGGGGCGCCACTTTTTTGCCGGGCCGTCCCATACACGAGGGCCCGCCTGCGGCCCCGTACGCATCAAGCCCTCAGGTACGCCAGCACCGCCAGCACCCTGCGGTGCGTGTCCGTATCGTCCGCCGGGGGCAGGTCCAGTTTTCCCAGGATGTTGCCGATGTGCTTGCCGACGGCCGCCTCGCTCACCACGAGGTCCCGGGCGATCGCCCCGTTCGATCTGCCCTCGGCGACCAGGGCGAGGACCTCGCGCTCCCGTGGGGTGAGGCGCTCCAGCGGGTCGCGGCGGCGGCGCAGCAGCCGGCGTACCACTTCGGGGTCGACCACCGTGCCGCCGGAGGCAACCCGTTCCACCGCCTCGACGAACTGCTCGACCTGGCCCACGCGGTCCTTGAGCAGATAGCCGACGCCGGTGCCGTCGCCCGTGTCGAGGAGCTCGGCCGCGTACGAGCGCTGCACGTACTGGCTGAGGACCAGGACCGGCAGGCCGGGGCGGTCGGTGCGCAGGGCGAGCGCGGCGCGCAGGCCCTCGTCCTGGAAGCCGGGCGGCATCCGTACGTCGGTCAGCACGAGGTCCGGCGTGTGCTCGGCGACGGCGGCGCGCAGCGCGTCCGCGTCACCGACCGCGGCGACCACCTCGTGCCCGAAGCGGGCGAGCAGGCCGACGAGACCTTCGCGCAGCAGCACGGCGTCCTCGGCGAGGACCACTCTCAGAGCGCTGGGCACGGGATCTCCAGGGACAGGGCGGTCGGCCCGCCGGCCGGGCTGGTGATCGTCAGTGTGCCATCGAGGACGGCGAGCCGGTCGGCGAGTCCGGTGAGCCCGCTGCCGCGCGCGGGATCGGCGCCGCCGCCTCCGTCGTCCTGTACCTCGATGACGAGCCGGCCGCGCTCGTGGCGTGCGGTGAGGAAAGCCCGGTCGGCGCCGCTGTGCCTGGCGGTGTTGGCGAGGGCCTCGCACACCGCGAAGTAGGCGGCGGATTCGACGGGTCCGGGCAGGCGGGGCAGGTCGATGCGGGTGTCGACGGGGACGGCCGAGCGGTCGGCGGCGTCGTCGAGGGCGGCCGCGAGCCCGTAGTCGGCGAGGACCTGAGGGTGGATTCCGTGGATCAACTCCCTCAGCTCCACCAGCACTTGGCCCGCCTCGTCGTGCGCGGTGGCGATGCGTTCGGCGAGCGGTCCCGCCGCGGGGGCGTCGAGGCGGGCGAGCCCGAGGCTCATCGTGAGGGCGACCAGGCGCTGTTGGGCGCCGTCGTGCAGGTCGCGCTCGATGCGGCGCCGCTCGGCCTCGAACGCGGCGACCAGGCGCGCTCGCGACCTGGTGACCTCCGCGAGCCGCGCCTCCTGCTCCGTCTCGCGGGGCGCGAGCAGCAGCCGGGCGAGCGCCGCCCGCGCGGCGGCGTAGGCGCCGAGCGGGTAGAGGAGCACCGCCAGCAGGGCGAGCCCGGCGACGGTGCACAGGCCGGCCTGCCAGTAGGAGTCGATGAGCCACAGCTTCACGACCCGGGTGTCGTGCCCGGCGCTCACCAGCTGGACCGGCGCCGCCGCCACCGCCCCCGCGAGGCCGATCGTGCAGAGCAGGACCAGCAGGTCGAGCGGCCACAGGACGAGCGCGAGCAGCGCGGCGTAGGCGAGTTCGCGCCAGGTCGACTGTTCGCCGAGGCGCAGCCGCAGCCAGGCCGTGGCGCCGGGCTCGGCCGGTGTGCGGTGCGGGCTGGGCGCCGTGTCGCCGGTCACGTACCGCAGCCGGCGTCGCTCCAGCGCCCCGACCGGGACCCCGGCGAGCGCGAGCAGGGCGAGCAGCGGCAGCCCCACGAGGACGAGGGAGAGCACCGCGCCCGCGACCGCGAGCGTCACGAACGAGACCAGGAGCGGCGCCCCGACGAGCACCCCTCCCGCGAGATATCCGGCGGCACGCCACGGGGCGCTGCCGCGCAGGTAGGAGGGGCCGCGCAGGGAGGCGGCGAGGGAGGTCACCGGACGGGTCCGGCGGCCGGGGACGGCCCGGTGACCGGGGCCGGCCCCGCCCCCTCCCCCGCGTCGAACCTCTCCCGCGCCTCCTCGACCAGGGGCAGATGCCCGGACGACCACTCGGCCAGCGTCGCGAACAGCGGGGCGAGGCTGCGGCCCAGGTCGCTGATCTCGTACTCGACCCGCGGCGGCACCTCCGCGTAGTACGTGCGCACGACGAGTCCGTCGCGCTCCATCTGCCGCAGGCGCTGCGTGAGCACCTTCGGCGTGATGGTGCCGATGGCACGCTGGAGCTGCACGAAGCGCTGGGTGCCGTACTCGTTGAGCGCCCACAGGATCGGCGTGGTCCAGCGGCTGAAGACGATGTCGAGAACCGGCGAGATCGGGCAGGCCTGCTCGGGCCCCCCGTCCTTCCGCCCTGCACTGCCGCTCATGCAGCCCTCCCGGAAAGTCACTTTCCTCTAGGTACCTACTTTACTCAGGATGCTAGCTTCCGAGAACAGAGCGGGGCGCCAACGCCCCCTCAGTACAAGGGAGTTGAAGATGATCGTTGTCACGGGTGCCACCGGGAACGTCGGCCGCCCCCTCGTCGCCGCTCTGACCGCCGCCGGCGAGCAGGTCACCGCCGTGTCCCGCCGCCCCGCGCCCGACCTGCCCGTACGCCACGTACGGGCGGACGTCGGCGACGCGGACAGCCTGTGGCCCGCGCTGGAGGGGGCCGACGCGCTGTTCCTGCTGATCGGGGCGGAGCTGCACCAGGCCGGGGAGCCGCCGGCCGCCGTGCTCGACGTGGCGAAGGCGGCCGGTGTACGACGCGTGGTCCTGCTCTCCTCGCAGGGAGCGGTGACGCGGCCCGACGCCGTCTCGCACGCCAGGCTGCACGCATTCGAGGAGGCTGTGCGGCAGTCGGGCCTGGACTGGACGCTGCTGCGCCCCGGCGGTTTCGCCTCGAACGCCTTCGCGTGGGCCGACTCCGTCCGCGCCGACCGCACCGTCGCCGCCCCCTTCGCCGATGTGGCACTGCCGGTAGTCGACCCGGCGGACATCGCGGCGGTCGCGTCCGTCGCGCTGCGCGAGGACGGTCACGCGGGCCGGGCCTACGAGCTGACGGGACCGGTGCCGGCCTCGCCGCGCGAGCAGGCCGCGGCGCTCGGCGAGGCGGTCGGCGCCGAGGTGCGGTTCACCGAACTGAGCCGCGCGGAGGCCCGCGCCTTCATGACGCGGTTCATGCCGGAACCGGTCGTGGACGGCACGCTCGACATCCTCGGCTCGCCGCTCCCCGCCGAGCAGCGGGTGAGCCCGGACGTCCGCACCCTGCTCGGCCGAGAGCCCGGCACGTTCGCGCAGTGGGCGGCCCGCAACGCGGCGGCCTTCGCCTGAGCAGCCGCAAGACGGCACACGCCGAGGTGCGCACGCCTCACCGGTCCAGCAGCTCCGATCTCCCGTGTGCCGCGTACTCCTCCGAGAGCGCCGTGACGTCGGCATCGGTGAGGCTCCGGTACTCGCTCTCCCCCGGCGGCCGCCACCACACGGGGTCCGCGCACCGGAACCCCTCGCGGCGCAGCCCCACCCGGTGCACCTTGTTCGTCGCGGTGACGGGCATCCGCCCCACGATCCGGACGAAGCGCGGCGCCATCTTCGTCCCCAAGTCGGCCTGGGAGAGCAGGAATTCGGCGAAGCCGAGCGGGTCGAAGGGTGCGGCCGGATCGGTACCGCGCAGGGCGAGCGTCGCCATCACCTGGTCACCGGCCACCGGGTCGGGCACGCCGTACACGGCGACCGCGGCGGCGTGTTCGTACCGGGCGAGGATGTTCTCGATCATCGCGGGCGCCAGGTTCTCGCTGTCGACCCGGAGCCGGTCGTCGGTGCGGCCCGCGAAGTAGAGGAAACCCTCGCGGTCGCGGTAGAAGAGATCCCCCGTCCAGTACCAGCCGTCCCGTACGCGCTGTGCGTGCGCCTCCTCGTTGCGCCAGTACCCCTCGAAGGATGTGCGGCCACGGTTGACCAACTCACCTATCGCGGACGCCCCGTTGAGGAGACGTCCGTCCGTGTCGAACTTCGCGGGCGGGCACTCCCGACGGGTGGCCGCGTCGACGACGGCCAGGTCGTCGCCCGGTGTCGCCCGTCCTATCGCCCCGGCCGGTGTCGCCGCCGAGCGCTGGATGGCGGCGCCGCCCTCGGACGACCCGTATCCCTCCACGAGCCGCACCCCGAACCGCTCGGCGAACCGCGCCGCGTCCACCGCCCCCGCCTCCGTGCCGAAGCCCGTCCGCAGCGGGTTGTCACGGTCGTCGGGCCGCTCGTCGGTGGCCAGGATGTACTGCACGGCCCGCCCGACATACGTGAAGTACGTGGCCCCGTACGCCCGCACGTCGTCCAGGAAGCGGGACGCCGAGAACCGGCGCCGCAGCGCCACGCCCGCGCCCGCCGCGACGGCCGGTGCCCAGTCGGCGATCACCGCGTTGCCGTGGAACAGCGGCATGCAGATGTAGTGGACGTCGTCGCGGCGCACGCCGAACTGGCCGACGAGCGACTGTCCGGCCGCCGCGAGGCGCCCCTGCGAGCAGATCGCGGCCTTGGGCGCGCCCGTGGAGCCGGAGGTGAAGTAGAGCAGCATGCGGGTTTCGGGTGTGGCGCGCGCGGGGTCGGGCTTGGCACCCTCGTACGGCGCGAGCAGCTCACCGTAAGCGTCGGAGTCCGTCACCAGGAGGCGTACGCCCGGGAGTCGGAGCCCGTCGAGCAGCGGCAGATGAGACCGCTCCGTGACGAGGACGCGGCAGTCGGTGTGGAGGATGTCGCGGGCGAGTTCGGGGCCGCGCCGGGTCGGGTTGATGCCGGCGACGGCGGCGCCCGCGAGGGCCGCGGCGCTCAGCCAGAGCGGGAACTCCGGGGTGTTGTCGAGGAGCACGCCGACGTGCGGCTCCGCTCCCCTGGGCAGCAGGTCGGCGAGGAGCGCGGCCCGGGCGGCGGCGCCCGCAGCCACCTCGTGGTGACTGAGGACCTGGTCCTCGCACCACAGTCCGGGGCGGTGGTCGCCCCAACGCTCCTGTACGAGTTCCGCGACGGTACGCCTCATGGGACCCATGACCGGGCACCATAATTGACGTACCGTCAGAAGTGGAGACCTCGGCGGCGGATCAGCCGTACCGGACCATGACGCTGATGAGTATGCCGATGGTCACGACGATGAGGACGAGGCCGAAGACCACGCCGAACGCGTCCTTGCCGGGGCTCGGCTCCGACGCGGTGGCCTTGTCGGGCTGCTGGTCCGTGTAGTGGACGACCGCCTCGTCACCGACGGCCCGGCTCGGCGGCCCACCGGACTCCTTGAACCGGATCGCGCGCCCGTCGGCGGTGGTGAAGTCGTACTCGTGCCACTGGATCCGGCGGGCGATGTTGTTGACCACCTGGACCGTCACATAGGCCCGGACGACCCGCGCCCGCGCGGTCAGCCCGCTCCGCCACGCGGCCTGCCGCTCGTTGCTCCTGCGGACGATCGCGTATCCGGCCCAGATCAGCACGAGGATCAGGACCGGGAAGAGTATGCGGAAGACGGCGTCCATGGGGGCCTCGGGTCAGAAGGGCATCTCGGCGGCGGCGACAACGAAGAATACGCAGAAGGCGACGACGAGACCGAGGAAACCCAGCAGGAACACCATGCCCGCCGCGGCCCGCACCGGGGCCGGGGCATGCGCCGTGGCACGGTCGGGGCGGTCGGCGGTGTAGTACACCATCACGACATCGCCCTGCACGGTGGTCGCGGGCCCGTTGGCCTCCTCGAACCTGACGGGGCGTCCGTCACCGGCCGTGAACTCGTAGACGTGGTGCTGCGTGGTGCTCCGGTGTCCGTCGCTGTCACGCCTCGTCGAGGTGAACGCGCGCAGACAGCGGGCCTCTGCGGTCAGACCGCTCGCCCAGGCCCTTCTGACCTGCATCGAGCGGCGGGTCAGCGTCACCGCCGTGAAGAGCGCCACCGACGCGATGAACACCGGCACGATCAAGAACAACACCTGCATGGCCATCCCCCGATACCACGTTCCGTGCACGCCGCCGGTCGGAACGGCGTGCACGGAACGTACCCGCGCGAAGGCCCCGGGAGCCTCAAGACAGGCTCAGAACTGAACGTCCGAGCACGCGTAGAACGCGTTGGCCGTGTCCGCGATCGTCCACACCGCGAGGATCACGTGGTGGCCGCTCCTGCCGGAGGGCAGGGTGCCGGTGTGCGAGAGCGTGGCCGGGGGCTGCCCGCTGAAGGGGACGGTCAGGAACGGCGCGGTGTCCAGGTCAGCCCTGGTCAGCGGCTTGCTGTCGTCCCAGCCGTTCTTGGTGATGTAGTAGCGGAAGTCCGTGGTGGAGTGCCGCGCGGTGAACTGCCAGCGGAAGGTCTGACTCGCCCCCGCGGTGACCTTGGTCGTCGGCCAGGCGGTGCCGTCGGGCGCCTTCGCGCCGTTGAGGGCGCCGAACTCCGCGTGGTTGGCGGAGCAGATCGCCCCGTCGGCGGGGCCGGCGGCCGGGAATCCCTTGGGACCCTCGACGCTCTGCGGCTCCCACTGGATGTTGCCGCATCCGGTGACGGTGCCGTCGGCGCAGAGTTTCTGCCGGCTGATGGGGAGGTCGGTGTAGCCGTGGCTGCTCGCGCCGCCCGACGAGAGCACGAAGGCCCCCGCCGTGGTGAGGCCGAGCAGGGCCGCGTACATCTTCTTTCGCATGCTGCCGCTCCTGGAGAACGTGGGGGAGTTCCGGTGAGCCGTGCACACAGCGCTACTTCAGGTCTAGACCAGGACCCAGATTATTGCCGGGAGTTGACTGTGTCTATATCAACGGCATGTCCATACCAATGGTGGACAGGATCCGGTCGCATCTCCCCCGGGAGGTCTCGACCAGCTCCCCGTTCGGCGTGTCATTTCCGGCCACCCACGCACGGGCCCCCTCCGCATCCCGCCCGCCCGCCAACTGCCGGTCCACAAGTCTTACTTGACGCACCTTCGGCGGAGCCTCGACATACCAGCACCGCGCCATCAGCTCCCGCGCCTCCCGCCAGCCCGGCAGATCGCACGCCAGATAGTTCCCCTCGGTCACGACGAGCCGCGCCGCCGGCGACACCAGGTGCCGCGCCGCGACGGGCTCGTGCAGCGTGCGGTCGTAATCGGGTACGTAGATGTCCGCGGCGGTGTCGTCGAGGACCCGGCGCAGCAGCGCCACGTACCCCCGCACGTCGAAGCTCGGCTCGGAGCCCTTGCGGTGGGTCAGCCCGAGGCGCTCCAACTGGGCGTTGGCCAGATGGAATCCGTCGAGCGGCAGATACGCCGCCTGCTCGCCGATCCGCTCCACGAGGGCCCGGGCGAGCGTGGACTTCCCGGCGCCGGGCGGGCCCGCGATCCCCAGCAGGACACGCGGGCCCGACGCGGTGAGCTTCCAGGCTTCGGCCGTCAGTCGCGAGATCCCCATGGGCGGGCACTCTACGACCCGTCGCCGCCCCGGCCGGTGTAGAAGGCCACCGTCAGATCCTTGACCAGCGCCTTGCGTTCGTAGTCGTCCAGCTCGACCAGACCGCGCGTCGTCAGCCGCTCCACCGTGTCCTCGACGGAGTCGACCACGGACGTGAGCACGCTGTCGCGGTGCTGCGCGTCGAGCGCCGCGACCCGGCGGCGCTGCATCGCGGCGGCGACCTCGGGCGCGTACTCGATCCTGGTCGGCTGCGCCGAGAACACCTCGATGCCGACGGGCGCCGCATCGGCGGCGAGCTGCCGGGTGAGCGCGTCGCCGACGGCCTCGGCGTTGCGCAGGGTCGGGGCGTCCTGGCGGAAGGCGTCGGCGGGCAGCTGGGAGAGCACCCGCGCCATCGCCGCCTCCACGCACTCGCGCAGATAATCCTGGTGGTTCTCGACGGCGAGCGCGGCGCGCGCGGTGTCCTTGACGCTCCAGACGACGAGGACGACGACGCGCAGGGCGACCCCGTTCGCGTCGACCGCGGGCAGCGCCTCACTGCGCCAGTGCCGCAGGCGTACGTCGGTACGGCGGCGCAGGAGCAGGGGGTTCACCCACATCAGGCCGGTGCGGCGAATGGTTCCGCGGTAGCGGCCGAAGAGGGTGAGCACCCACGCCGTGCCGGTCTGGCCGCGCGCGAGACCGCCGAACCCGAACAGGGCGAGAGCGAAGCCCGCGAGCGCCGCCCACTGGGCGGGCCCGGGCTGCGCGCCCGCGGAAGCGGGCAGCGCAGCGATGTGCGGCAGCAGCCCGCCCCACCACAGCGACGCAGCACCGCCCGCCACGCCCACGACGCCGCCGAGCACTCCGAGGGCTCCGGGCAGCGTGTGCCCTGGGCACTCGACGAGCTCCGGGTCGATGACCGGCTCCGGGCGCGAGGGCGGCCGCGGCGGCATCCGGCTCGGTACGCCTGGCTCCTCGCCGCCGCTCTGCCTGCGCGCGACAACGGCCGGCGGCAGCGGCACCGAGACGGCCCCGTCCCCGTCCCGGAAGAGCAGATGGACCGGGATCTCCGTGGTGGCCTCGCCGTGGATCAGCCGGGCGGGGTGGCCGCCGGACGTCTCGGGTCCCGGCTCGTCGGAACCCGCGGTGCGGAAGCCTCCGGGCACCCCCTGACCGTCACGCTCGTCGCCACCGTCGGCCTCCGCGGGCAGCTCGGGCCCCTCCGGCCGCTCCTTCGTCGCACTCATCCTTGCCTCCGCGCTCGATCCGTACATCCGCGATGACCTCCGGCCTGGCGGGGCCGGAGGGTTCGGGGTGTGCGGCGAGGCGAGTCGCCGCACACCCCGGGGCCGCATGCGGCCGGCGGGTGGGCGATCACGAGAAGAGCCGCCGCCAGGTCTCGGGCCCCGGGTAGCCGTCGGCCGCGCCGCCGCGCCAGCCCTGGGACCGCTGGAACGCCTCGACGCCCCGCCGGTCGCCCTCGCCCCAGCGGGGCCCCGGGCCCTTCGTGTAGTTCTTGCCGAACCCCTTCTTCACGAGTTGCCTGCCGAGCCGGGTGACGTGCGCGTTGCTCGCGCCCGGCCGGAACATGCCGCGCCCGGGATAGGGCGGCACCTTGGACGCGGCGGAGCCGTGGCCGGCAGCGCCACGAGTGGGCGGGATGTCCTTGCCCTTGCCGCCGACGAGATAGGCCCAGGTCCTGGGGCCGGGCAGGCCGTCGGCGTCCCTGCCGGTCCAGCCCTGCGCGCGCTGGAAGGCCTGCGTGGCGAGCCGGTCGGCCGCACCCCAGCGCGGCCCGGGCCCGGTCCTGTAGAACCGGCTGCCACCCCGGTCGACGAGCATCTTCCCGAGCCGCGTGACGTGCGCGCTGTCCGCCCCGGGACCGAACGACCTGAGGCCCGGGAACTGCGTCGACTGCGAACCGCCGACCGCCACCTTCGCCTGCTTCAGCCCCTTGTAGCGATAGGGAACATAGTGGGACGAGTTGCTCCAGTAGGCATAGGGCGTGGACTGCTTGCGGGTGCGGGGCGGCGTCTGCTCGTACGCGATGTAGTAGCTGTGCGTGTAGTCGGTCCAGCCGCCGAAGATGACGACGTGCGAGCCCTTCTGAGGGTCCGACGGATTGTGGAAGAGCAGCATGTCACCGGGCTGGAGCTGCTCACGCTTGATGCGCGTGCCGAATTTGTTGAGACTCCCGGTCCATTCGTTGCTGCCGAGGTTCCACACCATGGAGACGAAGCCGGAGCAGTCCTGCCGGTAGCCGTCGCCCCAGAACTTGACCATGCTGTACGGCACCTTGGCGGTGATCCAGAGCTTGGCCCGGTTGATGATCGCCGCGCGGGTCGTGGCCGGCAGCCCGTTCGCCTGACCCGGAGGCCCGGCCGGGCTGCCCACCGGCCCGTGCAGCGGGCCCGCACCGCCCTGCGGGGTCGGGGGCTCGTCCGAGGACGGCAGCCCGGGCCTGGCCGGTCCGTGGGTGGCCGCGACGGCGGGCACCGTGTGCGCGCCGCCGATGACCGTGCCGGCCGCGGCGGCGATGACGAGGGCGCGCCGGGCGCCGTGGGCGGCGGAGTGGCCGCCGAGCCCGATCGCCGGCGACGACGGTGCGCTCCCGGCGGCATCCCGCCGGCGAAGGCACCCCGGGCAGTCACAGTCGCTCGCAGGATCGAATTCCTCGAACACCGGAGCTTCCATGCGATTCCCCTCACACGCCAGAATGAAATGTCCAACTATCAGTACAAACGGAAGCCTCTCAACTCCGCAATGAAATCGCATGTTGACGGTCCAAATGATGTATTTAATGAACAAATAGGGCTATACGGACAGGCGTGGTGGTCCGGAGCACCCCGGGGATTCGGGTAGAGTTCTCCAGGTCAGCAGGCGCCGCTAGCTCAGTTGGTTAGAGCAGCTGACTCTTAATCAGCGGGTCCGGGGTTCGAGTCCCTGGCGGCGCACCGACACAGTGAAGGCCCTCCACGCGAGTGGGGGGCCTTCGCTATGTACCGGCCCGGCCCCGACTCGGCGAAGGCGGCCGGGGGTCCGGGGGTCGCCCCCCGGAAAGACACAGCATCAGCGGGTCCGGGGTTCGAGTCCCTGGCGGCGCACCGACACAGTGAAGGCCCTCCACGCGAGTGGGGGGCTTCGTCATTTGCCGGCCCGCCCGGACTCGGCGAAGGCCTTCCCGGGGAGCGAGGGGCATCCGCCCTCGCCGGACCCTGCGCGTAAGCGGGAGTCTTTCTGCTGTTCGGGGGGCGTACGGACGCCGTTCCTGCCGATAACGTGGGGCCATGGCGCGCGACCTCCAGGAGCGGATCAAAAAGCTCATCATCGACCGGCGGCTTCCCTCCGGTGCCTCCCTGCCCACCGAGCCCGAGTTGATGGAGCTCCTCGGCGTCAGCCGGAACTCCGTGCGCGAGGCGCTCAAGGCTCTCCAGGCGATGGGCATCGTGGAGATCCGGCACGGCTTCGGCACGTACGTCGGGCCGATGTCCATGGCCCCCATGATCGAGGGGCTCACCTTCCGCACCGTCGCCGGGCACTACCGCGGCGAGGACAGCCTGCTCCAGCTCCTCGAACTGCGCGAGGCCGTCGAGACCGGCCTCATCGCGCGCCTCGCCGGCCGCGTCCCCGACGCCGACCTCGCCGAACTGGACACCCTGGTCGACCGCATGGACACCGAGGCCGCAGCCGACGGTGCCGTGAGCCCGGGCACCGACCGCGCGTTCCACGCAACGCTCTACCGCGGCCTCGGGAACCCGCTGCTCGGCGAGGTCATGGAGGCGTTCTGGGACGCCTTCCACCGCGTGCGCACCGACCTCGTCGCCATCCCCCACGACCCGAAGGTCACCGGACTCCAGCACCGCGAGATCGTCGACGCGGTGCGCTCCGGCGACCCGCTGCGGGCGGAGCGCGCCATAAGGGAGCACTTCGGCGACATCCGCGCCCGGCTGAGCACCCCGGCGAGCAGCCCTCCGGGCACCCCGGCCAGCGGCGTCTGAGCCTCGGCGGACACCCGCGGCGAGCGGCACCTGAGCACTCCGGCAGGCGGCCCCGCGGGCACCCCCAGCCAGCGACGCCCGAGCACGCCGACAAGCAGCCCCCGGACACCCCCGGCGAACGCTCCGGCGCGCGCCCGATGCGCAACACCTGAGCCCCCGGCGCGCGCCCCGTGGGCAACACCGGCGCGCCTCATCCGCCCCAACAGGCCTACCAAATCGCGCGTATGACCGGTAAACAGCTTGTTTCGCTTCGAATCGCCCTTGCGATCATGACGAGGTGCATAGAACCCTGGCCGGGAGCCAATGGCTCCAATGAGGCAGGCAGTGGAAGGCAGTTGGGGCCGGCGCTCGACCGGCGCCGGTTGCGCTCGACTCAGGGGTGGGGGCCCCGTTCATGAAGCGATGCCGAGGGGGGCATCATGCAACCGGAAGGCCGTCGTCTCAGTCTTAGACGGGGGACCGTGGCCTGCCACTGACACGTCCGGCCAGGTCAAGGGGGACCGAACCGGACGGATGACCGACGACCACGCAGTGACTTGCGTGCGGGGGGAATGACTCATGACGTCGACGCCGACAGGCGCCCGGCAGAATTTCGATCCGTCCCAGACCACCCAGCTACGCGTGCCGCCGCAGCGGACCGGCAACTTCCGGCGCATCAAGAAGGCCCTGCCGCGCTACGACTACGAGCACTACAGCAGGCTCGCGGGCCCGCTGACCCAGCCCGAACCCGGCAAGCCGTACAAGGTGCAGTACCGCTCGCTGCTCTCGCAGGAGCCGCACCGGCTGCGGGCCGCGCTGATGCTGGGCGCCGCGCCGCTGCTCTCCCTCGTGCTGCTCTTCTGGCTGCTCCAGCCCGAGCACTGGACGCATCGGGACTACCCGGCGTACGACTTCCTGCCCGCGCTCGACGTCGTGATGCTGGTGTCGATCGGCCTGATCGAGTTTTTCCGCTGCATGAACGTGCTGTCGAACGCGCACGCCACGCTCGTCGCCCGTGATCCGGTCCCGGTGGTGCCCGAGACCGGTACGAGAGTCGCGTTCCTGACCTCGTTCGTGCCCGGCAAGGAGCCGATCGAGATGGTCACGAAGACCCTGGAGGCGGCCGTGAAGCTGCGCCACCGGGGGCTGTTGCACATCTGGCTCCTCGACGAGGGCGACGACCCCGAGGTGAAGGCGGTCTGCGAGCGCCTCGGCGTGCACCACTTCTCCCGCAAGGGCGTCGCGCGGTGGAACCAGGCCAAGGGCCCGCACCGCGCCAAGACCAAGCACGGCAACTACAACGCCTGGCTGGACGCGCACGGCGACGACTACGACTACTTCGCCTCCGTCGACACCGACCATGTGCCGCTGCCCAACTACCTGGAGCGGATGCTCGGCTTCTTCCGCGACGAGAACGTCGGCTTCGTCATCGGCCCGCAGGTCTACGGCAACTACGACTCCTTCGTCACGAAGGCCGCCGAGTCCCAGCAGTTCCTCTTCCACGCGCTGATCCAGCGCGCGGGCAACGCCTACGGCGCCCCGATGTTCGTCGGCACCTCCAACGCCGTACGCATCAGGACCCTCAAGCAGATCGGCGGTCTGTACGACTCGATCACCGAGGACATGGCGACGGGCTTCGAGATCCACCGCGCCAAGAACCCCGCCACGGGCAAGAAGTGGAAGTCGGTCTACACGCCGGACGTGCTCGCCGTCGGTGAGGGCCCGAACGCCTGGACCGACTTCTTCACGCAGCAGCTGCGCTGGTCCCGGGGCACGTACGAGACGATCCTCAAGCAGTTCTGGAAGGCGCCGTTCTCGCTGCCGCCGGGCCGCTTCTTCAACTACACGATGATGGTCATCTTCTACCCGATGTCCGCCATGAACTGGATTCTGGCGGCGCTGAGTTGCGCCCTGTTCCTCGGGCTCGGCGCGTCCGGCGTGAACATCGACCCGACCATCTGGCTGATGCTGTACGGCAACGCGTCCGCGCTGCAGATCGGCCTCTACATCTGGAACCGCCGCCACAACGTGTCGCCGCACGAGCCCGAGGGCTCCGGCGGCATCGCGGGCATGGTGATGTCGGCGCTGTCCGCGCCGGTCTACGCACGCTCCCTGATGGACGCCGTGCTGCGGCGCAAGAGCAAGTTCGTGGTGACCCCCAAGGGCGAGTCGGCCAGCCCCGACACGCTGTTCGGCACGTTCCGCATCCACCTGTTCTTCATCCTGGTCTTCGCGGCTTCCATGACCGCGTCCTTCGTGTTCGGGCACGCGCACCCGGCGATGCTCACCTGGGCCGCGTTCGCGCTGCTCATCACGGCCTCGCCGATCTTCGCCTGGCGGTGGACGATGCGGCAGGACAGGAAGAAGCCGAGGCCGCCGGCCGCTCCCCAGGACCAGGGTGAGCACGTCGCGCCGCCGGCGCACGCCGCGCAGGAGAAGCCGAGTTGGACCGCGCCCGACCAGACCATGCAGATCGCCCTTGGGGGACGTAAGAAATGAAAGACGGTGCCAGCCGCCGCCGTGCCCGACGCATAGCCATCGGCTCGGTGGTGGTGCTAGCGCTTGCCGGGATGAACGGTCCGTGGCTCTACCGGTTCGGTTCGGCGAAGTACCACGAGTACAAGATCAACAGACCCGAGTACAAGGCCGAGAACGGCAAGTGGGACATCGTCGAGTTCCCCAAGGAGTACCGGCAGAACACGATCCACGCCGCCCTGCTGCACACGGGCAAGATCCTGCTCGTGGCCGGGTCCGGGAACAACCAGGACAACTTCGACGCGAAGAAGTTCGACACCCGGCTGTGGGACCCGGTGAAGGGGACGATCAAGAAGATCCCCACGCCCAGCGACCTGTTCTGCACGGGCCACACGCAGCTGGCCAACGGCAATCTGCTCATCGCCGGCGGCACCAAGAGCTACGAGAAGCTCAAGGGCGACGTCACCAAGGCCGGCGGCCTGATGATCGTCCACAACGAGGACCCGGACGAGCCGAAGACCATCCCCAAGGGGTCGAGGTTCACCGGCAAGGAGAACGGCAAGACCTTCGTCACCAGCGAGAACATCACCATCGAGCGGGCGAGGAAGGTCTTCGACCCCAAGACGGGCAGGTTCCTGCGCAACGACCCGGGCATCCGCCGGGTCTACGTCGAGGCGCAGAAGAGCGGCACGAAGTACGAGACGGGCACGCAGGACAACTACCGCGTGCAGGGACTCAAGGGCGCCGACGCGCGCAACGTCTACGGCATCGCGCAGAAGCTCGCCCTGGACAAGAAGGACTTCCAGGGGATCAGGGACAGCTACGAGTTCGACCCGGTCGCCGAGAAGTACATCAAGGTCGACCCGATGAACGAGGCCCGCTGGTACCCGACGCTGACCACGCTCTCGGACGGCAAGGTCCTCTCCGTCTCCGGACTCGACGACATCGGCCAGCTCGTCCCCGGCAAGAACGAGACGTACGACCCGAAGACCAGGAAGTGGACGTACACCAAGGGGATCCGCCAGTTCCCGACCTACCCGGCCCTCTTCCAGATGGAGGACGGGAAGATCTTCTACTCGGGCGCCAACGCGGGCTACGGACCCGACAACGTCGGCCGCACGCCCGGCATCTGGGACCTCACGACCAACAAGTTCCAGAAGATCCCGGGGCTGAGCGACCCCAAGCTGATGGAGACCGCCGGCACGGTGGAGCTGCCGCCCGCACAGGACCAGCGCTACATGGTGGTCGGCGGCGGCGGGGTCGGCGAGTCCAAGGAGTCGAGCCGCAAGACGCGGATCGTCGACCTCAAGGCGAAGGACCCGAAGTTCGTCGACGGTCCCGAGCTGGAGAAGGGCACGCGCTACCCGCAGTCCTCCACGCTCCCCGACGACACGGTCCTGGTGTCCGGCGGCTCGGAGGACTACCGCGGCCGCGGCGACTCGAACATCCACCAGGCGCGGCTGTACGACGTGAAGACCAACACGTTCAAACGCGTCGCCGACCCGCTCGTCGGCCGCAACTACCACTCGGGCTCGATCCTGCTGCCCGACGGCCGCGTGATGTTCTTCGGCTCGGACTCGCTCTACGCCGACAAGGCGAACACCAAGCCCGGCGTCTTCGAGCAGCGCATCGAGATCTACACGCCGCCGTATCTCTACCAGGACTCGCGGCCCACGCTCGGCGGTGGCACGAAGACCGTCGGGCGCGGCGGCACGGCGACGTACAGGTCGGACCACGCGACGGCGATCCGGACGGCCCGGCTGATCAGGCCGAGCGCGTCCACGCACGTCACGGACGTCGACCAGACGTCGATCGCCCTCGGCCTGAAGAAGTCGAAGGACAGCGTCACGGTGACCGTCCCGAATGACCGCAGTCTGGTCGAGTCGGGCTGGTACATGCTGTTCGTGACGGACGATCAGGGAACGCCGAGCAAGGCGCAGTGGATTCACGTGCCGTAGAGGCACGTATGTGGGGGGCGCGGGGTCACCGGCCCCGCACCCCCCACGGCACTTCTCCTCGCTCTATTTGCTCCACCTGCGAGCCTTGGCGAGACCGAGGGCGTACTCCGGCCACCAGACCCCCGCCTTCGGGCCCCCCTTGCAGTCGCCGTCCGACTCCCCGGGCCGCTTGACCCACAGGTACGCCTTGACCAGGGGGTCGCCCGTCCTGGTGCCGGGCACCTCACCCAGCGCCCTCCCGGGAGGATTGCACCAGCGCTGGGCCGGGTCGCCGCCCGTGTAGGGCCCCTTCCCGTTACGGCTGGTGTCGATGACGAACGGCTTGTCGCCGACCTTCGCCGAGAGCTCCTTGCCGTACTTCACGGAGTCCGCGGTGGTGTAGAAGTTCGACACGTTGACCGAGAACCCGTCGGCCTGGTCGATGCCGGACCGCTGGAGCGGCTGGAAGATCTGGTCGGGCCTGCCCCAGCCGGCGTTCCCGGCGTCGAGGTAAACCGTCGTGTTCTTCAGTGACTTGAGCTTGCCGACGGCGCCCTTGAGGAGGTCGTAGCGCTCCTCGTGGAACTCCCCCGGCGTGCAGTTGTCCACCATGTGCTGCACGGCGTCCGGCTCCAGGATCACCGTCGCGTGCCGGTCGCCGATGCCCTTGGCGACGCTGTCGATGAACGCCCGGTACTGGTTTCCGTCGGCCGCGCCGCCCTTGGAGAACTGGCCGCAGTCGCGGTGCGGGATGTTGTAGAGCACGAGCAGGGCGTCCCGGTCGGCCTGGTCGGCGGCCTCCGTGTAACCCCGGGCCTGGTCCTCCGCGTTCTCCGGGAGGATCCACTCGCCGCTCGGCTGCTCGGCTATCTTCCGGATCTGCTCGGCGTCGTCCTTCTTGCCGGACTTCTCGTAGGCGGCGACCTGCTTGGCTGCGCTGCCGTCCGGGTTGACCCAGTACGGGTCGGACCCCTTCGGCTGCTGTTTCACGGGTGACGGTGAGCCGTTCTTGTCCTTGCCGTCCCCGGAGGAACAACCGGACACCAGCAGCGCCGCCCCTACGGCCGCCGCTCCCGCCCTCACCCCCCAGGCGCCGACACCGCGTACGCGGCCTGCGTCCTTGCGGTACATCCACTCCCCCTCGGGTGCCCTGTACGACTCTCAATGCTGGCACACGGGCCGCCGCGACCACGAGGGCGGACAGGGTTCGTCAAATACCTGTTACAGCGCCCGCGTTCGGCGTTCACCAGGGGTGCGAGCACATCCGGACTTGGCGTCAAACAGCCTCTAGGCCGCGTCGCCCATCCGCTCTAGAGTCGTCGTGAGCCCGAGCCCCGCCCCGCACCACCTCTCCGGGAGGGCAGGTCTCTCCTGACCTCCCGCGCCGACGCCGGGTTACTCCCGCAGCCCGAGCGCGCGCGGTCGAGGACCAGCCCGGTCGGCGTCTCCCCCGGGGGGAGCGGGTCGCCGGCCGGGCCGGGTTGTCAGTGCTGTCGGAACCGGCGGCGCTGTTGTCGTTGTCAGCTGTCGTTGTCAGCTGTCGTTGTCAGCTCGCCGACGCGGGCGCGTTGGTCACTCCGGTGAGGTACGCGGACACGACCACGTTGGCGGTGTAGGCGTGCGACGCCCGGTCGAAGGAGCCGCCGCACGTGATCAGCCGCAGCTCGGCCCGGCCGGACTGCCGCTGCCCGTACGCCTTTTTCGCGTCGAACCGTGCGCGGCTGAAGACCTGCACGTCGTCGACGGTGAACTCGGCGACGGAGCCGTCGTCCCGTCCGACCCGCACCTTGTCGCCCGGCTTGGCCGAGCTGAGGTGGTAGAAGACGGCGGGCCGGGTGTCCGTGTCGACGTGCCCGACGAGCAGGGCCGTGCCGCGCTCGCCCGGCTTGGCGCCGCCGCCGTACCAGCCGACGACACCTGCCTCCGAGAAAGGCGGCGGGTCGATCGCGCCGCTGCCGTCGAGGCCGCTGACCGTCACCGGCGCCTCGATCTTCAGAGCGGAGACGTCGATGCTCTGCGGCTTCGCGCCGGACATCGACATCGGCTTGTGCGCGGGCGGCAGTTCGATGCCGAGCGGCCGTCCCACTGCTGCCGCGTCGCCGGTCGTGGGCGCGGACAGGCCGTGGAAGTCGGTGACTTCGCTGCCCCACACCCACAGGCCGAGCAGCAGTACGGCCCAGGCCACCCCGGTCACGAGACGCCCGTTGCCATGAGGTCGTTCGCCGTCAGCCATGATCGGCCCCCGCTCAGCCGGAGCGGCGCCGGCGGACGCTGCGGGAGGCCACGGCCACAGCCGCGACCGCCGCGAGCACCAGGCCGGTCACGGCGTGCCAGGTGCCGGGGCCCTCCCCGCGCGCGTCGTAGGCGATCTCGGTGGTGTGGTCCGCGGTGAGCCGCGCGGTCCCGCCGCCCCCCGCGTGCACGGCCGCGGTGGGGGTCGGTGTGGGCCGGCCCGGCTGCAGGACCTGGACGCTGCCCCTGACCTTGCCGTCGGCGCCGTCGCAGGTCACCTTGACCTCGTAGACCCCGGGCGTCGCCGACGAGCGGATGCGGGCCTGCGTCGTCAGGGTGGGCTGGTCGGCGGACCGGGCGAGGTCGCCGGGCGCCTCGAAGGCGTCCGAGTAGACCTTGCCCCTGGAATCGTTGCAACCGGAGACCCTGAGATCGACCTGGGTCCCCGGGGCCGGGGCGTACGGGGCGACGGTTATGGAACCGGTGGATCCGTCGGATTCCCCGCCTTCCGCGTGGGCGGCGGCGACCGGCAGTGTCACCAGAACGGCCGTCGCCCCTATGGCACGGAGAGCGAACATCTCTCTACGCATCGTGAACCTCCTGTATTGGAAGGGTCACGCGCGCGGGCCCGATCCGCATCCCGGGGCCGCCGGAAAAGGCCGCCCCGGGAGCGGGATCAGACGAGTTCGACCAGGTCAGCGATGGAATCGACGACCTCGGAAGGCCGGAAGGGATAACGGTCGATGTCGGCCTCGCCGGTCAGCCCGGTCAGGACGAGGAAGGTCTTCATCCCCGCCTCGAGACCCGCCAGGACGTCGGTGTCCATGCGGTCGCCGATCATGGCGCTGCTCTCCGAGTGCGCCCCGATCGCGTTCAGGCCGGTGCGCATCATCAGCGGGTTCGGCTTGCCCGCGAAGTAGGGCTGCTTGCCGGTCGCCTTGGTGATCAGCGCGGCGACGGCGCCGGTGGCGGGCAGCGGGCCCTCGGTGGAGGGGCCGGTCTCGTCCGGGTTGGTACAGATGAAGCGGGCGCCGTTGTTGATCAGGCGGACGGCCTTCGTCATGGCCTCGAACGAGTAGGTGCGCGTCTCTCCGAGCACCACGTAGTCCGGGTCGTGGTCGGTGAGGACGTACCCGATGTCGTGCAGCGCCGTCGTCAGGCCGGCCTCGCCGATGACGTACGCCGTGCCGCCGGGGCGCTGGTCGTCGAGGAACTTGGCGGTGGCCAGCGCCGACGTCCAGATGTTCTCGACCGGCACCTCCAGGCCCATGCGGGTCAGACGGGCCTGGAGGTCGCGGGCGGTGTAGATCGAGTTGTTCGTCAGCACCAGGAAGGGCTTGCCCGACTCACGGAGCTTCTTGACGAAGGCATCGGCGCCGGGGATCGGCACGCCCTCGTGGATGAGCACACCGTCCATGTCGGTGAGCCACGATTCGATGGGCTTGCGCTCTGCCATGTGCCGGTCTCCTGCCATACAAGAAAACACTGGGGTCAAGAAATAGCTGGGACGCCGGGACCACGCTGTGCCGACGCCCCCAGCCTAATCAGCACCGGCTGATCTTGACCCCGCCGAGCCTGCGGAAGCGGTCCGCAGGTCAGCTGCCCGTCGCCGACTTCCAGTCCTCCACGTACGTCTGGAGGTTCTTGTCGATGTCGTTCCAGTCGGGCTCGAAGATCTCGACGCCGTCCATCACCTTGGACAGGGCGATGGCGTTCTCGTCGGTGGCCTTGACGTCCTTGCGCGCGGAGAAGCCGCCGCCGATGGAGCTGACCTGCTGCTGTGCCTTGGTGGACAGCATGAAGTCGAGGAGCTTCTTGCCGTTCTCGCTGTGCGGGGCGTTCTTCACGAGGCCGCCGGCATAGGGCAGGGCGAACGAGGTCGGCTTGCCGCCGGCCTTCTTCGGGAACCACAGGCCGAGGTTCGGCATGGTCTTGGACTGCGCGAAGCTCATCTGCACATCGCCGTTGGCGACGAGGAGTTCGCCCTTGTCGACCTTGGGGGCGAGCTTGCCGGTGGAGGCGGACGGGCCGACGTTGTTGGCCTGGAGCTTCTTCAGGTAGTCCATGGCGGGCTTCTTGCCGCCGAAGTCGTGCATGGCCTTGACGACCACGGCGGTGCCGTCGCCGGCGACGCCGGGCGTGGAGTACTGGAGCTTGTTCTTGTACTTGCCGTCGAGCAGCTCGTCCCACGTGGTGGGCGCCGTCTTCAGGTCCTTCTTGTTGTAGACGAAGCCGAAGTAGTTGTTGACGACGGAGGTCCAGGTGCCGTCGGCGGCCTTGTCGGCCCCGTCGACCTGGTCGGCGCCCTGGGGCGTGTACTTCGCCAGGAGGCCCTTGCCGTCGGCCTGCTGGATGAACGGCGGGAGCGTCACGATGACGTCGGCCTGGGTGTTCGACTTCTCGCGGGCGGCGCGCTGCACCATCTCGCCGGAGCCGCCCTCGACGTACTTGACCTTGATGCCGGTCTTCTTCGTGAAGTCCTTGAAGACCTGGTCGTACCAGCCGTCGCCGTTCTCGCCCTTGAGGCCGTCCGCGCTGTACACGGTGACGGACTTCTCGTCGGAGGCCGCGGAGTTGCCGCCACAGGCGGAGAGGGTGGCGGCGAGGGCGAGGCTTCCGGTGACGGCGGCGATCGGCTTGAGCATGTTTCTGCGCATGGCGAGGTGAACTCCTTGCAGCGTTATGGGTATCGGGGGGTCAGCGGTAAGAGGCTTTGGTGCGGATCCGCGAGACGAGCAGCAGGACGAGCAGCGTCGTCGCCATGAGGATCACGGAGATCGCCGATCCGGTGAACAGAGAGCCCCGGTCGGTGATCGCGTAGATCTGCACGGGCAGCGGCATCCAGTCGGGCGGGTAGAGCATCATCGTGGCGCTCAGCTCGCCCATGGACAGGGCGAAGCAGAGTCCCGCGGCCGCGTTCAGCGACGGCAGCAGAAGGGGCAGCTTGACCTTCCACAGGACGTACGAGGGGCGGGCGCCGAGCGACGCTGCGGCCTGTTCGTACGCGAGGTCAAGTCGTACGATCGCGGCCGAAACCGACTGATAGGCGAACGCCGTGACAAGAATCGTGTGCGCCAGGATGACGATCCAGCGGGTGCCGTTGAGCACCAGCGGCGGCTTGGAGAACGCGACGAGTACGGCGAGGCCGACCACGACGGACGGCACGGCGACGGGCAGCATGAACAGGGCGTCGAGGAACCTGCGGCCGCCCTTCTTGAGCGCGGCGGCCGCGAGCGCGGCCCAGGTGCCGATCAGGAGGGCGAGAAGGCTGGCGCTGACGGCGGTGACCAGGCTGGTGGTCAGCGCCTGGAGGGACGCACCGCTGGTGGCGGCCTGGTAGTGGCCGCCGGTGAATCCGGTCGGGAAGGCGCTCGACCAGTTCGTGGCGAACGACGCGGCGACGATGACGAGCAGCGGCAGCGCGAACAGAGGCAGGAAGAGGGCGAAGAAGACGACCCAGGTGGCCCACTTGCCCTTACGGCTATGCACCAGCACGGCGGCTCACCACCCGGTAGAGGCCGTAGAGGCCCACGGAGATCAGGACGTTGACGACGGCGACCACGCACGCGCCCGGGTAGTCGGACTCGAGGATCGCCTTGCTGTACACGAGCATCGGGAGCGTGGTGACGCCCTTGGCGCCGGTGAAGAGCACGATGCCGAACTCGTTGAGGCACATGACGAGGACGAGGCTGCCGCCGGCGGCGAGCGCGGGCAGCGCCTCGGGCAGGATGACCTGCCGCACGATGCGCGCGGGCCTCGCGCCCAGTGAGGACGCCACCTCCAGCTGCGCGGTCTCGATCTGCGAGAACGCGGCGAGCAGGGGCCGCATCACGAACGGTGTGAAGTACGTGATCTCGGCGAGGAGCACGCCCCACGGGGTGGTGAGGAACTGGAAGGGCCCGGCGGCGGCGCCCGTGACGTCCGTCCACAGTCCGTTGGCCATGCCCACGGACCCGTAGACGAAGAGCAGCGCGAGGGTGATCAGGAAGGACGGGAAGGAGAGGAACACGTCGATGAACTTGGCGACGGCCTTCCCGCCGGGGAACGGGACGAACGCGATGACGAGCGCGAGCGCGAACCCGAGCACGAGGCACCCGACGGTCGCCCCGACCGCCAGCCACACCGTCGTCCCGAGTGCCTCCCGGAACGCGGACGAGGCGAAGACGTCGGCGTACGGCTCCAGCGAGGTGCCGCCGGTGTCGGGCTGCACGGACTGCTGCACGACGAGGGCGAGCGGATAGAGGAACACGAGGGCGAGTACGGCGACGGGCGGCAGCGCCCACACCCACTTCGGCGCCCCCTTGCGGGGCTTCGCGGCCTTGCTCACCGGCGTGCTCAGCGTGGCGCTAGCCATCCTTGCTCACCCCGGCCGAGAGCAGCACGGCGTCCTCGGGTGCGAAGTGCACGGTGACCTCGTCGCCGAGCGCGGGCGGGGTGCGCAGTTCGCGCAGGTCGGCCTTGAGCCGGTGCCCGTCCACGTCGACGTACAGCCGGTGGGTGGAGCCGCGCCACTGGACCTCGGACACGGAGCCGGTGAGGGCGTTGGGCCCGTCGCCGAGCCCGACGAGGTGGGGGCGCACGCACAGGGTGGCCGACACCCCGGAGGCGACGTCGCCGGTGGGCACCTTCAGCTCGGCGCCGGCGAAGGACACCGAGTCGGAGCCGACCTGGACCGGAAGCAGATTGGCGTTGCCCACGAAGGAGGCGGTGAACTCGGTGCGGGGCCTGCGGTACAGCTCCTGCGGGGTCCCGCAGTCCTGGAGTCGCGCCTTGTCCATGACGGCGATCCGGTCGGCGAGGGTGAGCGCCTCGACCTGGTCGTGGGTGACGTAGAGGATCGACACGTCGGGCAGCTCGCGGTGGAGCCTGGCCAGTTCGGCCAGCATGCCGGAGCGCAGCTGCGCGTCGAGCGCGGACAGCGGCTCGTCGAGCAGGAGCACCCCGGGCCGGATGGCGAGGGCCCTCGCGATGGCCACCCGCTGCTGCTGTCCGCCGGACAGCTCGCGCGGGTAGCGCTTCGCGTAGGACGCCATGCCGGTCATCTCGAGCGCCTCGGTGACCCGGGCGGGGATCTCGGCCTTGGCGACCTTCTGGGCCTTCAGGCCGAAGGCGACGTTGTCCTCCACGCGCAGGTGCGGGAACAGGGCGTACTGCTGGACGACCATGCCGATCCCGCGCCGGTGGGGCGGCAGGTCCGTGACGTCGCGGTCACCGATCAGGACGCGGCCCGACGCGGGCCGCACGAAGCCGGCGACGGCGCGCAGGGCCGTCGTCTTGCCGGAGCCGGACGGGCCGAGCAGCGCCATGACCTCGCCGGGCTCGACCGTCAGATCGAGGGAGTGAAGGACGGTGTTCGCGCCGTAGGCGACGGACACCTTGTCGAAGCGGATGCCGCTGGCCATCAGCTCTCAGCTCCCAGGCGCACGGCGGGTATGGGGTCGGTCTTCTCTCTCACGGCGGCAACGCTCCTCGGAGCGGATGACCCGCATAGGTCCGCACGGCAACGGGACGGTGAACGGCCACCCAAGGTTGGCCTAGACCCGTTATGTTCTCGTTACCAAAGGGGGCCAACTGCCGCCCCCGGGCGGTCAGTTGCCCAAACGCGTGGTGAACGAGAACCGGTCCCCCCGGTAAAGGGTCCGCACCCGTTCCGTGGGCCGGCCGCTCGTGTCGGACGACACCCGGTGAATGAGAAGCATCGGCAGGGCGGGCGGCGTGCCGATCAGGAGGGCCTCGCGCGGCGTGGCCAGCACGGTCTCGATGCGCTCGTCGGCGGACCCGAACTCGATCCCGAGCCGCTCGTGCACATACGTGTAGAAGGACGAGTCCGGGTCGAAGTCGACGTCGAGGCGCGGCATCCGCGCCACGGCGACGTAGGTGCTCTCCAGGCCGACGCGCTCGTCGTCGGCGAGCAGCACACGCTCCATGTGCCACACCGGCTCACCCCTGTCGACCTCGATCTCGTCGGCGAGAGCGGGCGGGCACGGGAAGCGGTCGAGGCCGATGAGCGTACGGCCGGGGCGGCGGCCCTGGCGGCGCACGCCCTCGGTGTAGCTGGCCATCGACAGCGGCTGCTCCAGCTTGGGCCCGGCCACGACCGTCGCCCGGCCCTGGCGGCGCAGACGCCCTTCGAGCAGCAGCTCGCGCAGCGCCTGGCGCACAGTCTCGCGCGCCACCTCGAAGCGCAGGGCCAGATCCCGCTCCGTGGGCAGCGGCTCGCCCTCGCCCAGCTCGTCGAGGAGCGCGGAGACATGGGCCTTGACCGCGTAGTACTTCGGGATGCGGCCGTGCTCGGGGATGCCGGCGCGTACGGGTGCGCCAGGTGCCTGGTCGTTCGGGTAATCCACCCAGGGATGTTCGCAGACATTTGTTAACGGGGTGTCGGGGCGGTCCGGGAGTGCGGTGCGCGCGGCGGGCGCCGTGGCCGGAATCCGCCCTCACCGGCGGCCGGTGCGCAGCCGCCGGGAGCCCGCCACGAGGGCCGCGCCGCCGATGAGCAGGGCGCCGGACGCGAGGCCGAGACCGCGCAGGGAACGTGTGCCGGTGCGCGCGAGCTCATCGGGCGAGAGGGGGCCGACGTCGGGGTCGGCCCCGGTACCGGCGTCTGCGTCTTCGCCTGTGTCCGCGCCCGTGTCCGCATCGGTGCCGGTGCCGGCGCCTGAGTCGCTGCCGGTCGTCGGGCCGGTGGTGGGGCGGGGCGTGGGGCCGGTGGCGGGCCGGGTCGTGGGGCCGGTGGTGGGCCGGGGTGTCGGGCCGGTGGTGGGGCGGGCCGTGCGGCCGGTGGTGGGCCGGGTCGTGGGGCCGGTGGTGGGGCGGGTCGCGGGGCCGGTCCCGTCGGTGGGACGGGCGCTCGCGGTGCCGCTGTCGCGGCGGGGCTCGCGCAGGCCGTCATCCCCGGCGTCGGGTTTGTCACGCTTCTCGCCGGGACGCCTTCCGGGCCGCTCGGCCTCCTCGTCGTCGGTGAGCGTGAACCGGTAGTCGCCCGACTGCCCCACCCAGTCACCGTCGTCGTCCCGGCGTCGCACGACGGCCGCGTTGGCGACGACGCTGTTCGGCTCGGCGTCGGAGGTGAACATGAGCCGGGCCCGGACGGTGACGGTCTTGCCCGGGCCCACCCGGAAGCCGGGGAAGCCGTCGTCGAAGACGCCGACGTTCTCGTCCCGCTCGGTCCGTTCGAAGCGCACGGGGTGCCGGCGCTCGCCGTCGGAGAACTCCAGCTGGATCTGCCGCGTCGCCAGCGTCCGCTTCTTGTCGATGAGTACGACGACGGGGTGGATGGCGGCGCACTCGGCATCGGTCTTGTTCGTGAGGTCGAGGAACCAGGTGCGGAAGCCGCCGCCGGGGTGGTACGTCGTGGGGCCGCCGCGAATCCGGGTGCTGATCGGGAAGTCTGCGGGGTACTGGGCGGCGCAGGTGGGCTCGAGCGGGGCGGACCCGGCCGGGACCGGGTCGGCCGCGAGGGCCGGGCCGCCGGTCACCACGGAGGTCAGGGCCACGGCAGTGACGGCGAGCGGGATACGCGGTCGCATGAGGAGCCTTTGTGATCGCGGGCGGGAAAGGTACTGCCGCGGCGACCGTGTCACGCGCGACGCGCCCCGTGCCGCCCCGTACGGCCCGATGCCCGAGGTATTCCGCTCGATCAGCTCAGATTTCCTTCATTCCGGTTGACCGGGAATCTCCGCCACCCGGCGGGCCGGGAAGTGACCGTGCGCCCGGCCGTACAGGGGCGCGAGGACCAACTGGGCGGCGCCCTCGACCACCGCGGTCTCGGCGCCGGGCGCGCGCAGCACCGGGACCTCGACCGTGCCACCGCGCCGTGCCCGCTCACCGAGCACCGCCCGCACCCCTTCGACGAAGCGTTCCTCGGCGGCCGCGACCGTGCGCCCGCCGAGCAGGACGAGGTCGATGTCGAGGAGGCCGACCATGTTCGCCGCGCCCTCGCCGAGCACCCGCGCGGCCTCGTCGAAGGATCCGGCCGCGACCGCCGCGAGGCACAGCGCCTCGATGCAGCCGTGGTTGCCGCAACTGCAGAGCGGGCCGTCCAGCTGGATCACCTGGTGGCCGAATTCGCCCGCTCCTGTGTGCGGCCCGCGATACGGCGTGCCGCCCAGGACGAGTCCGGCGCCCAGCCCCGTACCGAGGTGGAGGTACGCGAACGAGTCGCCGCACCCGGCGAGCGCGAGGCCGAGCGCGGCCGCGTTGGTGTCCTTGTCCACGACCACGGGAAGCCCGAGCCGCCCCGCGAGCGCGTCCCGCAGCGGGAACCCGTCCCACTCGGGGAACCCGGTGACGCGGTGCAGCACGCCGGAGAAGTGGTCGAGGGGCCCGGGCAGCGCGACGCCCACGCCGAGGACACGGGGGGTGGGGGGTTCCGGGTCCACGGGGTCCTGCGCGTCGCGGTGGCCCGAGTCTCCGGCATCCGCGTCCCCGGTGCCCGCTCCCGTGTCCGCTCCCGCGCCCGTGAGCAGTGCCTCCACCTCGCCCGCCGCCGCCTCCACCACCGCGTCGCCGCCCGCGCCGAAGGCCAGCGGGGCGCGGCGTTCGGCGACGACCGTGCCCGCGAGGTCGACCAGGACCGCCGTCAGTTCGTCGCGGTCCAGGTGGAGCCCGACCGCGTACCCGGCGTCCGGCACGAGGCGCAGGACGGTGCGCGGCTTGCCGCCTGTCGAGGCGCGGCGGCCGGTGTCCGTCACCAGGCCCTGCTCCCGCAGCCGCGCCGTGATCTTGCTGACGCCCTGGGGAGTGAGGCCCGTGCGCTCGGCCAGTTCGAGCCTGCTGATGCCCTCGTCGCCCGCCGTCCGCAGCAGATCGAGTACGAGTGCGGCGTTGTGGCCTCGCAGCACCGCCAGATTGACCCCGGAGTTAGCCCTGTTCACTCCCCCATTGTCCCTTCCGCTTGCACTTTGGCAACACCGTTGCTTAAGTGGATGCATGACTGAAGGCATGACATCAGGTACGGCTGGGGCCCCCGGCTCCCCCCTCCGCGTCGGTCTCGTCGGCTACGGCCTGGCGGGCTCCGTCTTCCACGCCCCACTGATCGCCGCGACCGACGGCCTCGTACTCGACACGGTCGTCACCTCGAACCCGGAACGGCAGGCACAGGCCCGCGCCTCCTTCGGTGACGGCATCCGCTTCGTGGCCACACCCGACGAGCTGTGGCCCCTGGCCGACGAGCTCGACCTGATCGTCATCGCCTCCCCGAACAAGACGCACGTACCGATCGCGACGGCCGCCCTCAAGGCGGGCCTCCCGGTCGTCGTCGACAAGCCGATCGCCGGCACCGCGGCCGAGGCGCGCGAGCTCGCGGCCCTCGCCGAGGAGCGCGGCCTGCTGCTCTCGGTCTTCCAGAACCGCCGCTGGGACAACGACTTCCTGACGCTGCGGAGCCTGATCACGGAGGGCGAGCTGGGCAGCCTCGGCGATGTATGGCGCTTCGAGTCGCGCTTCGAGCGCTGGCGGCCACAGCTCAAGGGCGGCTGGCGCGAGTCCGGCGATCCGGAAGAGATCGGAGGTCTCCTCTACGATCTCGGCAGCCATGTCGTCGACCAGGCCCTGGTCCTGTTCGGCCCGGCCGTCTCGGTCTACGCGGAGTCGGACGTGCGGCGCGCGGGCGCGGCGGCCGACGACGACACGTTCATCGCGATCACGCACGCGAGCGGTGTCCGCTCCCACCTGTACGTCTCCGCGACGACGGCCCAGCTCGGCCCGCGCTTCCGCGTCCTCGGCTCGCAGGCCGGCTACGTGAAGTACGGCCTCGACCCGCAGGAGGCGGTGCTGCGCGAGGGCACGATCCCGGTGGCCGGCGAACCCTGGGGTGTGGAGCCCGAGTCGATGTGGGGCCGGATCGGTTCCGGAGAGTCCCCGCTGACCGGCGGCGGACGCCCCGTCGAGACGCTCCCCGGCGACTACCCGGCGTACTACGCGGCCGTCGCCGCCGCGCTGCGCGGCACCGGCGAGAACCCGGTCACCGCCGAGCAGGCCGCGGCCGCGCTCGACGTCCTGGAGGCGGCCCGCCGCTCGGCCCGCGACGGTGTGACGGTGGCCCTGTGAGCGCGCCGACGGTCGAGGAGATCGAGGAGCAGGAGCGCCGCCTGGTCCTGCCGAAGTTCACTCACGAGGACGCCTGGGAGCTGGGCTCACTGCTCGTCGAGCTGGCCAGGGAGCGCAAGGCGCCGGTGGCGATCGACATCACGCGCGGCGGCCAGCAGCTCTTCCACGCGGCGCTGCCCGGCTCGACCCCGGACAACGACGCCTGGATCGCCCGCAAGCGCCGCGTCGTCGAGCGCTATGCCTGCTCGTCGCTGCTGGTCGGAACCCGTTTCCGGGCGAAGGGCACGACGTTCGAGGACTCGTCCAGGCTCGACCCGGACGCGTACGCGGCACACGGTGGCGCGTTCCCGCTGGCCGTCGAGGGCGCGGGAGTCATCGGAGCGGTGGTGGTCTCCGGCCTACCCCAGCTGGAGGACCACGCGCTGGTGGTCAAGGCCCTGGACCTCTTCATCGCGGGCTAGCCAGGCGCCCCTGCAAGGGCGCGGGGAACTGCGCGCTCAGCCACCAACGGACCGGCGGCCGACAAACCGGCCACCGGCCCCCGCAGTTCCCCCGCCCCCGCGCGGAGCGCTACGCGTCCTTGAGTTCCTGACGCTGGCGCCCGAGACCCTCGATCTCCAGTTCCACCACGTCCCCGGCCCGCAGATACGGCTTCGGCTCGGGCTGCCCCATCGCCACGCCGGCCGGCGTCCCCGTGTTGATCACGTCGCCCGGGTACAGGGTCATGAACTGGCTGACGTACCGGACCACCTCGGCGACCGGGAAGATCTGGTCGGCCGTCGAGCCGTTCTGCTTCAGCTCGCCGTTCACCCACAGTTTCAGGCCGAGCGCCTGCGGGTCCGGGACCTCGTCCGCCGTCACGAGCCAGGGGCCGAGCGGGTTGAACGTCTCGCAGTTCTTGCCCTTGTCCCACGTGCCGCCGCGCTCGATCTGGAACTCGCGCTCGGAGACGTCGTGCGACACCGCGTATCCGGCGATGTGCGCGAGGGCCTCCTCGTGCGACTCCAGGTAGCGCGCCGTGCGCCCGATGACGATCGCCAGCTCGACCTCCCAGTCCGTCTTCACGGACTTGCGCGGTACGAGCACGGTGTCCTCGGGGCCGACGACCGTGTCCGCCGCCTTGAAGAAGACGACGGGCTCCGACGGCGGCTCGGCGCCGGTCTCGGCGGCGTGGTCGTGGTAGTTCAGGCCGATGCACACGACCTTGCCGATCCGCGCGACCGGCGGGCCGGTCCGCAGGCCGTCCGCGTCGAGCACGGGCAGCTCGCCGGACTCGGCGGCGGCCCGTACGCGCCCCAGCGCCGCGTCGTCGGCGAGCAGTTCCCCATCGATGTCGGGGACGACTCCGCCCAGGTCACGCAGGACACCTTCGGCATCGAGCAGGGCCGGGCGCTCCGCCCCCGCGGTACCGACTCGCAGCAGCTTCATGGTTGAGACTCCTTGATCGAGGAGGGACCTCCCGACGGGTGCAGCCATCGGAGGACTGGTCGATCGTCCAAGGTCCTCGTCCAGTCCGCAATACCTCGTTCACGGACTGGACCTTTACGCGGCAGTAGCAAGCGCCGCGGCGGAGGGCATGTCGCGGTAGAGAACGGCCCGCTCGACGGCGCTCCACGTCGTGCTCGTGACCACGTACAGGGCGGCCGCGAGCGGCACGAAGCCCACCGTGAACAGCGTCATGAACGACATCAGCGGCATGATCTTCGTCATCGAGGCCATCGCGCCCGCCCCCGGCGCCTGCGGCCCGTCCGCGGCGGCCGGCAGCACCGGCTGGGCGGCCATCTGACGCTTCGTACGGCCGTAGTTGAAGCTCGCCACCGCCGCGACGATCGCGAACAGGACCAGATAGACGACGCCCTGCGCGCCGAAGAGCCCGCCGTCCGCGAGCGCGTCCTTGAAGCGCCCGCCCAGCGGCGCGGCGCCGAGGGTGTGGCCGAGCAGCGCGTTGGGCTCGCCGCCGATGCTGCCGTTCGAGAACAGGTGGTAGAGCAGGAAGAAGGCGGGGAGCTGGAAGAGGCTCGGCAGGCAGCCGGACAGCGGCGAGACCTTCTCCTCCTTGTGCAGCTCCATGATCGCCTCCTGGAGCTTCTCGGGGCTCTTCTTGTGCTTCTTGCGCAGCTCGGCGATGCGCGGCTGGAGCTTGGCGCGCTGGCGCTGCCCGCGGGCCGAGGCCCGGGACAGGGGGTGGACGAGAAGGCGTACGAACGCGGTGAACAGGACGATCGCCGCCGCGGTCGCCGAGGCGTGGAAGATCGGGTCGAGCAGGTCGGCGATGTGCTCGACCAGGCTGGCGAAGACAGACATGAACGTCGACATGGGTGAGCCCTCCGGGGGTCCCGTCGTGCCGGAATCGGAAGACCGCCGGGAAAGGCGGCCGATCGGCGTGACGGCCCGTACGGGGACTGCGGGTGGAGCGGGTCCCCTACGCGGCCGTCAGGAGGAGACGGCCGGGTGCTCGGGGGCGGCTGCGCCCGCGGGCGTCGGGATCGCGCTGCGGCAGGAACGCGGTGCGTTGCTCACGGTCGCGCATCGTGGTGCGGACCCGGGTGCGGGGCACGGCGGGGGCGCTGCGCGCGGCGAGCAGGGAGCAGACGGCGAGTGCGGAGCTCGCGGCGGCGGTCGCGGCGAGCGCGACGGCGGCGGTGAGGCTGCCGGTGTCGACGAGAACGGTCTCCACGAGGAGGAACAGCAGCAGGGCGGCGGGCCGCAGGGCCGTGCCCAAGGTGCGCGTCATGTCCGGCGTCCCTCCTTCCCGCTGCTCGGTCCCGTCCACGTGTTGTGGCGTTCTGCCCGTTATACAGGATGGGCCCGGATCGGATGAAGGGGCGGCTTTCTGGCCTCCCGCTCACGAGGGCCGCACCCGCTCGCTCACCGGGACCGCGTCCACCCGCTCATCGGGACCGCACCCACTCACTCGTCGCGACCACGTCCACCCGCTCACCGGGGCCGCATCGACCGCAGCTTCCCCCACACCGCGAGGCGGTACTTGGACGTGTACTCGGGCGTGCAGGTGGTGAGCGTGATGTAGTACCCCGGCTCGCTGTACCCGGCGCCCCGTACGACCGTGCTGCGCGGCACGCCCGCGATGACGCCGCCGTCGCGGGCGGAGGTCTGCGCGAGGGTCTTGTCGACGACGTACGTGTACTCGGCCCCGCGCGTACGCACCTGGACCTCGTCGCCCTTGCGCAGCCGGTTGATGTACCGGAAGGGCTCCCCGTGGGTGTTGCGGTGCCCGGCGAGCGCGAAGTTCCCGGCGCGGCCGGGCTGGGCGGTGGCGGGGTAGTGCCCGACGTAGCCCTTGTTGAGGACGTTCTGCTTCCCGACGCCCTCGGCGACGGGGACGGTGAGGCCGAGGCGGGGGATGGTGAGGACGGCGTAGGCCTGGTCCCAGTGAGGCGCTTCGCGGGTGGTGGACGTGGAGTCGGCGGATGTCCGGCCTCCGGACCCGCTACCGGCCCCCTCGCCGCCCGCCGAACGATCCGGGGTGTCGCCACCCGCCGGATCAGAGGCACTGTCCTGGCCTCCGTCGCCCGGCCCGTCCCCGGGGGTAGCCGCCCACTCCCGCTCCAGCGCCCGCACCTTGCGCTCGGCGCCGGCCCGGGCCTCGCGGTTGGTCCACCAGAGCTGATGGACGACGAGAAGGAGAAGGACGACCCCGAGGGTGACGGTGATCTCGGCGCCGGTCCACAGGGTGCGGCGCAGGGCCGAGGGGCGTGGCCCCTGCGGGCGGCTCCGGGACGAGGGGCGCAGCCCCTGCCGGCGGCCCAGGGACGAGGGGCGGCGACCGAACGCACGGCGTCCCGCGCGCTGGGCCCAGGGCCGTCGCCCGGACGCCCGGAGTCCCGCGCGCGGCCCCTGCCGCACGACGACAGGCCGCCGCTCCCGCTCCCGCCGCCACTCCCGCATCCGCTCCCGCACGGCCGCAAGATAGGCCCTGCCTCCGTAACTCACCAGTGAACTGACCGGCCGAGTACCGCGGGGGCCGGGCGGCCGAGTACCGCTGGGGCCCGGCGGCCGCCAGGCCCCGCCCCCGACCGCCGACGGGCCCGCCCTTAAGCTCGCGCCCCATGGGTCCCCTCTGGCTTCTCGCGCTGATCCCCTTCGTCGCAGGCCTCGTCCTGTCCACGACGCAGGTGCTGCAACTCATCACCGAGACGCTCCGGCGCAGCACCGGCACGGTGGTCGACGCGACGGTGACGGGCCATGTCGCGTCGAACGAGGCGTCGTACGCGGCCCTGCACCCGGTGGTCAGCTGGACGGCGCCCGACGGCACGGCGCACGAACAGGCGCTGCCCGACGAGGTGGGCCCCCACGCACTCCCGGAGGGCCGGCGCGTACGCGTGCGCTTCGACCCGGCGCACCCCGGTCTCGCGGCCCTGGAGACCGACGGCCGCTACCGCTCGTGCGTGGCCTGGCTCTGGGTGGGAACGGTGCTGTGGGCGGGCACGCTGGCCGTGGTGGTCGGGCGCATGGCGTATGTGTTGAACGAAAGCAACGGCTACGCGTGAACGAGAGCGACGGCTGCGCGAGCCTGTGGTGACCTGGCGCCGGTGACGGTGGTCGGCAGTACGGTGTCCCCCATGCGCCCCGACACGCCTGCTACGCCCGCCGAGCCTGTAGACCCTGTCAACCACATCGCCGAAGCCGAGCGCCTGGAGCGCATCGCCGGCCTGTACCCGGAGGACTCCGAGCAGCTGCTCCTCCAGGCCGCGGCGCACTACGAACTGGCGGATGCCCGCCAACGCGCGGCCTCGCTGTACGACGGCCTCATTGCCGGACCGCCGTCCGAGCTGGAGCAGCCACATCTGGTGAAGGCCCTGATGGCCGCGAACCTGTGGGAGTACGGCCACGAGGCGGAGGCCCGCGCGATCATCACGGGTATCCGGACGGCGGCCCCGAAGGACCCGGCCGCGTATGTGATCGTGGCGGAGGCCCTGGAGTCGCACGACGAGCTGGAAGCGGCGCACGAGTCCTTCACGGAGGCCCTGACGCTGCTCCTGCCGGAGGCGGAGCGCACGAACCCGCCCTACGAGACACACCCGCTCCTGCTGGGCCGCCACCGCGTACGCCGCCTGATCGGCTCGGAGCACGACGCGTGGGACGCGCTCGCCGACCGCGTCCACAAGTCCGACGTACCCCTGGACGAACTCCACGACCCGAGCCGGACGTGGGCGCTCGGCTCGGACAACCCGGCGGAGCTGAGGGCCGAAATCCTGCGCCTGCGAGCGGAGTTGGGCTCCTACCGCCAGGCGCTGTCCCGCCCGTTCCCGGTGGCGGTACTGCACTGGCCGTCGACGGAGCTGACGGAACTCCTGACCGGGTACCCGACCCTCTCGGCCGAATACCCGTCCCACGAAGAGCACTTGTCGACCATAGAGTCCTCCCTCCGCGAACTGGCGGCCTCCGGCACACCGAACCTCGGCATCGTCGCGGGCACGGTCCCGTCCTACGAGGCGTTCGCGGCATCGGAGTCCTCGTCCCCCACAGACGCGTCGCTGCTACCGCAGTACGCCACGACACTGGCGGCCCGAGGCCGAGCAATTCCGTGGCCCCCGGTGCGGGGGGCGGAGTGCTGGTGCGGGTCGGGGCGGGGGTATGGGGAGTGTCATGGGGTGAACTAGCCGTCGCCTGCGTACGGATTCCAGGGGCACCCCTCCACGGGCCCACGGATCTCTGAAGGATGGTCATCGTGCGCCCCTATCGGCACTACAGCCCGTGGGCGGATCCTGTGGGCGGAGCGAGGTGGCGTTGCGTCCGTTCGGCATGGGGTTGAGGTCCGGGGAGCCAGGTGGCGCGGCGGGGACAGATGACCGTCCCTTCTAGCCAGCATCTTCGGGCAGTAGCGTGGAACTGCAGACTGAAACCCCCATGAGCACGCATAACTGGTACGCCTCAGGAGTCAGCAGATGAACGACTCGCAGTCCTGGACCCCACCAGACGGCTCCTGGGCGTCATCAGCCGGCAGGCGCCGCAATATGCAGGCGATCCGGAGCAGGGACACCAAACCTGAACGACTGGTCAGAAAACTTGTACACGCCAAGGGACTGCGGTACCGGGTGGCGGCAAGACCACTGCCAGACTTTCGCCGTACGGCGGACATGGTCTTTCGCCCGGCGAAGGTCGCGGTGTTCATCGATGGGTGCTATTGGCACGGCTGCCCCGAGCACTACGTGGCTCCGAAGACCAATACGGGCTATTGGTCCGAAAAGGTCGCGCGCAACATGGCCCGTGACCGGGATACCGACCAGCATCTCGCTGAAGCCGGATGGCTAGCGTTGAGGTTCTGGGAGCACACCCCCGCCGACGAGTGCGCCTCCGCGATTATACGGACAGTCGCGGAACGACGGGCCATGGAAGCGGGCCAGGACACTTCAAACTGACTCCATGCCCGCATCGCTGTGCATGGGCGTGTAGTTGTGCGTGCCCAAAGCAATGCCTGGAGCAGACCGAAACGCCAGGTCATGCCCGCAGACGGTCAGGTTCGCCTACGATATCTCTGCACGAATCGCCATGCGCCAATGGCAGCTTGGGCGATTGGCGCAGATCCAGGGGCAGCGGACGGGACCGTACGTCCGCTCGTAGGCGGTGGGGGGCACCAACGCGTGTCAGTGGAACGAACGACCAGAGACATCCGGACGCTCATCGGGCAGATCGCAGACGGTGAGATCATGCTGCCTGAGATCCAGCGCGGGTACGTCTGGAAGGCAACGCAGATCGCGCGACTGGTCGAGTCTCTCTACCGCGGCTACCCCACCGGCTCCCTGCTCCTGTGGAAAACCGCCGACGTCGCTGAGACCCGTGCGGCAGCAATCAGTACAGGCCAAGGCCTCCCAAGCGTGATGCCGCTCTACCTGCTCGACGGCCAGCAACGTCTCACTTCGCTGTACCGCGTACTCACCGATGACCCTTCGGCCCAGGTCGTGTTCAATATCGAAACCGAGGCGTTCCAGAACCAGAGTGCTGCCACCCGCCGCAACAAGAAGTGGGTCAAGGTCTTCGACGTTGTCGGTCCAGATTCTGACACCTTCGCCATCCAAGCTGACCTGCGGACCGCGGGTTTGTCGGTCGACGGCCCGGAGATCGGTCGACGTCTCAACGCACTCGAGAAGATCACGGAGCGTGATTTCCACATGGAGGTCCTGCATGACTTCTCGTACGAGGAGGTCACGCAGATCTTCGTACGCGTCAATAGCGGTGGGCGCCCCCTCAAGACGACCGATCTCGCTATGGCGACGCTGTCTGCACGCTCGCCGGGCTTCCTCGGTCAGCTTGAGGAAGAGTCTGCTCTCTGGGCACAACGTGGTTACCGCGGCATTGACGTCAACTTCCTCATCAAGGCCATCACGCTCAGCCTGTCCATCTCAGGCAAGCGCACGTCATCCGTGTCAAAACTGACGACGGCCAGCCGAGAAGCAGTCGCGGAAGGATGGGAGCGCGTCCGCCGCGGCCTGGAGCGCGTGGTCCCCCGGCTGAAGGACGAACTACTCGTTCCCTCTACGGCCCTTGTCCCGTCCATCAGCGCACTGCATCCACTCATCGTGTTTTACGGCCGCCTTCCCGCAGGCGCTCACCTCGATCGACAGGTCGAAGACGGGCTGCTGTATTGGTTCATGGCTGCCACAGCCCGCAACAGGTACGGCGGCGCTACAGACAGCACCCTCACTCAGGACGTCAACGCCCTCGACTCGCCTGACCCGGTCCGTGCCTTGCTCGCCAACCTCCGTATCGACGAGAGCGGAATCGCGGTCACCGCGCGCGATCTCGATGGACGCAACATCCAGAGCCCGTATCTCCTGTTCTCCTATCTTGCCGCTGCGCACGCAGGAGCGCGTGATTGGTGGGACGGGGGTTCCATCTCAGCAACGGCCACAGGATCGGACAAACCGCAGTACAGCAACCTCCACCCCGCAATGAAGCTGCGGAACCACAAGAACAACTACTCGGCCTCCGAGATCAACGAACTGGCGAACATTGTCTTCGTCTCAGAGAACACGGCCAAGAACCTAATCGGAAACCGCTCCCCGGCCACATACGTCCAGAGCATTCCAGCTAGCGACTTGGCTGCGCACGCAGTGCCAGACGATCCGAAGGCTCTAGAGGCTGACGGCTACCGCGAGTTCCTGGCGGCCCGACGGACACTGCTGGCAGCACGCATCACAGCACTCCTCGACCGGTACAAGCCAGCCTTCTTGGCAGGCAATGGCGCGCAGCCTGCGGACGAGCCGCAGCGGTCCCTTGCACTGGCCGCATATTCCGTGAGCGGGCGCGCGACGCTGGTCGCGCAAGCCAGAGTTGGGTCGAAGAGCTGGACGGGGATCATCAATGTCTCTGAGCTGGATGCCGCGCTCGATGCCGCGGCAAGCGGACTCGACAGCGACGTCACCGTCAGCGGGGAAGTTGTCCCAATGCGTGTCGACGAAGATGACATTGCCCTCCCTGTCGGCCCCTTCCTAGTCCATGGCGACGTAGACAAGTGGCGCGTGACGCTCAAAGAGGCCTTCGAAGACGCCCTCGACTCCAAGGAGTTCCCTGGAGTGCTGGATACGCAATGGGAGGCAGACGTGGAAGGGTTTCTGCTCGTAGACGCGGAGTTGCAAAGTGACTGACCCTGTTGGGCACCTGTCGTACAGCCCGGATGCCGCTCAGGCACACCCGGGCCTCGGCGACGAGATTCAACCCGGCCACTCCACGGCGCCGGTCAGAATTGGCGAGACGTCAGGAACGATCAGAGACCGGATTGCAGGAATGCCCGCTTCCAGAACAATCGATGGGACGTCAAGACGGCAGGACTCCCAACGGCCGTATGGTCCCCCATCGGTGGGCACCTGGGTCACAATCCAGTCAGATGACACTGTGGCAATCGCGCATATCCGCGAGGTGTCACTCAACCGAACCACAACAAGTCGCCACCTAGGGTCTCGGCGCATGGTCTCGTACTCGTTGCGCGACAGATAGACCGAGAGACGGCCTCGACGGACAGTGGACTTGGCCTCTATATGGAGTGAATCGCTGCCGGCCTCAACGGCAATGTCATACCCGTACCCGTCAGATGTGGCGGCTACGTGCTCGACACTTGCGTTCGTCTCAGCCGCGAGCAGTTCGACCAGTGCGAGTTCGCCTGCTGCACCGATCCGCTCCCGCTCCGCCGTATCGACCTTGCCCCATGCCGTTTGCAGCTCGGCGTACGCCTCATCCGCTCCGAGGCCAAAGGCCGAAGCAGCGCGGAGAGCGTCCTCAGGGAGTTCGTCCGGCCCTCTCACTAGTACGTCTGCGTCCACGAACCAGGGAACTCCGCTCTGCGCAACAGCGCAGGCAAATACCCTGCGTTGCGCCGGCATTCGGCTATGCAGATCATCCAGCAATCCCACGACACTGAGCCACGCGTATGCAGCCTCGTACTGGGTCGGGGTGATGTCGCTGAAATCGCTGTGCGCCGTGAAAAGGGCGCGGCACCGGGCAGTGCTGGAAGGCGGGAGACGCTCCAGCCACCGTACGGCGGCACGCAGAACCGGATCAGGCGGTACGGGCACGGAAGTAACCCATCAGTGCCTGAAGGTCACGCTGATCCAAACCGCCTCCAACGGCTGGCTCCTCATCCAGGTCAGCCAGCTCCTGGACCAGGGGATCATCGAGGATTCGCCCCATGAACTGGAGCTTGTCGCCCAGCCGTTGCTCCACCACCTCGTCGATGGTGCCCTCGGAGGCGAGCACGGTGACCCGGGTCTCCGTCTCCGGCGCGAGTCCGAGGCGGTGAATCCGGTCCAGGCTCTGGAGGAAGCGACCAGCTGCAAAGTCCCTGTCCACGTAGACCGCATCGTGGCAATGGTGGTGCAGGCTGATGCCTTCGCCGAGAGTGGCGGGGTTAGACAGCATCACCATGCAGTCCGGGTCGTTGCGGAACCGCTCAATCTCCGCAGCCCTATCCTCCGTGCCACCGTGGACCTTGGCGGGTGCGAATTCGCCGAGAACGCGCTCAAGAGTGTTCAGGCTGCGGATGAATGTCGACCAAACGAGGGTCTTACGGCCCTTCGAAGCGTTCTCGTCAACGATCGCTAGGACTTCTCTGTACTTCGGCGATAGCTCATAACTGGGCAAGTCCCGCATTAGTTCAAAAAGCGGAGTTCCCTCGGGCACAGGCAAAGGAGGCACGCGGTATGCCAGCGGCTCGTGCCTCGTGGTGCCGACAGAGAGCAGAGCAGGGCTGGTCGCAGCCATAAGCATGTAGACGATGATCTTCCCGAGTGCCTGGAAATCGCCTTCCGAGCCTGTCGCCCGCACGGAGAAGCGCCCGACCAGCGCCTCGTAAATCTCACGATGCAAAGGCGGCATCGATACGGAACGCAGACTTGTTGTCACTGCGGGCAGACCCAGTTCTCCCTTTGTGGTGCGGGTGAACAGTGGCCGTAGAACCCCGCTGGCTTTGACAAGGTCACCTCCGGCTACCGCCTGAGTGACCTTCTGACGGCCATGCCCCGGCCAGACAAAACCGAAGAGGTTCTCGAGGTCCTTGACGCCGTTGGGAGCGGGGGTTCCCGTCAGGATCAACCGATGGCGTGCCCTCGGGCCAAGCGCTAGGCAGGCGGCGCCATACGTGCCGTCGGCGCCGAGTTTCATACGGTGAGCCTCATCAAGCAGCAGCAGCGAGGGCCGGGCGGAAAGCCAGTGACCAAGTTCCTCAACAGCGCCGGCGAGGCGCTCGTAGTTCAAGATCAGCACATCGGCGGTCGGGTCACTGTCGCGTGAGTACACGTCCGTACGTAGCGATTCACCCAGACAATGCTGGCTCTCGAACTGCCAGGACTCGTAGCAGGATTTCGGCCCGACAATCAACAGCCTCTCAATGGCGTTAGTGGTCCGCAGAGCCTGGAACACGGCAAGGCCGACCCGGGTCTTGCCTGCGCCTGGGACCGAAAAATTCGCGCCATGCCGCAATGAGAGCAGCTTAGCGATGTCACGGCGTTGGAATGGGGTGAGGTCAGCCGTCCACTCCTGTCCAAGGAGGTCGTCAACGTCATCCGGGTTCACTTCGCCCACAGAGGGTGCGACCTGGTCGAGGCGCTGAGCGACGGTCTGAGCGTCAACCGCAGAGTCCGTGGCCAGCGCCGCCAGTTGTGGATCCCAGGAAACGCTGCCCTGCTCTGGCCATGCTGTAAGAGCCACCAGATTAGTCAGCAGGTCGTCGATCTCAACATCTATCGTCCCTGGTGAGCGCTGGACGCTGCTGCGGAACCGCAGGGCGAGACGTCGCAGGTCGTGCTCGTTCCCCCGCCGGGCGCGGAGCCGCGCCAGCGTCACGCCATCACCAAAGCTGATAGCCAGGCTCGGCTCAGCCCCAGCCATCAGCTCTCCCGTGCCGTGTTCAGCAGCCACTCAACACCATCGCCGGGCGAGGTGAAGGTGCGCCCGGCCTGCTTGGCGAGCCGCGTGAGGCTGGATCGGAGGGTCAACAGAGCGTCGTCAAAGGCGTCTTCGTCGAGCGCATGCTTGGCCTTGGCGTCAGCGAATTCGACTGCGCACTGGTTCACGTAGTCCGCGGCGTCGGTCAGGCGCTCAGGAACAGCTACCTGGCGTTTCTGAAGCTGCGCGTTCTGACCAGCCAACTTGACCGCCGTGTCGAAGGTCTTTCGCGCCGTCTTGATCAGCTGGTCCGCGATGGCCGTTGCTGCCAGCCTGTCTCTGTCCAGAGAGGCATTGGCGTCCTGGGACACAGCCCTGGCCTGAAGCAGCGCATCCGTGAGAGCGCGGGTGGTCTTCACGGCACTGGTTGCATCCGGGACAGCAACTCCGGGCAGTCCGGGAATCGCTACGGCCGCAGATTCTTGAGGCGTCGGACGAAGCTCAGGAGGAAGCCGTTCGTCCAAATAGCGCGCGTGGAAGTCAGCCTCGGCGAGGCGGACTGATGTCTTCGAATAGTTAAGTACCACCATCGCCAGGCGCGACTCCTTGAGCTGCTCCGCGGCATCCGGGTCGGTCTTGGCAAGGTTGGAGTAGTCGCGGTGCAGCTCTCGAAGCTTCTCCTGCTGCTCTTCGAAGTCGACCAACCGCAGTGCTGTGCCGCGTTCGTTGGTGCTCCGATCTATAGCGTCCTTGATCAACTGATACACCCAGCGGTCCTGCTGGAGCGTGGTCTTCTTAATGTTGAAGTCCCGGGCTACATCCTCTTCGCGCCGCCCGTCAGACAGCTCGTCCTCGATCGCGATCAGACGGTTGATGTAGGAGTAGTCCCGGCGCTTGTCACGTCGCAGCTGCAGGGCCAGTTCCACGCTATTGATGTCGCGCCTGGAAGTGTCAGCTGGAAGGACCCCAACCCGGATATTCTTCTCCCCTAGCTCCCGCAGCGCTGCACACCTGGTGTTCCCGTCGACGAGGATGCCATCGGGGCTGATGATCCCCGGCTCCCGCTGTCCATCAAGGTCAAGCTCGTCCATCAACGATGTGAAGTCGGGATCGACCTGGCTCGGGTTCGAAGGCCTGCGCATGAGGAGATACTTCAGATAGTTCTGCGCATCCTCGCTCCACGGCTCCTCTTCGAGGATCCGGTTACGCTCCGGATCCAGGGTTTTCTGTGCGCGGATGCGATGCGTGTCCGGGTTGAAGTACAGCATGTCGACAGGTATGACGATCACGTGGAGATGCTTCTGCTCGCCGCGCCAGTCCACCGTGATCTTGGCGCCGTTCTCCTCCACTGCCTGGCGTACTCGCTCCCCCACCAGCGAGCGGATCTTGTCGCCCTCGGGCGGGACGCCGAACTTCGTAGCCACAGCCAGAACCTCCGGTGCATCAAACGGACTTCACTGTCCTCGATGATGTCAGGTCTCGCTGACAACAGGGGCGCTGGTGACCCAGAATCGACGCCTTGGCACTCAACGAGATCGGAGCACAACGTGTCTCTGCCTGCCTGGGACGACCCAGACATCAAAGCGGGCACGATGGTCAGGGGAGCCCTCTGGCTGATCCAGGTAGTTGGCGAGGGAAACACATTCACCAAGGAGGAGGTCCGAGCGGCCTTCCCTGGCATCTCTCAGGCCGACCGTCGCATCCGCGACCTCCGGGACTTTGGCTGGGTGGTGCGGACGAACTCTGAGGATGCGACACTGCTAGCCGAAGATCAGCGTTTCATCAAGTCAGGCGTTCCCGTCTGGGATCCCGCTGCCAGACGGGAGGCGGCACCACAGAAAGCAGTCACCGCCAAGGAACGCCAAGCCGTGATGGCTCGCGACGACTTCATGTGCACCGTATGCGGCATTTCCGGCGGAGAGCCGTACCTCGACGATGCCACCCGCACCGCTGTCCTGTCCGTCACGCGCCGCGAGTCGGTCCTTCCGGATGGCCGCGAGGAGACCCTCCTCGTAACTGAGTGCAAGCGCTGCCAGGCAGGCTCGGCTGGCGCGCCCGCCCGAGCCGACGAGGCAATAGCCGCGGTCAAGGCACTCGATCCCGCGGAGCAGCGACGCCTCGCCTACTGGATCGCACGCGGCCGACGGGGTTCTACCGAACTGGACCGAGCGTGGAATACCTACCGTCGGCTTCCCCCTGACGCGCGCGACGAATTGCGATCGGTTCTCGGCGATTGAACCGCTGTCGAGGACAGGCAGTAGGGAGGCGTTCGAGGAGGTGGTGAGCATCGTCAGAGGGGCCGCGTAAACTTCACCATCCTGTCCGGCTCGCCGCCGCGGCCGCCCCTCGCGCGACCGAAGACTGCGGCTATCGTGCTGCCACGGTCTCGGCGTGCAGTCGGTGCTGGAGATGACTACAGGGCCCGAGCATCATTGCTCGCGCCCTGCGCTGGCAAGTCCGGCGCGCTTTGAAAGGGAGAGCAGATGCCGGCACCACAGCAGCAGAGTGAGCGGCTTGATGTCGTCGAAATCTGCGCCGGCGCTGGCGGCCAGTCCTTGGGTCTGGAACGCGCTGGCTTTCGCCACCGTCTGGCTGTCGAACTCGACGCGAACGCTGCGTACACCCTGCAACAGAACTTGCCAGATGGTGGGCAGGTTGTACGGGTCGGAGATGTGGCTGACCCCAAAGTCTGGAATCCCGACGAATTCAGCAAGGATCTAGCCCTTCTAGCTGGTGGAGTTCCTTGCCCTCCATTCAGCATCGCTGGCAAGCAACTCGGCGCCACGGACGAGCGCGACCTCTTCGCCTGGGCCATCGAACTCTGCGGCCGGATGCGCCCGAAGGCCCTCCTGCTGGAGAACGTACGGGGGCTGAGCGCCAACCGTTTCTCCGGCTACCGCCAACGCGTCCTCGATCAGCTGCACGAGTACGGGTACGTGGGCGAGTGGAAGCTCCTCCATGCCAATGACTTTGGCGTAGCTCAGCTGCGCCCACGCTTCGTCCTTGTGGCGCTCCAGCCCGAGTATGCCCAGCATTTCACCTGGCCAGAGCCACAGGAGCCAGACGATCACCTCACTGTCGGCGAGGTTCTCAAAGATCTGATGGGCGCTGGAGGCTGGCCCAAGGCGAAGCTTGAAGAATGGGTTGCCAATGCCTCCGGCATCGCACCGACGATCGTCGGCGGTTCCAAGAAGCACGGCGGTGCGGACCTCGGGCCTACTCGCGCAAAACGTGCTTGGGCTCAGCTCGGGGTCGATGCCATGGGCGTCGCGGACGAGGCGCCGGACTCAAGCTGGGAGCCCTTGAACGGGGCTCCTGGGCCGAAGCTCACGACCGCCATGGTCGCCCGGATCCAGGGCTGGCACGGCAAGGAGTTCTCTGACTGGGAATTCCATGGCCGCAAGACCACGGTCTATCGCCAGATCGGCAACGCCTTTCCCCCGCCGGTGGCCAAGGCTCTCGGCGATTCCATCAAGAATGCGCTCCTCAAGGTTGGCGAACCGCACACCCTCCTAGAGTCGACCTCCACGGTCCAGGACCCGGTCTACAAGCTCCTTCGAGACAACACCAGGGCCCTCACCGTGGACCAGATCATCGCGAAGCTCGGAAAGACCGGCACGGTCATGGACCAGTCCGACATCGAACGTCATCTCAACCACCTGAGCCACGACTTCGAGTTGGAGATGACGATACGGGCAACAGGTGCGATCGCTTACAGCCTGGGCGAGTTCAAGGCGTTCACCGGCCAGGATGACCACCAGCGCCACGACCTCTTCACTCAACACCGCACCAGAATCAGCTAGTTCGGCGTCTTGGCCACGGGCGTGAGTGGCAGGCCCATCGCGCTGCCTGCCACTCAACCAGGATGGGGTTACGCAGCCTCCGCCTCGAAGTGGATCTGCGCCTGGTCCAACATCTCGTCAGGGTCCCCGCCCTGGGCTGAGAGCCAATGCAGGAGGTCCGCGATGACGTCCGAGGCCGACTGCCTCAGCTCCGCATACGTAGGCACGACCGATGAGCACACGCCGGCCGCCCGCCGGTGCTCGTCCAGGACCATGGCGGCCCTCTGTACCCGCAGGCAGTGACGTGCCGGCTCCAAGGAGATGTCACACCACACAGCCTTGCCGGTGTCGGTGAGCAGTGTGCCCCACTCCAGGCTCGTCTGCGCAAGGAGATGCAGACCCCGGCCGCACTCCGAGCTCACGTGGCCTGCATGCAAAGAGGGCACGCTATGACTCTTGTCGTGGACTTCCACCCGCAGGCGACCATCTCTCGGCTCCATGACAAGGGTTGCGGCGGCACCCTCACCGACATGCTTGATGACGTTGGTCGCCAGTTCCGTCACGGCTAGCCCAGCTTCGTCGGCTACTGCCGACGCACCCCACTGCTTCAGAGCGCGGTGAACCATGTTGCGTAAAAGCGGCACCTCCGCCGGCGTCGCTTCAAACGGCAGGACACATCGCAGCCGGCTCTGACTCTCTTCGCGGAAAGACATGAGGCAGTTCCTTCCTCCCGTGCCACGCCTGTGCTGCGCCCGCCGCATCCAATCGACTGCACTGCGTAGCGATCCGTCACCGAGCATGACACAGAGAAGTCTCACCATGTAACTTCTCACGGGAACCCATCGAGTGAATCCGTTAGCACTCCAACTTCCGTGTTGCCTAGCCTGGTTGAGATCTCCGGGCAGGCGCCCGGCGCAAGCGGGGAGGAAGCGCATGCCCGACCGGACCACCACACGCCGTCGACAGCTCGGCGCCACAATGCGCAAGCTGCGCGCCCGCAAGGGACTGACACTTGAAGAGGCCGGGAAGCTCGTCGGAGTGTCCAAGGCGACTGTCAGCCGGTATGAGACCCAATCCGGGCCAGTCAAGTGGCTTGTTGTGGATGCCCTCTGCCGGGAGTACGGGTCTACCGAGGCCGAGCGCAGAGCTGTCGTCGGTCTCGCCAAGGACGCCAAGCAGCAAGGCTGGTGGAGTTCCTTCGCTGACTCAATCCCCGAGAGCATGAACCTGCTGCTCACGCTCGAAGACGACGCTGTACGTGAGGATCACTTCTCCTGCGTCTACGTTCCGGGGCTTCTGCAGACCCGCAGTTACAGCACCGCGCTACAACAAGCCAACGAAGTGTGTCTTGCGCCGGATGAGATCGAGCGGCTCGTGGATATCCGTATGAAGCGGCAGGAGATCCTGACCAGGCCGAAGCCACCACGGTTGTGGGCGATCCTCGACGAGTCAGTGATCCGTCGCGTCGTCGGCTCACCCGCGATCATGAGGGAACAGCTCGACCGTCTCCTCGAAGCAAACCACTCACCGCATGTGACGCTCCAGGTCCTGCCGTTCTCCAAGGGCGCTCACTGCGCCGCTCTCGGAAGCTTCGTCACCATCGGAGGCCCAGAGCCCGCGCTCGATGTCGTCTACGTCGACTTCCACGCCGGCTCGCTCTTCCTGGAGAAGGAGGAAGAGCTAGACCGCTACAGACTTGCGTTCGACTACCTGCGCGCACAAGCGTTGGACATGGAAGCCTCCTCATCCATGATTCACCGCGTCAGTAAGGAGTTGTAATGCCTGAATCGCACCGGCCGACGGCCAACTACAAGTGGTTCAAGTCGTCGTACAGCGGCGGAAACACCACTGAGTGCGTGGAGGCCGCCTTCGTCCCAGCTGGGGTCCTCATACGGGACTCCAAGTGCCCGGAGGGCCCGCACCTGGAGGTATCAGCACAGGCCTGGGCCGGGTTCCTCGGCACCCCGCCGCACATACGGCCCGCCTAGCTGCCGCGAGCGTGCGGACTGTCCGGCCGCGGTCGGCCTCCTGCCGCCCGCCCAGTCTCCGTCAAGGCTGGTCGTACCAAGTGAACGAAGCGATGCGCCAGCCATCCGGCGTGCGGACGAATTGGATGGACTTCGTGCCGCCGCCCTCGAACGGCTCGCCGTTCATGACGCCTGACTTGCGGTACTCGCCGAAGCGCGCTGCGATGTCGCCCGCGATCTCGGTCCGTTCGGTCGTCTCCCACTCGGAGAACTCGACCAGCCGGCCGTCCGACAGGAGCTTGCGGCGCGGCTCGATGAACTCGTCCACCGTGTAGGCCGTGGTCGCCGGGCCCGTGCTCACGATCAGCGCGCCCGGGATCGTGAGGCGGCGGATCCGGTCGACGTCCGCCTCGCTGCCACCCCTGTTGTCGAACGCGCCGAAGAATTCCGCCGTGATCGCGTCTATCTCGGTCTTGGTGGTCGAGTTGGTTGTGTGGGTGACCGTGGTGGTGTTGGTGGTGTTCGGCATGGCCGGGAACGTAGCACCCTGGCCTTCGACCGCGAATCGTCCCATTGGACGGTTTTCAATTCTCTTGTGCTGAGCCGGTCTTGGGGTACCTGTGCCAGTGGCGCGTGATCGGGACGTTGGCGGCCCCTACTCGCCGCCCCGCCCCCGCCCCTCCCCGTAATCCGCCACGAAGCCTCCCCCGCCCACCTGCTCCGCCACCCGTGCCAGCCAGCCCGACGGGGAATACGGGGTCTCCGGGTCGACCTCCATGCCCAGTTCCGTGAGCGCCAGCGCGTAGTCCGACTCGTCCAGGGGCAGCGCCAGCAACTCGTGGAGTTCTCCCGCGAGACGCGCCATCAGCTGTGCGTCCGTTGTGGAGATGTAGTCCGTGGTCGCCGCGTCGTGGTCGGCGAACTCGTCCGGCATGTCCTGGGAGAACCAGCCGCCGAGGAACTGGGCCGCCTCCGGGAAACGGGCGCGCCATTCCCAGTGGGTCAACGGGGCTGAAGGGGGCGGGACTTCGCCTTCCTCGATGCTGTGCTTGATGTGGTCGGCGAGGAGGCTCAGCCACTCCTGAATGTCGCCTTCGGGCACGCCGACATCGGGGACCGAGTAGAACTCGCCCAGGCGCAGGCGCACTCGGCCCGGAGGGTTGCGGGAGTACTCACGCAGCTGCGTCTCGGCGGTCGCCAGCGCCCAGGGGCGGGTGTGCCAGGTGTGGCGCAGGTAGGCCGTGAGGGCGGTGCTCGGCTTGTCCTCGGTGTCGTCGGCGGTCTGGCCGGCGTAGGCGCGCATCACCTGGTCCAGCTCGCCGTAGCGTCGGTCGTGTTCGAGGGGTTTCATGGGCACGGCTGCGGCGTCCTCTGCGGGGTGATACGGGTGGCTACAGGTAGACCGGGAACGTGGCGTGCACGACGAAGCCGTGCGGGCTCGCGTCGTCCCGCTTGAGGATCACGCGTGCGGCCCGTACGTCGACGGGGTCGCGGCCCGCCAGCATCATCGCCTGGAGCAGTACCCGGCCGACCGGGTCCGGGCGGGACGGCCACGCGGCCTCGATGGCGAGGCGGGAGCGGGTCGACTGCGCGAGCCAGCGGTGGATGAGCTGTTCGTTGGCCGTGACCACTTGCTGAGTGGCCCATTGGGCGGTCTCGCGGTCGGGATAGGTGGCGGAGCGGTTGGGTTGCGGCATGGGGCGGCCTCAGTGCGCTTCGAGAAGGTGGGTGGATGCCAGGCGCAGGATCTCCCGCAGGACCGGGGGCGTGGCCCACGGCACGACCGACAGAAGTGACGCGGAGGAAGCGGCGTCCGTTTCGAGCAGCAGGGCCGCGTGCAGCTCTGCGATCAAGGGCGGGACACGCTCCGCGCAGCCGTCCGGATGCTCGCTCGCCACCCCGTCGCGAACTCCCTCGTCAAAGGCGTCGTATTCGTCGGATTCAACCCACCACGAGAAGTCCCTCAAGGCCGCGAATCTGAGTTCGGCCTCCCACGGGGACAGGGGCAGATCGTCAAAGCGGGGGATGCCTTCTCGCTGCAGTTCACGCAGCGTCGCAGCCGTTTCCCTCAGGAATTCCAGCCGGTCCTGTACCCCCGCCGCGGCTTTCAGACGTTGGGCGAATCCGACGGGGAGGGACGCGTCCGCCGATCGCTCCAGTTCCCCGGCGATGAGGTCGAGCAGGGCGGTCAGGGTGGCACTCGGCATGGCCCAGCTCACGGCGGCGCTGCTGTCCAGCGTGCGGTTGATACGCGCGAGCTCGTCCCCGGGCGGTGTGGCCGGTGTGTGCTCTCGCGCCGCGACGAGTACGTCGAGGAGCCTCGCCACGACACCGTTGTTGTAAACGGCGCCGGTATGGATGGTCACAGTGCTGGTCATTCCTCTCCGCTCGCGGGCTCAGGACCTTCCGCTCAGGCGGTCGGCATGGATGTGAGCACGATAAAGGGTGGCTCAAGACCCCTCTTGTACCGGAGGACCACGTTCACCCCATGGGTATCGGCGCCCTTCGCCGCGAGACCGTCATTGTCGTAACTGCCGCGGGTGACGGTCCGTCCCGTCACCTCGGTGAAGGGCTTGTCGAGAGTGAGCGTCGATCTCTCGTTCGCGGTCGGTGCCCTCTCCAGCCGGTCGAGCCAGCGCTCGATCTTCCCCGCGTTGTCGATGTCGTCCAGGGTGTCCTGCGTGAAGCGCTGGGCGGACGCCATGCTCGTGAACGACGAAGCCGCCTCCGGCCGCACGGATCCGTCCGGGCGGACGAGCTGCTGATCGCGGAGCCTCTGGGCGAGCTGCTCGTCCGTCTTGCCCACGTGCTTGTCCACGCTGTGCCCGCCGTAGAGGCCCTCGGCATTCGCCAGGTCGATGGCGTAGAAGTGGTTCTTCTCGTCGTCGTCCTTGGTGTACTTGTGCTCCTGCTTGAAGTCGTTCAGCGAGCGGGCGCCGAAGGATTCCGCACGGGCCTCTTCCGCCGCATACGTCGGAGCGCTTCGGTGCGCCTCGTCCAACGCCTCCATCAGCGCGTCGAGTTGGGGCACCAGCGCGTTCACGCGACGGTTGTACTCCTCCACGACACGGTTGATCGCGGCCGTGTCGATGTTGAGGGTGATCTCGATGCTCAGTTCCGCGCCGCCCTTGGCGAGTCCCTTCAGGAAACGGCCTACGCCCTTCGCGCCCTCCTTGAGGTCCTTGAGGTCGACGCCGTCACTGAGGTCGATGTCGCCGACGGCCTTCTTGACCGCGTCGAAGTAGATGTCCCAGACCTCGCCGTTCACGTACACCGCCGCCTCGGCGAACTCGCGCAGCAAGTCGCTGATCTTCATCGCGGTGTCGAAGAGGACGGTCATGACCGGGTGGCTCGGCTTCTGGTTGGCGGCCGAGTCGTGCTTCCACTCGTAGTTCGCCGTCGTCTTGCCCCAGGCCGTGCTGCCCCACAGGGAGCTGCAGAACTGGCGCATGGCGTCGTGCCATTCGCTGTTGCTCTGCTGGGTGATGCCGTACATCTGGCCCGTCAGGTTGCCCTCGGCCCAGGACAGCGCCTTCGTCATGTCCGCCCATGACTGCGACAGCGAGTTGAGGTAGTGCTGCTGCGGATACGGGTAGACCTCGGCGACCTTGCCCCAGCGGAAGGCGTGTTCGAGCATCGGGCGGATGACGTGCCAGACGACGTCCGGGATGCACTCCAGGAGCGAGCGGATGAAGTCGTCCCCGCCGTCGTCGTCGCCCCACTTCAGGTCGGGGACCGAGCCGTAGTCCGGGGTCTTGTCGATGACGACGGGCGGGGGCTGCGTCTGGGGCTTGGTCTTGCCCGAGGCGTCGTTGGCGGCCTCCGCCTTGGAGTAGTTGTTCGCGGTGGTGGCGAAGCCGACCGCGGCGCCTCCGATACTGACGACGGCCTTGGCCCACACCTCCAGGTAGCGGTTGCCGGCCTTGAGGTAGGAGGCGGCGAATGCCTGCGCGGCAGTGCCGTAGCCGCCCGCGTCGGGGTACTCCTTCAGCTCCTTGATCAGGTTCTTGGCGGCCTTGTCGAACGGCGTCTGCTCGCCCGCGAACCCGCCCGCGACCTGGTGCAGGGTGGACGGCTTGACGTCGATGGTGCCGCTGCTCGGCGTCGGCGTCCCCATCAGGCCGCGCCCCAGCCGCGCAGGACCGCCCGGTGCGCCGCCGCGTAGTTGATGTGGCCGGTCGTCACGATCTCGTGCAGCCATTTCTGGGCCGCCTGGAGATCCTGCGCGGAGCGGTCCCATTCGTCGAGCTTGTCGACGAACATCTCGCGGGCCTCGCCCTGCCAGGACAGGACGACGGGCTCGACGCGCTCGTAGAGGTCGTCGAGCCGCCCGTTGAGCTGTTTGAGGATGTCCTCGAGCTCCACCGCGAGGTGGTGGAGGGTGGTGAAGGTGACCGATATGTGGTCGTCGGCGTCGCTGGGCGGCACGGATCCCCCTTGTCGCTGTGCGCGTCTGCGGCTACGAGTCATGGCTGCGGCTGCATCTGCGTACGGGCTTGCCGTCTACGGCTGCGTACGGATGCGGCGGCGATCGGTGAACGTGGAATGACCGGGTGGAGCGGCCGGATCAGAAACTGTCCAGGCCGCTGCGCGGCCGTGAAGGCGGCGCGGGCGGCTCGACGTTCGGCGTGGACAGCTTGTCCGCCTCGCCCGCCACGTCGACGTTGACCTGGATGCGGCGGAACTGGTCGAGCTTGTCCAGTTCGAGTTGCGTGAAGCCGTCGCGGCTCATGCGGACCGCCTGCTCCAGGACCTTCATCACCTCGCGGATCCGTACGGCGTCCTCGGCCGCCGCCCGGTGAAATCCCCGGTACGCCGTCGACGCCGGGCCGCTCCAGCCCGCCTCGATGCTGTCGACGATCGTGTCCATGCGCTTCACCTGCTGGTCCAGGTGGTCCTGCATACCGTCCAGGTCGTCCGCGAGCTTGGTCAGCTTCTCCGGCGGAACCCGTAGATCTTTCGGATCGCCCATCACACCGCTCCCCCGGTCACATGTGGCGCTCAACCCCCGTTGATCGCACAGGAATTCTAGTGCACCGCCGGCCGCGCACGAGGGCGATCCGGGCCCCCGCCCCCATGGAGACCGAACCTGCCCGCAGGTGCCGCAATCCCGCGCGTTAGCCTCGAATCGGTCCCGGTCCACCCGGGCCGCACATGACGGAGAAGCGAGGCAGCGATGGCGAAGGTACCGGCGGCAGCAGTGGCCGCGAGCGGGATTGTCGGCGGGTACGCCGTGGCCCGGTTCACCAAGAAGCGGCAGCTCGGTGGCGTCGTACTGGCCGCCGCCGGGGTCGCGGCCGGGACTCAGTGGCGGCAGGCCGCCGGGGGCCGGGTCGCCGCCGTACTCGGTGGTGCCTACGTCGCCGCCTTCGCCGGGTCGCACCCGCTCGCCAAGAAGCTCGGCGCCTGGCCCGCCGTGTTCACGGTCGCCGGGGGCGTCGCCGCCGCGTCGTACGTGCTGGCCGACCGGCGCGCCTAGAGCCTGATCCGGACGGAAGGCCCTAGCTCGGCTGCCGGTGCCCCAGCACATTCACCACTCGCCCCTCCGGGTCCCGTACGAAGAAGCGGCGCACGCCCCACTCCTCGTCGCGGAGGTCGTGGACGATCTCGGCGCCGGATGCCCGTACCTGCTCGTAGACCGCGTCCACGTCCTCGACCTCCACGCTGAGGTCCGGGATCACGGGCGCGGTCTCGTCGTGGGTGAGGAAGCTGACCTGGGCGGTCGGGTTGGAGGGGGACGCGAGGGTCATCACCCACCCTTGGTTCATGACCTCCTCGAAGCCGAGCAGGCCGTAGAAGTCGCGGTTCCCGGCCATCGACTCCTGCGACGGCGTCGTGAGGTTCGGGACAATCCTGCGGATGGTCATCGGGGGCTCCGGTGCGGTGGAGTGGGGTCCGGTCGAGGCCCGGACTCCCGGTCATCCTTGCGGAAGGTGCGCGTCACCTCCCCCTGAACGTCGACCTGTACGCGCCCGGCGACACCCCGAGGCCCGCCTGGAAGTGCTGCCTGAGCGACGCGCCCGTGCCGAAGCCCGCCTCCGTCGCGATGCGGTCGACGGTGTGGTCGGTCTGTTCCAGGAGTTCGCGCGCGCGGTCCACGCGGCGCTGCGTCAGCCACTGGATCGGGGTGAGGCCGGTCTCCTCCCGGAAGCGGCGGCTGTACGTGCGGACGGACATGGCGTCGCGCGCGGCAAGCTCGGCGAGGGTGAGGGGCTCGGCGAGACGGGCGAGGGCCCACGCCCGCGACGCGGACGTGGACGTCAACCCCTCTGATTCCACGGGGCGTTGGATGAACTGCGCCTGGCCGCCCTCCCGGTGCGGCGGCACCACCGTGCGGCGCGCCACCTCCGCCGCGACGGCCGCGCCGTGGTCGCGGCGGATCATGTGGAGGCACAGGTCGATGCCCGCCGCCTCGCCCGCGGACGTGAGGATCCGGCCCTCGTCGACGTACAGGACACCGGGGTCCACCGTCACGGACGGGAACGTACGCGCGAAGAGGTCGGCCGACATCCAGTGCGTCGTCGCGCGCCGGCCGTCCAGGAGTCCGGCGGCGGCGAGGACGAACGAGCCGGTGCAGATGGAGGCGATGCGGCGGAGGCGGGCGCGAGGGCCGGGTCCTGGCGCTTCCTCCGCCTCGTGCAGGGCCGCACCCCCGGTCAGCGCCGCCGCCAGTTCCTCGGGCAGGCCGTCCGGCCCGAGGCCCTCGTCCGTCTCGTGCGACGCCGGTACGACGACCGTGTCCGCGGCCGTCACCGTCGCCAGGCCGTGCTCCGCGTAGATCGGGAAGTCCGCGTCCGTACGGATCCTGCCGGGGCGCGGGGCACACGTGCGGACGTCGTAGAGCGGCTCACCCGCCGCGGAGCGCGCCGTGCCGAACAGCTGGTGGACCAGGCCGAGTTCCATGGGCAGGACACCGTCACGGACGAGGACTGCGACGGTTCGGCGACCGTCGGGCGCCGGGGGCACGGGCCTTACGGGAGTCATGGCCAGATTCTTTCAGGTCATGGCCATCTGGCCAGTCGTGGCGACGGGTGCCTACGTCGCAGGGTGAAGTCATGAGGCCGTATCGCAGGAATTCCCGGTCCCCCTGGACCGTCGCCGCCGGTGCCGCGCTCGCCATCGTCACGGCCGGGGCGTTCAGTACGCTCGCCGGTCTGCTCGTCGGGCCGTTGCACGAGGATCTCGGCTGGTCACGGGCGTCCGTCGGGCTCGGCTCGCTCGTGAACATGGTCGTGTACGGGGCGAGTGCCCCCTTCGCGGCGGCGCTCATGGACCGGCTCGGGATGCGGCGCGTCGCCGTCGGCGCCCTGTGTGCCGTCGGGGCCGGGGCGGGACTCGCGACGACGATGACCGCGCCCTGGCAGTTCGTCCTGTACTGGGGCGTGCTGGTGGGCCTGGGGACGGGGGCGACCGCGACGACGTTCGCGGCGACGGTCACCGAGCGGTGGTTCGTCGCGCGGCGCGGGCTCGTCACCGGGCTGCTCACGGCGGCGAGCGTGGTGGGGCAGTTCGTGTTCCTGCCCGCGCTGTCATGGGTGATCGACGCGTACTCGTGGCGGACCGCCGCCGCGGCGCTCGCGCTCGCGGCGGCCGGCGCGCTGCCGGTGGTGTGGGCCGCGGTGCGCGAGCCGCGGAAGGCCCCGGGCCGAACCGAGGACCCCGCACGCCTCGCCGGCCGAACCGAAGACACCGCACGACACACCGGTCTTACCGAGAGGGCCACGCGACACACCCGCCGAACCCAAGACCTCTCTCGCCTCGCCGGCCGAACCGAAGACACCGCACCACACACCGACCGAGCCGAGGGCGCCGCCCGGCACGCCCTGCGCACCCTCGTCCGCGCCGCCCGCACCGGCCCGTTCTGGCTGCTCGCCGTGACCTTCGCCGTCTGTGGCGGCTCGACGAACGGCGTGATGTGGACGCACTTCGCGCCCGCCGCGCACGACCACGGGATGCCGGTGACGGTCGCCGCGTCGCTGCTCTCCCTGATCGGGATCTTCAATGTCGCGGGGACGGTGGCGTCCGGATGGCTGACGGACCGCGCCGATCCGCGCCGCCTGCTCGCCGTGTACTACGCCCTGCGCGGCCTCGCCCTCCTCGCGCTGCCGCTGCTGCTGACGTCGGCCGTGGACGCGCCGCTCGTCGCGTTCACGGTCGTCTTCGGGCTGCTCGACGTGGCGACCGTGCCGCCGACGATCGCGCTGTGCCGCGCCCACTACGGGGCTGACGCACCGGTCGTGTTCGGCTGGGCGAGCGCCGCGCACCAGGTCGGGGCCGGGGCCGTGGCGTTCGCGGGCGGGATGGCGCGGGACGCCTTCGGCTCGTACGACCCGGTGTGGGTGGGCGCGGGCGCGCTGTGCGCGGGGGCGGCGCTCCTCGCGCTGACCCTGCGCAGGCCGCGTGGGCGGCGCGTCACGCCCCCAGCGCCCGCGACACCGCGTAGATCGCGAGCCCTGCCAGCGAGCCCACCACCGTGCCGTTGATCCGGATGAACTGCAGGTCACGGCCGATGTGCGCCTCGATCTTCTTGGAGGTGTGCTCGGCGTCCCAGCCCGCCACGGTGTCCGTGATGAGGGAGGTGATCTCCTTGCGGTACGTCGTCACGACGTAGGTGGCCGCGCCCTCGACCCAGCCGTCGACCTTGTCCTGGAGGCGGCGGTCGGTCGCCATCCGCGCGCCGAGGGAGAGCAGCGAGGCCCGTACGCGCAGCCGCAGCTCGCTGCGCTCGTCCTCCGCCGCCGCGACGATCATGGCGCGGACCGCGGACCAGGCGGAGGCGATCAGGTCCTGGACCTCGGGACGGGCGATGACCTCGGACTTCAGGCGCTCGACGCGCGCCCGCGTGTCCGTGTCGGACTGGAGGTCGCAGGCGAAGTCCTCGAGGAAGCGGTCGAGGGCGCCGCGGGCGGGGTGCCCGGGCATGTCGCGCATCTCGGTGACGAAGCGCAGGAGTTCCTTGTAGACGCGGTCGCCGATCTTCCTGTCGACGAACCGCGGGGTCCAGCCGGGGGCGCCGCCCTGCACCGCGTCCATCACGGAGTCCCCGTGCCGCACCAGCCAGTCGTGGGCCCGAGCGCAGACGAGGTCCACGGCCCGCTTGTGGCCGCCGTCGGCGACGACCTTCTCCAGCAGTTTGCCCAGGCCGGGCGCGACCTCCTGGGCGTCGGCGCGGCGCGTGATGGCCTCGCCGACGACGGCCTGGACGTCCGAGTCGCGCAGCACGGTGAGGGCTCCGCGCAGGGCGGCGGCGAGCTCGGCCGTCACCCGGTCGGCGTGCTCCGGTTCGGCCAACCAGGTGCCGAGCCGGCCGCCGATGCCGACGGCGCGCAGCCGCTGCCGTACGACGTCGGAGGAGAGAAAGTTCTCCCCGACGAACTCCCCGAGCGAGACGCCCAGCTGGTCCTTCTTGGTCGGGATGATCGCCGTGTGCGGGATGGGCAGGCCGAGGGGGCGGCGGAAGAGCGCGGTGACCGCGAACCAGTCGGCGAGGGCGCCGACCATGCCCGCTTCGGCGGCGGCCGCGACATAGCCCGCCCAGGCGCCGGCGCCGGAGTTCTGCCCCCACTTGGCGAGTACGTAGATGACGGCGACGAGCAGGAGCAGGGCGGTCGCGGTGGTCTTCATCCGCCGTACACCGCGCTGCTTCTCCACGTCGGCGGGGCTGAAGGAGCCGGGGCCCGCGCCGAACGGAGCAGGCCGCGTACCGAATGAGGAGCCGCCCGGGCGGGCATGCTCACCCATGCCCGCTTCGCCCGTTTCCTCCAAGTCCCGCGTGCCGCGCGCGGCCGCCGCGCGCTTCGCGTCCTCCGCTTCGTCCACTCAGCCCACTCCGCCCGTCACAAGTCCGCTCACCCGGCAGTCCCCCGTGTCATCCCTCTCACACATTGTCCCTACCTGACCGACTCCCGGAACGGACGGCAAGTTCCCGGCGTCTCAAAAGGCGGAGGGGGGCAGTGTCGGCTTCCTCCCGACCCATGACGCATCATGGGATCATCACACCGGAGCCTCGGGCTCCCGCTGCCCGAGGAGACATCCCCGCATGACCAAGCGCCACGGTTATGCCCTGTTGGCCGCGGTAGCGGCCCTGGTCGTCGTGATTTCGGCCGCCATATACCTGGGCGTCTCCGGCGCCTTCGACGGCTCGGACAGCACGGTCAGCGCGGGCCCCCGGCACCAGCAGAACTCGGCGGCACCCGCCTCCACCGGCACCTGGTCGGGCAGTTGGTCGGCCTCCCCCGCGGGCGGCGAGCCCGGCACGGAGACCGACGGCCTCGCGGGCCGCACCGTGCGCAACGTCGTGCACACCAGCATCGGCGGCACGAGCGCCCGCATCACGTTCTCCAACCTCTTCGGGCAGCAGCCGCTCAGCATCACGCACGCCTCGGTCGCCGTCGCGGCCGCGCCCAACACCCCGGTCGCCGCGGCGGGCACCCTGCGCCGCCTCACCTTCGGCGGCAACACCTCGGTCGTGATCCCGGCCGGCTCCCAGGCCATGAGCGACGCCGTTCGGCTGCACGTCCCGCACGACGCGGACATGCTCGTCACGAGCTACTCGCCCACCCCGTCGGGCCCGGTCACCTACCACCCGCAGGCCCGTCAGATGTCGTACGTCGCCCAGGGCGACCGCACGGAGGACGCGACCGGCGCCCCGTTCACGCAGCAGACCCCGTACTGGCGCTACGTCACTGCGCTCGACGTGCTGAGCAACGAGTCGGACGGCACCGTCGTCGTGATAGGCGACTCCCTGACCGACGGCGTCACCTCGACGGTGGGCGCCAACCTGCGCTGGACGGACGACCTCGCCGACCGGCTGCGCGACGAGAACGGCGCGGCCCGCTACGGCGTGGTCAACCAGGGCATCAGCGGCAACCGCATCCTGTCCGACGGCCTCGGCCGCCCCGCGAACAACCCGAGCGGCCTCTCCCGCTTCGACCGGGACGTCCTCGACCGGACCGGCGTCAAAGCCGTCGTGATCGCGCTCGGCGTCAACGACATCCTCCGCAACCCGCACCAGAACGACCCCGACAAGATCGTCGAGGGGCTGCGGGAGCTGACCCGGCAGGCGCACACGCGCGGCCTGCGCGTGGTCGGCGCGACGCTCATGCCGTTCCAGGGCCACCGCGGCTACGAGCCCCGCCTCGACGTCGTGCGCCAGGCCGTGAACGCGCAGATCCGCTCCGGCAAGGTCTTCGACGAGTTCGTCGACTTCGACAAGGCGCTGCGCGACCCGTACAACCCGCGCAAGCTCCTGCCCGCGTACGACTCCGGTGACCACCTGCACCCGAGTGACTCCGGCTTCCGCAGGATGGCGGACACGTTCAACCTGACGACGCTGAAGGGGGCGACGCCGGCCGAGCTGTAACGCCCGGCCCGGCCGCGCCCCCGCTCACGGCGCGGGCGTCCTACCGCTCACGCCTCTCCCGGCGCTCCTCCGCCCGCTCCCACTGGCGCCGGCGCCGCTCCTCGTGGCGCTCGTGCCGCAGCTGATGGTGTTCGGCGTGCCGCTCGCGGTGCCCCTCCAGCGCCTCGAGGTGCTCGGCCATGCGGTCCAGCTTGTCCTGGCGGCGCTCCTCCTTGAAGCGCCGCCGCTCCTCGCGCCTCGCCTTGCGGTCCACGCCGACGCCGCCCATCAGAGCGAACCCCCGCACGACGACCCGCGGCGAGCCCGGCGTGCCCTCGCCCGACGCCCGGTCGTCGACGCCACCCATGATGCCGAAGCCCTTGACGGTGACATCCAGCTCCGGCGGCACCTTGATCTGGACCCCGCCCATGACCGCGAAGCAGTTGATGACCACGTCGCGGGACGCGAACCGCGCCTCCCGCAGATCGATCTCGCCGCCGCCGAACATCGCGAACGACGTGAACTTCTCGCCCACCGTCCAGCGCCCCTTGCGGCCGAACCCGCCGAAGAACGCGAGCGCCCACGTGGACGTCGCCTCCCCGCCGATCCGCGTCCGCCAGTCGAGCGCCCGCTCGGGCTGCGGCTCCTTCACGAAGCTCACCGGGCTCTGCGGCGCCGCCGCTCCCACCCCCGGCAGATCACGCGTGAGGGGCGCCAGCTCACCGTACGTACGCGCCTTGTACACGGCCTCGAGCCGCTCGTCGAACTCCTCCATGTCCAGGCGCCCCTCGGCGAGGGCGTCCCGCAGGACCTCCGCGACCCGGTCCCGGTCGGCGTCGGAGGCCCGCAGCTCGGGCAGGTCGTTCGGCTCGGGGCGCTCAGGGCGTTCGTCCGTCATGGGGCCAGCCTACGAGGGCGCGGCCGTTCCTCCCAGGGATGGTTCCTCACGGGCGTACATCCGGGCGATCACGGACTCGATGTCCGGCTCCCGCACCGACAGATCCGCCAGCGGATACTGAGCCGCGATCTGCGCGACCAGCGGCGCCGCCGACTGCGCGGCCGGGAACGCCAGCCACTGGCGCGGCCCGTCCACCTTCACCACCCGCGCGAACTCCACGTCCAGCGGCGGCAGTTCACGCTCCAGGTCGACCACGAGGGTCCGCTCGCTCTCCCCCACCTGGTGCAGACCGGCCAGCTGCCCGTCGTACATCAGGCGGCCGTGGTCGATGACCATGACACGCTTGCAGAGCTGCTCGATGTCGGTCAGGTCGTGCGTGGTCAGCAGGACCGTCGTGCCACGCGCCTCGTTCAACTCCCGCAGGAATCCCCGCACTTTCACCTTGGAGACGACATCGAGACCGATGGTCGGCTCGTCGAGGTAGAGCACCTCGGGGTCGTGCAGCAGGGCCGCCGCGATGTCGCCGCGCATGCGCTGCCCGAGAGAGAGCTGCCGCACCGGCGTGCCCAACAGGCCGCCCAGTTCCAGGAGTTCGACGCACCGGTCGAGGTTCTCCCGGTAGCGGGCGTCCGGGATGCGGTACATGCGGTGCATCAGGCGGTACGAGTCGATGAGCGGCAGGTCCCACCACAGCGTCGTGCGCTGCCCGAACACCACCCCGATCCGCCGCGCGAGCCGCGTCCGCTCCCGGGACGGCTCGATGCCCGCGACCCGCAGCCGGCCCGCGCTGGGCGTGAGGATGCCGGTCAGCATCTTGATCGTGGTGGACTTGCCCGCGCCGTTCGGCCCGATGTAGCCGACCATCTCGCCGCGCGGCACGCTGAAGGTGAGCGAGTCGACGGCCCGCACCTGATGGCGCTCGCGCCGCAGCAGGCCCGTCTTCCTGCGCACGTCGAAGACCTTCTCCACGCCGTCGACCTCGATGAAACCCTCAGTCATACGCCTTCAGCTCCCGGTGCTGCGGTACGAACGGACACCCGCGCGCCAGGCCAGACCCGCGAGCGCACAGCTCCCGGCGGCCACCAGCGGCGGCGTGAAGGCGAGCCACCAGGGCAGGCCGATGGGATAGGGGCGGCCGAGCAGGTACAGCGCGGGCAGCCAGTTGACGAAGGCCAGCGGCACGACGAACGTCACGCCGATCACGAAGTCCCTGGCGAAGACCGTCGGCGGGTACTGGAGCAGCGTCAGCCCGCCGAACGTGAACGCGCTCTGCGCCTCCGCCGCGTCCTGTGCCCAGAACTGGAACGCCGCCCCGGCCACGTACACCGCGCCGAAGATGGCCGCACCGCTCAGCAGCATCACCGGCAGCAGGAGCAGCCCGGCGGGCGTCCAGTCGATGTCGAGGCGCGTCAGGGACCAGCCGAGGACCAGGACGCCCTGGAGGAAACGTCCGAGGCGACGCAGGCCGAAGCGGTCCGCCGCCACCTGGACGAGCAGCGGGGCGGGGCGCACCAGGAACGCGTCGAGGGAGCCGTCGCGCACCCGCAGCCCGAGATCGTCGACGCTGCCGAGCAGCAGGGCGGTGATCCCGAAGGAGACGGAGGCGGTCCCGTACAGGAAGGCGGTCTCCGCGAAGCTGTAGCCGCCGAGCGAGGTCGCCTGCGAGAACATCATCCAGATCACGACGAAATCGAGTGCCGTGACAAGGAAGTTGGTGAGGAGCGCCGCCGCGAACGACGTGCGGTAGACCACGGTGGAGCGGATCCACATCGCGGCGATCAACCCGTAGACCCGTACGCTCCCCGTGCCGCCGTTGTCAGCCACCTTGAAGCACCACCTTGCGTGTCGCGGAGGACTGGAGAAGGCGGCCCGCGGCGAGCAGGGCGACCGCCCACCCGGCCTGGAAGGCGTACGCGGCAAGGACTTCGGCCGCACCGGATCGGGCGCCCAGGAGGATGTCGGCGGGCATCTGCAGGAGCGACGCCCACGGCAGCACCCGCGCGATGCCGCCGAGCGCGCCGGGCATCGCGTTCAGCGGCAGCAGCAGACCCGTGAAGAACATCCCCACCAGACCCCCGAACTGCAGCACGCCCGACCCGTCGAGCAGCCAGAACGCGCTCAGCGCCAGCACATAGCGAATCGCGAAGCTCACCACCACGGCCAGCACCACCGCCACCAGGAACTCCAGCCACACCACCGGATCGCCCGGCAGCGCCAGCGGGAAGGCGAGCGCGCCCACCGTCAGCGGCACCAGCCCCCGGCTGAGCAACTGGAACCCGGCCCGCCCCAAGTCCCCCGCCAGCCACCACAGTTGAAGGTCGACGGGCCGGTACAGATCCACGGCGATGTCGCCGCTGCGGATCCGCGCCACCATGTCGACGGCGAAACCCGCGTTGAACATCGACAGCGCCTGCGCGAGCGCCTGCCCGATCCACACATACGTCAGCGCCTGCGCCTGGTCGTACCCGCCGAGCCCCGGCCGCTCGTCCCACAGAGCCAGGTACGTGTACGCCACGATGAACCCGAAGACGGTGTTCGTGAACACGCCCGCCGCGGTGGCCGAACGGTACGTCGCGTAGCGCCGGAACCCTCCGGCGGCGACGGCCGCATACAGCCGGAAACTCCCCACGGACAAGCTCCCGCCCTCGTCTTCCGTTCTGGACCAAAGCGCAGGAGCCTAGCGGGAGCAGGGTGTACCGTGCCACGCATTTTCGGGGCGCCCGGCGCGTGCCACGCCCCGGCCGCACCACCCATCGATGCCAGAGTGTCCGGCAGGAAGTAAAGAGGCGTACGTGACGTACGGAGGGAAACAGGAGTTCCACAGGGCATGAGCGACGAGCCGCAGCAGCCGAAGGCCGCAGAGTCCGGGAACGCCGGGAAGGCCGGGAAGCCGGCGAAACGCACACGCCCCCGCCGCACGGGCTGGCGCCGCCTGATCCCCACCTGGCGCATCACCCTCGGCACGATCCTCGGCTTCCTGCTCCTGTGCATCGGCCTGTTCGTCCTCGGCTACCACCTCGTCAAGATCCCACCCGCCAACGCCACAGCCACCGCGCAGAGCAACGTCTACCTGTACGCCGACGGCAGCCAGCTCGCCCGCGACGGCGAGATCAACCGCGAGAACGTCTCCCTCTCCCAGATCCCCAGAACCGTCCAGCACGGCGTACTCGCCGCCGAGGACCGCGACTTCTACAGCGAGTCCGCCATCGACCCCAAGGCGATGGTCCGCGCCGCCTGGAACACCCTCACCGGCAAGGGCAAACAGTCCGGCTCGACGATCACCCAGCAGTACGTGAAGAACTACTACCTGGGCCAGGAACAGACCATCACCCGCAAGGTGAAGGAGTTCTTCATCTCGATCAAGCTGGACCGCGAGGAGAGCAAGGACCACATCCTCGAGGGCTACCTCAACACCAGCTACTTCGGCCGCAACGCCTACGGCATCCAGGCCGCCGCCCAGGCCTACTACGGCATCGACGTCGAGGACCTCACCACCGCACAGGGCGCCTACCTCGCGGCCCTCCTCAACGCCCCCAGCTCGTACGACGTCATCGCCCACCCCGAGAACAAGTCGCAGGCCGTCGCCCGCTGGAACTACGTCCTCGACGGCATGGTCAAGGAGCGCTGGCTCAGCCCGGCCGACCGCCGGAAGATGTCGTTCCCCATGCCCGACGACGCCAAGGGCCCCGCCGGAATGTCCGGCCAGCGCGGCTACCTCGTCCAGGCCGTCAAGGACTACCTCACCGACAAGGGCATCATCGACGAGGACACCCTGGCCGTCGGCGGCTACCGCATCACCACCACACTCCAGAAGAAGAAGCAGGACGCCTTCGTCAAAGCCGTCGACGACCAGCTGATGTCCCAGCTCGACAAGGAGAACCGGCCGGCCGACCGCAACGTCCGCGCCGGCGGCGCCGCCATCGACCCCACGACCGGCAAGGTCCTCGCCATGTACGGCGGCATCGACTACACGAAGCAGTACGTCAACAACGCCACGCGCCGCGACTACCAGGTCGGCTCCACGTTCAAGCCGTTCGTCTTCACCTCGGCCGTGGAGAACGCCTCCACCACCCAGGACGGCCGCACCATCACCCCGAACACCGTCTACGACGGCACCAACGCCCGCCCCGTACAAGGCTGGAGCGGCGGCTACTACGCCCCGGAGAACGAGGACAAGACCGACTACGGCCCCATCACCGTGCGCACCGCGACCGACAAGTCCGTCAACGCGGTCTACGCACAGATGGCCGTCGACGTCGGCTCCGACAAGGTCAAACAGACCGCCATCGCCCTCGGCCTGCCCAAGAACACCCCCGACCTGACCGAGTCCCCCTCGATCGCGCTCGGCCCGGCCACCGCCAGCGTCCTCGACATGACCGAGGCGTACGCCACCCTCGCCAACCACGGCAAGCGCGCCACGTACACCCTCGTCGCCGAGGTCACCAAGGACGGCGAGAGCATCGACCTGCCCGACCAGCGCACCAAGCGCGCCGTCACCCGCGAGTCCGCCGACACGACCACGTCCGTCCTGCAGAGCGTCGTCGAGGGCGGCACCGGCACCGCCGCCCTCGCCGCGAACCGGCCCGCCGCCGGCAAGACCGGCACCGCCGAGGAGGACACGGCGGCCTGGTTCGCGGGCTACACCCCCGACCTCGCCACCGTCGTCGCCGTCATGGGCCAGAACCCCTCGACCGGCGCCCACACCCCGCTGTACGGGGCGCTCGGCCTGTCCCGCGTCAACGGCGGCGGCCTCCCGGCGCAGATCTGGGCCCAGTTCACCAAGGCCGCACTCCAGGGCAGTACGCCCAAGAACTTCGACCTGGAACTGGAGTCCGGCGCCGAACAGCCCGAGATCCCCTCGGCCGCACCCGACGAACCCTCCAGCGAACCGACCACCGACGAGCCCTCCAGCGAACCCCCGTCCGAACCGGCGTCGTCCAGCCCCCCGACCGCACCGTCCACACCGGCGGAGTCCACGTCCGAGACTCCCTCGGAGGAACCGAACCCGCCGTCAGGGCCGGTGAACGGGCTGTTCGGTGACTCGGACTACGAGCCCGACCACGAATCCGACCCCGGGCAGTGACCGGGCCGGCGCCCAGGGCGTTTCGATCGGATCAGGCCGGACCAGGCCCCGCGAGTCCGGCATGATCCGAACGAGAGGCTCTAGTGGCCCGACGTCGCCTTCAGTCCCACGATCGCCACGATCAGCAGCAAGATGAAGAAGATCCGCGCGGCCGTCGCCGGCTCACCGAGCGCCAGCATGCCCACGACGGCCGCACCGGCCGCGCCGATGCCCACCCACACGCCGTAGGCCGTACCGATCGGCAGGGTCTTGGCGGCGTAGGAGAGCATCACCATGCTGGCGACGATGCCCGCGCCGGTGAACACGCTCGGCCACAGCCGGGTGAACCCGTCCGTGAACTTCATGCCGATCGACCAGCCGACCTCGAGAAAACCGGCGATCACGATAAGAACCCAGGCCATGACAGGCACCTCCGTCAGTTGGATCAACAGGGGTGCGTCGTCTTTGCGGAACCCGGTACGGCGCGTCTCGTCGGGGTCCCCCAAAGGTAGCAAAGAACGTATAAAAGGGCTGGTGACAACGGTCACCAGCCCTTGAGCGACACCATGAGTACGAGCCGTGCGATCTACAGGTACAGGCCCGTCGAATCCTGGGAACCCTCGAACCGGTCCGCGGCCACCGCGTGCAGATCACGCTCACGCATCAGCACGTACGCGACACCCCGCACCTCGACCTCGGCCAGATCCTCCGGGTCGTACAGCACCCGGTCGCCCGGCTCCACCGTCCGCACGTTCTGCCCGACAGCCACCACGACCGCCCAGGCCAGACGCCGCCCGACCGCCGCGGTCGCCGGAATCAGGATGCCGCCACCGCTGCGCCGCTCGCCCTCGGCGGTGTCCTGCCGCACGAGCACACGGTCGTGCAGCATGCGGATGGGCAGCTTGTCGTGCTGGGTGCTGTTCTTCTCGCTGTTGGCGCTCACGCCCCGAAACCTACCTTCCGCGGCCACGCCCGTACGCAGGAAGGGTCAGCGCTTACGGCGCCGCGCGGTCACGACGAGCAGCCCCACCAGACCGGCCACGGCGACAGCCACCGGAACGATGCGCTCCACACGCGGCGCACCCTCCTCGGAGACGAACTGCGCCTTCACGTCCGACACCATCCGGTTCGCGCCCACATAGGCACGCCCGACGGTGTGGTCGACACTCGCGACGAACTTGGCCTTCGCATCACCGACGATCGTCTTCGGGTGCACCCGCACCCCGATCTCGTCGAGCGTCTCGGCCAGCGCCTCGCGACGGCGCTTTATGTCCGCCTCGATCTGCGCCGGGGTCCGCGCATCCGACGTTCTCGACGTGTCCGACACCGCGCTGCCTCCATGGTCGCCGTTATGGCACTGGTCGTGGACAGTCTGTCAGCTCGGCGGCCGCCGCACCCCACGGCACCCCCATTACGCTCGGGTCCCGTACCCGTATCCCGTACGAGGAGTCCCACCATGAGCGAGCGACTGACGACCGGCGACACCGCCCCCGCCTTCACGCTGCCCGACGCGGACGGCAACGAGGTCTCCCTCGCCGACCACAAGGGCCGCAAGACGATCGTCTACTTCTACCCGGCCGCCCTCACCCCCGGCTGCACGAAGCAGGCATGCGACTTCACGGACAACCTCGACGTCCTCGCGGGCGCGGGCTACGACGTAATCGGCATCTCCCCCGACAAGCCGGAGAAGCTCGCGAAGTTCCGCGAGAAGGAGAACCTCAAGGTCACGCTCCTCGGCGACCCCTCCAAGGAGACCCTCGAGGCCTACGGCGCGTACGGCGAGAAGAAGCTCTACGGCAAAACGGTGACGGGCGTGATCCGCTCCACGATCGTCGTGGACGAGGACGGCAAGGTCGAGCGAGCCCTCTACAACGTGAAGGCCACGGGCCACGTGGCGAAGATCATCAAGGATCTCGGGATCTGACCCGCCGGGCCGCGGATCACCGCAGGCCTTCCGGGTACGCGCAGATGTGACGGAAGTCCCCTCGAAGGGGACTTCCGTTTGCGATCGCCACCTTCGAGCAAGTGATCCCCTGGAACGATCCGCATGCTCGGCACGATGCCGACGGCACGACCCCGCTGGTCATCACGGCCCTGACCGGCGTCACGGGCACGGACATGATGCCCGCGCACTACGCCCTGGCGGCGGCCCTGGTCGGCGTCATCGCGGTGGCCTGCATGAAGGAAACGGCCCAACAGCCCCTGGCGGGCTCCCCACCGTCGGTGGAGACACAGGAGGAAGCGGCCGAACTGGTGGAGTCCCAGGCGCGAGCGCCGAGGTTCTGACCGGGCCCTTTCTGCCGAGCCCGTCTCGCCAAACCCCTTCTCGCCGACCCGGATCGGACTGCTCCGCATTTCGTGCGTGACGGTCCGATTTTCGGTTCGTTAACCGTACGAGGTGACGAACGGACAGTCGTACGGGAGGGGCACGCATGGGCGAGAAGCGGTACACACGGGAGCTGCTGGAGGAGGCGGCTCGGGAGACGCGGACGTGGGACGAGGCGGTGCGGTGGTGTGGGGGTGAGCCGACGGCCGGAAGCAGGCGGTACCTTCGGCAGCGCATGACCGAAGCAGGCATCGACATCTCGCACTTGGCGACGAACCAGGTGCGGCACACCGAGGGACGGCTGCGAGAGGCGGTAGCCGCGTCCACCAGCGTGAAGGGCGTGGTGCGCCACTTGGGCATCAACGTGGTGGGAGGCAATGAGGCCCACATCGGTCGGCGCATCGCAGCCCTCGGGATCGACACCTCGCACTTCGTCCCCGGACAGAGGGGGCGGAAAAAGGGGGCGCTGGGCGAGCCTCTTCAGCTGCGCGCCCCGGAGGACGGGCGCCTTCCCGGCAAGCGGCTGCGCCGCGAGCTGATCCGGACCGGTGTGGAGGAGCGATGTGCGGAATGCGCTGTCGGGCCTGTCTGGAACGGCCTGCCACTACGTCTGGAGGTCGACCACATCAACGGCGACTGGTGGGACAACCGCCCGGAGAACCTCCGGCTCCTTTGCCCCAACTGCCATACGGTGACCGACACTTATCGGGGCCGGAAGCGAGAGGGGCGAGCCTGATGGCCAGCTACCCGCAGGATCGCCTGGCCCGGTCCGCGGCAGAGTCGACCAGTCTTGTGGACTTGATGCGCCGGATCGGCGCCCCCATGGGTAGCCGCCCTCTCCGCTACCTCAGGGGCCGGCTGGAACACTACGGAATCGACACATCGCACTTCAAGGAAGAAGCACTCCCCGAGCAGGAACGCCGGTCATACAGCGAGGAGACGTTGCGTGAGGCCGCCACCCACTCGTTCAGCATCCGCGGCATGGCCCAGCACATGGGCTTCCCGCCAGACGACTTCCCGTACGGGCACATCCGGAAGCAGCTCGACCGGTTCGGCATCGACACATCACACTTCACCAGCAGCCGGGGCAACCCGGCAATCTTCCCGCGTGAGCCCCTCGCCTCGCTGACCGCCAGTTCCGTGAGCCTGGCAGGCGTACTCAAGGCACTTGGCGTCTCTGACAATGGGGCCGGGCGGGCGCGCCTGAGGCGGAGCCTTGAGGCGCATGGCATCTCGACAGCCCACTTCATCGGACAAGCGCACCGACGCGGAACACACTCGCCGCGCCGCAAGCATGCTGTCGAAATCCTCCAGCCAAGCTCCTCCCGCATCAGGACCGCGCTCCTCAGACGCGCCCTCGACGACCTGGATGTACCTCGCGTTTGCGCCAAGTGCGGTATCGGAGACACATGGCGAGACAAGCGGCTGGTTCTGGAGATCGACCACATCAACGGCGACCGGCTCGACAACCGCCCGGAGAACCTGCGATACCTCTGTCCCTCGTGCCACAGCCAGACGGGAAGCTTCTCGAAGCGACACCACCAGACCCAGTAGAGTGACCGGGCGGGTCCGTACCCCAGCTGGCCAGAGGGCGCCGGTTTAGGTCCGGTGTGTCGTGGGTTCGAGTCCCACCGGGCCCACCTCAGAGGGGCGCGGCGTACGTACGCCGCGCCCTTCGTCGCTGTCGGCCGAGCTCAGCCCAACAACTCCCGCACCACCGGCACCAGCGCCCGAAACGCCTTCCCCCGGTGGGAGATCGCGTTCTTCTCGTCCGGGGTCAGCTCCGCGCACGTCCGCGTATCGCCCTCGACCTGCAGGATCGGGTCGTAGCCGAAGCCGTTCGAGCCTGACGGGGCGTGGCGCAGCACTCCCCGCAGCTGGCCCTCGACCACGCGCTCCGTGCCGTCCGGCAGCGCCAGCGCCGCGGCGCAGGCGAAGTGGGCGGCGCGGTGGGTGTCGGAGTCGATGTCGCCGAGCTGGGCGAGGAGGAGGTCGAGGTTGGCCTTGTCGTCGCCGTGGCGGCCGGCCCAGCGGGCGGAGAAGATGCCGGGTGCTCCGCCGAGTACGTCGACGCACAGGCCGGAGTCGTCGGCGACGGCGGGCAGGCCGGTGGCCTGGGCGAGGGCGTGGGCCTTGAGGAGGGCGTTCTCGGCGAAGGTGACGCCGGTTTCCCTGACGTCGGGGATGTCGGGGTAGGCGTCCGCGCCGACGAGGTCGTGGGGCAGGCCTGCGTCGGCGAGGATCGCCCTGAGCTCGGTGATCTTGCCGGCGTTGCGGGTGGCGAGGATGAGGCGGGTCATGGGGACCAGTATCGCGCCGGTGCTCGTGCCGCTGTTACGGCGTGCAGACCTTGGTCAGTTCGCCGGCGGCGTCGGTGACGGGGGTGATGTCGGGGGTTTCGTCGCCGTTCTTGATGGCGGTGCGGACGTTGCCCACGGCGGTGTCGAGGTCGTCGACGGCCTTGGAGACGTCGGCGTTGTCGGTCTTGTCGCCGATCTCGTCGAGGTTCTTGTCGATGGAGTCGAGCGCCTTGTCGGCCTGCGCGGGGTCGTTCGTCGCGTTCTCGACGGCCTGCTTGAGGTCGCTGACGCTGTCGGCGATGGAGTCGGCGGTCTGGACGCAGTCGAGTGCCTTGTCGAGCGCGCCGCAGCCGGCGGCGGCCGGTACGGCGATGAGTGCCGCGGTGGCGGCGAGTACGGCGATGCGGCGTCGGTGTCGCGGGCGCGCGGCCATGGATCGGTCCTCCCCTGGTGTGCGGACGGGCGCACGGCGAGATGCCGTGCGCCCGTCCGTAGTGACGCGGTTGACGTCTTTCGGGTTGCCACCCTACTTGGCGTCTTCTTTACCTTTCCAGGGTGGCCTCGAGTGCCGCGCGCTGGGCGGCGGTGAGGTCGGCGCAGCCGGAAACGGCGAGGTCGAGAAGGGAGTTGAGTTCGTCGCGGGCGAACGGCTGGGCCTCGGCGGTGCCTTGGACCTCGACGAAGCGGCCGTCGCCGGTGCAGACGACGTTCATGTCGGTGTCGGCGCGTACGTCTTCCTCGTAGCAGAGGTCGAGGAGGGGGATGCCGCCGACGATGCCGACGGAGACGGCGGAGACGGTGCCGGTGAGGGGCTGGCGGCCGGCCTTGATGAGCTTCTTGCCCTGGGCCCAGGTGATGGCGTCGGCGAGGGCGACGTAGGCGCCGGTGATGGCGGCGGTGCGGGTGCCGCCGTCGGCCTGGAGGACGTCGCAGTCGAGGACGATGGTGTTCTCGCCGAGGGCTTTGTAGTCGATGACGGCGCGCAGGGAGCGGCCGATGAGGCGGCTGATCTCGTGGGTGCGGCCGCCGATCTTGCCGCGGACGGATTCGCGGTCGCCGCGGGTGTTGGTGGCGCGGGGGAGCATCGAGTATTCGGCGGTGACCCAGCCTTCGCCGCTGCCCTTGCGCCAGCGGGGGACGCCTTCGGTGACGGAGGCGGTGCAGAAGACTTTGGTGTCGCCGAAGGAGACGAGGACGGAGCCTTCTGCGTGCTTGCTCCACCCGCGTTCGATGGTGATGGGGCGGAGTTGTTCGGGGGTGCGGCCGTCGATGCGAGACATGGGAGGGAGCCTAGCGAAAACGTCGAAGGCCCCGTTCCGGGTGTCGGGTGCGGGGCCTTCTCGGTGTGGTGCCTAGGCGGGTCGCCGGGGTCTCACATCATGTCTTCGATGTCGGCGGCGATGGGGTCGGCGTCGGTGCCGATGACGACCTGGATGGCGGTGCCCATCTTGACGACGCCGTGGGCGCCGGCGGCCTTCAGGGCGGCTTCGTCGACCTTGCTGGGGTCGATGACCTCGGTGCGCAGGCGGGTGATGCAGCCCTCGACCTCTTCGATGTTGTCGAGCCCGCCGAGCCCGGCGACGATCTTCTCAGCCTTGGTGGCCATGTGGTTCTCCCTGACTTTTCTCTCGGCCCGCCATGGGCCCGCTTTGTCACGGTAGCCCACGGTTGGCCCATCTTCACGAGCGGTCATGTGGCCCGTGACGAATGATGACGATCACGGCGTCATGCCTTCACGGGCCGGTGCCGGCCGACCCGTCCCGCAACTGGTCTACACCAGTTTCCCACGACCGCCAAACGTACCGCCACAGTGGCTTGTTCCGGGAGGACGCCTATGAGCGCCGACAGCGCGGCCGTCTACAGGCCCAGCCCGTGGAACAACCTCTTCCAGGGTCTGCAGAAGATGGGTCGCAGCCTCCAACTCCCCATCGCCGTACTGCCGGCGGCAGGCATCCTGAACCGGCTCGGCCAGCCGGACGTCTTCGGTGACGACGGTCTGGGGTGGACCGATGTCTCCAAGGTGATGGTCGGTGCCGGTGGCGCTCTGCTCGACGGCGCGCTCGGTCTTCCGCTGCTGTTCTGCATCGGTGTGGCGATCGGCATGGCCAAGAAGGCGGACGGTTCGACGGCGCTCGCGGCGGTCGTCGGCTTCCTCGTCTACTTCAACGTGCTGCGTCAGTTCCCCGAGGCCTGCCCGGCCGGTTCCCAGGCGGTCGCCACCGGGTGCCAGGTGACGGTGGACCACACGGTGGCGGCGTACACCTATCAGAATCCGGGCGTCTTCGGCGGCATCGTCATGGGCCTGCTCGCCTCGTTCTTCTGGCAGCGCTTCCACCGCACCAAGCTGGTCGACTGGCTGGGCTTCTTCAACGGCCGCCGGCTCGTCCCGATCATCATGGCGTTCGTCGCCATCGCCGTCGCGGCGATCTGTCTGTGGATCTGGCCGCCGATCGGTGACGCCCTGGAGAGCTTCAGCGACTGGCTCGTGGGTCTGGACTGGCTCGGCTCCGGCATCTTCGGTGTCGCCAACCGCGCGCTGCTGGTGATCGGCCTTCACCAGTTCCTGAACGTGCCCATCTGGTTCCAGTTCGGCACGTACACGAAGCCGGACGGCACCGAGGTGCACGGTGACATTAACATGTTCCTGGCGGGCGACCCGAACGCGGGCCAGTTCACCTCGGGCTTCTTCCCCATCATGATGTTCGCGCTGCCGGCCGCGTGCCTGGCGATGACGCACTGCGCGCGCCCGGAGCGCCGCAAGGTGGTCGGTGGCCTGATGCTGTCGGTGGCCCTGACCTCGTTCGTCACCGGGATCACCGAGCCGATCGAGTACTCGTTCCTCTTCGTGGCGCCGGTGCTCTACGCGATCCACGCGGTCCTCACCGGTGTTTCGATGGCGGTGACGTGGGCGCTGGGTGTGCATGACGGCTTCAGTTTCTCGGCGGGTCTGATCGACTACGTCATCAACTGGAGTCTGGCGACGAAGCCCTGGCTGATCATCCCGATCGGGCTTGCCTTCGCGGTGGTCTACTACGCGATCTTCCGGTTCGCGATCACCAAGTTCGACCTGAAGACGCCGGGCCGCGAGCCCGAGGACCAGGTCGAGGACGTCACGAAGGCCTGATCGCCCGCCGCCCCTCGGCCCCACGCCCCAAGGCCCCCGGACCTCCTGGTCCGGGGGTTTTGTTTCGCGCTGTCGCATATGACTGAGCGCACAAGGATCCCGGGAAGGAGCGGGTTCCTTATACGACCTTCACCGTGCTACAACAGGTCTACACCACTGAGTGGTGTAGACCACGCGGCCGCAGAGCCGGGTTTCCGAGACGCCGCCGTCCCCACCTTGTCCCCCGGGCGGCGCCTTGCCTACTGGAGGAAGTTGTGACCACGGCCAGTGCCGCCCCCGCGGCCGCCAAGAAGAAGGGCGCGGGCGCGATGGCTGTCATGCAGCGCATCGGCCGCAGCCTCATGCTGCCGGTCGCGGTGCTGCCCGCCGCCGCGCTCCTGGTCCGGTTCGGGCAGCCCGACATGCTCGGCAAGGACTCGTTCCCCACCTTCATCACCAAGCTGGCGTCGTACATGTCGGCCGGCGGCGGCGCGCTGCTCGACAACATGCCGCTGCTGTTCTGCGTCGGCATCGCCATCGGCTTCGCCAAGAAGTCCGACGGCTCCACCGCGCTCGCGGCCGTCACCGGCTACCTCGTGTTCCAGAAGGTGCTCGCCACCTTCACGGACAGCAACCTGCCGAAGGTCGCCGCCGTGGCCGACGGCAAGATCGTCATGAACGAGGCGCCGGTCAACGCCGGTGTGCTCGGCGGTGTGGTCATGGGCGTCGTCGTGGCCCTGCTCTACCAGAAGTTCTACCGGACCAAGCTGCCCGACTGGGCGGGCTTCTTCGGCGGCCGCCGCCTCGTCCCGATCCTCTCCGCCTTCGCGGGCCTGGTCATCGGCATCGTCTTCGGCCTCATCTGGCCCGTGCTCGGCGCCGGTCTGCACAACTTCGGTGAGTGGCTGGTCGGCTCGGGCGCGGTCGGCGCCGGCATCTTCGGTGTCGCCAACCGCGCGCTGATCCCGATCGGCATGCACCACCTCCTCAACTCGTTCCCGTGGTTCCAGGCCGGTACGTACGAGGGCAAGAGCGGCGACATCGCGCGCTTCCTCCAGGGCGACCCGAGCGCCGGACAGTTCATGACCGGCTTCTTCCCGATCATGATGTTCGCCCTCCCGGCGGCCTGCCTCGCGATCGTCCACTGCGCCCGCCCCGAGCGCCGCAAGGTCGTCGGCGGCATGATGTTCTCGCTCGCCGCCACCGCGTTCGTCACCGGTGTGACCGAGCCGATCGAGTTCACGTTCATGTTCATCGCCCCGGCCCTGTACGCGATCCACGCGGTGCTCACCGGTGTCTCGATGGCACTGACCTGGGGTCTCGGCATGAAGGACGGCTTCGGCTTCTCCGCCGGCGCGGTCGACTACTTCCTCAACCTCGGCATCGCGACCAACCCGTTGGGTCTCGCGCTGGTCGGCCTCTGCTTCGCGGTGGTCTACTACGTGATCTTCCGGTTCGCGATCACCAAGTTCAACATTCCTACGCCGGGCCGTGAGTCCGACGAGGAACTGGCCGAGATCCTCAAGGCCGAGAGCAAGTAGGCCCCGGCCCCCGCACCACGGCGAAGGCCCCCGGAACCGCATCGGTTCCGGGGGCCTTCGTCATGCCGGGCTCAGATCTCGTACACCCGCCCGGGCGCGGCCAGTTCGGCCGGACCGTCGTACGCGGCGCGGGCGTCCGCGAGGTTGGCCTGGGGGTCCGTCCACGGCGGGATGTGCGTGAGGACGAGGCGGCGGGCACCGGCACGGGTCGCGGACTCGCCCGCCTCGCGGCCGTTGAGGTGGAGGTCGGGGATGTTCTCCTTGCCGTGCGTGAACGCCGCCTCGCACAGGAACAGGTCGCTGTCCGCGGCGAGTTCCTCGAGCGCGACGCACGCGCCCGTGTCGCCGGAGTACGTGAGCGACCTGCCGTCGTGCTCGACGCGGATGCCGTACGCCTCGACGGGGTGGCACACCTTCTCCGTGCGCACGGTGAACGGGCCGATCTCGTGCCAGCCCGGCTTCACGGTGTGGAAGTCGAAGACCTCACTCATCGAGGAGGCGGAGGGCGTGTCCGCGTACGCCGTGGTCAGGCGCTGTTCCGTGCCCTCGGGTCCGTAGACCGGTATCGGGGCGCAGCGGCCGCCGTCGTGACGGTAGTAGCGCGCCACGAAGTAGCCGCACATGTCGATGCAGTGGTCGGCGTGCAGATGGCTGAGGAAGATCGCGTCGAGGTCGTAGAGACCGCAGTGGCGCTGCAGCTCGCCCAGGGCGCCGTTGCCCATGTCGAGTAGCAGCCGGAAGCCGTCGGCCTCGACGAGGTAGCTCGAGCAGGCCGAATCCGCGGACGGGAACGACCCCGAGCAGCCGACGACGGTGAGCTTCATAAGAGCTGGAACCTCCGCGCTGGCAGTCAGAGAGCGGGATGTGGGCGGGATGGGAGCAGAAGGAAAAGGGGTCGAGCGGTCCGTCGAGCGTAAGGCGCAAAAGGGCCGGTCGCTCCTCCGTCGTGGGCCGTTGTGGGAGAACTCACCTGTGCTGTCACCGGTTCGGGGGGCGTGCGTCGGGTGCGGCGTCGCGCGGGTGCCACCGGTACCGTCGTCCGTATGGACACGTCATGGTGGCTCGCGCTCGCCGCGGTGCTGCTGCTCGCGCTCGTCGCGGCGCTCGTCGACGGGTGGGGGCGCGGGCACCGTCGTCGGCCCGGCGGCCGGACCCGCCCGCCGCGGGGGCCGCGCGCTCGCGGCGAGCGGCCGCAGCCGGGCGAGATCTGGTGGGCGCAGGTGCCGTACGAGGACGGGCCGGGCGGCAAGGACAGGCCGTGCCTCGTGCTGGCCGTGCACCGGCGGCGGGTACGCGTCGCGAAGATCACCAGCAAGTACCACGACGAGCGGGCCGGGGTGATCGCGCTGCCGCCCGGGTCGGTCGGGGACGCGCAGGGCAGACCGAGCTTCCTGGAGACGGACGAGCTGCGTGAGGTTCCCGTGGGGGACTTCCGGCGCAGGGCCGGGGTGCTGGATCCGGTGGTGTGGGACCAGGTCCGGTATCTGGCGAGGTGACGGCGGCCGGGTCACCTGAGAGCCGGCTTACGCGAGAGCGGGCTGTCGTGAGAGCCGACTGACGTTAAAGCCAGCTGTCGCGAGAGCGGGGGCCGGGCCGCATTGCTGCCGGCCCGGCCCCCGCTCTCGCGATGCGTGCTTACGCCCAGAGCTGGCCGTGCAGCGTCTCGATCGCTTCTTCCGTCGTCGCGGCCGTGTAGACGCCGGTCGACAGGTACTTCCAGCCGCCGTCGGCGACCACGAAGACGATGTCGGCGGACTCACCGGCCGCGACCGCCTTGCGGCCGACGCCGATCGCCGCGTGCAGGGCCGCTCCGGTGGAGACGCCCGCGAAGATGCCCTCCTGCTGGAGGAGTTCACGGGTGCGGGTCACCGCGTCCGCGGAGCCCACCGAGAAGCGGGTGGTCAGGACGGAGGCGTCGTACAGCTCGGGTACGAAACCCTCGTCGAGGTTGCGCAGGCCGTAGACCAGGTCGTCGTAGCGCGGCTCCGCGGCGACGATCTTGACGTCCGGCTTCTGTTCGCGCAGGTAGCGGCCGACGCCCATGAGGGTGCCCGTCGTGCCGAGGCCCGCCACGAAGTGCGTGACGGAGGGCAGGTCGGCGAGGATCTCGGGGCCGGTCGTCGCGTAGTGGGCGCCCGCGTTGTCCGGGTTGCCGTACTGATAGAGCATCACCCAGTCCGGGTGCTGCGCGCTCAGTTCCTTGGCCATGCGCACGGCCGTGTTGGAGCCGCCCGCCGCGGGCGAGGGGATGATCTCGGCACCCCACATGGCGAGCAGGTCCCTGCGCTCCTGCGAGGTGTTCTCCGGCATGACGCACACCATGCGGTAGCCCTTGAGGCGGGCCGCCATGGCAAGGGAGATGCCGGTGTTGCCCGAGGTCGGCTCGAGGATGGTGCAGCCGGGGGTGAGCCGGCCGTCCTTCTCGGCCTGCTCGATCATGTGGAGCGCGGGGCGGTCCTTGACCGAGCCGGTCGGGTTGCGGTCCTCGAGCTTCGCCCAGATCCGTACGTCCTCGGACGGCGAGAGCCGCGGCAGCCGCACCAGGGGCGTGTTGCCGACCGCGGCGAGCGGGGAGTCGTACCGCATCCCGATCAGGCCATGCCGCCGGCCACGGCCGGCAGGATCGTGACGTTGTCGCCGTCGGCGAGCTTGGTGGTGATGCCGTCCAGGAAGCGGACGTCCTCGTCGTTCAGGTAGACGTTCACGAAGCGGCGCAGCTGCTCGCCGTCCACGATGCGCGCCTGGATGCCCGTGTGGCGGGTCTCGAGGTCGGCGAAGAGCTCGGCGAGCGTGTCCCCGCTGCCCTCGACGGACTTCTGGCCGTCGGTGTAGGTGCGGAGGATGGTCGGGATGCGGACCTCGATGGCCATGGCTGGACTCCAGTAACAGGGGAGGGTACGGAAGGGCTTTGGCGTGCGCTGAACAGCGGTGCCCACGACACGTCGGGCCGGCGGACGGAGTCCGCCGCGGCGGTCCCGGAGCCTGCGAAGCAGTGCGGGGGGACGCGTCAGGGGTTGGGACAGATGGCGCTGGCGAGGCGGCACAGGTCGACGTGAAGGCGCGCCACGAGCAGCATGCCCGGCGTCTTGTCGCTCACGTCGTGAAGAACCATGGGGTCATCGTATCGATTCCCGCCCGGGATCCCGGAGTGTGATCTCACCATGTGGTCGATATCCGTCCGATGGCTGGGACGTGGCTGGGCGCGGCTGGGGCGGTACGGGACCGGGGAGGCCGGGTTACGGGGTGACCTCGACCTCTTCCTCGGTCACGACGCCTTCGACGATCCGGAACGAACGGAACTGGAAGGGTCCCGCGTCGTCGGTGTCCGCGGTGGAGACGAGGACGTAGTGGGCGCCCGGCTCGTTCGCGTACGTGATGTCGGTGCGGGAGGGGTGGGCCTCGGTCGCGGTGTGCGAGTGGTAGATGATCACGGGCTCCTCGTCCCGGTCGTCCATCTCGCGGTACAGCTTCAGCAGGTCGCCCGAGTCGAACTCATAGAACGTGGGCGAGCGGGCGGCGTTGAGCATCGGGATGAAGCGCTCGGGCCGGCCGGTGCCCGCCGGTCCGGCGACGACGCCGCACGCCTCGTCGGGGTGGTCGGCGCGCGCGTGGGCGACGATCTGGTCGTGGAGGGCCTGCGTCAGGGTCAGCATGGGGCTCAGGATAAGCATCCGGGCCCTGCCGTACCGGAGTGCGGTACGACAGGGCCCGGATGCTGAGACGCGGGGGATCACCCCGGTCTGCTGGACTACTTGAACTGCTGGACTGCCGGCCTGCTGGACTACTTGGCCTGCTCGGACTTCTCCGGCTGATTGCGCTTCGCGAACGCCGCGCTCTGCGGGTTGCGGCTGCGCAGGACGACGTACGAGATGCCGAGGATGACGGCCCACAGCGGAGCGCAGTAGAGCGAGACGCGGGCGTCCTTGTCGATGCCCATCAGCACGATCACCATGCCGATGAAGCCGAGCGCCAGGATGCTGGGGACGATGCCGCCGGGAGCCTTGAAGGAGGACTGGGGCAGCTCGCCGCGGTCGGCCTTGATGCGGTAGCGGATCTGGCAGATCAGGATGACGATCCAGGCCCACATGCCGGAGATGGTGGCGAAGGAGACGACGTAGTTGAACGCCTCGCCGGGCCACTGGTAGTTGATCCAGACGCCGACCAGCATCATCGCGGCGGAGACCGTCGTGCCGATGAGGGGCGTGCCGGACTTGGTCAGCTTGGTGAAGAACTTCGGGCCCTGGCCGTTGAGCGCGAGGTCGCGCAGCATGCGGCCGGTGGAGTACATGCCGGAGTTGCAGGACGACAGCGCCGCGGTCAGGACGACGAAGTTGACGATGGCGGCACCGACGCCGAGGCCCATCTTCTCGAAGGCGGCGACGAACGGGGAGACGCCCGGCTGGAAGTTCGTCCACGGCACGACCGAGAGGATCATGATCAGCGCGCCGACGTAGAAGACGGCGATGCGCCACGGCACGGTGTTGATGGCCTTGGGCAGGACGGTCTTCGGGTCCTTGGACTCGCCCGCGGTGACGCCGACGAGCTCGACGGCGAGGAAGGCGAACATGACCATCTGGAGGGTCATGAGGGTGGAGCCGATGCCGTTCGGGAAGAAGCCGCCGTCGGACCACAGGTGCGTGACGGAGGCGGTGTCGCCCGCGTCGGAGAAGCCGACGGTGAGGATGCCGGCGCAGATGAGGATCATGCCGACGATCGCGGTGACCTTCACCATCGAGAACCAGAACTCCAGCTCACCGAAGAGCTTCACGGAGATCAGGTTCACGGCGTAGAGGATGAGGGTGAAGACGAGCGCGGTGAGCCACTGCGGAACGCTGTCGTGGGTCCAGTACTTCATGTACTGGGCGGCCGCGGTGACCTCGGTGATGCCGGTGACGACCCAGAAGAGCCAGTACGTCCAGCCGGTCACGAAGCCCGCGAAGGGGCCGATGAACTCACGCGCGTACTCCGAGAAGGAGCCCGAGACGGGGCGGTACATGAGGAGCTCGCCGAGCGCCCGCATGATGAAGAAGATGACGAGGCCCGCGATGGCGTACGCGAGGATCAGGCTGGGGCCCGCCTTCGAGATGCCCTTGCCCGCGCCGAGGAAGAGGCCGGTCCCGATGGCGCCGCCGATGGCGATCATCTGGATCTGCCGGGCGCCGAGACCGCGCTGGTAACCCTCGCCCTCACCGGACTCGCCGGGGGCCTGCACGGCCTCATTGCCGTCGTGTTGTTTGCCGACCTGCACTGAGGTCATGGTGTTGCGCCTTTCTCCATGCCGATCCGTGCCGCTGCGGCTCGGATCGACTGTGACGATCCTTGGGGGTACTGGTCCCCTGGATGGATGGAGCTGTGCCTACCGGCGGTCTGCCGGTCGGGGCGCACCCGACGGGACAGGGGTGGCGTCCGTCGGGCGGTCGTGAAGATTTATCACGGCGGCAACACTGATCGAGAAAGCCACGTGTGGCACACACCACTGGAAAAACCGGACAAAAAGCCCCTCGTATGGCATACGCGACCGCTCAAGTGACAGGATCGTTATCCGGAATTGAGCAACCGCTGAGCGAACGCGCTTACATGCGGACTCTCAGCGTCCGGTCGACATGTCCTGACAGATCAGGTCATCAGGGTTTCGACCAGAGTCTCCTGGAGTCCGCCGAGCCATAGATACGCCATCACCATCGGCTTGCGCGGGTCCTCGTCCGGGAGCCGGTAGAGGAAGTCCGCGTCCTCTTCGTCGGTGATGTCGAGGCGGGTGCCGATCGCGAGACGCAGATCGTTGAGCGCGCGCATCCAGCGCACGGACTCCTCGGGCGAGAGCTTGAGGACCGCTCCCCCTTCGCCGGAGGACGTCAGCGCGTCGAGCGAGCGGATCACGGCGAGCGCGTCCTCGCGCTTGCCGGCCCGCAGGTCGTTCTCGGTGAAGCGCCTGAACTCGGCGGAGTGCGCACGCTGTTCGTCCGCCTTGTCCGCCGTCGCCTCCTCGCCGCCCGGGCCGCCGTAGGCGTCGGGGAAGAGGCGCTGGAGGACCGGGTCGGACGGCGGCTCGCTCGGGCCCTCCGCGAAGAGTTCGGCGAGCGGGTCGTCGGACGCGTCCCCGCCGGGCCCCGGGCCGATCAGCTCCAGGAGCTGGACCGCCAGGGAGCGGATGATCGAGATCTCGACCTCGTCGAGCGCGACGGCAGCCCCGCCGCCGGGAATCGGTTCGAAGTGTCCTGGCATCAGGTGCGTCGCTACTCCGTCGCTGCTTGCGTGCGCTGCTTGCGTGCGCTACTTGCGGTCCTGCTGAAGGGTGGCCCACAGACCGTAGCCGTGCATGGCCTGAACGTCGCGTTCCATCTCCTCGCGGGACCCGCTGGAGACGACCGCGCGACCCTTCTGGTGCACGTCGAGCATCAGTTTGGTGGCCTTGTCCTTCGAATAACCGAAGTACGTCTGGAAGACATACGTCACGTAACTCATCAGGTTGACCGGGTCGTTGTGCACGAGCGTGATCCAGGGAACGTCCGGCTCGGGTACGGCGAAGGTCTCCTCCGCCGACTCGGTGCGTTCGATCTCTAGGGGTGCAGGAGCCGTCACACAGCCCATGCTGCCACTAGGGGGCGGCGACCGCACAAATCGACCACGGAAATCGTCACACTGACGCTAATTGGGGGTAGCATCCCGGATATGAACACAGCGGACCTTGGCCTGCCGGTGGACGTTCCGTCGACAGCGCTCTTCACCGATCACTACGAGCTCACGATGCTCCAGGCCGCGCTCAAGGCGGGCACGGCCGACCGGCGCTCGGTCTTCGAGGTCTTCACACGCAGGCTGCCCGAGGGCCGCCGCTACGGCGTCGTGGCAGGCACGGGCCGGGTGCTGGACGCCGTCGAGAACTTCCGGTTCAACGCCGGCGAACTGGGCTTCCTGCGCGAGCGCGGCATCATCGACGAGCCGACCCTCGAATGGCTGGCCGCCTACCGCTTCAGCGGCGACATCTGGGGCTACCCCGAGGGCGAGGTGTACTTCCCCGGCTCCCCCCTGCTGCGGGTCGAGGGCTCCTTCGCGGAGTGCGTCCTGCTGGAGACGGTGATCCTCTCCATCCTCAACCACGACTCGGCGATCGCCGCCGCCGCCTCCCGCATGGCCTCCGCCGCGGGCGGCCGGCCGCTGATCGAGATGGGCGCGCGCCGCACCCACGAGCTGGCCGCCGTCGCCGCGTCCCGCGCCGCGTACGTGGGCGGCTTCGCCACCACCTCGGACCTCGCGGCCGGGTTCCGGTACGGGATCCCGACCGTCGGCACGTCCGCGCACGCCTTCACGCTGCTGCACGACACGGAGCGCGACGCGTTCCGCGCCCAGGTCGACTCCCTCGGCGAGGGCACGACCCTGCTCGTGGACACGTACGACGTCACGGAGGCCGTGCGCCTCGCCGTGGAGATCGCCGGGCCCGGGCTCGGCGCCGTACGCATCGACTCCGGCGACCTGCTGCTCGTCGCGCACCGTGTGCGCGGGCAGCTCGACGAACTCGGCGCCACCGAGACGAAGATCGTCGTCACCTCGGACCTCGACGAGTACGCCATCGCCTCGCTCGCGGCCGCGCCCGTGGACGCGTACGGCGTGGGAACGCAGCTGGTCACCGGCTCGGGGCAGCCGACGTGCTCCATGGTCTACAAGCTCGTCGCGCGCGCCGAGTCCACCGACCCGCAGGCGCCGCTGCTGCCCGTGGCAAAGAAGTCCATGGGCGCGAAGACGTCCGTGGGCGGGCGCAAGTGGGCCGCACGGCGGCGCGACGATCAGGGGACCGCCGAGGCCGAGGTGATCGGCACGGGTCCCGTCCCGGACGAGCTCGTCGACCGGCAGCTCCTGGTCGAGCTGGTCAAGGGCGGCACCGTCGTCGCGCGCGAGCCGCTGGACGCGGTACGCGAGCGGCACATCGAGGCGCTCGACGGGCTGCCGCTCTCGGCGACGCAGCTCTCGCGCGGGGAAGCCGTGATCCCTACGGAGTATCTGCTGGACGCGCCCGCTTGACACTCAAACGCCCCCTCCCGCAACGCACTTCGAGTCTCTACGCTCGAAGTCTCCCAGCCGAAGGACACCCGCCATGCGCCGCGCCTTGATCGTCGTAGATGTGCAGAACGACTTCTGTGCGGGCGGCAGCCTCGCGGTAGCGGGCGGGGCCGACGTGGCCGCGGCCGTCACCGACCTGATCGGGCAGGCGCCCGCGGGGTACCGGCACGTCGTGGCCACCCGCGATCACCACATCGCGCCCGGTGACCACTTCTCCGATTCCCCGGACTACGTCCACTCCTGGCCCGCGCACTGCGTGGCGGGCACGGAGGGGGTCGGGTTCCACCCGAACTTCGCGCCGGCCGTGGCGTCGGGGGCGATCGACGCGGTGTTCGACAAGGGGGCGTACGCGGCCGCCTACAGCGGCTTCGAGGGGCGCGACGAGAACGGGGCCTCCTTGGCGGACTGGCTCCGGGCTCGGGGGATCACCGAGGTGGATGTGGTCGGGCTCGCCACGGATCACTGCGTTCGCGCCACCGCGCTGGATGCGGTGCGGGAGGGGTTCCGGGCTCAGGTGCTGCTCGATCTGACGGCCGGCGTGGCCGCGGGGACCACCGCGGCGGCGCTCGAGGAGATGCGGGGCGCCGGGGTCGAGCTCAGCGGCAAGCCTGTCGTCTGAGCTTTCCCTCCCCCGGCCCGCCCCTTCCCGGCCGTATCAATGTGCGGCTCCGCCGCGTGGGGCTCTGCTCCGGACCCCGCTCCTCACACGCGGGAGGGGCTGGGCGCCGGGGTGGAGGCCGAGCTGGAGTAGCCGGCCCGGCCGGGCTGCCTCGGTCTCAGGAGGGCTCTGATCGGGTGCCACAGTTCGCCCGCCGTGCAGTGGGGGGCGGCTCTCCACAGGAGGCCGTCGGGGTGGTGCAGGACCGCCGTGATCTCGTCCGGTGTGGGGGGCTCCGCGTTGCCCCTCAGGTAGATCGCCCGCAGGCCGAGGTTGCGCAGCCGGGTCAGGGCGCGGGCGCGGTTCGCCGCGTGCACCAGGACCCGTACCGCACCGTCGTCCGGCGACGGGCTGGGCACGGTCAGCGCCACCACCACGGTGCCGTTCGGCAGCTTGCAGAACCCTCCTGCGGACATGACTGTCACACCCCCGTGAGACGTAGTGTCAATAAGAAACCCACAGGACGCACCTAAACACGATCGGCCGCCGCCCGCTAGAGGGCGACGGCCGATCACGCTCTGACCTGCGGCGATGTGGACTACTTCGCCGAGGGGCCCACCTTCACCGTGATCGACGAGCCGTCGAGCGGCTGCCCGACGATCGAGATCCGGGTGTTGGTGTCAGTTGTCTGGACACTGCCGGTGGCGTTCTCCTTGTACCAGTACGTGCCCTTGTGGTCGTCGAAGACCGGGACGCCCAGCTGTGCCGGGATCTTGGTCTCGACGCCGAGCTTGTGCAGCGAGAAGCCCGGGTTCGGGAACCAGCTGAACGCGGCGTCGTACGGCTGGATCTTGTTGGTGATGTATTTGCCGTCGGCCCACTTGAGCGGCTTGGCGTGGGCGTCGACCGGCAGGATCAGGCCCTTGCCGGGGTGCTGGCCGACGTTGTTGTTGCGCTGCGAGGTGTCCCACTGCCAGATCATCAGGCCGGGACGGTACGAGTAGTGCTCGACCCAGTCGTTCTTCGCACCGCCGTCGCGCCAACCGAAGTTGTACGGGCCGACCTTGAGGGTCTTGTCGTAGGAGACGTACTGGCGGTTCTCCGCGAGGTAGAACTGCGGGAAGTCGCCCGTCACGGAGGCGCCGACGCGCGAGAAGCCGCGCGCGGTCCAGCCGTTGTCGTCGCCCTCGGCGTTGTCGGTGAACAGCGCCTGGCCGTCCGCCTTGACGGTGAGGTTGTCGGCGGTGAAGCCCATGCCGCCGGCGCCGCCGTCCGTCTTGTAGCGGAAGCGGACACTGATCTTCTGGCCCGCGTAGGCGTCCAGCGGGAACACCAGGTGCTGGAACTTGCCGGAGACGCCGGTCAGGGCCGGCTTGTCGCCGCCGTCACGCGGGATGGTGACGCCGTCGGCGGTGCCGTCGATCGTCTTCCAGCTGGCGCCGTCGTCCGTGGACACCTGCGTGTACAGGTAGTCGTAGTCCTTCTCGATGTCGTACCAGCCGTCGAGTTCGAGGGCCGCCTTCGACCTGCCGGTCAGATCGACCGGGCGCGTGAGGGTGTTGGAGAGGTCGTCACCGTAGTCCGACCACCACTGCTTCGCGCCCTCGGTGGGCTTCACGATGTCGGTGGTGACGTTCTTCTTCTCGGGCAGCTCGACGACGAGGGCCTGCTTGCGCTTGGTGTTGTACTCCGAAACACCCAGCGTGTGCGTCGACTTGGTCGCCGCCTTGGCCTTGTCGTAGTTGAGCCAGCCGAGCTGCAGCTTGTCCCAGGCGGTCATGTCGCCCGGCATGTCGCCGATGGCGTCCTTGCCGGTGCCGAGCCAGGAGCCGGCCGACATCAGGGACCAGAAGCCGACCGAGTTCTCGCCGCTGTACGTGGTGTCGTACAGGTCGGGCAGGCCGAGGTCATGGCCGTACTCGTGGGCGAAGACGCCGAGGCCGCCGTTCTCCGGCTGCATCGTGTAGTCGCCGACCCAGATGCCGGTGTCGCCGACCGGGGTGCCGCCCGCCTTGAAGCCCGTCGGACCGGTGTCGCCGTCGTCGCGGCCGTAGGCGTAACCGCGGTGCGCCCACAGGGAGTCGCCGCCCTGCGCGCCGCCGCCGGCCGACCCGTCCTCGCCCGCGTGGACGATCTGGAAGTGGTCGATGTAGCCGTCGGGCTCGTTGAAGTTGCCGTCGTTGTCGTGGTCGGTACGGTCCCACTGGTCGTACTGGGACAGGTCCGCCTTGATGTCGGCGTCGGACTTGCCGGCCGCCTTCTGCTGCTCGACCCACGCGTTCACGCCGTCGCGGACCAGGTCCTCGACGTTCGGGCAGTTGTCGGCGCCGCAGTAGTTGGAGCCGTAACGGGCCTCGTTGTAGGGGACCTTGACCCAGTCCGAGACCTCGCCGTCGACCGAGTAGCGGCCCGACGACGTCTTCTCGTAGTAGGTCTTCAGCGAGTCGACTCCCTTGCCCGTACCGAAGTACAGGTCCTGGAAGTGCTTGCTGCTGTAGTCCTTCTGCCAGGCCGTGCTGTTGTTCGTGGCACGGTCCGGCTCCGCTATGCGGTTGTGCAGCGGGCCCGGCGTGCCCCCGTACTTGGGCTTCAGGTCAGGCGTGTCGTCGTCGGCACGGTCGACCAGCGTCGTGTTGTCGACCTTGTCGCCGAACTCCGTCAGGATCGTGAAGATCTTGTCGGTCCGCTCCCGGCCCAGCTCGACGTACTTGTTCTTGCCGAGCTGCACGACCTGCGAGCCGTCGCGCTTGACGACCTTCGACTTCCCGGAGAGCACCTGCTCCAGCGCGGTCTTGCGCTGCTGCTCCATCTGCCGGCTGAAGGGGCCGCCGATGACGTGCCCCTTGCCCCCGTACGTCTTGCCGTGCGACGTGGAGCTTCCCACGGCCGGGGTGTCGGCCTGGGCGCCCGTCGCGAGGACCGATCCGGCAGCCGCGGTCGCGGTCAGCGTCACGAGCACGGCGGCGGATCTCAACGCCCGTCTCTTGGTGGTCACTTGATGGTTCCCCTCCTCCGTGGCCTGTCGGCCACGTATCACAAGTGACGCTATTTGACCGGAGGTGAAGGAGAAATAACAGACCTTGACTGGGACAACTGAAGTGCACTATGCAGTGGCGCGGCGCCGATATCCGGACGCGGCCTTTCCCTCAACGGGCGCGCCGAACCGTCCACTTCGTGGACTCGGTGACTCCGTGCGCCCCCCGTGCAACCGCGTCGTGGGTTAGGTCACGCTTACTGCCCGTTCTCCTCGGGCATGCGTCGGATTAGAGTCATTTGACGGCACGCCAAGGCCAAGTCGACCCGGCTCCGCACCCCTTACATATGCAGCTGCCAATGGCTCCTGCTATACGCCAGTGAAGCAAGCATCCGCTGTCCCGAGGACGGATAACGCCATGCCGCGTCCGACTGCCGCACAGCTCGCCTACGGTTCCGCGACCGTGATCTTCTCGACACTCGCCATGCTGCTGTTGTCGCAGACGAGTTCGGGCCTCGGCGTCGCGGTCATCGCCCTGGCCGCACTCGGCCTCGGTCTCCTCGTGGCGCTGACGGTCCCCCTGCCGAAGTCACGGCCCGCCGCCGCGCCGGCATCCGAGACCCCCGACTCCGGGGCCGTCACGGAGGAGCGGTTGCCGGTCCAGCGGGCCGTCGTGCCCGCGGCCGCCCCGCAGGCAGCCCCCGAGTCCGTGTACGAGGTCGCGCCGTCCGGCACACGCGGACCGGCGGGCCCGTGATGATCCACGAACCCGCCGCAAACGCCGCCCCTCGTCCGCTCAGCCGGTGCTGACCACCACCGTCTTCGCGGCCTTGTCGTGCAGGCCCTGCTTGTAGGGCTTGTCGAAGAAGCTCCAGCCGCCGCAGAACGCGGTCCAGATGCAGGCGCAGCAGAACACCGCCGGCAGCCACAGGACCGCGGCGCGCACCAGGTTGGTCTGGACGCTGGGCGTGGCCCCGTCGTTGAGGTTCGCCACGCGCAGCTTGAGCAGCCGCTTGCCCAGGGTCTGGCCGGTCCTCGCGGTCATGAACGTGTCGTACCCGATGTAGAGGATCGCGGCGAGGACGGACTGGCCGAACTGCTTGCCGTACTCGATCTTGTCGGGGTTCGTCTGGTACTCGGCGATCCCGAACGCCCAGGACAGCAGCCCCACGACGATGCTGACCAGGATGATGTCGATGATCCGCGCGAGCACGCGCTTGCCGCTGTCCGCCAGGGGCGGCATCCCGGCCAGCGGGTCACCCCCGTAAGGGGCACCGGTGTAGGGATCTTCCCCGTAGGGGCCACCTCCATAGGGGCCTCCACCGCCGCCGGGCGGGGGTGGCGGAGGAGGAGTGCCGCCGGGCGGAGGCGGTGGGGTGCCGCCGGGCGGGGGCGGCGCGGAGTCGTACGGGTTCCCCGAACCCGGGGGGTTCTGCGGAGTCCCGTACGGGTCCTGTCGGCCGCCGTCCGGTGAGCCACCGCTGCCCTGGGAGGGCGGCGGCTTTCGGAACGGGTCGTCTTCCGGGGGCTGGCCTGAGCCGGGGGGCGGCGGTTCGGTGCTCATGGCCCGAGTCGACCGCGAACCCCCCGATTCCGCATCCGGCGAGCCGCCGTCCGGGGTACGACGGCTCGCCCGTGCGGTGGCCGGGCTGGGCGGCGGGGGTCAGCCCGCGACGAACGTACGGGCCGCCTTGTCGTGCCAGCACTGGCGCCACGGCCGGTCGAACAGGCACCACAGCACGCCGACGACGCCGATGGCCAGCAGGCCCGTCACGCAGTACACCAGCCACCGCCGAAGCGCCGCGCCGAACGTGGGCGCCTCGTGCTCCTCGATGTCCCGCACCTGGAGCCCGCACACCTTCTTGCCGAGGGTGCGGCCCCACTTGGCGGTCGGCAGGGCCTCGTAGAGGACACCGCCGACAAGGAGAACGGCGAGGACGATGCCCAGGTAAGTGCCGGTCGTGCCGTCCAGCAGCCAGACCGTGGCCTGGCGGCCCGACGCCTTCGCCGCGTCGATCTTCCCGTCGATGTGGTCGACGGCCTTGGTCCCGAGCGGGACGGCCGCCACCGCGGTGACCGCACCGAGCACCACCGTGTCGATGAGCCGGGCCGCGAGACGCCTGCCCGGCCCGGCGGGCCGCGCCGACGCCTGCGCCTGGGCTGCCGCCAGGAACGGGTCGTTGGCCACGGGCTTCCACGGCGTGACGGGGCCTCCCGGCTCCGCGGGTTCGCCCGCGGCGGGCTGAGCGGACTGGCCGAGCTGCCCGGACTGACCGGGCTGGGCGAGCTGGTGCACTTGCTGCGCCCAGGACGGCGAGCCGCCGCCGGGGCCGGAGGTCATGGGGGCGGCGGAGGGGCCGGCGGCCTGTGGCGGGACCGCGCCCGGGCGATTGGCCCGGGGCGCTTGGGGCTGGAGCGGAGCGGACTGTGGGGCCGGCGCCTGGTGGGCCGGAGGTTGCTGAGCCGGCCCCTGCGGGGCGAAGCCCTGATGGGGCTGAGGCTGGGAGCCGGCCTGTTGGGGCGCGGGCTGTTGGGGCGCGGGCTGTTGGGGCGCGGGCTGCTGGGGCGCGGGCTGCTGGGCCTGGTGGCCCTCGACCTGCTGACCCTGGTGGCCCTGCGCGTGCAGGCCGGCCGCCTCCTGGGATGCCGGCCCCTGACCCTGCGCCGGTCCCTGCGTCGCGGGCCCTTGCGGCGCGGGCAGTTGCCGGCCCGGCACCTGCCGAGCAGACAGCGCTCGCATCGTCATCGTGCCCTCGGGGCGGTTCACGGGCGCCGAGGTGCGGCGGAACGTGACGGTCCCCTCCGTGGGCGGCGTCGGGGGCTCCGGCTGTGCGGGGCGGTCCGTGAGCGCGCCGTCCGTGCGCTCCTCCTGCTGCGGAGCAGGTACGCGCGGGTCGGCGCCCCAGGACACACGGCGGTCCTGCTCGCCGCCGAAGCCGGTCTGGCGGGACGCGTCCGCCTGCCAGGCCGTGGCGGGTTCGGGTGCGGCCGGCTCGTCCGAGTACCGCTCCGGCTCCTCGTCGAGGAAGACCGGGCCGGTCTCCTCGACGGGCAGAGGCGCAGGAGACGGAGAGGGCGAGGGGGCGGGGGCGGGCTCTGGGGTGGGGGCCGGGGTCACCCCGGCGGGGGCGGCGAGGGGTTCGCCGTCGGACGGGGCCGGGCGGCTCGTGCCGGGCACCCACGCGGCACCGTTCCAGTACCGGACATATCCGGGAATGGACGGGTCGGGGTAGTACCCGTCGCGGGGCCTGTCGTCGCCGGGGGCCGGAGTTGGGGCGCTCATGTCCGTCGTCCCGTATCTGCTCGGGGGTTTTGTTGGGGGTCCACATCTATCAGACCACCGCCCGCCACCGGGCGGGTCCGCCCGTAAGGACCACTTTCCGGGGACGCCGGAAAAACTTTCCGGAACTCGCGTAATGCTCCGCGCCCTTCGCCCTCTCTCCTTGCACGGGCCCGCTCTCGCGGGCCCCCGCACGACCCGTACGAGGAGAGGAAACGCACGACATGCACACCGTGGTGGAACGTGAACTCGAGCTGAGGCTCGTCCTGTCGCCCGAGCGCAGCATCCCCGTCCCTGCCCGCCTCACCTACCGGACCGACGACCCGTACGCCGTCCACATCGCCTTTCACATCGGCTCCGAGAGCCCGGTCAACTGGACGTTCGCGCGCGAGCTGCTGGTGGAGGGGGTGTTCCGGCCGTGCGGGCACGGCGACGTGCGCGTGTGGCCGACGAAGGTCGACCGCCGCAGCGTCGTCCTCATGGCGCTGAGTTCACCGGACGGCGACGCGCTCCTGGAAGCGCCCGCCGCCGCCGTGTCCGCCTGGCTGGAGCGGACGCTGCGGGTGGTCCCTCCGGGCTCTGAGTCCGAGCGGCTCGGCATCGACGACGGCCTCGCCGAGCTGCTCGCCCCCACCCCGGGCCGCGTCGACGAGCTGTGGCTGCGCGACCCGTGGCCCTCGGACGAGTCCCAGGACGGTGAGTGAGCGCGCGTCCCACGGGGGTGGATGCGAGCAGAAGAACGAACCGGGAGCGGCGGGCGTCAGAAGAGCTTGCCCGGGTTGAGCAGACCGAGCGGGTCGAAGGCCGCCTTGACGGCGCGCTGCATCTCGATGCCGACCGGGCCGAGCTCGCGCGCCAGCCACTCCTTCTTGAGGACGCCGACGCCGTGCTCGCCGGTGATGGTCCCGCCGAGTTCGAGACCCAGCGCCATGATCTCGTCGAAGGACTCGCGGGCCCGCCGGCCCTCGTCGGCGTCCTGGGCGTCGAAGCAGACGGTGGGGTGCGTGTTGCCGTCGCCCGCGTGGCAGCAGACGCCGATCGTCAGGTCGTACTTCTCGGCGATGCGCTCGACACCGTCGAGCATCTCGGCGAGCTTCGAGCGCGGCACGCACACGTCGTCGATCATCGTCGTGCCCTTGACGGCTTCGAGCGCGGTGAGTGAGAGGCGCCGGGCCTGGAGGAGCAGTTCGGACTCGGCGGCGTCCTCGGCGGGGACGACCTGGGTCGCGCCCGCGGCCTCGCACAGGGCACCGACGGCGGCGAGGTCGGCGGCCGGGTCGAGGGTGTCGAAGGCCGCGAGGAGCAGCGCCTCGGTGGTCTCGGGCAGCCCCATGTTCGCCATCGCGTTGACGGCCTTCACGGTCGTACGGTCCATGAGTTCGAGCAGTGACGGGACGTGACCGCCCTCCATGATCTTGCAGACCGCGTCGCAGGCGGCGTCCGTGGAGGCGAATTCGGCGGCCAGGACCAGCTGCTGCGGCGGCTCGGGCCTGAGCGCGAGCGTGGCCCGTACGACGATGCCGAGGCTGCCCTCGGAGCCGACGAACAGACGTGTGAGGTCGTAGCCCGCGACGCCCTTGGCGGTGCGGCGCCCCGTGGACAGGAGCCGGCCGTCGGCGAGGACGACGTCGAGCCCGAGGACGTACTCCGCCGTCACCCCGTACTTCACACAGCACAGGCCGCCCGATGCCGTGCCGATGTTCCCGCCGATGGTGCACATTTCCCAACTGGACGGGTCCGGCGGGTAGTAGAGGCCCTTTTCGTTGACGGCCCGGGAGAGCTTGGCGTTGATGACGCCCGGCTCGACGACCGCGATCCTGTCGACGGTGTTGATCTCCAGGATGCGGTCCATCTTGACCAGGGACAGCACGATGCAGCCCTCGGACGCGTTGGCCGCGCCGGACAGGCCCGTGCGGGCGCCCTGCGGGACGACCGGGACGCGCAGCTCGGTCGCCGTGCGCATCACGTGCTGGACCTGCTCGACGGTGCGGGGCAGCACCACGACGGCGGGCGCGCCCGCGTCGCAGAAGCTGGCCATGTCGTTGGCGTACGAGGCCGTGACGTCGGGGTCGGTGAGGACCGCCCCGGCCGGGAGGCCTTCCTGAAGTCGTTCGGTGAGTGTGCGGCTCATGATCACAGCGTCGCACTCGGGGCCATCGGTGTGAACCCGTCTGAGACGCCCTTCACGTGCCGGGATGTTGCCGTGATGTGCTCTTCGTATTGACGCACAGTGTGCGCCATGAAGACCGAGGAGATCGAGGAGACCGAAGCGGAGCGGCCGGCCACGGCCACTGGTCCCGAGCCGGGACGCCGGCTCTCCCCGCTGATGAGACGCGTGGTGATCGGCGCGGTCGCGGGGTCCGTGGTGGTCGGAGGCATCCTGCTGATGCCGATGCCCTCCTCACCGGAGCGCGGGACGCCGCCCGCGCCGGGGTCCGCCGCGCGGGCGATGGACGCGGCGGCCGCGGGTGCCACCGCGTCGCTGCCCGACCTGACGGCGCTCATCGGGGAGCGCGAGTCGTATCTGCGGGCCCATCCGCGTGACGACCGGTCGTGGGCGGTGCTCGGGGCCGCCTACGTGGAGCGGGGGCTGCGGACGGCCGACTCGGCGTACTACCCGAAGGCGGAGCGCGCCCTGCGGACCTCGCTGAAGACGCGGCCCGCCGGGAACGTGGACGCCCTGAACGGGCTCGCCGCGCTCGCCGGCGCGCGGCACGACTACCGCGCCGCGAAGAAGTGGGGCGAGGCGTCTGCGAAGCTGGCGCCGAAGCGGTGGACGACGTATCCGCTGCTCATCGACGCCTACGGGCACCTCGGGGACTACAAGGCCGTGGGCCGGGCCCTGGAGAAGCTGACGCAGCTGCACTCGGGCGCGGCCGTGATGGCACGCAAGGGGCAGGTCTACCGGGACCGCGGCTGGCGTGACGACGCGCTCGCGTCGCTGACCGACGCGGCGGCGCTCGCCTCGACGCCGTCCGAGCGGGCCTCGTATCTGAACCGGCTGGGCGAGCTGACGTGGGAGCGGGGCAAGCCCGCGGAGGCGCTGAGCTACTTCACCCAGGCCCTCGCGGCCGACCCCGACCAGGACGCGGCGCTCGCCGGGAAGGGCCGCGCCCTGACGTCGCTGGGCCGTACGACGGAGGCGCTCCAGGCGTACCGGCAGGTGCTCGCCCAGCGACCGCGGCCCGAGTACGCCCTGGAGCTGGGCGAGTTGTACGAGTCGATCGGGTTCGGCGACGCGGCGAAGGAGCAGTACGACCTGCTGCGGAAGCGGGTGGAGGCGGACGGGGCGAACGGGGTCGACGACTCGCTCCTCCTCGGCCGGTTCGAGGCGGACCACGCAGACCCGCGGGCGGCCGTGACCCGACTGCGGGCCGAGTGGGAGCGGGCGCCGAGCGTGCAGGCCGCGGACGCGCTGGGCTGGGCGCTGCACAAGGCGGGCGACGACAAGCAGGCGCTGAAGTACGTGCAGCGCGCGACGGACCCGGAACACGGGGGCACCGTACGCAGTGCGCTGATCGCCTACCACCGGGGGGAAGTGGAGAGGGAGCTGAAGCTGGACGGGCCCGCCCGCCGGTACATCGACGAGGCCCTGCGCATCAACCCGTCCTTCTCGCCGCTCCTGGCCCCGCTCGCGAAGAAGGCACGGGCCGCGCTGGGCGCCCCGGCGGCCGACTGGCCCGAGAAGGCACGGGAGACGAAGCCGGACACGGCACCGTCGTCGGCGCCCCACGCGGCGCCCCGGAGCCCGGCCCCCGCGCGCTCCGCACCCCGGCGCCCGCCGGGCGAAAGCCCCGCGGCCCGCCCGGCCGCCCCCGTCACGCCACCCAGGTCCGCGGCCCCGCCGGCCAAGCCTCCGGCAGCCCCGGCCGAGCCGTCGTCCCGGCAGACTCCTCAGGCGCCCAAGCCCCCGGGCGCGTAAGCCCCACGACCGGGGACCTTCGGCCCCGTAGCGCTCCCGGTCAGATCACACCCGTCCCGAACCCCTGCAACCCGGGGCCCCGCCCCCCTGAAGCGCACCCGGCTAAATCACACCCGTCCCGATGAGACCGTTCCGCGTGATCAGGGCCGCCAGTTCCGCCTCGCCGAGGCGGTCCGTTCCCGCGGGGCGCCTGGGCAGGACCATGTACCGCGTCTCCGCGCTGGAGTCCCAGACCGTGATGTCCACGGACTCCGGCAGGGTCACGCCGAACTCGGCGAGGACGCCGCGCGGGTCCCGCACGACGCGGGAGCGGTACGCCTCGCTCTTGTACCAGCCGGGCGAGGGCCCGAGCAGGCGCAGGGGGTAGCAGGAGCACAGCGTGCAGACGATGACGTTGTGCGTGTCGGCGGTGTTCTCGACGACGCGCAGCCGCTGCTTCTGAACTCCCCCGGCAGAGAAGCCCAGTTCACCCACCGCCGAGGTGCCGTCGGCGAGGAGGCGCTCCCGGTAGGTCGGATCCGTCCACGCGCGGGCCACGACCTTCGCGCCGTTCACGGGCGAGGCGCCCGACAGGAACCCGTCGATGACCTCGTCGACGGTGTCGCCCCCGACGATGCCCTGTTCCTCCAACAGGCTCTCCAGGCGGCGTACCTGACGGGAGATCACCGCGTCCTCGTGCGTACCGGACATCACTCGGCCTCCCTCAGATAGCTCTCCGACAGGTCGAGTACGACATGGTGGTCGCCCTCACCCCACAGCTCGCGTGCCGCGAACCGGACCGCGTAGATCATCTCGACGGGGGCGTCGTCCCGGCCCTGCGCGCGCACGTCGGCGAGCGGCGCCCGCCCCTCCGGCTCGACCACGACGCCGAGCTTGCCGCGGGCGTACCGCGGCAGGCGCGTGTGGTGCGGCGGGTCGTGCGGGTACGTGCGGACGCGGGCGCCTGCGGCGAACCGGTCAGTCATCGCGCAGCGCCCCTTCCTCGATGACGCCCTTGCGTTCGAGGAGCGTGCGGATCGCATGGAACCAGCGCTCGTAGTACGAGGCCGCGAGGTACTCGCCCGGCGGCATCGTCTCGATGGCGTCCCTGAACTCGTCGAGGTTGAAGACCCCCTTGACGAGGAGCGCGCGCTGGAGGGCGAAGACGCGCGCCTCCCAGTCCGCGTGAAAGGGTTCGGCGTCGTCGGTGGTGTCGATGGCGCCGAACCCTGTCATGCCGCCCACGTCGTTGATCCTGGCCATGAGGCCAGCCTAGGGCGTGTGCCTACGGAGTGCCCCTACAGATTGCCGCGCTTGTCCTGCTCGCGCTCGATCGCCTCGAAGAGCGCCTTGAAGTTGCCCTTTCCGAAGCCCATCGAGCCGTGCCGCTCGATCATCTCGAAGAAGACGGTCGGCTTGTCCTGGACCGGCTTGGTGAAGATCTGCAGCAGGTAGCCGTCCTCGTCGCGGTCGACGAGGATCTTCTCCTCGCGCAGGATCTCGACGGGCACCCGCGTCTCGCCGGCCCACTCGCCGAGCGTGTCGTAGTACGAGTCGGGGGTGTCGAGGAACTGGACGCCCGCGGCGCGCATGGCGCGTACGGACTCGACGATGTCGTTCGTGGCGAGCGCGATGTGCTGGACGCCGGCGCCGCCGTAGAACTCCAGGTACTCGTCGATCTGGGACTTCTTCTTGGCGATGGCCGGCTCGTTGATCGGGAACTTGACCTTGAGCGTGCCGTCCGCGACGACCTTCGACATCAGCGCGCTGTACTCGGTCGCGATGTCGTCGCCCACGAACTCCTTCATGTTCGTGAAGCCCATGACCTTGTTGTAGAACGCCACCCACTCGTTCATCCTGCCGAGCTCGACATTGCCGACGCAGTGGTCGACGGCCTGGAAGGTCCGCCTGGCCGGCGGCTCGACGATCGGGTCGGCCGCGGCGAAGCCGGGCAGGTACGGACCGTCGTAGCCCGTGCGCTCGACGAGCGTGTGGCGGGTCTTGCCGTACGTGGCGATCGCGGCGCGCACGACGGTGCCGTGCTCGTCCTTGGACTCGTACGGCTCGGTGATGCCGCGGGCGCCGTGCTCGACGGCGTACGCGTACGCGGCGCGGGCGTCCGGGACCTCGATGGCGAGATCGACGACGCCGTCGCCGTGCTCGGCCACATGGTCGGCGAGGAAACGGCCCCAGTCGGTGGAGACCTTGATGACGGAGGTGAACACGAAGCGGGCGGAGCCGTTCGTGAGCACGTAGGAGGCCGTCTCGCGGCTGCCGTTCTCCGGGCCCGAGTAGGCCACGAGCTTCATGCCGAAGGCCGTCGAGTAGTAGTGGGCGGCCTGTTTGGCGTTGCCCACGGCGAAGACGACCGCGTCCATTCCCTTCACCGGGAAGGGGTCGGCCTCGCGCGCGGTGTCGGGGGTGGTCTGGATGTTCGCAGAAGTAGCTGCCATGGCCAGAGGCTCTCTCCGAACCACAAGATGCGCAATAGTTCGTGATTCCGATGGTCAATCTGCTCAGCGGATCGCCATTATGGGCGGGCGATCTGTACAGGATGACCACCCGGAGGCCCGTATGGCGATCGATCATCTGGACGGGCAGCTGATCCTGCTGCTCGCGCGCGAGCCCCGGATCGGGGTCCTTGAGGCGTCCCGGCGCCTGGGGGTCGCGCGCGGCACCGTGCAGGCGCGCCTCGACCGGCTTCAGTCGAACGGAGTCATCCGGGGCTTCGGACCCCAGGTGGATCCGGCGGCCCTCGGCTATCCGGTCACGGCCTTCGCCACGCTGCAGATCCGGCAGGGCCAAGGACCGGACGTCAGGGCGCACTTGACCACGGTCCCCGAGGTCCTCGAACTCCACACGACGACCGGCACCGGCGACATGCTGTGCCGTCTCGTGGCCCGCTCGAACGCCGATCTCCAGCGTGTGATCGACCGGGTCGTGGGATTTGATGGCATCGTCCGGGCTTCCACCGCGATCGTCATGGAAAATCCCGTTCCGCTGCGGATCATCCCGCTCGTGGAGCAGGCCTCGTCGGATTCCTGACGCGCACGTCCTCGACGCTCACGGAGTCCGCCCGGACGAGGTGAGTGCCGGCGCTGCGTCTTCCCGGGGACAACCCCGGGCCACCGGCTGAAGCCGGCCGGACGTCAGCCCGGCGAAAGGAGGCGAGGCCCGTGAACTTCTGGGACTACATCAGCGCGGCCCATCAGCAGCTGCTGGCGGACGCCTACCAGCACGCCAGCGTGGTCTTCCAGTGCATGGTCGTCGCGACCGTCATCGGCGTGGTGATCGGTGTGGTCACCTACCGCAGCGACTGGGCGGGCAACCTCGCCACCACGACGACCTCGACCATCCTGACGATCCCCTCGCTCGCCATGATCGGTCTGCTCATCCCGATCGTCGGCCTCGGCGTCCCGCCGACGGTCATCTCGCTCACCCTGTACGGGCTGCTGCCCATCGTGCGGAACTCGATCGTGGGCCTGCGGGGCGTGGACCCCTCCCTGATCGACGCGGCCCGCGGCATCGGCATGTCCCGCATGGCCCGGCTCGCCAAGGTGGAGCTGCCGCTCGCCTGGCCGCCGATCCTCACCGGGATCCGGGTCTCCACCCAGATGCTGATGGGCATCGCCGCCATCGCGGCCTACGCGTCCGGCCCCGGGCTCGGCAACGAGATCTTCCGCGGCATCGCGTCCCTGGGCAGCAAGAACGCACTGAACCAGGTGCTCGCGGGCACGGTCGGCATCATCATCCTCGCGCTCCTCTTCGACGCCGCGTACGTCCTCATCGGCCGCATGACCATCCCGAGGGGGATCCGTGTCTGACTCCTTGCCCCAGACCCCCGCGGCCGCCGCCACGGCGACGGCCACCGCCGATGGCGGCGCCGGGGAGCACGGCTCCACGACCGGGGCGACGATCGAGCTGGAGAACCTCACCAAGCGCTACCCCGGATCCGCCGCGCCCGCCGTGGACAACGTCAGCCTGGAGATCAAGGCGGGCGAGACCGTCATCTTCGTGGGCCCCTCGGGTGGCGGCAAGACCACCCTCCTCAAGATGATCAACCGGCTCATCGAGCCGACCAGCGGCCGTATCAGGATCGGCGGCGAGGACGTCACGGACATGGACCCGGTGAAGCTCCGGCGCAAGGTCGGCTACGCGATCCAGTCCTCGGGCCTCTTCCCGCACATGACGGTCGCGCAGAACATCGCCCTGGTGCCGAAGATGATCGGCTGGTCCAAGTCGAAGATCAAGGCGCGCGTCGAGGAGATGCTGGACCTGGTCGGTCTCGATCCCGGCGAGTTCCGCGGCCGCTATCCACGCCAGCTCTCCGGAGGCCAGCAGCAACGCGTGGGCGTGGCAAGGGCGTTGGCGGCCGACCCGCCCGTACTCCTGATGGACGAGCCGTTCGGCGCGGTCGACCCGATCACCCGCGACCACCTCCAGGACGAGCTGATCCGCCTCCAGCGGGAGCTGCACAAGACGATCGTCTTCGTCACCCACGACTTCGACGAGGCGATCAAGATCGGTGACCGCATCGTGGTCCTGCGCGAGCGCTCGCACATCGCCCAGTTCGACACCCCCGAGGCCATCCTCACCAACCCCGTCGACGACTTCGTGTCCGGCTTCGTCGGCGCGGGCGCCGCCCTCAAGCGCCTCAACCTCACCCGCGTCCGGGACGTGGAGGTCACCGACTACCCGACGGTGCAGGTCGACGACCCCCTCCAGACCATCTTCGACAAGCTGCGCGACGCGGGCACCAACGAGCTGCTCCTGCTCGACAAGCGGCGCCGCCCCTACAAGTGGCTGCGGCGCGGTGACCTGATGCGCGCCAAGGGGTCACTGGCCCGCGCGGGCACCCTCGTGCACGACACGGTGACCCGGGACGCGACCCTGCGCGACGCGCTCGAAGCAGTCCTGACCGACAACGCGGGACGCGTCGCGGTCACCGGGCGGCGCGGTGAGTACGAGGGCGTCGTCGACATGGAGACGCTGATGAACTCCGTACACGAACTCCTGGACGCCGACCGGCTCGAGGCCGTGGAGCACCAGCACGAACTGGAGGAACTGCGGGCGCAGCAGACCCATCAGGAGCAGGAAGGCGAGGGGGGAGGGCTGAAGGCGTGAACACCCCCAAGTCGCCCCCGGACCAGCGTCCGGAGGGCGAGCACGAGGTGAAGGGCGTCGCGTTCCGCGACGAGGGCGAGGCCGAGCAGGAGGCGCCGCCACCGCCGCCGGTCCGCGAGAAGCGCCGGATCTCCTGGCAGAAACTCACGTTCCTGCCGGCCGTGATCGTGGCCGTGCTGCTGGCCACCTGGCTCTGGTTCCAGCAGGCCACCCTGGACACGATCACCGAGAACGCCATCTCGGGCGGTCAGGTGTGGAAGCTCGTCAAGCAGCACATCTACCTGACGGTGGTCTCCACGTTCTTCGTGCTGATCATCGCGATCCCGCTGGGCATCCTGCTGACCCGCAGGATGTTCCGCAAGGCGACCCCGGTCGCCCTCGCCTTCGCCAACATGGGCCAGGCCACCCCCGCGATCGGCCTGCTCGCCCTGCTGGTGATCTGGCTGGGCATCGGCCGCCGGTCGGCCCTGATCGGCATCATCATCTACGCGATCCTGCCCGTGCTCTCCAACACCATCGCGGGCCTGAAGGCGAACGACCCCACACTCCTCGAATCGGCGCGCGGCATCGGCATGTCACCGTTCGGCGTCCTCACCAAGGTCGAACTCCCGCTGGCCGTACCGCTGATCCTCGCGGGCGTGCGCACGGCGCTCGTCCTGAACGTCGGCACGGCGACCCTCGCCACGTTCGGCGGCGGTGGCGGACTCGGCGTCCTGATCACCACCGGCATCACCAACCAGCGCATGCCGGTCCTGGTGCTCGGCTCGATCCTGACCGTCGCGCTGGCCCTGCTCGTGGACTGGCTGGCGTCGCTCGCCGAACTCCTCTTGCGGCCACGCGGACTGGAGGTGCGGACATGAGGCGTACGTACCGTGCGGCGGCGGCAGCGGGCCTCGTCGCGTCACTGCTCGCGGGCTGCGGACTGACCAGCGGCAGTCCGCTGGTCGACGACGTGAAACCGGGCTCGATCGGCAAGGGCGAGCCGCTCAGGGGCGCCAATATCACCGTCACGTCCAAGGAGTTCACCGAACAGCTGATCCTCGGCGCCATGATGGGCATCGCCTTCAAGGCCGCCGGCGCCGACGTCCTCGACCGCACCGGCATCCAGGGTTCCATCGGCGCCCGCGAGGCCATCAAGAGCGGTGAAGCGGACGGGATGTACGAATACACAGGCACCGCCTGGATCACCTACCTGGGCCACTCCACCCCTATCCCGGACCCGCAGGCCCAGTGGCAGGCCGTGCACGACGCCGACCTCAAGAACGGCATCACCTGGCTGCCGCCGTCCGCGCTCAACAACACGTACGCGCTGGCCATGAACGAGGCCAACTTCAAGAAGTACGGCACGAAGACCCTCTCGGACGTGGCCGCCCTCGCCAAGAAGAACCCCAAGGCCGTGACGCTCTGCGTGGAGAGCGAGTTCGCCAACCGTGCGGACGGGCTGCACGGCATGGAGAAGGCGTACGGCATGAAGATCCCGACCGCGAACGTCACGCAGATGGACACCGGGATCATCTACACGCAGGCCGCGAAGGGCACCTGCACGTTCGGCGAGGTCTTCACGACCGACGGCCGCATCAAGGCCATGAACCTCAAGGTGATGGCGGACGACAAGCACTTCTTCCCGAACTACAACGCGGCCCCGGAGATGAACACCAAGTCCCTGGCGAAGTATCCGGCGATGGCGGAGGTCATCGAGCCGATCACGAAGAAGCTCAACAACACGGTCGCGCAGGAGCTGAACGCGAGGGTCGACGTCGACGGCCAGGACCCGCACAACGTGGCGAAGGACTGGCTGGTGAAGGAGGGATTCGTGACGGAGTGAGCGGGCCCTGTGCTCCCCCTGTGCCTAGCAGCTGGGGACCTTGCCCCCGTCGCCCTTGTCCAGGGCCGTCAGCGCCGAGACCGCGCCCTTGAGCGTCGTCACAGGGATCAGCCGCATGCCCTTGGGCGCCTCGGCCTTGGCGTCCCCGCACTCCGCCTCCGGCACCAGGAACACCTTGGCTCCGTCGCGCCAGGCGGCCTGCGTCTTGAGCGACACCCCGCCGACGGCGCCGACCTTCCCGGCGGCGGTGATGGTGCCCGTACCGGCGATGGAACGGCCGCCCGTGAGATCGCCCCCGCTGCCGTTGCCGTCCAGCTTGTCGACGATGCCGAGGGAGAAGAAGAGCCCCGCGCTGGGCCCGCCGACGTCAGCGAGCTGGAGGTCCACCTTCACCTCGTCCGGGGACTTGCCCAGAAAGCCGAGCGCGGCCGCGGTCGCGGAGTCCTGCGACTTCTTCATCTCGCCGAGGTTGTGCTGCTCGATCTCCTTGGTGGAGTCGCCCGCGGGGTATACGGCGTCGCGGGGCATGACGGCACGGTCCGTACGGAACCAGCTGTCGACGAGGTCACCCAGGCTCACCTCCGCATCGGGCCCGGTGGCGACGATCGTCACCATGCGCAGCTTCCCCGTGGTGTCCCGGGTGGGCGCACCGGAGATCTCGATGACGGGCTTCCCCCTCGAATCCCCGAGCACATCGGTGGTCGGCCCGGGCTGAGCGATGGCGAACGGCAACGGCGCAAACCCCGCCACGGCCAGCAGAGCCACCACAGGCAACGCACAAACGGCAAGGGCCTTGGGCCGAGAAATCCGAGAGAGAAGCACGGCCCCAATCTAACGCGAGGACCAGCCGCGACGGGGGCGCCCCATTGGGGGCGCGGGGAACTGCGCGACCAGCCACACCCGACCCGCAGCCAACAACCGACCGGCCACACCCAGGGGCGCGGGGAACTGCGCGACCAGCCACACTCGGCCCGCAGCCAAGAACGGACCGGTTGTTCAAGGGGCGCGGGGAACTGCGCACCCAGCCGAGACGAACCCGCAGAAGACAACGGACCGCCGCCGACAAGGGGCGCGGGGAACGGCGCAAAACGCCCGGCACTGATACCCCGCACGAATACCCGGAACGCAGCGCGCCTAGCGCAACGCGTCGGCAACCTCCCGCGCCGCATCAAGAACCCGCGGCCCCACCCGCTCAGGGACGGAGTCCGAAAGCATCACCACTCCCACACTCCCCTCGAGCCCGCTCACCCCCACCAAGGGCGCCGCAGCGCCACAGGCACCGGCCTCGAGCTCCCCATGGGTCAGCGTGTAACCGGGCTCAGGCGCCAGCCCCTGCCGCGCAGCGAGTATGGCGCGCCCCGCGGCCCCCCGGTCGAGCGGATGCCGGAAACCGGCCCGGTACGCCACGTGATAGTCCGTCCAGGTCGGCTCGACGACGGCGACGGCGAGCGCTTCCGAGCCGTCGACCAGCGTGAGATGCGCGGTGGCCCCGATGTCCTCGGCAAGGGATCGCAGCGCCGGCAGCGCAGCCTCCCGTACCAGCGGATGCACCTGGCGGCCCAGGCGCAGCACGCCGAGCCCCACCCGCGCCCGGCCTCCGAGGTCGCGTCGGACCAGGGCGTGCTGTTCGAGCGTGGCGAGCAGGCGGTACACGACGGTGCGGTTCACGCCGAGCCTGTTGGACAGCTCGGTGACCGTCAGCCCGTGGTCGGTGTCGGCGAGCAGCTTGAGGACACGCAGTCCCCGGTCGAGCGTCTGGGAGGTCTCCGCGGTCACGACGCCCACTCCTTAGTGGTGAAGGCGGCGGCCCCCTCCGCGGCGGTTGCGACGCCGGCCCCGTGGGCGACGCGCGTCAGAGGCCGCCGGTCGGCAATCGACCCGGTTCGGATGGTCCCGGGCGGAGGCGCATGGCGCACCGGCTGCGCTCCGCGGCGGCTCTGCCACGGGGCGTGTGCGTTGCCGGGAATGTAGCGAGGTCGTCCCGCTCAGCGGAAGACTCCGTCCAGAATCCGGGCAGTAACTATCCTGACCTGTACCGATTGCCCCGTTACGCGGGGCGCGATCAACGGAGCGTGCACCACGTCTGCACGTAGCGCACACGACTCCCGGCACGCGCGACCCGTCCCGGCGAGAGCCTCATGAACCCCACGGTCAGTCACAGAGGCCCCGCCCAACGCCCCTTGAGGGACGTCACTTCATCCGGGTGGCCCACTCCTGGACCTTCGCGATGCGCTGCCGCAACTGCCCGGCCGTGGCCTCCGCGCTCGGCGGCCCTCCGCACACCCGCCGCAGCTCGGTGTGGATGACACCGTGCGGCTTACCGCTCTGATGTACGTACGCCCCGACCATCGTGTTCAGCGACTTGCGGAGTTCGAGGAGCTCCTTGTGCGAGACGACGGGCCGCCGCTCGGCGGGCATCTCGAGGAGATCGGCCTCGCTGTCGGGCTTCTTCTTGCTGTGCGCGATCTGCCGGGCCTGCCGCTTCTGGAGCAGCATCTGCACCTGGTCGGGTTCGAGGAGCCCGGGAATGCCGAGGTAGTCCTGCTCCTCCTCGCTCCCCGGGTGGGCCTGCATGCCGAACTCGGCGCCGTCGTAGAGGACCCGGTCGAACGTGGCCTCGGACTCGAGCGCCTCGAAGGAGAACTGCTCCTGCTCCCCCGTGTCCTCGTCCTCCTGCTTGTTCGCCTCGTCCATCTCCTGCTCGGACTCGGCGTAGGGGTCCTCCTCCCCGTCCTTCTTCGGCTTGTCGAGCACGTGGTCGCGCTCGACCTCCATCTCGTTCGCGAAGCCGAGGAGGTCGGGGACGGTGGGCAGGAAGACGGACGCGGTCTCGCCGCGCCGCCGCGAACGTACGAAACGGCCCACGGCCTGCGCGAAGAAGAGCGGGGTCGAGATCGTCGTCGCGTAGACGCCCACGGCGAGCCGGGGCACGTCGACGCCCTCGGACACCATGCGGACGGCGACCATCCAGCGGTCGTTGCTCGCCGAGAAGTCGTCGATCCGCTTCGACGCGCCGGTGTCGTCGGACAGGACGGTGGTGGGCTTCGTACCGGTGATCTCCCGGATCAGCTTGGCGTAGGCGCGGGCGGAGTCCTGGTCGGCGGCGATGACAAGACCCCCGGCGTCCGGGATGCCCTTGCGGACCTCGGTGAGCCGCTGGTCGGCGGCGCGCAGCACGCTCGGCATCCACTCGCCGCGCGGGTCGAGGGCCGTGCGCCAGGCCTGGCTGACGGCGTCCTTGGTCATGGGTTCGCCGAGCCGGGCGGCGATCTCGTCGCCGGCCTTCGTGCGCCACCGCATGTTGCCGCTGTAGGAGAGGAAGATGACGGGCCGCACGACGCCGTCCCCGAGCGCGCTGCCGTAGCCGTACGTGTAGTCGGCGGAGGAGCGCCGGATGCCGTCCCTGCCCTCCTCGTACTGGACGAAGGGGATGGGGTTGGTGTCGGAGCGGAACGGCGTACCGGTGAGGGCGAGGCGGCGGGTCGCCGGCTCGAAGGCCTCCAGGCACGCCTCACCCCACGACTTGCTGTCACCGGCGTGGTGGATCTCGTCGAGGATGACGAGGGTCTTGCGCTGCTCGCTGCGGTTGCGGTGCAGCATCGGCCGCACGCCCACACCCGCGTAGGTGACGGCGACGCCCTGGTACTCCTTGTTGAGCGGACCCGCGCTGTACTCGGGGTCCAGCTTGATGCCTATGCGCGCGGCGGCCTCGGCCCACTGCTTCTTCAGGTGCTCGGTCGGCGCGACCACGGTCACCTGCTGCACGACATGGTGGTGCAGCAGCCAGGACGCGAGGGTGAGCGCGAACGTCGTCTTGCCGGCGCCCGGGGTGGCGACGGCGAGAAAGTCGCGCGGCTGCTCCTGGAGGTACCTCTCCATGGCCCCTTGCTGCCAGGCACGCAGCTTGCCCGCGGTGCCCCAGGGGGCGCGGCCGGGGAAGGCGGGTGAGAGGTGGTGGGAGGAGGAAGAGGCGGTGGCGGCGGTGGTAGTCACGGTCTCCGGGTTCGACGGGCGCGGGAACGGGGCGACGAGGCGGGTTACGCGGATGGGGACGGGGCGACGAGGCGCGGGACGGGGCGGTGATCGAAGCGGTCGGGTACGTACGACAACCGGGCCACCCTACCGGTGGCCCCCTCACTTCCCGGGGCAGACTCGGGGGCTCGGGCACTGGATGCGACGGGCCTCACATCTGCTGTGCGACGGCTCTCACACCCACTGTCCGACGGCCCGCAGACCGGCCGTCCGGGGGTCCGCAGACCGGCTGACCGGGGGTCCGCAGACCGGCCGTCCGAGGCTCCGCAGACCGGCTGACCGGGGGTCCGCAGACCGGCCGTCCGAGGCTCCGCAGACCGGCTGACCGGGGCTCCGCAGACCGGCCGTCCGAGGCTCCGCAGACCGGCTGACCGGGGCTCCGCAGACCGGCCGTCCGAGGCTCCGCAGACCGGCCGTCCGAGGCTCCGCAGACCGGCCGTCCGAGGCTCCGCAGACCGGCCGTCCGAGGCTCCGCAGACCGGCCGTCCGAGGGTCGGCACGTCCGCCGTCCGACGGCTCTCACATCCGCGGTCCGACGGTCCTCACACTGCCCCTCAGCGCCACTCGCGCCTCAGCACCGCTCGGTCCCTACCCGCACCGCTCGGTCCCTACCCGCGCCGCTCGGCCTCTACTTGCGCCGCTCGGCCCCTACCCGAGTCGCCACCCACGCCCCCGCCAGGGCCACCACGGCCATCGGCAGGAACACCGCCGCGAACGCCGCCGGGTGCGACCCGCCGGCCGCCGTGGCGCCGTGCGCGGCCCCCACCGCCCCGCCCCCGAGCGCGGCGAACGCGGCCCCGCCCACGGCCAGCAGGACGACGTTCGAGAGGCCGTCCGAGATCTGCAGCGCGGCCGAGTTCGCCCCCGCCTCCTCCGGCGCGGACAGCTGGAGCAGCAGCACGCTCGTCGACGAGATCACCAGACCCATCCCGAGACACCCGAAGCCCCACGCCACCGCCACGATCCACACCGGTACGGCCTGGATCAGCACGCTCGGAGCGGTCACGATGGCCGCGGCCACCAGGACCATCCCGCCCGCCATCATGCGCTCCCGGTACGGCTCCAGGCCCGGCCGGGACTGCACGTACGAGCCCAGCGCCCAGGTGGCCCCGCCCACCGCCAGTGACAGCCCGGCCATCATCGGCGAGAGCCCGCGCTGCGTGACGAGCATCAGCGGTACGAAGGACTCCGCCGCGATGAAGGACCCGGCGGCGACACCGCGCAAGAGGACGACGGCGGGCAGCCCGCGGGCGGCGCGGTACGTGCCCCGGGGCAACAGCCCGAGCACGGCCGGCACGAGCAGGGCGACGCCCACGGCGCCGGGGAGAAGGGACACCCAGGCCAGGTCCTGGGCGGCGTACTGAAGGAATCCGGCGCCGAAGGAGATCCCGAGAGCGAGCCGGATACGGCGCCGGTCGACGGCGCCCGGGACGGCGCCTTCGGCGGGCCCGGAGGCGCGGCGCCGGATCTGCGGCAGCGCGAGCGCGAGCGGGAACACGACCAGCACGGGGATCCCGATGAACACCCACCGCCACCCGAGGTGCTCGGTCACGGCGCCGGACGCGAGCGGCCCGACGACGGAGGGAACCACCCAGCTCGCGGCGAAGGCGGCCATGATCGCGGGCCGCAGCCGCTCCGGATAGGCGCGGCTGACCACGACGTACAACGCCACGATGACCAGCCCACCCCCCAGCCCCTGCACGGCCCGCCCGGCGATGAACATCCACATGGACGCCGCGGTACCGGCGAGCAGCAGCCCGGCCGCGAACGCCGCGATCCCCGCCCCCAGCGGCGCCAGCGGCCCGCGCCGGTCGGCCCACTGCCCGGACAGCACCATGCCGAAGAGGCTGGTGGTGAAGTAGGCGGAGAAGGCGAAGGCGTAGAGCGACACGCCGTCGAGCTCACGCGCGGCGACGGGCATGGCGGTCCCGACGGCGGTGGCCTCGAACGCAATGAGTAGAACGACGGAGACGATGCCGATGCTGAGGGCGCGATAGCCGCGCCCGAGCACGCCTTCACCGGTCCGTACGCCGGAAGCGAGGCCGGCACCGAGGTCGGCAGTGAGATCGGCGGGTCTGTCGAGGGAGACGTCGGAGGCGACGTCGCGGGCGACCTCGGCGTCACCGGGCGGTTCCAGGGCGGTCATGCGTTTCAGAGTAAGGGGCACGACACTGTTTGGCCCCTGTCGGTGGTCCCCGTCCTCCTGGTCCCTTGGTCGTACGACTCCTCGTACGACGCCCCGCCCACCATGAACGCCGTGTGGCAGTCACATTGCGACCCACGCGATGCTCTAGGCGCGGCGGAAGACGGGCCGTACGGTCAAGACATCGAGTTCAACGAACCTTGTTCCGAACTCAGTTGGCCGTGTGCCCGAGTGGTTTAGGGATTCGCCTGCAAAGCGAAGCACACCGGTTCGATTCCGGTCACGGCCTCTGCCGGCGGCGCTGAGCCGCAACCTCAGGGGTGGCCCACCAATCGTGGGCCACCCCTAAGGCGCTACGGCACATCCGGGCGGCGGCCCGCCCGCTACGCCGCGTCAGCCGATGCTCGGCACCCCATCGGGGAGGCGAGTCGCGCTGTCACAGCCTTCCACCCGCTGCCCCAGGGCTCGTCTTGCATGAGACCTTCCCTGCCGCCTACTGCTGCCCCTGACCGTAGTTGTCCTTCACCTTCTCGGACGCGGTGGTGGCCATGCTCTTTGCCTGGACATCGCTGACGCCCCCACGATCGCGTCGCCGCCCCGTCAAGCCACACGGACTGCGTCACCCGAGACGGACGCCCCTCCGCGCCGCCCGCCACCGGCCTGCGGAACTGATCACCCGGACGTGGGGTGACCAGTGCGTCCGGCCCTCGTTGCCCAGAATCCCGCCTCAACTCAAGGCAGTTGGCCTGCGCGGGGATGCGAGTACACACACGGGGAGGACATCAGCATCATGGCCATCGGACCTGCCCAGGGGCAGCAGAACCTCGCTTCGTCACCGGCGCGGAAGCGCGCCGCGGCCCGGGCGATCGAGAACCACATCGAACCCGACACACGCCGGTCGGGCGAGTGGGCGGACGAGGACACGGGGGCCGCCGTCCGGGCGTTCGACGCGAAGGACGGGCATGGCTGGATCACGTCATCGGCCCTGAAGAAAGCGCACAAGACCTGGGGCGATCAAGTGAAGTCCCTTATGAACAGGCTGAGTTCGGAGAAGGTGTCGCTGCGCGCCACCACGACCCTCCTCCAGGGAACGGACTTCGGCGTAGGGGCGCAGGTCCGGACGACGTCATCGCTCGACCGCTACTGATCGCCGTACGACCCGCCCCCGACCGACGCACGAGGACCCGCCCCATGCCCACGTACCACGAGATCATGACCACCGACCTCGCCACACTCACCGCCGCGGCCGACCGCTGGGACGGTATGGCGAAGGAATTCGGAAAACGGGAGACGGACTACAAGCGGGACGTGCATGGCATCACGCCCGGCCCACCGACCCCCGGGACCTGGACCGGCCTGAGCGCCGACGCGGCCGGCCAGCGCTTCGACGTAACGCTCCACGAATTCCAGCACGCCCAGACGGAAGCAAAGGCGATCGCCTCGCTCCTCCGGGACGCTCACGCGCAGTTCGCCACGTTGCGCGGCCACCTCAAGTCCGAGCGCGAGGCGGCCGTCGAGGCCGGCATAAGGGTCTCGGATCGCGGCGTGGTGGCATACGACGAGGAACGCGCGGCCGCGAGTGGGTCGGGCTCGGCGATGCACGACCCCGGCAGCAGGGCCGAGGTGCACAGAGCGGTCGAGTCCTGGCAGGGGCGGATCGACAAGGCGGTGCGCGCCGTGGGGGATGCGGACACAGGCGTCGAGATCGCGCTCGGCGCCGCCGTCTTCGACTCCGACCTCACCGACGGTACGGGCAACGGCTTCAACCCCCATGCCAAGGGCGACGGCGACATCGAACAGTATGAGGCGGACGTGGCAAAGGAATCCGCCCGCAAACTCGCCAACGGCGAACGGCTCACGCCACACCAACTGGCCGAACTCCAACGCTCGTTCCGCGACAACAGCCATGATCCGGGATTCAGCCGCACCGTCCTGGACGGCCTGGGCCCGAGCGGCACGATTCGCCTGACCAACAACCTCGGCGACCTCGCCCATGTGACCGACCCCCGGCACGCGGCCGACTACGACTCCATTCAGGCCGGCCTCGCCAACTCCCTCGCGACGGCCACCAAGAACCCCCACTCCAAGTGGTACAAGGACTGGCGGACGGAAATGCGGAAGGCGGGCGTCGCGCGCTACGAGACCGATTTCCAGGCAGCCAGGCTGGACAAGGTCCGGGGATACCAGTCGCTGGTCACGCTCATGCAGCACGGTGACGGATACGGGCGGGACTTCCTGGAGGACCTCGGCGACGACATGATCAAGGCCGAGAAGAAGACCCCCGACAAGTGGGACCTGAAGGGCGAGTACAGCGGGAAACGGGGCGGCTGGTTCGCCAACGACCCGGTGGACGGCGTACTCGGTCTCATGAGCCACGAGCCGGCCACGGCGGCGCACTACCTCAATGACGACGACCGCATGAAGTACCTGATGCACGACCGCGACTGGAAGATCACCCAGCACACGGAGGAGACGCCGAAGGCGACGGTCTACACCCCGTCCCTGGACACGGACACCCACGCGGGCTTCGCGGCGGCGCTCCAGGCCGGGGCAACGGGCCTGGACCCGTCGGACCCGAACGCGAAGTACGTGGACCACTCCGCCGACAACAACAAGGTGTTCAAGTCGTCCCTGAAGTACCTGGCGGCCGAGGGGGACAAGTTCCCGGCGTCACTGCGGGAGCCGATGGCAAAGATCCTGGTCAATCACGGGGATACGGTGCATGCGGCGGCGAGCAGAATCGAAATGAGGGGGGCTATTATCCCTCAGGATCAGCTCTACGAAGTGGTGAAGCAGGTTTCCAAGGATCAAGGCTCGTATGCAGCGCTCAACAGCGGGATCAATCACGCCATGGTCGCCGATATTCATGACCCTGACCAGAAGTGCCCGATGGACTCATTGACTCATGCAGGACGAACCGTAGGGTTCCTCGAACAGGCGAGAATCGCCGCCGCAGGAGACCCCGAGGTTGCCGAGTTCAAGAACAAGTGGGTCGTCGATCAAGCCATCGGATACCTCCCCGTCGGTAGCGACGAAGTGCAGGCAGGCGTCGACTATGTGACAGATAAGTGGCTGGCTGACGAACAGAGGAAGCTGGACGATAAGGCCGCAGACGCTAATCTCGCCAAATACAGCAACCGAAACGATCAGCTGATGGCCCTGGCAGAGGAGTGGCGCAAGGTACATCGCACCGACGGCAGGTCGCCATACGATCCGCAGGACGTGGTTGACCAGGCTGCAGACACGGGAGCCCTACGCGCCCAGGGCGTTTCCAAGGAGGCCACCCAGTGAGCCGACGCAACAAGCTGGTCGGAGCATCTTCCCTAACAGTCTTCACCCTGCTCTGCTTACCCGCCTGCAGTGCGCGGAACATCGACATTCCACGGCAGATTTGCGACACGCCTGTCACTCAAGGCCTCACAGCTCCTCTGCTCAAATCCACAGGGACATTCAGCGAGTGGCACACTGCCGGCTGGGGCGAGAAAGGAAGGTCAGTATGCATCGTCTCTGTCGATAGATCCGAAGCACTCCGACTCAGGTTTTCCTGGCACACAGACAGCATCGACCCCATGAAGTACTCATCCCTCGATAACTCCGCCACCGGGCTGTGGGAGCCGAGGCGTATTCATCACTTGGCCGAATCAGCCACGCTCGGAGACAACGGGTCGATCGCCACTACTCGATGCAAGGGCAGCGGGAAATGGAACTTCACCCTCGCCCTCAAGGTCACTCGCGACAATGAGGTTGTTCACCAGAGAACGGCCATCGAAAAATTCATGCGCGCCTACATGCCCGCCACCATGAAAGCCGTGGGCTGTACCCACCCCTGACGAGCGAGCGCATGCGACGCGTCATCCCCCGGCCGTAAGAATGACGCCCCCACCCACAACAATCACCGCGAACGCGACGAACACGGCCACAAACAGCAGCAGCTTCCCGGCGGAGGGTCCCGGCTCGTAGGAGCGCGCCTCGGGCCCGTCCGCCGGCCCCTGGCTACCCGGGGGCTCACCTGTCGTCGTCACGGCTGCCGTCCTCTCTCCGCGAAGTTCGCACTACCAAAGTACGACCCCGCCGAGACCCGCGGTCAGCGACCCCGCCCGAGTCGGCGCGCCAGGCAGCCCCTCAGTCGCGAAGTGAACCTCCCCGCACAGAGCGAACCCAACGATCGGTCGCACAGGGCCCCGTGTCAGATACGGGGCCCCATCGACCACTCCTGCCACCCCCGTGACGCGGCAGTGCCGCCACACCATAGGCCTGGACCACTGCAATTCCATCGTGCAGCCACGGGATGATCACCGGGCTTCCGCAAACGGAATGAGGGCCGCCCAACCACGGGGGGAAGTCGGGCGGCCCTCTTACTCAAGAGTAAGTTACCCGGAGCAGACGCAGGTACACAGACGGCCGAAGTTTGCTCGATCTGCACGCTCGACGCGCGACCGTCACACAACAGTCTCCGCTGGTCACGGCCATGAATGAGTCGTGCGGGCGGCCCCACGAGGCCGAGCCCGTTCGGCTGGAGTCGATCGGTGCACCCGCCCCCGCGCCAGAGCCGCCCCCGCCTACGCACCCGGCCGCCCCGCTCCCCTCACCCCGGCAGCACACCCACCCCCCGCCCCGGAAGCAGACCTAACCCCCAGCCCCCTCCCCACCGAACACTCCACCCCGCGCCGCCCGGTACGCCGCCTCGACGCTCGTGCGGACGAGCCGTTCGTCGATGGCGCCCCGCATGATGAGGAGCCGGTAGTAGAAGGGCGCGCTCAGAGCGGCGATGACTTCGTACGCGTCGGTGTCAGGCGGGACCTCACCCCGGTCCACGGCACGGTGAACCAGCGCCGTCACGACTTCGGTGCGCGCGGTGAAGGCGCTGCGGACCATGTCCGCGACGTGAGGGTCGTACGCGGCGGCCGCCACCATCGCCTCGACGAGGTTGCGACTGCGGGGCAAGGCATGGAACCCGGCGATGGCCTCGGCCAGTTCGTACAGGTCCTGACGGAACTCACCGGAGTCCGGCGTGGCGATCGTCTTGCTGTGCTGGGCCATCAGATCGACGACAACGCCCTCGACGCCGCGCCAGCGTCGCCTGATCGTCGAAACGTGCACACCGGAGCGTGCCGCGAGCCTGTCCAGGGTGAGCTCACCGAACCCGACCTCGTCGAGTTCGTGCAGCGCGGCGGCGAGGACAGCCGCGCGAGTGCGGGCCGTGCGTCCGCCGGGGCGGGCCGAGCCGGGCTGTGGTCGCTCACTCATCGACGTCAATCTAGACGCCGAACCAGTGGGCACGAGATCTTCACGTGCGGTTCGGTTGATTCCTGCCGATTTCGCGTTGTGTTGCCGACCGGCTTCCGGATAACGTGAGCGGACCTTAATGCGCGGCAAGAAGCATTAGTGCGTCGCGCGAGGTGCACGGGGGACCGTGAGCCTCAGACCCGAACCAGGTCTGAGGCTCACACAACGGGGGATATCGTCACCGCTGCCGCGCCGGCCAACGCCGCGCGGCAGCGGTGACGCCACAACCGAGGCGGAGTGCCCTTCCATGCCGTGCGACCACGACACGCACCATCCGCCGGAAGATCGTGATGACCGCAGTCGGCCTTGTCGGCGCAGCGGCCCTGCAGACCACAAGCGCTGTGAAAGCCCACGCCGACTACACCGACGACATCACGTTCAAGATGGGCCGGACACGGCAACTGGGTGGCCGATCCACACGAGCCACGCTTAGGGGCGACTACCCGTGCGCCGACGACGACATGTCCGACGGCTGCTTCGTCAGGGGAATCCTCACCACGGGCCGCACAGTGAGCACGAACAGCAAGCCGTCAGCGAGCTCGGACTGCCAGGGCGAAAACCTCCCCGGAGCACGACTGCGGCCTAAAGGCCCGCCTGGAGAACCAATACGTACGCGCCTGCTCGACGAGTACTACGTCCGCTACTGACCGACCGCCGACGGCAGAGCCGGGAGGGCGAGCCCAAGCCCCAGCACTCTTGGATCAGCGGGAGGCGACAAACGCGGCCCAGGCGGCTGACACCACAGCGAAGTGGGGCCGCCCGGTGTCCTTGGAGTCGCGGACATGGATGGCCGTGGGCGTAGCAGCAACCTCGACACAGTCCTCGCCGTTACTGCTACTACTAAAGCTGCTCTTGAACCACGCCAGCCCGCAGTCACCGCTTCACGGTCGTAGGCAGCCACCTGGTCCAGCACCGCGAACTCTCCCTCACAGCAATCGGCTTGGCGGCCCATATCCAGTCGCTCCCCACGCGGAGCCAGCGCCACTATCAAGACGTTGGCGGCCCGCTTCCCGGAGGGCGAGGTCCGCATCACAGCGGCGTTACGCGAACTGAAAGCACACGGCTACCTGACGCGAACCCGAGAGCGTCTGGCATCAGGCCGAGTGATCACGCGCACGACGTCGTACAACAACCCATTGGCGGTGACTGGCAGTTCGGGGCCAAACCCCTCGCGGAAACCCCACACTCTGGCAACTCCCCCGCCCCCAAATCCGCCAATCATCCCCTCAACGCCCCCCCCGAGAACTCAGCGCCCTTCACCCCCTCCGACCCGGCCGCGTCACTCCTCGCAGACCTACGCCGCGACTCCCGCCTCCTGCTCGCAAATCGCGACGTACACCGCCTGGCGCCCGTGGTAAGGGCGTGGCTGGACCGAGGCATAACCCCGGAGGTGATCCGCCGAACCCTGACACCGGCAGCCCTTCTGTCCCACCGCCTGACGGAACTACTCCCTCCAACCCTGCCCGCACGCGCACCGACGGCCTGCCCCACCCCCAACCCGCCCGGCCCCACTCCAGAGCTGCAACGGCTGCGACCGAGCGTTCCGCTCCCCCGAGTCGGCTTGCTGCCCTGCATGCCAGGCCTCCAGACAAGAGGCCGCCTAGCATGAAACGCATGGCTCCTGCCCCGGCCAGCACCGACGAGAGGCGAGTGACATGACCATCGCCCCGGACGACAAGCGCACGGTCAGCCACACCTACCGGGTGATGCGGGAGTACGTGCAGTCGATGGACGACACGCTTCCGGGCAAGTTCGAGACCACAAAGGAAGGAATCGTCCACGACATGATGTCGCCGGCCAAGCCTCACGAGCTGACCGTGCTGCGCATCCGAAGACGCTTGGAGAGGGCGCTGCCTGAGGACCTGGTGGCCCACACCGGGACCCCGGACGTAGAGAACCAGTCGGAGGGAATCACGCGCCACCCTGACGTCATGGTGATCGCCTAGGCCGACATGGAGAGCGAGGACGTATTCGATACGCGCACTCTGCTGGCTGCCATCGAGGTCGTCTCACACTCCAACCCGGACAATGACTGGGCAAAATGAGGGACTACCCGCTCTTGGGCATCCCCGTCTACATGATCTTCGAGCCTCGGACGGGCACCGGCGCCGTGATGACAGACATCCACTCCACCCCCGATGGCCCGCGTCACGCGACCCGCAAGGACTTCGTCTACGACGAGGACGTCACCACCGCCGACTGGACGATCCCCACAAACGACCTGCCGCGCTATGCATGAATCCGACGGGGGCACACGCGCATCGGCCCGTCTGGTTCATCCCAGATCGGCCGCGAGCTCACCACGCACTCGCTGCACACTCGATTGGACATGGAGTCGACGGCCGGGGTTCTCTGCTGTGGTCCAAAAAAGTCCACGCCTCCGGATCGACAAGCGCGAAAGCTACTGAACTTGATCGGGTGATGTCGGGCCGTTCTCTGGACGGCGTGGGGGTGGCTTCGGTAGTCCTGCGGCGGTGAGATACGCGCAGGGTGGTGGCTTGACCGACGTCGAGAGAGCCGCGCGGGAGCGTGTTCGGCACGAAGCCGTGGCTCGGTTCGAGGGCGGGGAGGGGAACCGGGATATCGCTGCCGCGTTGCGGGTCTCAAAGCGGTCGGTAGAACGCTGGCGACGCCAGTGGCGCGAGGAAGGCCTGGCCGGGGTGGCATCCAAGGGATCACCTGGTCGGCCCCGACTGTCTGATGTGCAAATGGCCAGGCTGGAGCGGGCGTTGGCGTGCGACCCTCTGGCGCACGGGTGGGCCGATCAGCGGTGGACCCTGGCCAGGGTGAAGACACTGATCGGTCGACTGTTCCATGTGTCCTACACGGTCGAGGGCACCTGGCGGCTGCTGAAGCGTCACGGCTGGAGCTGGCAGCAACCAGCCCGGCGTGCGATCGAGCGTGACGACGATGCGGTCGAGCTGTGGAAGCGAGAGGTGTGGGCGCGGGTAAGAGCACCGCGGCGGCGAACAGTGGCTGGGTGGTCTTCGAGGATGAAGCCGGCCAGTCGATGACGCCGCCGCGTGCCAGGACCTGGGGCCGTAAGGGCAGTACTCCGGTCGTTCGTGTGCGCGGACGGGGCTCGGGCCGCGTGTCGATGGCGGGCATGACCTGCTACAAGCCTGGTGAGCGGTCGCGTCTGATCTACGCGATCCGCGAGTACCGGGGCCGCAAGGACCAACCGAAGGGCTTCGGCTGGAAGGACTACCGCGACCTGGTCCTCCGCGCCCGTACACAGCTCGGCGGGCCCATCGTGCTGGTGTGGGACAACCTGCGCATGCACCTGGTCGCGCCGCTGCGGGAGTTCTTCGAGGCCAACGCCGACTGGCTCACCGTGTTCCAGTTGCCGACGTACGCCCCGGACCTCAACCCACAGGAGGGCATCTGGTCGCTCGTCAAGCGCGACGTCGGCAACCTGGCCGCCGCCGACCTCGGCCAGGTCACCCGCGCCGTGAAGCGCAAGCTCAAGATGCTCCAGCACCGGCCGGAGGTCATCGACGGCTGCCTGGCGGGCACGGGCCTGACCCTGTCGGCGTGATCGTCAGAAGAAGCCGAAGAAGCGAGCCCACCAGGTGGGCCGCTGAACATGCGAGGGCAGTCGACTCGGCCCGTCGTAGTCGCACTCCAGCAGTTCCTCGGCAACCACTACATAGCCGAGCCCAACCAACGCCCGGTTGACCTTGGCAAGGTCAGCGCCGTCCAACTCGCCCTCGGCGTGAGCTTCCTCCGTTCCGAGGAAGGCGCCCGGGTTGTCCGCGCAGACAAGCGCCAGCGAGCCGAACTTGCTCACGCAGACGACGATCCGGGTTCCGCATACGGTCGCCTCAGCCGGAACGACGACGCGTCCGTACTCGCTGGAGTCCTGGGTGTCCTGCTCATCCGTGCAGCGAGCTGCGAAGTCGCCTTCGAGTCGGGTCAGTAGACCACCGAAGCGGGCTGCGGTCTCGCCACGGTCGTAGTGCTGCGGCCACTCCAACCACTCCGGATCATCAAGCTCGCGCAGCAACGCCAGCAGAACTGCTTCGCTCTCGACCATGCGCTCATCTTGCCGAGCCAGCCACAGGTGGAGCGGCTCGGGGTACCACCACGCTCCCCGTCCCCGACATCACCCATTCAAGTTCAGTAGCAGGACGAAGGGGATCTCCCACTCCTTCCCTTTCGGCTTCCCGATAAGTCTGACGGCAAACAGCCATGCCATTATTTGAGCTAAACTCGGGGGGACGTTCGCGAGCGCGAAGTCATTTCAACTCGACCTGTAGGGAGGAAGCTCCTGGGGAAATTCCAGCGGCTTCTGGCATTCACCAACCTTGTATGCGTGCTCTGTGAGCTGGTACGCGAAGTCGGTCAGGGCCTGACGCAGCGCCGCGCCCTTGACCCTGCTCTTACCGATCACCCTTGCCTCGGCGATCATGGCATAAGACTGGTTCGCGTCGGACGCATTGACGCCACGCGGGACACATGGGACGTAAACGGAGGCAGTGCCGGAAAGCGAAAGGGCCTCTACATCACCGACGGATACACGGCTGACTTCTGCGTCAATCTTGCCCTTGTAGTAGTCGACCCAATTCTTCAAGGACGCGTCTTCGACCCTCACCTCTCCGGAGACAATCGAGTTTCCACTCGTGTCAACCTTGCACCCGAGGAAGAAATTCTCCCCGGTCCCCGTCACTCCAGCATTGTCACCCGCCGATCGGGCATCCGGCAGTACACGGGCAGCTGCCTCCCGCTTGATGGCACCGTCGCACACCTTGGCAGGAAGCCGGTCGAGCCCCTTGGTGAATATCTGCTGGTACCCGAACAAGCCACCACCAGCCAGAACACAGATGACCACCGCGCCAATGGTGAGCTCTTTTGCACTCTTCTTCACAACGAACCCATTCTCGACTTCATCTATGCGCTCGGCCGCTTTTTCACGTCTTCCAGCATCCTGTCGCTGTCATCCCATCCTCGGTTGACCTCTTGGCTTACGAAGTTGTCTGTTGCATCCTTCGGCATGTCAACATGATGCTGCTTGAGGGCGTCGGCGACCGCCCACTGAGTTTGCTGGCTGACGGAATCCTGCGTTTTGTTAAGCTCCTGTCCCGATTCGTACAGGGCCCCGTCCAACGCACCTTCCATCTCTCGACCGTCAAAGATGCGGTCCACAGACATGCTGGCAACGCCGCCGAAGAATCCTCCTCCTGCTGCGCCAGCCAAAGCTCCGGAGGCTGTGGCTGGAACCAAAGCGACCGACCCGATTCCAACCCCGGCAGAGAGAACCGACTTGAAGAACTCACCCTGCCGCTTGTTGGCGTCATTCGCTTCCTTCTCTGCGTCGACAGACGCGGAGATATCTGCGTCCGCGACAGAATGTCCGACGATACCCTCGATCACACCAGCGTTATGGGAAATGTTCTGAATCACTTGATGCGAACTGCCGTCAAAAATCGAGGGATCCGCGAGGTGCGCGTCGAGCAAGCTACTCGTATAAATGCTCTCACCGTAACGAATGGCAGCCCTCCCATCGTCATCCGTGGACACCTCTGACAGAAACCGGGTCACGTCCGTCCGGTCCAATCCAGCAGGGGCTTCACTGCCCGTCAGGAAGATCGCTCCGGATCCGCGCCCGGCCAACGACTGGCTGATCTCGGGCATGTAGGAGGCTGCCATGTGCCCAAAACTCTCGCCCATCCCCTTGGACACCAGTTCCCCTCCCCCATCGGGCTGAGCAACCGCGTGGATCACGTTCTGCATAATCTGCACCTGCGTCTTACTGTGCGGCATCGCCCCGTGCTGGGTGTCACCGTGTGCAACCCCCGTGACCGCTGCTTCTAGTGCATGCCCCAACGAGGGGCCGCGATCCGTGTACTTACTGCTCTCGAGCAAGTGGTTGAGATCGGACTTCGATTCAAACGCGTTAACAGCGGCCTCGGGGTTATGTGAGGCCGCATCAAAGAACCCCTCAAGCGGATCGCGTCCGTCACCCTTCCCGAAGACGAGGTCTACACTTTCGTAACCCTTCTCCCAGATGTCGTTGGTACCCATTCCCGGCAACCCGTTAGGCGCCCTATCGGCCTTGATCAGCTTTTCGCGGTAGGAGTCGAGGAATTCAGTGTCGTACTCCCCTTGACGCATCAGGCTGCTGATCACTTGAAATCCAAGTGCCCCAACCGGCTTATTGGGGTTCGACGGGTCGGCCCTGAAGCTGGTGTTGGTCTCTTTGAGCACGTTACCCTTCCACTCCTTCATGCCGTCTGAGTCCGAGAACGATGCGGTGGCCAGAGTCATACCCAGGTTCTTCTGCATGCTCTTCATCTGATCGAGCTCCGCACCCCTGGCACCCGCGTGCAGATCCGTCATGTCGGTCCAGAACTGCAGGGTTCCCTTAGCGCCGAGCCGAGTCGCGAAACGCTCCGAGAACAACGGGTCGTCGTGGTACTTCTTCAAGTACCCATTGAACTCAGCGATGTCGTCGAGTGACATGTCCTTCGGATGCTTGGCCATCTTGGCCATCTTTTCGGCATCCTTAAGCGCCTGGGCAGCCTGATCCCTATCGGGGTAACTGGCGTCCGAGAAGCCATATTTGACCGCGTCAACGATTGCCTTGAGGACTTCCTTGGCCGACTTGTCGGACTGCGTGGCCTTGCCGAGGATGCCAGCAATCTCGTCCCGGAAGTCGTTCACGTCCTGCTGGCTGTGGTGAGGCACCTCTGTGCCTTGGGCGGCGCGGTCGGGGTGGATGTTCATCTCCACACGGAAGGTACCGCCGCCAGTATCTGTCACCGTGAGGTTCTTGTTCACTCCACGATGGATGGCATCCTTGAGCTGCTCCGAGTAACCCTTTAGCTCGCCATAGGTGTCATTGAGGATCTTCGCGATGGTGTCTGCCTGTGTGTGAGCATCCGCGAACTCCGCTGCCGTCTTCCCGATGAACTCGCGCGTCACTCCAGCATTTACGCCGGCCCAACGAGCTTTGATGGCCTTCTTCTTAAGGTCCTGCTCAGCATCGTCCCTGAGGTCCTTGAGCTTTTTGACCATCTCCTCCCAATCGGTGACAGCCTCACCGAATTTGGAGAAGTTAGCGAATCGCAGAGCGTCGAGATCCATCAGTGCCCCACCCTGTCGTCGAATCCCTTGTCCAACTGGGAGATGCTGCTGATCGTGCCCCCGATGTACACCTCGTCCTTCGCGTGCGCACCCTTGGTGTAGTCCAGATGGTTGGAGATGTGCGCGCATGCATCGAGAAGGGACTGCACCTGGTCCACCCAGCGCTCGGCCACGTGATCGAGACCCTCGCCCACCTCGAAGCCCTCCGACTTCAAGCCTCCCGCGGCAGCCATGGATGCGATGCGGGCGTGATCGCCATAGTGATCGAGCCCTCCGTACAGGCGATATGCCGCGTCCCCGACCGCGGCCAGATCCGTCTGGTTTACGCGCAGGTCGCCCTGCTCGTTCCCGGACCCACCGCCGCCCGGGTCCGCCAATTGGTTCAACTGCATCCCCGTCGCGCGCTTCTCGACCGCTTGGGCCTTCAGCTGCTCCCACTCTTCCCACGCCATGCGAGAACCCTCCCCCGTGCATACGTTATTGGTTCGAGCGCACCATCCACGAACCTAGCAATACACTCTGCTCGCTTGCAAGAGCTATTCCTCATTTCGAGTTCGCACGGAAATGTACGCCGGTATTCAAAGGCCATTCGGCGCGCAGGAAGTGAACTATCCCCTGCTTGTCAGCCATTGCCTGACTGGCCTGGCCCTTGCGGTCCGTTGTACGGCGAGTTCGATCCATAGTTCGTGGGGGTAACCGGAGGCTGGCTCGTGTACGGCCGTCCCGCATATGGCGACGGGGACTGAGGGAACTGCGGTGCCAGGGGTGTGGGGAGTACGCGGCGACGGCTGCGAGCAACTGGGATAGCGATTGCTGCGGCTATAAGTGCGGCAGTTCCGACACCCACACCGATCCAGAGCGGGGTATTGCTCCCGTCACCTCTGGAAGCGACGGCAACCGGAGCGGCGGAGCCACTGTCATCAGGGGCCTGCGCACCCTTGGAGGGCTTGGCCGAGGGCGACTTGGACGCTGCTACGGGGTAGTCGGGGAGCGGGTACTTTTCGGCCGGGCCGGGGTCGCCGGGGGCTTTCAGTGCGATGCGGGGGCGGACAATTCCATAGCCGATGCCGTCGTTGCGCTTCGCGCCATCCGTCGGTCCTCCGATGGTGTTGAGCATGACCCGGAGCACCTGATTGTTGGTCCAGTTCGGATGCTTGGACCAGATCAGGGCGGCACTGGCGGAGGCCAGAGCCGTGGCGTCACTCGTGCCGTGGCTCCTGCAGAGCCCGGTCGCACTGGTTTTACTCCCGCAGGCATGGATCATGTCATCGCCTGGAGCGGACATATCCACTTGGGCCCCGTGAGTGGATTCGGCTGTCATGGCGAGGTCCTTGCCGACAGCACTCACACCTACCACCCCAGGGGTGGCAGCGGGATACTCCACTGTATTTCCGTCCTTACCGTCGTTACCGGTGGCCGCAAAAATCAGTGAGCCCTTCTTCAACGCATAATCCACTGCACTCGTGAGCTGGTCAGACCCGGACAAGACGCCCTGGGAAATGTTGATGACCTTGGCGTCATGGTCCGCCGCGTAGCGGATTGCCCGGGGAGCCACCTTGTTGAACAGCGCGGCGGATTGGTACTGGTTTCCCAGCTTTCCGCCGTCCGGGATCCGGATAGGAAGGATCTTGGCTCCAGGCGCCAAGCCGAACGATCCCTGTCCGCCGCCGTGTGCTCCGGTCGCGGCAATCAGGCCCGCCATACCTGTGCCGTGCCCTTCATAGTCGGTGTGCTCATCTCCAGATTCCTTGGGCGCCAGGTCCAAACCGCCCAACACCCGCCCCCGCAGATCGGCGTTGCCCGGGTCGACACCCGTGTCAATCACCGCGACTTTGACGCCCTCGCCCTTACTCACACGCCACATACCCTCTGCCTTCATGACAGTGAGGTACCACTGCTGCTGGCGTGTCGATTCCGCGAGGGCGGGCGTAGCTGCGGCACCCACCAACAGCAGACCGAGGGCGGCCGACGTAACGGCTCGGCGGCCGTACCGACTTCTGTTGGTGGGCATGCGACTACCTCTCGCTGTTCTTCTCTGCGTTGTCGATGACCGGAGGCACGCTGCCACGGTCGTCGGGCTGCCGGGTCTCTTCGTCCTCGACGAGGTAGTCGGGGCGCTCGCCCTTACCGCCCCTACCTCTGTCGTGACGTCCACTGGGGAGGGCTCCTTGAAGAGGCGTGCCGTTGCGGCCGACCTGGCTCGTGCCATGACTCGTCTCGGACGGAGTCCCAGCTGAGGCGCCGGCCTGGCCTCGTACCAAACCTGAGCCGCCTGAGCTGAAGGAACTCGAGTTGGCTCGGCCTTGCTGTTGCGGGCGGCCGCCGATGATGCCGCCATTCTGGCCCGTCGCTCCAGAGACTCGACGGCCCAGGGAAGCGCCGCGCGACCCCCCATTGTTGCCCCCGACCGTCGGCTTGGCGCCGCCCGGTCCCTGCCCCGGAGTGGCCCGACCTCCTGTTGTGCCCTCGCTGCCCATCACTCGACCGCGAGGAATTCCCGTGGTGGGCTTACTCGTTGCGGCCTGGGGGCGGCCACCCGCCACGCCGTTGCTGGTCGGCAAGCGACCCGGGGTTCCGGGAGTGCCCGCCCGGCCCGTAGCGTTCTGTCCGGGCAGCATCGGCCCACGCGCGCCCGGGAGCGTCGGGCGACCCGTGCCATTGGTCGCGGGCGGGGTTCCGGTCCGAGACGTTCCTCCAGTGGAGCTCTGCGGCGCGGTGCCACGAGCGGTGAAGTTCGGTCCGGTACCCCGGCCGTTGAAGAGGCCTCGCCCCCCGCCGTAGGCCGGAGGTGTTCCCACGACAGGAAGGGTGCCGGTAGGGCCCGGCACGTTCGGTCCAGCCTGCACAGGGCCCGTCGTCGTCGGGTGGGTGGGCGAGACCTCGGGCAGTGTCCCGACGGAGTCGATCCCCATCTGCGTGGGGGGCTCATCGATGCTCGGCGCAGCGCGCTCCGGAGTGTCCGAACCCCGGTGCAGTGGGCCCAAATCCGAGGCGGGCGTAGTGTGTCCGGTCGCCCTCGCCGCGCTGCCGACGACATCGGTTCCGGAGGAGGCCTGAGACGCCTCTCCGCCGTATCCCGCCCCGGTGGCTGCGTTACGGCTGGTGTCCTTCGGGACGAACGCCTTAGGAGGCGGCGGGAACTTCGGCCTGGGCAAGCTGTCCATCTGCGTAGAGGACAGCGAATACGCCTGCCCCAGCTTCCGCATCTCGCCGGCGGCTTCCTGCCGGACCTTCTCCTTGTTCGCCGCGATCGCCGCCAGCTCGCTCGACGACTTGCTCGCGACCGCCGCGGCGTCCGGGTCGTTGTGTGCCGCGGTTGCCGCGTCGAGGTTCGCCTTGGCGCTGGCCTTGTCGCGCGGGATGGAGGCCTGGGCAGTACCGATGGCCTCCGAGGCACGGGCCAGCCACTTGGACGAATCCTGACTGAAATCACCCAGCGACAAGGTCGCGTTGGCCAGGTCGCCGGACCAGGTGCGGAACGCCTCGGCGCCCTCGCCCTTCCACTTCACCCACTGAGGGCGAACCTTCAGGTCCTCGGCGATCGAATGAATCTCCTTGGCCGCCGCCTTGAGTCTCTCAGCAGCGGCCTGAATAGATCCTGAGTTCGCTTGATCGAGCCACTCCAGCATCGCTTCGTGACTCATGCCGTCGAACGGGTCTCGTGCCATCAGGCCGCTCCGCCCTTGTACTCGTCCTTGTCGGCAGGCGCGGACTTGGACGACGCGGCGTCCTTGGCGTCCTCCGTGCCGATCTCATCCATCTTCGGCCCCTCGCCGTGGTGCCACAGCCGGGACTTCTCCGGGTCGTACTCGCCCCCGTAGTGGTCCTTCGTCTCCGCGCTGATCGCCGCCATCCGGTCACGGATATCGACGTCGATGTTGGCGTACCCCTTGTGCGAGGCGAGCACCGCAATGCCCATGCCCTCTATGGAGTCGGACAGGACCTTCGACAGGTTCTCCAGCTCCGTGAGCACCGTCTGGTACGAGGTGAACAGGCCATCTGCCGCCCCCCAGCCGGCTGCGCCGCCCCCGAACTGGTGGCGAGTGAGCGGCTCCTGGCCGATCTTCTTCGGGCCCGCGTCGGAGCCCTTCAGGTCCTTGATCAGTTCATCGACCCGCTGCTGGAACTTGGTGAACGACTCCAGCTCGGTGACGATGTCCCCCACCGCCGCCTGCGCAGCCCCCACCGCTCCGAGTATGCCGAAGGACGCCCACGGCGAGCCGCCGCCGCTGCCGCCACCGCCGTTGTCCGCTGCCTCTGCCATCGCGTCCTCCCCGTTCCCCGCGTCCCCGTATGCCGTACAGACCGCTCGTCGAGCGGCGCCGGGCGGCGTCGGCCGGACCGCTCGTCCCGTCGCGTCGCCCGCCGAAGGTCCATCGGCCGGCGCCCTCGTCTACGAAGTCTCGACAACAACTCTAGCCATGCGCACTGTCAGTTCACACGCCGCCCGTTGCAGAGACCATCCTCATCGCGTCACACAACGACACGACACGTCACAAGTCGCAACGGGCAGGCAGGGCTTGGGGGTTCACTCCGTTGATGTCGCCGTCTCCGGGGGTGTCGTTGACGTGGTCACCACCGCAGCCAGGCCAGGCCAGGGAAGATCAGTCCGTCGACACCATCGCCGGCGCCGCCGTGTTCGTCACCACCGCCGCCTGCGGCCGGATCGGGAGGCGGTTGACCGGGCGGCCCGTGGCTGCGCGGACCGCCGAGGCGATCGCCGCCGGGGAGGCGACCACGGGGACCGCGCTCGCCGCCTTCGCTCCGAAGGGGGCCACCACGTCCCGTTCCTCGACCAGTTTCACGATGCGGATGTCGGGGGCGTCCAGGGACGTCGGGAGCGCGTAACCCGTGAAGTCGGGGTGGCGGACCAGGCCCCTGGGGGTGCGGAGGTTCTCCGTGAGGGCCGCGCCCACGCCCTGCGTGACACCCGCTTCGATCCGGGCCGTCAGCTGGGCCGGGTTCAACACCCTGCCTACGTCCTGTGCCACCGCGAGTTCCACGACCCGTACGGAGCCGAGTTCGATGTCCACGTCCACCACCGCGCGGATCGCGCAGAACGCGAGGCCCACGAAGGCGTCGCCCTGGCCGTCGGCGTCGAGGGGTTCGGTGGGGTGCGGGCGGCACTGGGCCGTGGCCCACAGTTCCTTGCCGTCCATGGCCTCGGTGACCGTCGTCGACAGGACTCCGTCGTACGACGTGATCTTGCCGTCGGCGATCTGGAGCAGCTCCGTGGACATGCCGAACTTGTGCGCCAGGGGCTGGAGGAGCTGGGTGCGCACCATTTTCGCGGCGCGTTCGACCGCTCCGCCGGAGACCCAGGTGTGGCGGCCGCGGCAGCCGGGGCCGGCCGGCGGCTGGTCCGTGTCGACCGGGGCGACCTGGACCTCGTCGATGCCGAGGGTGTCCTGGACGATCTGGCGGGCGAGCGTGGTGAAGCCCTGGCCGGTTTCGACCGCCGCGCAGATGACCGTGGCCACGCCGTCGTGGACCTTCACCGTCGCCGTCGACACCTCGTCGGTGCCTTCCGCGCCGAGCATGTGCACCATGCCGATGCCGTAGCCGACACCGCGGCGCACCGCACCCGGTTCGCCCGCACCCTCGGGGCCGCCGGGCAGCAGCCACTCGTCCTCGGGGGTGTCCCTGGGGAGCTCCGGGAGCGGGAAGTCCCGTACGGCGCCCAGCAGTTCGGCGACCGGTGCCGGGCACGTCACCGTCTGTCCCGTCGGGAGTACGTCGCCCGTCGCCATGACGTTGCGCAGGCGCAGTTCCGCCGGGTCGATGCCGAGTTTCTTCGCCAGCTTGTCCATCTGCGCCTCGTACGCGGCGCAGACCTGGAGAGCGCCCTCTCCGCGCACGTGGCCGGAGGGCGGGTTGTTGGTGCGTACCGCCCAGCCCTCGATGAAGGCGTTCGGGACGACGTACGGGCCGCAGGCGAAGGAGACCGCGGCGGCGAGCGCCTCCGCGGACGTGTCGGCGTACGCGCCCGCGTCGAGGAGGATCTGCGCCTCGACCTTGACCAGCTTGCCCTCGGCGTCCGCGTGGTGGCGGTAGCGCAGGAGGGTGGGGTGGCGGTGGGCGTGCCCGAGGAAGGACTCCTCGCGCGTAGCGGTGAGTTTGACCGGGCAGCCGGTCTTCAACGCGAGCAGTCCGAGCGGGAGTTGGAAGCTCTGGTCCTCGCGGTCTCCGGTCGCGCCGGGGACGCCCGTGACGACGACCTTCACGCGCTCGGGTTCGAGGCCGTAGCGGGCGGCGGCGAGGTCGCGGTCGCCGTGCGGGTCCGTGGAGGCGATGTAGAGCTCCACTCCCCCGTCGGGCCGCGGGACGGCGAGGCCGGCCTCGGCGCCGATGGGGGCAGGGTCCTGGCGGCCGATGCGGTACTGGCCCTCGACAACGATTTCGCCGACCGCGTCCTGGTCGCCGTGGCGCAGGGGGATGTGCCGGATCAGGTTGCCGTCGGGGTGCAGGGATTCGGCGGCGAAGGACTGCTCGGGATCGGTGACCGGTTCGAGCACGTCGTACTCGACGATGACGGCCGCGGCCGCCATGCGCGCGGTGTCCGGGTGGTCGGCGGCGACGGCCGCGATGGCCTCGCCGTGGTGGCGTACGACGTCGGAGGCGAACACCGGGCGGTCCGCGGCGCGGTGGCCGGGCAGGGGCGCTCCGGGGACGTCCTCGTGCGTGATGACGGCCCGTACACCGGGCATCTCGCGCGCGTGGGTGGTGTCGATGGAGCGGATGCGCGCGTGCGGGTGCGGGGAGCGCAGGACGGCCGCCCACAGCAGGCCCTCGGCCCACAGGTCGGCCGCGTACGGGAAGGTGCCCTCCGTCTTGGCGCGCGCCTCGGCGGGCGCCAGGGAGACCCCGAGCCCGTGCGGCAGCGGCTCGGCCACGGGGGCCGTGGGCGCGGTGGCTCCTGCTTCGTCACTCACGCCAGGCCTCCGTCCTGAATACCTTCGGTCGCGCTGGGTCCCGCCTGGTGCGGGATGCGGGCCTCGCCCGCGGTGTCACCCGCGGAGGCGGTCGAGCCCGTCGAGCCCGTCGGGTCCGTCGCGGTGGACGCACCCGTCGCCGTCGCCTCGCGTTCGGTGACGACCTGCTGTACGGCGTCCAGGATCCCGCGGTAGCCGGAGCAGCGGCACAGGTTGCCGCACAGCGCCTGCCGGGTCTCCAGCTCGGTGGGGGCCGGGTTGCCCTCGAGGAGGTCGTGCACGGTCATCGCCATGCCGGGCACGCAGAACCCGCACTGGACGGCGCAGCGGCCGGCGAGGGCGCGCTGCACGTCGGAGGGCTGCCCGTCGGCGGCCAGGCCCTCCACGGTGCGTACTTCGCTGCCGGCCGCGGTGGCGCCGGGCACGAGACAGGAGGCTACGAGGCGCCCGTCGACCTGCACGTTGCAGGCGCCGCACTCGCCCTGCGAGCAGCCGTCCTTGGCCCCGGCGAGGCCGAGGCGCTCGCGCAGGACGTAGAGCAGGGACTCGCCGATCCAGGCGCCGGTGACGGGGCGGTCGGTGCCGTTGACCCGCAGGACGTAGGAGGCGAGGGGATGGTCGTCGTGGAGAGGGACGGCCACGGCATCGGGGTCGGGCTCGTCGGAAGCAGCGTCCTCGGGAGCGAGGGCTCCGGCGACCTCGGGGGTCTCGGGGCCCTCGTCGGCCTCAGGAGCCTCCAGGGGCTCATGGGCCTCAGAAGCCTCGATGGCCGGCACCCGCGCCGGCTCCTCCGCCGCCTCGGCGGCGGCGTCCGCGAACGCGTGGGCCTCGTCGGCCACGGTCCCGACCCGCTCGGAATCGCCATGTATGTCGTGTTCGTCGTGCACGTCGCGCACGCCATGCCCGTCGCGCACGTCGTCGGCGCCCCCCTGCACCGACTCCGGCACCGGCTCCGGCACCGGCTCCGGTACCGGCTCGCGCTCCGGGGCGAGCTCAGGCTCAAGCTCCTGCGAAGGCGCCGGCTCCCGTGCCCACTCCTCCGCCGCCCAGGGCGCAACCGCGCCGCCCGGCAGCGTCGCCGGAGGCGTCCGGCCCCACTGCGCGGCGAGGGACGACGTGGTGAACTCGCCCGACTCGTCCGGAAGATCCCCTTCGGCGATGACCGGAATCGACCACTGCCCGGTCTGGCCCGACTGGCCCGTCGGTTCGGCCCCCGCATGGTCGTGCGCGGGCGGCCCCTGCTGCTCGACGTCCGCGAAGTTCCACTGCCCGGTCACCCCGGCCCCGTGGCCGTACGAAGGCGCCGCCTCCGGAGCGGACCGGCCGGACTGGTCGGCATAGTCGGCATGTTCGGCCGGTTCGGGCCAGTGCACCTCACCCGTAGCCGCCCCCGTGGGAGCCGCCTGCGCGCCCGTCACGTCGGGCGGCAGCACCCACACGCCCGTCGCCGCCGGGTCCGTGGCCGCGGGGCCGCCGGGCGCGATGGTGATCTGCGGCGGCACGTAACCGTGTCCCGGCGCGGCCAGCGGCACGTCGGGCAGGCCGCCCTCGGGGAGCTGCACGAAGGCGGTGGCGTCCGCGTCGTAGTCGCCCTGGGGCAACGGCTCCCAGCCGCCGCCCTGGTGACCACCGTGGCCACCGTGGTTGTGCTCGTCAGTCACGACAGCGCCCTCCCAAGTGCACGTCGGGCCAGCGCGGCGACCGTGCGCCGCAGGTGCAGAACGGCGGGCGGCAGCTGTTCCTGGGTGCCGTCCGGCGCCGGAGCGGCGTCGGGGATGCAGGCCGCGGCGACGTACTCGCCGAACGCGGTCAGCGCCTCGGGCACGAGCATCCGCTCGCCGTCCCAGTCGATGAGCGAGGCCACCCACTGCTCGGCCTCCAGGGGCCGCAGCGGCATGGGCGCGACGGCGCCGACAGCGCACCGCACGCCGCGCCTCGCGGGGTCGAGGACGAGCGCGACGGACGCGAGGGCGCGTCCGGGGCCGGTGCGGCCGGTGGCCTTGAGGAAGGTCTGCGGGGCGTGCAGGAGCGGCACGCGTACGAAGCCGATGAGCTCGCCGGGGCTGAGCATCTCCATGCCCGCGAGCAGGTGGGAGACGGGGACCTCGCGCCGCGCGCCGCCGGGGCCCGCGATGATGAGGGTCGCTTCGAGGGCGGCCAGGACCGGCAGGGTGTCGCCGGTCGCCGCGGCGGAGGCGATGTTGCCGCCGAGGGTGCCCGCGTTACGGATCTGGGGCGGTCCGGCGGCGCGGGCCGCGGCCGCGAGGGCGGGGATCAGGGCGGCGAAGTCGGGGCGTCCTATGCGGGCGTGGGTGAGGCCGGCGCCGAGCAGAGCGTGACCGTCCTGGTACTGCCAGCCGCGGATCTCGCTGATGCGGCCGAGGCCGACGAGGGCGGCGGGGCGCAGCAGTCCGGCGTTGACCGAGGCCATCAGATCGGTGCCGCCCGCGACCGGGACCGCGGCGGGCATGGCGGAGAGTGCTGCCACGGCCTCGTCCAGCGAGCCCGGGAGCGTCACGGCCTGCGTTGCGTGCGTGGTCAAACCGGCTGCCCCTTCCCGATGTCCGGCACTTCGCCCGGCGGCTTCGGCTTGTGAACCGTCGTTCGCGCCGTTACGCCTGTTCCGCCGTACGGTACGTGCTGACAGGCCGGACGTGGCAACTCTGGCACATCTTCCCGGGGGCCCGGCGAGGGGGTCCGCTAGGAGGCTTTCGCCCCGAGGACCAGGGAGATGGATCGATTTCGCCCCTGGTCACCGGTCGGTGCGCATTGCCACTCTTCGGTGATTTTTGTAAGGCTTTTTCGTGCGGTCCCACGGTCCCAGGGCCGGAGCCCCGGGGCACGCGTACGGCGGGCGTCTCACACGTTCGGGGGCGCCCCCTCGATCGGGCGTCCGAGCACACCCGGTCGCTGCTGCCACGGAAGGGGGCCTGTGGGCGGGCGGTAGCCGACGCCGAGGGCGTCAAGGCGGGCGTAGTGGGCGGTCATGCGGCGCCGGAAGTCCGCGTAGTCGCGCTCGGCGGATGCGGGCAGGGTGCTCCAGGCGACCTCGGCGAAGGCGGCCAGGCGCGGGAACACCTGGTAGTCGACGCGGTCCTGGCTCTCCATCACCTCGGTCCACACGTTGGCCTGGGTACCGAGGACGTGCCGCGCCTCCTCGTCGGTGAGCTGCGGGGGGACGGGCTCGAAGCGGTAGACGTCCTCCAGCGTGCGGACGTATCCGATGGGCATCGGCTCGTCGTCGCCCGGTGCCTGACGGTGGTCCAGGTACACCTGCTGCTCGGGGCACATGACGACGTCGTGTCCGGCGCGGGCCGCGGTGATGCCGCCCTGGTAGCCGCGCCAGGACGACACGGCGGCGCCGGGCGCGAGGCCGCCCTCCAGGATCTCGTCCCAGCCGATCAGGCGGCGGCCGCGTTCGGTGAACCAGGTGTCGAAATGCCGGATGAACCAGGACTGGAGCTCGTCCTCGTCCTTCAGGCCGAGTTCGGCGATCCGGGCCTGCGCGGTGGGCGACTGCTTCCACTGGTCCTTGGGGCACTCGTCGCCGCCGATGTGAATGAACGGCGAGACGTCGGCGGGGAAGAGGCCGAGAAGTTCCTCGAATACGCCCTCGTAGAAGCGCAGCGTGTGGTCGGTCGGCGCGAGTACGTTCGGGGTTACTCCCCAGTTGTCCCAGACGGTGAGGGAGGCGGTGTCGACGACGTCCGTGTTGCCGAGTTCCGGATAGGCCGCGATGGCCGCCTGGGAGTGGCCGGGGACATCGATCTCGGGGACGACGCGGATATGCCGTTCGGCGGCGTACGCGACGATCTCGCGGATGTCGTCCTGCGTGTAGAAGCCGCCGTGCGGACGGTCGTCCCACAGAGGTGAGGCGCGGTGGCCGAATTTCGTGCGTGCGCGCCAGGCTCCGTGCTCCGTCAGCCTGGGGTGGCGCTTGATCTCGACGCGCCATCCCTGGTCGTCGGTGAGGTGGAAGTGGAAGACGTTCAGTTTGTGCGCGGCGAGCAGGTCGAGATAGCGCAGGACGCCGTCCTTGGGCATGAAGTGGCGTGCCACGTCGAGCATCAGGCCGCGCCAGGCGAAGCGGGGGGCGTCCTCGACGATGCCGGTGGGGACGGTCCACTTGCGGCCCGGATCGACGGGCGCGCGCCGGAACGCGTCGGGCCCGAGGAGCTGACGGAACGTCTGGGCTCCCCAGAAGACGCCGGCCGCGCTGCCGCCCTCGATACGGACCGCCCGCCGGTCGACGGTCATCCGGTAGGCCTCCGGGCCGAGTTCCGGGTCGATGCGCAGCTCCGTACGGGATTCACCGTCGCGCAGGTCAACGCCGGTGTCGGCGTCGTTCAGGGCGAGGCCGGTCGCCGCTCCGACGGTCGAGCGCAGCCAGCGGGCGACGCCCTCGGTGCCCGCGCCGGCGTCGATCGTGGTGGCGTCGCCGAGTTCGTGGAGGCCGTCGGCGGGCGCCGTCCGGCGGGGTACGGGAATGAGATCTGCCGAAGTCACTGACATCAGTCCTTAACCGCGCCGCCGAGCCCGGACACCAGGCGCCGCTGTACGAGTACGAAGAAGACCAGTACCGGAATGGTCATTACCGTCGACGCCGCCATGATGCCGCCCCAGTCGTTCTCGTCGGGTTTGAAGAAGACGAGCAGAGCCATGGGCAGGGTCGACTGCGAGGTGTCGCTGATGATGAACGACTTCGCGAACAGGAAGTCGTTCCAGGTGGAGATGAACGAGAACACACTGGTCGCCACGAGGCCGGGCAGGACCAGCGGGAAAAGGATCTGCCAGAGGAACCTGGTGCGGCTCGCGCCGTCGATGTACGCCGCCTCCTCAAGCGCTTCAGGGACGGCCCGCACAAAGCCCCGGAGCATCCACACCGCGAACGGCAGCGAGAACGCCAGGTGCGGCAGGATCAGTGAGCCCAGCGTGTTGAGCTGCCCGAAATCCCGCATGAGGAAGAAGAGCGGAATGGTGAGTGCCTCGACGGGCACCATCTGCGCCACCAGGAACATGATGAGAAGCGTCGTGCGGAACCTGAACCGGAACCGTGTCACCGCGGTCGCCGCGAGGAATGCGACGAGGGCGGAGAGCACGACGACGGTGCCCGCGACGATCAGGCTGTTGAGGAAGTACCGGCCGAATTCCTGCTGTTGGAAGACGCGCCGGAAGGAGTCGAGCGAGGGCGCGAGCGTCCAGGGCCTCGGCTCGGTCGACTCGATCTCGCCGGCCGGCTTGAAGGCGCCGAGCACCATCCAGTAGAGGGGGAAGGCGACGACGAGGGCGATCAGGAGAGCGGACGCCTCGGCGGCGAGCCGCCACGGCCGCCGCACCCGGACCCGTACCCGTACCCGTGCGGAGCTCACAGCGCGTACGGGACTCGCGGCACGTACGGAGCTCACAGCTCCTCCCCTCTGCGGCGCAGGATCCGCAGGTAGCCGAGCGTGACGGCGAGCAGGATCAGCAGCATGACGACGCCGATCGCCGAGCCGAGGCTGTACTGGCTGGACGCGAAGGCCTTCTGGTACGCGTACACGTTGAGGACGAGGTTCTGGCCCGCGATGCCGCCGCCGTTCGTCATGACGTAGATCTGGGTGAACACCTTGAAGTCCCAGATGACCGACTGGACGGTGACGACGAGGAGGATCGGCCGCAGCATCGGCGCGAGCACCGAGCGCCAGATCCGCCACTGCGAGGCCCCGTCGAGCGCCGCCGCCTCGACGACCTCCTCCGGGACCGCCCTGATGCCCGCGTACACGGTGACCATCACGAAGGGGAAGGAACACCACACCACTTCGAGAAGGACGAGCGCGAAGGCGCTGTAGCGGCCGTACGTCCACGAGAAGTCACCGAGCCCGAACACCCGGTTGACCGGGCCGAAGTCCGGGTCGAAGAGGAACAACCAGACCGTGGAGCCGGTGACGGCCGGGGTCGCCCAGGCGCCGAGCGCGGCCAGCATCAGGGCGAGCCGGGGCAGGGCACGTACGCGGGTGAGCAGGACGGCGAGGGCGCAGCCGACGGCGAGGGTGGAGACGACGCACGCGGCGGCGAACAGGACCGTGGCGAGCAGCACCTGCCAGAACTGCTCGTCGGCGAAGAGCGTCGCGTAGTTCCCGAACCCCTGGAACGTCGTCGGTTCGCCGCCGCTGACCTGGGCCTGGGTGTATTCGAGGAACGAGATCAGGCCGAGTTGCCAGACGGGGTAGACGAGGAGCCCGCCGAGGAGGAGCAGGGCGGGGGCGAGATAGAGCCAGGGGGTCCAGGAGCCGGTGCGGCGGGCGGTGGTGGTGGCCACGCGGTCAGCCCGCGGTACGGAAGGCGGTGTCCATCTTCTTCGCCGCGTCCCGCGAGGCGGTCGCCACGTCCTTACGTCCGCTGACGATCTCCTGGAACATGGTCGGCAGGACCAGCGAGGCGTCTATCCGGCCCCAGGCGGGCGAGGCGGGCACGAACTTGGCGCCGGCGCCGAGGGTCCTGATGAAGGGCGCGACGAAGGGCTCCTTCTTCGCGACGTTCTCGCGGACGTCCGTGTACGTGGGCAGGAAGCCCATCGCGTCGAAGAGTTCGCCCTGCGTCTTCTTCGAGGCGAGGCTCTTCATGAGGTCCACGGCGAGCGTGCGGTGCGAGGTGCTCCTGAGCACGCCGATGTTGTTGCCGCCCGCGAAGGCGGGGGCGATGTCGCCCTTGTCCGCGCCGGGCAGCGGCACGACGGCGTACTTGCCCTTGACCTTGCCGGCCTCCATGGCCTGGTGGCTGAAGTCGCCGCCGATGGCCATGCCGGCCTTGCCGGAGGCGAAGGCGGTGACGGTGTCGTTGCCGCCCATGCCCGCGCACTTGGCGGCGGGACAGTTGTCGCCGCCGAAGAGGGACGTGTAGGCCTCGATGCCCTTGCGCGCCGCCGGGCTGTCGATGGCCGACTCGTACGATCCGCCCTTCTTCTCGGCGAGTTCGCCGCCCCGGGACCAGATGAAGGGCATCGCGCCGTACGTGTACGCGCCGCCGACCGCGAGGCCGTACAGGTCCGGCTTCGCCTTGTGGATCTTCCGTGCCGTGGCGGCGAGTCCGGCCTGTGTCGTCGGGACGCCGAGCTTGAGGTCCTTGAAGACGTCGGTGCGGTAGTAGAGGGCGCGTACGCCGACGAAGTAGGGGGCGCCGTAGATCTTTCCGTCGACGGTCACGGACTCCTTGGCCGTCGGGTCGGTGTCCTTGGCCTCGGACCAGGCGCCGAACTCCCGGGTCACGTCGGCGAGGCCGCCGTCCTTGACGTATCCGGCGGTGTCGGTGTTGCCGTACTCGATGACGTCGGGGGCGCTCTTCGGGTCGTTGAAGGCGGCCTTGATCTTCTCGGCGCGGGTCTCGACGGGTATGTACTCGACCTTGACGTCGGCGCTTTTGTGGTCCTTCTCGAAGGCGGCGACGGCCGCGTCGACGACCTTCTGCTTCGGCTGGTTGTTGACCTCCTGGAAGAGCCAGACGCGCAGGGTCCCGCTCCTGTCGTCCCCGGCGGAACCGTTGTCCGAGGTCCCGGGGGCGCAGGCGGTGGCGAGGGCAAATGCGGCCAGGGGCAAGGCCATTCGGACGGGGAGCTTCATGGGGGCAGCCTCCGCAGAGTCGTTGCAACATGCGCAATGGTGGTTTTGCTGTGCACAACACTGAGGAGGCTAGGAGGTCCAGACCACTGAGCGCAACGGTCGCGCAGGCAGCACAAAGGCCCCCATGGCGCGACAGATGCGCACCTCGGGGGCCTTTCGCAGGAGCCTCAGGAACCTTCCGCGACGGCGCGAACCGCCGCTTCCGCCCTCTTGCTCGCTGCCGCTACTTCTTGTCCTTGCCGCCCTTGTCCTTGTCGCCGCCGGCGCCCATGGACTCGTAGATCTCCTTGCACATGGGACACACGGGGTACTTCTTCGGGTCCCGGCCCGGCACCCAGACCTTGCCGCAGAGCGCGACGACGGGCGTCCCCTCGAGGGCGCTCGCCATGATCTTGTCCTTCTGGACATAGTGGGCGTAGCGCTCGTGGTCGCCGTCACCGTGCGACGTCTGCGGCGTCGGCTCTACGAGGGTCCCCGTACCTGTCCCGCGCTCGGGCTCAAGAGTGCTCATAAAGGCCAAGGGTACTTAAGCGCCGGGAGAAGGGGCAGCGGCCTCGGGGTGAAGGGCCCGCACGCCCGATTTCCGTCGAGCACGGCACCGGCCGGCGGCCTCAGTTGAGCGACGGGTCGTCCGGGTACGTCGCCACCATCGCCAGGTCGCTGCGCTGGCGTCGCAGTACCGCGCGCCACAGGCCCTCGGGGTCCGTCGACGAGACGTCTCCCGGCTCCGACTCGACGACGTACCAGGCGCCGTCCGTCAGCTCGGACTCCAGCTGGCGCGGGCCCCAGCCCGCGTACCCCGCGAAGATCCGCAGGGATCCGAGGGCGGAGGCGAGCAGCTCGGGAGGGGCCTCCAGGTCGACCAGGCCGATCGCACCGTGGACGCGGCGCCAGCCGAGGGGCCCCTCGTCGCCGGGGATCACCGCGACGCCGAGCGCCGAGTCGAGCGAGACCGGGCCGCCCTGGAAGACGACGCCGGGATCGCCGGCGAGCTCGCCCCAGCCCTCCAGGATGTCCCCGACCCCGACCGGCGTGGGCCGGTTGAGGACGACGCCGAGCGAGCCCTCCTCGTCGTGGTCGAGGAGCAGCACGACCGCCCGGTCGAAGTTCGGGTCCGCGAGGGCGGGTGTGGCCACGAGCAGCCGCCCTGTGAGCGAGGACACCTCGGTCATGCCAGACATGATCCCGCATCTTGCCGCCGAGCGGGGAGTCAATGGCCCTTCCCGGGTGCGCCCAGCTCAGAGACGCCTCACGCGCCCCGGGCGTGCGCCGTGAACCGCCTCTGGAAGGTGACCCTCCGCGCCCATTCGGGAACATTTCGTGTTGTAGCGAAGTCATGACGTCCCCCCTGCGCACTTGGGCTTACGGAAGGGGGGTAGGCGGCCCTTACGCTTATGCCTTGGTCCGCCCAGCGGCCCGGCCCGAAAGGCCTCGCCCGACGGCTCCGCCCTGCGGTCCTGCCCATCTGTCCTGTCCATCTCATCGGAACGCGAGATTCATGACCGTCACCGACGATGTACTGCTTGTCCACGGCGGAACCCCGCTGGAGGGCGAGATCCGTGTCCGCGGCGCGAAGAACCTCGTGCCCAAGGCCATGGTCGCCGCGCTGCTCGGCAGCGAGCCGAGCCGACTGCGCAACGTCCCGGACATCCGTGACGTCCGGGTCGTACGCGGCCTCCTCCAGCTGCACGGCGTGACGGTCCGCCCGGGTGAGGAACCCGGCGAGCTGATCATGGACCCGTCGCACGTGGAGAGCGCCAACGTCGCCGACATCGACGCGCACGCCGGTTCCTCGCGCATTCCGATCCTGCTGTGCGGGCCGCTCCTGCACCGGCTCGGCCATGCGTTCATCCCGGGTCTCGGCGGCTGCGACATCGGCGGCCGGCCGATCGACTTCCACTTCGAGGTGCTGCGCCAGTTCGGCGCGACCATCGAGAAGCGGGCGGACGGCCAGTACCTGGAGGCCCCGCAGCGGCTGCGCGGCACGAAGATCCGGCTGCCGTACCCGTCGGTCGGCGCGACCGAGCAGGTCCTCCTGACGGCCGTGCTGGCCGAGGGCGTGACCGAGCTCTCGAACGCGGCCGTGGAGCCCGAGATCGAGGACCTCATCTGCGTGCTGCAGAAGATGGGCGCGATCATCGCCATGGACACCGACCGGACCATCCGGGTCACGGGTGTCGACAAGCTCGGCGGCTACACGCACCGCGCCCTCTCGGACCGTCTGGAGGCCGCGTCGTGGGCGTCGGCCGCGCTGGCGACCGAGGGCAACATCTACGTCCGCGGCGCCCAGCAGCGCTCGATGATGACGTTCCTGAACACCTACCGCAAGGTCGGCGGCGCCTTCGAGATCGACGACGAGGGCATCCGCTTCTGGCACCCTGGCGGTTCGCTGAAGTCGATCGCCCTGGAGACGGACGTCCACCCCGGCTTCCAGACCGACTGGCAGCAGCCGCTCGTCGTGGCCCTGACGCAGGCCTCGGGCCTGTCCATCGTCCACGAGACGGTCTACGAGTCCCGGCTGGGCTTCACGTCCGCGCTGAACCAGATGGGCGCGCACATCCAGCTCTACCGCGAGTGCCTGGGCGGCTCGGACTGCCGCTTCGGCCAGCGCAACTTCCTGCACTCCGCGGTCGTGTCGGGCCCGACGAAGCTCCAGGGCGCCGATCTGGTCATCCCCGACCTGCGCGGCGGCTTCTCGTACCTGATCGCCGCCCTGGCCGCTCAGGGCACGAGCCGTGTCCACGGCATCGACCTGATCAACCGCGGCTACGAGAACTTCATGGAGAAGCTGGTGGAACTCGGCGCGAAGGTCGAGCTCCCGGGCAAGGCGCTGGGCTAGCCACGAGCCGGCTGTCCGCCCGGGGGCATCCCCCCGGGCGGACCCAGCACGACGCGGAAGCGGACCCAGCACAACGCAGAAGGGGCGGCCACCCGAACCGGGTGGCCGCCCCTTCTGCTGCCTGGCTTACTTGCCCTTGGCGGCTTCCTTGAGCTTGGAGCCCGCGGACACCTTCACGCTGAAACCGGCCGGGATGTTGATCGGCTCGCCGGTCTGCGGGTTGCGGGCGGTGCGAGCGGCACGGTGCGTGCGCTCGAAGGTCAGGAAGCCGGGGATGGTGACCTTCTCGTCGCCCTTGGCGACGATCTCGCCGACCGTCTCGGCGAACGCGGCCAGCACGGCGTCGGCGTCCTTGCGGGTCACCTCGGCGCGGTCGGCCAGCGCGGCCACCAGCTCACTGCGGTTCATGTTTGTACTCCCGTGTTCTTCTTGCCGTTGAGGCGTGCCACGCGGCGGAGCCGCATGTTGGGCACAGCGAAGCCGATGCTGCCAGGGTCTTCGGTCAGGCCCCGGACCCGGGTCCGTCTTCAGACCCTCGCGCCCGAAGACGCATCCTGCCCCCACCAGCGGCGGGAAAGCCAATCCGGCGCCCTCGGGGGTCACCGAAATGCGTCGCCGTCCCGGACTGGGGCGGGGTCGGGGCCGTGCTTCCCGGCCACCCTAGAGGGCAGCCAGGGGCCCCGCATTCCGCGACGCGCCGGGCCTCAGGAGGCCGTGGCGCCTGTCACAGCGGCGCCGGCGGCCTTCGCGGCGTTACGCACCGCTCCGGCGACGGCGCCCGCGACCTTGTCGTTGAAGACGCTCGGAATGATGTAGTTCGGGTTGAGCTCGTCCTCGCTCACCACGTCCGCCAGAGCGGCCGCGGCGGCCAGCATCATCTCCGCGTTGACCGTACGCGACTGGGCGTCGAGGAGGCCACGGAAGACGCCCGGGAACACGAGGACGTTGTTGATCTGGTTCGGGAAGTCCGAGCGGCCCGTGGCCACAACTGCCGCCGTCTGACGGGCGATTGCGGGGTCGACCTCGGGGTCGGGGTTCGCGAGCGCGAACACGATCGCACCCTCGGCCATGGCCGCCACGTCGTCCCCGTCGAGCACGTTCGGAGCGGAGACTCCGATGAACACGTCGGCGCCGCGCACGGCCTCCTTGAGCGTGCCCGTGAGGCCCTCGGGGTTGGTGTTGTCGGCGATCCAGCGCAGCGGCGAATCGCTCTTCGCGTCGACGAGGTCTGCGCGGTCCGCGTGCACGACACCGTGGATGTCGGCGACGACCGCGTTCTTGACGCCGGCCGCGATCAGGAGCTTGAGGATCGCCGTGCCGGCCGCGCCCGCGCCGGACATGACGACGCGGATGTCGCCGATGGCCTTACCCGCGACACGCAGGGCGTTCGTCAGGGCGGCGAGGACGACGATGGCCGTGCCGTGCTGGTCGTCGTGGAAGACCGGGATGTCGAGGGCCTCGCGCAGGCGGGCCTCGATCTCGAAGCAGCGCGGCGCGGAGATGTCCTCGAGGTTGATGCCCGCGAAGCCGGGGGCGATGGCCTTGACGATCTCGACGATCGCGTCGGTGTCCTGGGTGTCCAGGCAGATCGGCCAGGCATCGATGTCGGCGAAGCGCTTGAAGAGGGCCGCCTTGCCCTCCATGACCGGCATGGCGGCCATCGGGCCGATGTTGCCGAGGCCGAGCACGGCGGAGCCGTCCGTCACGACCGCAACGGTGTTCCGCTTGATCGTCAGACGCCGGGCGTCCTCGGGGTTCTCGGCGATCGCCATGCACACGCGGGCCACACCCGGCGTGTAGACCATGGACAGGTCGTCACGGTTGCGGATGGGATGCTTCGACTGCATCTCGATCTTGCCGCCGAGGTGCATCAGGAACGTACGGTCGGAGACCTTGCCGAGGATGACGCCCTCGATGCCGCTCAGGCCCTCGACGATCTCGTCGGCGTGCGAGGTGGAGCTCGCGGCGATCGTGACGTCGATCCGGAGTTTCTCGTGGCCGGACGCCGTCACGTCGAGACCGGTCACCGAGCCTCCGTGGGACTCCACGGCCGTCGTGAGTTGGGATACCGCTGTTCCGCTGGCGGGCACCTCAAGGCGGACCGTCATCGAGTAGGAGACGCTGGGCGCCGTTGCCATGGCCGACTTCCTCTGCTTTCACCGTGTGGCTGCTGCTGTTTTTCCGTCCGATCGTCGCACCTACCGCCGAGTACGTGGTAGCCGCCCCGGATTGCGAACGTTTTGTTCGCCGCCCGGACAGCATCCCGGCCGCGCACTTTCGGAAAGTTATTTCCACCATACGAGAAGTGGCAGGAAACAGAAAGAGGTCCACGCCACCAGGTGACGTGGACCTCTCACTTACGTTCATGACACCGACCCGCCATGCTCGCCTCGCGGCAAGTGGTCGCTCGTAGCGACGAAGGTTGGGCCCGGGGGCTTGGATCGAGTCGGTGCCACGTCCAAGGTAACAAAGGATCCCCGTAAGGCAATTCCCATCCCTCGAACTCATTCACGCAGCAGGTCCGGCACCCCGTCCGCGTCGGGTTCGTCGCGGCTGCCCGAAACGACCGTGAGCTGCTGCGTGGCACGGGTCAGCGCCACGTAGAGGACACGCAGGCCCGCCGGGGACTCGTCGGCGATCTCCGCGGGCGAGACGACGACCGTCGCGTCGTACTCCAGGCCCTTGGCCTCCAGGCTGCCGAGTGCGACGACGCGGTCGCCGAGGCCGGACAGCCAGCGCGCCGCCTCGTCCCGCCGGTTCATCGCCACGACGACGCCGACCGTGCCGTCGACCTGGTCGAGCAGGCGCGCCGCCTCCTCGCGGACGGTGTGCCCGAGGCCGTCCCGTACGACCGCGAACCGCGGGCGCACGCCCGTCGAGCGGACCGCCGAGGGGGACTCGGAGCCCGGCATGGCGAGCGCGAGGACCTTGGCGGCGAGCTCGGCGATCTCGGCCGGGTTGCGGTAGTTCACGGTGAGCGTGAAGCGGCGGCGCGGGCGGGAGCCGAGGGCCTCGTCGCGGGCCTCGGCCGCCTCGTCCGGGTCCGACCAGGACGACTGGGCGGGGTCGCCGACCACCGTCCAGGTCGCGTGCCGGCCGCGGCGGCCGACCATCCGCCACTGCATGGGCGTGAGGTCCTGCGCCTCGTCGACGATGACGTGCGCGTACTCCGTGCGCTCCTGGGCCAGGCGCTCGGCGCGCTCGCGCTGCGTCTCCTCGCGCGAGGGCATCAGCTCCTCCAGACCGGTGAGCTGGTCCAGAGGGTCGTACTCGCGCTTCTTCTTCGGGCGTACGGGGGTGCCGAGTACCGCGTTCAGCTCGTCGAGGAGCGCCACGTCGTGCACCGACAGGGCGTCGCGGCGCAGCGAGCGGGCGACCTTGCGGACCTCGCCGGGGTTGAGGATCCGGCGGGCCCAGCGGCCGAGGCGGCGCTCGTCGCCCATCGCGGCGAGGACGCCGCGCGGGGTGAGCTCGGGCCACCACGCGTCGAGGAAGCGGAGGAAGTCGTCCTCGGAGGTGATGTCGTCGTCGAACGAGGAGCGCAGCTCCGCGGCGAGTTCCGGGTCGCTGTGGCGGGTGCCCGCGCCGGACTGCGACCACAGGGCGTCCAGGAGGAGTTTGCGTGCGCGCGGGCGCAGGAGGTTGACGGGGGCGGTGCCGCTCAGCGCGTTCTGGCGGATCCTCGCCAGGTCGGCGGCCTCCAGTTCGAGGCGGCGGCCGAAGGCGACGACGCGCAGGCGCGTGGGCTGCTCGGCGGGGGCCTGTGCCTCGTCCCCGTCGGGGTCGTCGTCGCCGAAGGCCAGCTGGCCCTGCCTCGGCTGCGGCGCCGCCACGGTCCCCATTTCCAGGGCTCCGCGCGCGGCCTTGCGCAGGACGCGCAGCATCCGCGAGGAGCCCTTGACGCGGGCCACCGCCGGGGAGTCGTAGACCGTGGCCTCCGCGCCGGAGGCGTCGTCGGCCAGTGAGCCGACCGCGCGGATCGCGACCTGGCCCTCCTCGCCGAGCGAGGGCAGCACGCCCTCGGTGTAGGCGACGAGGAGCGGGGTCGGGGAGACGATCAGGATGCCGCCCGCGTACCGGCGGCGGTCCTGGTAGAGCAGATACGCGGCGCGGTGCAGGGCGACGGCGGTCTTGCCGGTGCCGGGGCCGCCCTCCACGTACGTCACCGAGGCGGCGGGCGCCCGGATCACCAGGTCCTGCTCGGCCTGGATGGACGCCACGATGTCGCGCATGGTGTGGCTGCGGGCCTGGCCGAGGGCGGCCATCAGGGCGCCGTCGCCGATGACGGGCAGCTGCTCGCCGTCGAGGTACGCGGTCAGCTCCGGGCGCATCAGGTCGTCCTCGACGCCGAGCACCTTGCGGCCCTTGGAGCGGATGACCCGGCGGCGTACGACCCGTCCCGGATCGACCGGGGTCGAGCGGTAGAAGGGCGCCGCGGCCGGCGCGCGCCAGTCGATGACCAGGGGCGAGTAGTCGGCGTCCAGGACACCGATCCGGCCGATGTGGAGCGTCTCGGCGATGTCGGCGGTCCGCTTCCCGTCCGCGTCCTCGCTGACGGTCCCCTCCGCGGGCTCCACGGCCGTGTAGGCGCCGTCGGGGCCCTTCTTGCCGTCCTTGCCGAGCAGCAGGTCGATCCGGCCGAAGAGGAAGTCCTCGAACTCGTTGTTGAGACGGTTCAGGTGGACTCCGGCGCGGAACACCTGGGCGTCGCGCTCGGCGAGGGCGCCGGGCGTGCCGACCTGCCCCCGCTGGGCCGCGTCGTTCATCAGGAACTCGGCCTCGTGGATCTTTTCCTCGAGCCGGCGGTACACCTGGTCGAGGTGTTCCTGTTCGACACCGATCTCGCGATCCCGTACGGAATCGCGGTCCTGGTCGAGCGCGGTCTGCTGATGAGCCTGAGCGGCCACCGGGCCCCCTTCTGACGTGCTGGGCAGCCGTCAAAGGTACGCGAAGGGAGGCCCGGGAGGCTACGCATCCTGCTGCCGGGGCTACGCGTCGACCTCCACGAGGCGTTTGCCGTCGAGGGTCTCGACCTCGAAGTGGTCGATGGCGTTGCGCTCGAACGCGGCGCCCCCGTGCACGTACAAGGGGTACTTCGACGCCACGTGCTTGCTGTCGGGAATGCCGTAGCCCCACCTCGGGACGGACCAGGTGGTGACCGTCTCGCGCTGGCCGTTCTTCCCGACCGCGATCAGGGAGCACTTCAGCGGGCCCGTGACGTTCTTCAGCTCCAGGACGGTGTGGGTGCCCCAGGCCTTCTTCTCCATGCCGATGGTGGCGGTCACCTTCGTGACCGGGTCGGTCGCCTTGACCTTCTCGTCCATGTGGTTGAAGAAGGCGTCCTGGGCGGGGCTGGTGGGGTGGGCCCCCTCGGCGACCTGGTCCGTCCCGCCGTCGTTCACGGCGAGCACGGTCAGCGGGCCGCCGATGATCAGCGCGGCGGCGGCCGCCACCAGGTACATCCCGCGCCGGCGCTTGCGTGCGCGCTTCTGCGCCACCTCGTCGAAGAGCCGGCCGGCGAGCCGGTCGCTCGGGCGGGCGCCGAGCTGCGCACCGAGGTGTGCTCTGCGGGGGGTGCCCTGCGGTTCGGGGATGTCCGCGAGCGCGGCGAGCATCGGCTCCATGCCGGCGAACTCCTCCAGCTGGCGCGCGCACAGCTCGCAGCCCGCCAGATGCGCTTCGAAGGCGCTCGCCTCGGCGTCGTCGAGGACGCCGAGCACGTAGGCGCCGACCGTCTCGTGAACGTCACCGGACCCATGCGGTCCGTAGTCGTCGTACGAGGCACTCATGCCGTCACCCCCCGCTCCTCCAGCGCCAGCTTCATGGAACGCAGCGCGTAGAACACCCGTGAGCGCACCGTTCCGCTGGGAATACCGAGTGTCTCGGCCGCCTCGTTGACCGTACGCCCCTTGAAGTACGTCTCCACCAGCACCTCGCGGTGGGCGGGCGTCAGGTCCTCGAGCGCGTCCGAAAGGGTCATCAGCCACAGCGCCTTGTCGATCTCGTCCTCCGCGGGGATGACCTCCAGCGGCGACGGATCGACCTCCTGCGGCCGGGCCTGCCGGCTGCGGTGGCCGTCGATGACGATGCGCCGGGCGACCGTCACCAGCCAGGGGCGTACCGAACCGGTCGCTCGGTTGAGCTGACCGGCGTTCTTCCAGGCACGGATGAGCGTTTCCTGCACGACATCTTCGGCGCGCTGCCGGTCTCCCGCCACCAGCCTGAGCACATAGGCCAGAAGTGGACCCGCGTGCTCACGGTAGAGCGCGCGCATCAGCTCCTCGTCGGGCTCAGGAGGCTGCGGCGCGCGATGTCGTGCCCTCGGCGGGCGTTCATCGGCCACGGCGGAATCCTTGCGCACGCCTACCTCCGCTGTCCCCTGGTTGAGCGTTCCGGCTCTGTCGCCGCTCGGCTGGACGCACCCCAGTACGTAAGAGGCCCGCGATGTGTTCAATCGTTCTGCCGGGACATGCCAAAAGGGGTTTCGAGGAGGCCTTCGGGTGATCTTCAGGCCCGGGCGAGTGCCGCCCTGCGCCGGTGTCGCGCCACCCGCTCCCGGTTGCCGCACACCTCGCTGGAGCACCAGCGGCGGCGCCGCCCCCGGGACGTGTCGAGATAGATGATCGGGCAGCTGTCGCCCTCGCAGCGGCGCAGGCAGGAGCGGGCGACCGGGTCCGTGAGGAGCTCCACGGCGTCACGGGCGACGGCGGCGAGCAGCTCGCCGCAGCCGGGGTCGGCGTGCAGAGCCCGGGCGAGGGTGCCGTCGGCGCCGCGGGTCGCGCGGGGTGCGGGCGGCGCCGCGCGGGCGAGGGCGTTGACCCGCTCCAGGGCGGCGGACGCGGGCCTGCCGTCGAGTTCGCCGCGCACCAACTGGCCGATATGGCCGCGCAGTTCGAGCATCGCGGCGAGCCAGGAGGCGTCGGCGTCCCGGAGCGGCGTGTCCGCGGGCACGAGCCCCGAGCCGACCAGCCAGGCCCGCAACCGCCCCACCGAGTCGAGCCGTTCGTCGGGGTGCGCCGTGGCCAGGAGATCCAGCGAACTGCGTCCGGAGTCGAAGCGCAGCTCGTACGAGGACGAGGACGATGGCGATGCCATGCCCCTACAGTGCCCGCCTGCACGCACCGCCGGAACCCCTGGTACCGGCCCCCTCACGAAGGGTTCACGGACGGGCCGGCCCGGGACACCGAGCGCCATGTGCGCAGCACGGGCCGCCCTGCCGCCGCGGGCCCGCCGGCGGACCTCGACGAGCACAGCGTTCACCGCACGCCGAGCCGACTCAGTCCGTCCCGTACTTGGAGTCCGCCGCCGGGTCCAGGGCCAGGCGATAGCCGCGCTTGACCACCGTCTGGATCAGCTTGGGGGTGCCGAGGGCCGTACGGAGTCTGGCCATCGCCGTCTCCACCGCGTGTTCGTCGCTGCCCGCGCCGGGCAGCGCGCGCAGGAGTTCGGCGCGGGGGACCACCCAGCCGGGGCGGCGCGAGAGGGAACGCAGGAGCGACATCCCGGCGGGCGGTACGGGGTGCAGGTCGCCGTCGACCAGGACGGCCTGGCCGCGGATCTCCACGCGGTGGCCCGCGATCGGCAACGCACGTGCCCTGCCCGGGAGTTCGGCGCACAGGAGCTGGACGAGCGGTCCGAGGCGGAAGCGCTCGGGCTGCACCGTGTCCACGCCGTGGGCCTGGAGCGGCAGCGCGGTGACGGGGCCGACACACGCGGGCAGGACGTCGTGGCGCAGGGCGTCGAGCACCTCCGGCAGCTGTCCCCGCAGTTCGGCCCGGGAGAGCAGGGACACGGCGGCGGGCGCGCTGGTGAACGTGAGCGCGTCGACGCCCCGGCTGAGCGTCGCGTCGAGCAGCCGGTCGAGGGGCCCTATGTCCTCCGGCGGCATCCAGCGGTACACCGGCACCCCCACGACGTCGGCGCCCGCCTCGCGCAGCGCCTCGACGAACCCGGGCAGCGGCTCGCCGTGCAGCTGGACGGCGACCCGGCGGCCGTCGACGCCCTCGTCGAGGAGCCGTTCGAGGACCTCGGCCATCGACTCGGACGACGGGGACCACTCCTCGGTGAGTCCGGCGGCCCTGATGGCGCCCTTGACCTTGGGCCCGCGGGCGAGCAGCTCCACGCCGCGCAGCCGGGCGACGAGCGCCTCGCCCAGGCCCCAGCCGTCGGCGGCCTCGACCCAGCCGCGGAACCCGATGGCGGTGGTCGCGACGACGACGTCGGGCGCGTGGTCGACGATGTCCTTGGTCGCCGCGAGGAGCTCGCTGTCGTCGGCGAGCGGGACGATGCGCAGCGCGGGCGCGTGCAGGACGGCCGCGCCGCGCCGCTGGAGCAGCGCGCCGAGCTCGTCGGCGCGGCGCGCGGCGGTCACGCCCACGGTGAAGCCCGCGAGGGGGCCGTGCTGCCCCGCAGGGGGGCCCTGCTGTGCGTCGTACATGTGGCTCTCGTCCCGCTCGGGTGGTTCTGCCGGGGTCGACCGAGCCTGTCAAGATCCCGTGACGGGCTCGGTTCCCCATGATGTCAGCGGTGTTACGTCACACCTCGGCGTAGCCGAGGCGGGGCTCCGTCTCCGCGGCCTCGACGGGAGCCTCCGCCGCGGCCGGGCGGCGAAGGTATACGGCCCAGGTCAGGGCGAAGCACACCGCGTAGAAGACGAGGAACCCGACGAAGGCGCCCGTGCCGGTGCCCGCGGTCTGGAAGGACTGGCGGAAGGCGAGGTTGATACCGAGCCCGCCGAGCGCGCCCACCGCGCCGATCAGTCCCATCGACGCCCCGGACAGGCGCCGCCCGTACGCCGCGGCCTCCTCCCCCGCAAGCCCTCGGGCCGCCGCCTTGGCCTGGAAGATGCCGGGGATCATCTTGTACGTCGACCCGTTGCCGAGGCCGGTGAGCACGAACAGGGCGATGAACGCCGTGGTGAACAGCGGCAGCGACTTCTGCGTCGACGCGAGGACGACCACGGCGGTGGCGGCGGCCATGGCGACGAAGTTCCACAGCGTGATGCGGGCGCCGCCGAACCGGTCGGCGAGCCGGCCGCCCACAGGCCGGATCAGGGAGCCGAGCAGCGGGCCGATGAACGTGATCGACGCGGCCTGGAGCGGCGTCCTGCCGAACTGCGTCTGCAGGACGAGCCCGAACGCGAAGCTGTAGCCGATGAACGACCCGAACGTCCCGATGTAGAGGACCGACATGATCCACGTGTGCGGGTCACGCACGGCCTCCTTGGCCGCGCCGGTGTCGTTCTTCACGGTCGCGAGGTTGTCCATGAACAGCGCGGCGCAGATCGCCGACACCGCGATGAGGGGGAGGTAGATCCCGAGCAGTACGCGCGGCCCGCCGTTCGCGCCGATCACGGCGAGCCCGGCGAGTTGCACGACGGGGACGCCGATGTTGCCGCCGCCCGCGTTCAGGCCGAGCGCCCAGCCCTTCTTCCGCAGCGGGAAGAAGGAGTTGATGTTCGTCATCGACGAGGCGAAGTTGCCGCCGCCGACCCCGGTGAGCAGCGCGCACACCATGAACGTCGTGTACGAGGTCCCCGGCTCCATCACGGCGAACGCGGCGGCCGTCGGGATGAGGAGCAGGCTCGCCGCGATGACCGTCCAGTTACGGCCGCCGAAGCGGGCGACGGCGAAGGTGTAGGGCACGCGGGCGACCGCCCCGACCAGTGTGGCCATCGAGACCAGGAAGAACTTGCCGGCCGGGTCGATGCCGTACTCGGGCCCCATGAACAGGACCATCACGGACCACAGGGTCCAGATCGAGAACCCGATGTGCTCGGACAGGATGGAGAACGCGAGATTGCGCCGCGCGACCTGCTCGCCGCCCTCGCGCGACCAGAACGTCTCGTCCTCCGGATCCCACCTCTGGATCCAACTCCGGGCTGCCATCACACGCCTCCAGGGTCACGGTTCTCGGCTGATGACCTCGAACGTAGGGAGGCGGGATTACCGCACTGTGCCGCACCGTGACCGCCGGGGAACGTTGCTCTCACCGGGCGCGGGGTCCGGCGGTGAGCTTCGCTCCACGGCGTGGGTCAGGTCGTGGGTGCGGGTCAGGCCGTGGGCATGGGTCAGGCCGTGGGCATGGGTCAGGCCGTGGGCATGGGTCAGGTCGTGGTGCCCGCCCACTTGAGGCTGGCCGAGCCGCCCTTGTCCCACTTCAGCGTGACCACGTCGTCGGCCTGCGTCAGGTTCGCGCCGAAGACCTCGTCGCCGGTGTCCTTGCCCATGCACTTGACGGCGATCCGGAACGCCCCGCCGCTGCGGTTCTCGCCGATGCCGGTGCAGATGCCCTTACCGCCCGCGTCGATGTAGGACACGCTGTACTTGCCCTTGGCCGTGCCGGTCGCGACCTTGTCGCCGACCGTGAGGGTCCTGGCCTGCTCGTCCTGCCACTGCCCCTGATAGCCGATGGACCCCGCGGGCCGCTCCTGTGCCGTCCCCGTGGCATCCGTGGGCTCCTCCACGGGGTCCTCGGTGGCGGGATCGCCGGTCGTGGGGTCCTCGGAGGGAACGTCCGACCCGCTCTCGTCGGCGCTGGGCTCCGCGGACACGGATTCCTTCGCCTTCAGCGGCTTGTCGTCGCCACTGCCGCTGTTCGTGGCGAGGAAGATCCCGCCGCCGATCACGACGAGCGCCGCGACCACGGACCCGACGATGACAGCCGTCCGGCGCTTGCCACCGCCGCCCTGCGGGGGTGGTGGCGGATAGGCACCCCCGCCGTAGGGCGGCTGCCCGCCGTACGAGGGCTGCCCGTAAGGCTGTTGGCCCTGCGGGGGATGACCGTAGGGAGGCTGAGCGCCGTATCCGGACTGGTCGCCGTAGCCGGGCCGGTCCCCGTAAGCGGGCTGGTCCCCATAGCCGGGCCGGCCCTGAGGGGCCGGTGCCGGTGGCGGGGTCTGCGGCATCTGCGGCGGAGCCGGTGGCGGGGTCGGCGCGCCGGCGTACGGGTTGTCCTGCCCGCCGCCGGACGGCGCCTGCGGCGGCCCGTACGCCGGGTGGTGCCCGGATCCGTCCTGCGGCGGCTGGCCGGGAGGCTGTGTCATCGGTCCGGGTTCCCCTCGTGGTCCTGCGGTCACTGGTCGCTCACGCCCCAACCTCCCCCACCCCCACCGGCCGCACAACCCCGCCTAACGACTATGTGCCCGCTTCTTGACGCCGTTCGGCCACAGCCGCGGGCTCCGCCTGGCGGCCAGGTCCTCGACCCAGCCGAACGCCAGGATGCAGACCGAGACGAGCACCCAGACAACGACGAGTACGGGCCACGGGCTCTCCAGCAGCCGGGGGAAGTGCCGCCACATCATGTCGACGTTCCACAGCTGATCCCACATCGTCGCGGCGATGAGGATGCACACGTTGTGCCACAAGTAGATCGTCACGGCCCGGGAGTTGAGCAGAGTGATCAGCCTGTCGAAGGGGCGCAGCAGCCGGGGCCACTGCGACCACGAGGGGCTGAAGTGCAGGAGCAGCAACACCGTCGAGAACGACCAGAGCGACTGCCCGAACGGGATGTCGTCCAGGTCGTGGCCCTCTCTGAAGCCGTGTGTGAACGCGTACCACAGGCCCAGACACGCGATGGCCGGGACGACGGACGGGAAGACATAGCGCGGGATGCGCTGAAGAACGCCTTCCTGGTGCGCCATGCCCAGGAGCCAGCAGGCGCCGAACGTGCTGAAATCGGTGACGTCGGAGTCGATCCGCACGTACGGAATGGTGATCCAGCCGAACTCAAGGGCCGCCGACAGTGCGATCGGGGACAGGACCGTCGCCCACGGGAGTGCGCGCAGGGCCCGCAGCAGGAACGGTGACAGCAGGACGAACCACAGGTAGGCACGGATGTACCAGAGCGGGCCCGCGAGTTCCGAGGCCCAGTCGTCGCCGAGGACGCCGTGGATTCCGTGCAGTCCCTCGGCGTAGGGCGGATCACTCAGCGGCACGATCCAGAAGGTGAGGTGAAGCCACCACCAGCCCGGATGACCATCGGAATCGGGACCCCAGCCCTGAAGCAGCATCCCCGACAGCCCGATCGCGCCCAGGAGCCACAGCGGAGGCAGCAGCCGGCGCATCCGGCTTCGTATGACCTGAGCGGCTGGACGCTTGAGGGAACGGGCCATCAGGTTGCCCGCCAAGGCGAACATCACGCCCATGGAGGGGAAAACGATCGGCAGCCAGGCCCAGCCCATCAAGTGGTAGAACACGACGCGGAAGAGGGCCAGAGCCCGGAGGAAGTCGAAGTAGCGGTCCCTTCCCGGAGCGCGCCGGGGTTCTGTCACCGCGGGTTGCGCAGGAATGGTGAGGTGCTCGGCGGGCATCTGCCCGACAGGGATCGGCGGGTTGGTCATGCCACTGCTTTCCGATCTGCCACGTTCTGGCGATTACGCGGTGCCGCGCCCGGCATGCCCACGCCTCCGGTACGCCGCAGCTTCTGCCAGCGCAGTCGGCCGCCGGTGAGCGCGGTGATCCAGGACTGGAGCAGCACGACGTACATCAGCTGCCGGTAGAGGAGTTGCTGGAGCGGGAGTGAGATGAGATGGGTCATGCGTTCGCGGTCGAGCCGGAAGGCGTACGCCGCGCAGACGGCCTGGATGACGAGGACGCCGAGCCAGGCGACGATCGTCTTCTCCGTGGGGCCGAACACGAGGCCGTAGAGCAGGAAGACGTCGATGAGGGGCGCCAGGAGCGGCGCGAGGACCATGAAGAGGGCGACGAGCGGCAGCCCGATGCGGCCGAAGCGCCCGGAGGGGCCCGGCTCGATCACGGAGCGGCGGTGCTTCCAGATCGCCTGCATCGTGCCGTACGACCACCGGTAGCGCTGGGACCAGAGCTGCTGGACCGACTCCGGGGCCTCGGTCCAGGCGCGGGCCTTCTCGGCGTAGACCACGCGCCAGCCGTCCCGGTGCAGGGCCATCGTGACGTCGGTGTCCTCGGCGAGCGTGTCGTCACTCATGCCGCCGATGCGCTCCAGGGCGCTGCGGCGGAAGGCTCCCACGGCCCCGGGGATCGTGGGCATGCAGCGCAGCATGTCGTACATGCGGCGGTCGAGATTGAAGCCCATCACGTACTCGATGTGCTGCCAGGCCCCGATCAGGGAGTCCTTGTTGCCGACCTTCGCGTTGCCCGCGACCGCGCCGACGCTCTGGTCGCCGAAGGGCTGGACGAGCTCGCGGACGGTGGACGGCTCGAAGACCGTGTCGCCGTCCATCATCACGATCAGGTCGAACCGGGCGTTGGCCAGGCCCCTGTTGAGCGCGGCCGGCTTGCCCGCGTTGTGCTGGCGGACCACCCGGACGTTCGGCAGGCGCAGATCCTCGACGATGCGGGCCGTGCCGTCCGTCGAGCCGTCGTCGATGACGACGACCTCGATGGGGTGCTCGCTCGACATGAGTGAACGCACCGTGTTCTCGATGCACTTGGCCTCGTTGAACGCCGGGACCAGGACCGACACCGGTTCGGTGACGGGCGGCCCCCAGGAGAATCCGCGGCCCCGCACGCGGCGGGCGTGCACGCCGGACAGGAGGAGCATCAGGCCGAAGCGGGTGAAGACCAGGACGCCGGTGATCGCGAGTCCTACGGCAAGGACGTCCGTCACCTGGTCCGAGGCCTCGACGGCGTAGATCCACGCCTTGCCCTTGGCCAGTTCGAGGCCGTGCACGGGCGTGTGGGCGCTGGGCGCCCCGAGCGCTTCGGTGAGGTTGACGAAGTCGTATCCCTGGCCCTGGAGCTGGGGCACGAACCGGTCGAGGGCGGCGACGGTCTGCGCGCGGTCGCCTCCGGAGTCGTGCATCAGGACGATCGCGCCCTTGCCGCCCTGGGGCGTGGCACGGCGGATGATCTCGTCGACGCCGGGGCGCTTCCAGTCCTCACTGTCGGTGTTGTTGACGACGGTGATGTATCCGCGGCTGCCGATGTACTTGGTCACCGGCCACGACTTGTCGTCCATGGCGTCGGCGAACGACGAGTAGGGCGGCCGGAACAGCGAGGTGCGGATGCCCGCCGCGCCCGCCAGGGCCGTCTGGTTCTGGGTGAGTTCCCAGTCGATGCGGCTCTTGGACTGGTACGAGAGGTCGGGGTGGCTGAAGGTGTGCAGGCCGACCTCGTGCCCCTCGTCGACCATGCGCTTGACCAGGTCCGGGTAGCGGGAGGCCATGGTGCCGGTGACGAAGAAGACGCCGTGCGCGTGGTGTTCCTTCAGGACGTCGAGGACCTTCGGGGTCCACTGCGGGTCGGGGCCGTCGTCGAAAGTGAGGACGAGCCGGTGGTCGGGCACGCTCATGCCGGTCTCACGCCCGCCGCGCGTGTCGATGACGGGTCCGCCGTCGAGGATCTTCTCGGGCACGTGATCCGTGGCGGCGGGCGGCCGGACGCGGTGGTCGGCGAGGATCTCGCTGTGCACGTACCCGCGGAGCATGAGCATCGCGAGCAGGGCGACAAGGAGCAGCGACGGAAGCAGGTAGCGCATGGGCAGGCGGCGGCGACGCGACGCCCTGCGGCTGCTGCGTGGGCGGGAGGACATTTACAGGATGCCGCTTTCCGGGGACGAGGCCGACGACGGTCCGGCCGGACTCTGGCTCGGGTCGACGGGCGCGACCGACGACTCGGCGGGCGGTGCCGCGACGGTCTCGGTGCCGCCCTGGGCCGGGGACTGCGTCGGCTCGACGGGCGGTCCGCTGTCCGACGGGGACGGCTCGCCGGACCCCGGTGAGCTGGGCTCCTGCGAGGGGCCGGGGCCCGGGGCGTCGGGCGAGTGCCCCGGGTCGGGCTTGGCGGGGCCGCCGGACGGCTTCGGGGAGGACGACTTGCCGGGCTTGTCGCCCGGCTCGGCGCTCTCGCTGGCCCCGGGCTTGGCCGACGAGCGGGCACCCGGCTCGCCGGCCACCGCTCCCGTTGTGCCGGAAGCGCTGGGACCGGCCGTGGCTCCCGTCGGCCAGGACGGCCCGGCCGCCGGGTCGGCCGGCAGCCGCGGCGTGTCCACCTTGCCCGCGGGCTTGTCCCGGTCCTCGCCCGTGATGGGCAGCCAGGGAGCGTTCGAGTTTCCGGAGAGCAGCGTCGCCACGATGACCACGGCGTAGACCGCGCAGATCATCCCGACGATCGCGCCGAAGCGGCGGTACCTGCGACCGCGCCGGCCCGAGTCGTCCACGAAGACCGGGACTTCCTTGTCGGCCGCGCCGGCGCCCGCGCGCCGCGCAGTGATCAGTTCGCCCAACTGGCGTCCTGCGCCGTCGAGTTGGACCGTCACTTCATTAGGGTCGTGAGTCTGCCCAGAACGGGCATTTTCTTGCCAGTGTTCCACCGTACGCACATCCCCCCAAGGACATGAATATGGGTGCGCGCACGACGTACCGAGCACTCGTCGTTCGGACCGGGCCCCCACCCGATCCGAGCGCCCCCCTTATCACAATGCGCTCGGACGACGAATGTAGCGCACGCGGATGACCGCCGCGCCCGATCCTCAGTCCCCATTCATCATGATGAGTGCATCTATGCCGGGAATCCAGGCGCCTGAGGGCTTAAGGAGCCAGTCGTTCTCCTCCGCGAGCGTGGCCGCCGCCGCACGGAGCGCGTCGATCCCCGGGTGCACGAGCCCTGTCGGCCACACCAGCGACACAGGTGACAGGGGTACGGGGTCGGTAAGGGGCCGCACGACGGAGCCGGGCATGGCCGGGAAGTCCCCCGCGGCGAGCACCGGCGTCCCCGTCTTGGCCATGATCCGCCGGAACTCCTCGACGCCCACGGCGAACGGCGCGGGGGGCGCGACCGCTATCCCGCGCCCCTCGAAGAGCCGCCCGGCCAGGTCGGTCCACTCCGGTGTACGGGGATTGCCCGCGCCCGCGTACACCTTCTCGCCCGCGAGCCGCGCGAGCGGCACTGCTTCCAGGGCGGCGAGGGGATGGTCCTCGGGCAGGACCACCGTCATCGGCTCGTACCGCACGGGCTGCTGCGAAAGGCGCGCCCGCACCGCCGGGTCGAGCCCTGCGTACCGCCCGAACGACGCGTCCAGGCGACCCGCCGTCATCTCGGCGGCGGCCCCGGTCAGGCCGCTCTCGTAGCGGGCCATCAGCTCGCACTCCGGGGCGAACTCGCGGGCCCGCTCCAGGATGCGCTCGAAGACGAGGCCGGGGCTGTTCACGTCGACGAGCAGCGGCCGCGTCCCCGCCGCCGGGCGGCGCGCGAAGGCGGCGAGCAGTTCGTCCTGCGCGTCCAGCACCCGCCGCGCGTACGGCAGCAGCCGCGCACCCTCCGCGGTCAGGGCGACCTGGCGCGTGCTCCGCGCGAACAGCTCGACGCCCAGCTCGCGTTCGAGGCGGCGAATGTCCCTGCTGAGGGCCTGCTGAGCGACGTAGAGCCGGGCGGCGGCACGGGTGAAGTGCAGCTCCTCGGCAACGGCGAGGAAGGCGCGCAGCAGCCGGGGCTCCAGGTGGGCGGGGGCCGGGGTGCCGGGCGCGGCGGGCTGGTCGGGCATCCGGCGAACTTACAACGCGGGCGCGTGAATCGGTACGGAGAAGGTGTTGGACCGGGCGCGCGGCCCACGACGACGCTGATCACATGCCCGATGCGATATCCGAGCCCGTCACCGCTCCCCCGGTCCCCACCGCCCCGACACGGCCCAGCCGCTCCCCGTACGTCCGACTGCTCTCCACCCCCGGCGCGCTCGCCTTCACGCTCGGGAACCTCCTCGCCCGGCTCCCCATGGGCATGTTCAGCGTCAGCGCCGTCATCATGATCGCCGGGGCGCGCGGCTCGTACACGCTCGCCGGGGCCGTCACCGCGACCGGGATGGCCGCGACCGCGGTCGTCGCCCCGTGGACGGCGCGCCTCGTGGACCGGTGCGGGCAGGCCAGGATCGCCGTGCCCGCCACGGCGGTCGCGGTCTGCGGATCGCTCGCGCTCCTCCTCTGCGTGCACTACGGAGCACCCGACTGGACGCTCTTCGCGGCCTACGCGGCGACGGCCACCACGCCCAACACGGGCGGCATGTCACGCGCCCGCTGGGCCCATCTCCTCAAGGGCGACCCGGCCGCCCTGCACACCGCGAACTCCTTCGAACAGGCGGCGGACGAGCTGTGTTTCATGCTCGGCCCGGTCCTCGCCGCCTTCCTGTGCGGGGCACTCCTCCCGGAGGCCGGCACCCTGATCGGCGCGGTCCTGCTGCTCACCGGTGTGCTCGTCTTCGCCGCGCAGCGCGCCACGGAACCGCCCACCCATGGGCGCACGGCCACGAAATCGCCCCTCCGCGCGCGCGGGATGCCCGTTCTCCTGGCGTCGTTCCTCGCCACCGGGGCCGTGTTCGGCTCGATGGAGGTGGTCACGATCGCGTTCGCGGACGAGAGGGGCCACAAGGCGGCGGCCGGCGCGGTCCTCGCACTGCAGGCGGCCGGGTCCTGTGTGGCGGGGCTGGTCTACGGGGCCGTACGGCCGGCCGGTCCCGCGGCGCGACGCCACCCGTGGTGCGTCGCCGCGATGACCGTCCTGCTGACCCTCCCCCTGTTCGCGGCGCTCACCGGCTCTCTCCTTGTGGTCGCCGGGGCTCTCCTTGTGGCCGGCATGGCGACGGCCCCGACGATGGTCACGGGCATGACGCTGGTCCAGACCCGCACCCCCGAGGGCCAGCTGAACGAGGGCATGACCCTCGCCGTGACCGGCCTGCTCGGGGGCATCGCCTGCGGCGCGGCGGCGGGCGGCTCCGCGGTGGAACGGTTCGGCCCCACCGCGGGCTACGTGATCCCGGCCGCCGCGTCGGCGTGCGCGCTCGTACTGGCGCTCACCGGTTACGTACGAAGCGAGGCACGCAACCGTACGTAGTCACCCGCGCCCTCTCCCTCACTCGCACCCGCCCCCGTCAGCACACGGCCGGTTTGCGCCATGAGCACTCCAGGTCGCCCTTGCGTTCGGAGACCGGCACGGAGCGCAGCGAGCGCGGCTTCACCGCCACCGCCGCGTCGGCATCGGACTTCGCGAGCGTCACCACGATCGCGTCCTCAAGGGGCTTCACCGAGTCGACCAGATAGTTGTTCTGGACGATGCTGTAGACGAGTTCGCGTCCGCCGGCGTCCTTGACGTAGCCGGAGAGCGCGGAGGCGCCGGTCAACGACCCGGTCTTGCCACGGGCGTTGAGCGCCGCCGGTGTCTTGCACATCCGCGAACGCAGGGTGCCGCCGACGAACCGGTCCGGGTCGCAGGCCACCGGCAGCGACGTGTACCAGTCGCCGAACCACGGCTCGGAGCGGACCGCGACCAGCAGTTTCGCGATCTGGCCCGCCGGGATGCTGTCCATCCGGGAGAGCCCGGACCCGTCGGCCTGCCGCAGCCGCCCGGTGTCGACGCCGATGCCCTTCAGATAGCCGCTGATCGCCGCGAGCCCGTCGTCCCAGCTCCCGGGGCGGCCGGTCGCCTTCGCACCCATGGCCTTGGTGAGGATCTCGGCGTGCATGTTGTTGCTCAGCTTCATGAACGGGATCAGCAGGTCCTTCAGGGGCATGGAGTCGTGCGTGGCGATCCGCACGGCGCCCTTCGGGGCGGCACGCCCGAGCTTCGTGCCGCCCGACACCTTCACCCCGTGCGCGGCGAGCGCGTCACGGAAGACGGAGGCCGCGTAGCCGGTGGGCTCCCAGACGGTGACCCACTCCTTGGTGGTGGATCCGCCGACGGGAACGGTGCCGCTGACGGTGACGGTGTTCGTGCCGTGCTGCCGCTCGACGGTGAGGGTGTCGTCACCGCCCGCCGCGACGGTCGTGGCCCGCACGTCGATGTCGACGTAATGCGTCTTCGGCGTGAGGCTGATCTTCGGCTTGTCCCCCGCCTTCGCGCCCGGCGAGGCCTCGACGATCACCGTTCCGGTGTCGTAGTCGGTGTCGGGCGCGACGCTCAGGGCGGAGATCTGTGCCGAGTAGTACGAGGACTCGTCGTCGGCGGCCCAGGAGCGGCCGAGGCGCTGGCTGTCGAACGCGGTGTCGTCGGCGACGAGGTTCCCGCTGACCGACTTCACGCCCGACGCCGCGACCTTGGCGGCGAGCTCGTCGTAGTCCTTGGCGAGGGCGGTCGGGTCGCCGGTGCCGCGCAGATACAGATCACCGTCGAGGACGCTCCCCCGCCGCCGCCCGTCGCCGAGCACGTCGGTGGTGAACCGGTAGCCGGTTCCGAGGAGTTCGGTCGCCGCGGTCGAGGTGAGCAGCTTGGTGTTGGACGCGGGCATCAGGCGCCCGGTGGGGTTGTGCTGGTAGATGATGTCGCCGGTCCCGGCGTCGGCGACGACGACGCTCGCCGCGTCGCCCTCCACGGACGGGTCGCCGAGGATGGTGTCTATGGCCTCGGGGAGGCCGGTGCTGTCACCGTCGGCACCGGCCGGTGAGCCCCAGGTCAGGCCCGCCGCGAGCGCGACGAGGGCGGGCCAGACGAAGTAACGCCGTTGACGCGCCAGGGGATTGAGGAGTCGTCTCACAGGTCCATCGGGTCTACTCATGCCTCAGGAGCATCCACGATCGCGGCGCCGGGGAACAGGGTGCGTCAGCCGAGTCCCCACGAGTGGCCGATGGTGTAGGCAGCGCAGAGGTTCACGATGCAGACACCCGCGGTCCCGCACTGCGCGGCCCCGCTCCCCGGTTCGACGGGCTGCCCGTACCCCGTCGCCGTCATGCCGTACGTCTCCACAGCCCCCGCTTCCGTCAGCCCGGCGCAAGGCCTGGCGCGGAAACCCGGCCACGCCGTCGATGCCGTCGGCGGCCTGATCGGCGCCCCGGGCATCGGTCCACTGCTTCATCAGGCCTGTCATGATCACGGGCTTCACCGTGCAGTCGGCGCTGCCCGGGAAGACGGTCAGCCGCGGCCAGGACCCGGCGCACCCGGGCCGCACAACAGAACCGCGCACCCATGGCACGACGAAGGCCCGGCTGCAATGCAGCCGGGCCTTGGTCTCACATGGGAATTCTGTGGAGATGGCGGGAATCGAACCCGCGTCCAACGGTGCAGAATCAGGGCTTCTCCGTGTGCAGTTCGCTTCGATTTTCTCAGCCCCGGAGATCACGCGAACAAGTCTCCGACGGGCTCAGTCACTGTTTGATTTCCTTCTAGGCCCCGTGACCGGGCTTAGAAGTTTAGATCCCTTGATGATGCCAGGATCCGGGTCGGGATCACCCCCGGGCTGACACTTCGCAAGTCGCTACTTAGGCAGCGAGGGCGAAGGAATCGCGCTTGGTGTTGGCGATTATAGGTTGCGACATATGGTTAACGAGATCATTGCCGCTTCCTCGACACGCTTCCCCTGCTTCGACAGCCGCTGTCGAAACCGATCATCCCCATGTTGATTTTTCAAAATGTGTCCCGTCACCAGCGGGACATGACCCATCGTACGTGACCAACGGCCGACGGTGCCAGCTAATTCCCGGCGGACCGGGCCGGACCCGAGCGGGGCGTCAGCGCTCCCGCGCCCGCTGCCGCCGCTTGGCCGACGCGATCGCGCGGTCGGAGTCCCGCCGGTCCTGCTGCTCACGCAGCGTCTGCCGCTTGTCGTACTCCTTCTTGCCCTTGGCGAGCGCGATCTCCGCCTTCGCGCGGCCGTCCTTGAAGTACAGGGCGAGCGGCACGATCGTGTGACCCGTCTCCTGGGACTTCGACTCCAGCTTGTCGATCTCCTCGCGGTGCAGGAGAAGCTTGCGCTTGCGGCGCACGGAGTGGTTGGTCCAGGTGCCCTGGCTGTACTCGGGGATGTGGGCGTTGTGCAGCCACGCCTCGTTCCCGTCGATCTGGACGAAGCCGTCGACCAGCGAGGCACGGCCCTGCCGGAGCGACTTCACCTCGGTGCCGGTCAGGACGATGCCCGCCTCGTACGTGTCGACGATGGCGTAGTCGTGCCGGGCCTTCTTGTTCTGCGCGACGATCTTGCGCTTGCCGTCAGCGCCCTTTGCGGACTTACCGGACGCGCCCTGCTTGGGCTGTGATTCCTTCGGTACGAACATTCCCTTAGACATAGTGCGGCCATTTTCGCACTATGAGGGGTCCCCGAGGCCACTCAATACTGTCTCGGCCCGCTGCCGCGCACTCTCGTCGGCCTCGAGGTCGGGGGTGATGCCCCGTCCGTCGACGCCGCGACCGGTGGGGGTGCGGTAGTGGCCGACGGTCAGCTCGGCGACGGAGCCGTCGGGGAGCCGGCTCGGCATCTGGACCGAGCCCTTGCCGAAGGTCTTCGAGCCCACGACGACCGCGCGGCCACGGTCCTGGAGGGCCCCGGTGAGCAGCTCGGCCGCGCTCATCGTGCCGCTGTCGACGAGCGCGACCACCGGTCTGGAGGTGTCGCCGCCGCGCTCGGCATGCAGGGCACGCTGCCGTCCGCGTACGTCGTACGTCGCCACGAGCCCGCCGTCGAAGAACGCCGACGCCGCGGTGACCGCCTCCGTGACCAGGCCGCCGGAATTGCCGCGCAGGTCGAGAAGGACGCCGTCGCCGCGGGGGGCGTCGCGCACGGCGGACCGCACGCGCTCGCCCGAGCCCTTGGTGAAGGCCGCGACCTTGATCAGGACGGTGCCGCCGGGGAGGCGGGAGACGGTGACGGACTCGGTGGCGAGGTTCGCACGGCGCAGGGTCTCGGTCCACGCGCGCGTGCCGCGCGCCAGGCCGAGCCGGACCGCCGTCCCCGCGTGCTCGCCTCGCAGCAGGGAGACGACCTCGGTGACGGGGCGGCCGTCGACGGGCCGGCCGTCGACGGTGCGGAGCCGGTCGCCGGGGCGCACGCCCGCATGGGCCGCGGGGGACCCGGGACCGACCTTGGAGACCTCGATGCGGCCGTCGGCGGTGCGCCGGGCCCAGAGGCCGACGCCCGTGTACTGGCCGTCGAGTTCCTGCTCGAACTCCTTGTACTCACCCTGCGAGTACACCGCGCCCCATCGGTCGCCGCTGCGGCTGACGGCCTCCTCGGCAGCCTGCGTAGGGGACTTGCCGTCGGCCATCGCTCCGGCGGCCGCGTCTCTCACGTCCTCGTGTCCGGCGCCGGTGACCGAACCTGCCGGAAGCTCCTCGGACTTGTGGCCGTCGGCGCTCCACGAACCCGTCGCGACACCGGTCGCGAGGACGCTCGCGAAGACCAATGTCAGGGCCGCCCCGCGGCCGAAGCGGCGGGGCCGGGAGAACAGTTCGGGGCCCGACATGACGGTGAGTCTAGGACAACGAGAAGCGCCGTACGGCTCGTTGAACCGCACGGCGCCCTGTATCCCCGGGGAGTCTTGTCACACCTTCAGATACTTGCGCAACGCGAAGAAAGCGGCGATCGCGGGCATCAGCAGGCCGATCGCGAGGACGAGCGGCAGCTTGGCCAGGACCGCGTCCCAGCCGATGAAGTTGATCAGGTTCAGCTTCTCGGAGAGCGCCAGACCGTGGTCGATCATGAAGTAGCGGCCCACGAGGAGCATGCCGCAGGCGACCACACCGCCGATGACTCCGGCGACGGCGGCCTCCATGATGAACGGCATCTGGATGTAGAAACTGGACGCGCCGACCAGGCGCATGATGCCGGTCTCCCTGCGGCGGCTGAACGCCGAGACGCGCACCGTGTTGACGATCAGCATCAGCGCGACGACGAGCATCAGCGCCATCACGGCGAGCGCCGCCCAGTTCATGCCGTTGAGGAGTCCGAAGAGGTTGTCCAGGATGCCCTTCTGGTCCTGCACGGACTGGACCCCGTCACGCCCGTCGAAGGCGGTCGCGACGACCTGGTACTTCTCCGGGTCCTTGAGCTTGATCCGGTACGACTCCTGGAGCTGGTCCGGCGTCAGCGAGCTGGCCAGCGGGGAGTCGCCGAACTGCTCCTTGTAGTGCTTGTACGCCTGGTCCGCCGACTCGTGGGTGACCTTCTCGACGACCGGCATCTTGTCCAGGTCGGAGACGATCTGCTGCTTCTGCTCGGCGGTGACGGCTCCCTTGGCGCACTTCGGGTCCGACTCGGCGTCGCCCTTGTTGCACAGGAAGATCGAGACGTTGACCTTGTCGTACCAGTAGCCCTTCATCGTGCTCACCTGGTCACGCATGAGCAGCGAGCCGCCGAACAGGGCGAGTGAGAGGGCGACCGAGACGATGACCGCGAAGGTCATCGTGAGATTTCGGCGGAGACCGACGCCGATCTCCGACAGGACGAATTGGGCACGCATGGCGTCTGCTCAGGCCTTTCTCAGTGCTCTGGTGCTCACGGGGCTCAGTGCTGGTAGCCGTAGACGCCGCGCGACTGGTCGCGGACGAGACGGCCCTTCTCCAGCTCGATGACGCGCTTGCGCATCTGGTCCACGATCTGCTGATCGTGGGTGGCCATCACGACGGTCGTCCCGGTGCGGTTGATCCGGTCCAGCAGCTTCATGATGCCGACCGAGGTCTGCGGGTCGAGGTTGCCGGTCGGTTCGTCGGCGATCAGGAGCTTGGGGCGGTTCACGAAGGCGCGGGCGATGGCCACGCGCTGCTGCTCACCACCGGAGAGCTCGCCGGGCATCCGGTCCTCCTTGCCGCCCAGGCCGACGAGGTCGAGCACCTGGGGCACGGACTTGCGGATCTCGCCTCGGGACTTGCCGATGACTTCCTGCGCGAAGGCGACGTTCTCGCCGACGGTCTTGTTGGGCAGGAGCCGGAAGTCCTGGAAGACCGTGCCGAGCTGGCGGCGCATCTGCGGCACCTTCCAGTTGGACAGTCGTGCCAGGTCCTTGCCCAGGACGTGCACCTGGCCGTGGCTGGTGCGCTCCTCGCGCAGGATCAGCCGCAGGAAGGTGGACTTTCCGGAGCCGGAAGATCCCACAAGGAAGACGAATTCGCCGCGCTCGACCTCGAGGGACACATCCCTGAGGGCGGGCCGGGTCTGCTTGGGGTAGGCCTTGGAGACGTTGTCGAATCGGATCACGGGTGCGCCTCGGTGCATCGTGGGCGTCGGGGGTAGGTGAGCGTGACCATACGCGAACCGGGCTCCGCGGCGCAGTCGGCGTCCTTGGATGAGCGTTTTGTCCCGTTGATTGCCTGTCGTGGGCGGGTCATGGCGGGAACGGAACGGGTCCAAAGGGGCAGCATCCGGGGAGGCGCGCCGAATTCCCCGGAAGCTGGCACAGTGGTAGGGGGAACGGTTGCGGTCCCCGGAGCGTTGTGCGGAGAGAATTGTGTTGTGGCGGCTCCGCCGCGCGGGAGGAGGAAGAGCGCATGACCTATGACCGGCTGGTGTGCGCGAACTGCGCGGCGCCCGTGAGCGAGGGCCGCTGCCCCGTGTGCCGGGCGAACCGCGAGCGGCTTCAGCAGGAGAGCCCGTTCGCGGGGCTTCACCCGATGGCCCTGATAGCCCTGGTGGCTGTGCTCATCGCGGCGGTGGCGCTTCTCGCGCACCAGACCGTCTAGGGACACGAGGAAGGGCCCGGAGCGACGCTCCGGGCCCTTCTCGCGTTACGTGCGGACGTACATGACGTACGCGCCTACGGCTGCCTAGGCAACCGTGCGGCCGCCGCCGACGAGGCGGGGCAGCATGCGGAAGCCGATGCCGCCGGCGATCATCGTCGCGGCACCGATCAGCAGGAACGTGGTCTCGGCGGCGCCGGTCTCGGCCAGCTCACCGCCCGACTTGCCGTTCTGGGCGGGCTGGGCGGCCGGCACGGAGCCGGTGTCCTGCAGGCTGTCCTTGCCCTGACCCTGCTCGACCGGGTTGTTGCCGCCGTCGGGGTCGGTGTTGTCGTTCCCGCCGCCGTGGTTGCCGCCACCGTTGCCGCCGCCGTGGTTGCCACCACCGTTACCGCCGCCGTTGCCCGGCGTGGTCGGCTCCTCGGTGGGCTCGGTGGGCTCCTCGGTGGGCTCGGTCGGAGGCTCCTCGGTGGGAGGCTGCTCCGTCGGCGGCTGGTCCGTCGGGAGGCCGGTGGGCGGCTCCTCCGTCGGGGCGGGCGGCGTCGGGTCGTTCTCGCCACCGAGGCTCACACCGGCCGCGACACCGTCCTCGCCCGCGTGCACGTTCGCACCGACGCCCGGAAGGTTCACGCCGATGTCGAGGGCCGAAGCGGCGCCCGCGGCGGTCAGCGACGCACCGGCCGCGATCACCGCACCGGCTGCTATCCGCGCGACACGGATGCGCGTCTTCTTGGTCATCTGCTTGCTACCCCCAGTAGCTAATCGTTGATGGAGCAGCGCGCGGGACGGGGGCCGCCCGGGGGTAGTCGGCGACTGCTGGCCCGCCCCCCGGTGCACACGCGTCCCACTCGTACGCATGCCGCGCGTCAGCCTTCCCAGTTTTCATGTCAGCGTCAAGGTCGTTGCGTACGTGATGCCCGAAATCAGGGGAGTTGACCGACGTACGGACATGTGACTGTGACGTAAAAGGCAACTGCCGCCCGGTGGGCGGCAGTTGCCTTGTCGACAAAGCTGGAAAAGGCCTGAGCTTACTTCTCCTGCTGCTTGCGCCAGCGAATTCCCGCTTCGAGGAATCCGTCGATCTCGCCGTCGAGCACCGACTGCGGATTACCGACCTCGAATTCCGTCCGGAGGTCCTTGACCATCTGGTACGGGTGCAAGACGTACGAACGCATCTGGTTTCCCCAGGAGCTGCCGCCGTCGCCCTTGAGGGCGTCCATCTTGGCCCGCTCCTCCTGGCGCTGCCGCTCGAGGAGCTTGGCCTGGAGGACGTTCATCGCGGTCGCCTTGTTCTGGATCTGCGAGCGCTCGTTCTGGCAGGAGACCACGATGCCGGTGGGCAGGTGGGTCAGGCGGACCGCGGAGTCCGTCGTGTTCACGCCCTGGCCGCCGGGGCCCGAGGAGCGGTAGACGTCCACGCGCAGCTCCGACTCGTCGATCTCGACGTGGTCGGTCTGCTCGACGACCGGGAGCACCTCGACGCCCGCGAAGGACGTCTGGCGGCGGCCCTGGTTGTCGAAGGGCGAGATACGGACCAGACGGTGCGTGCCCTGCTCGACCGAGAGCGTCCCGTACGCGTACGGGATCTGCACGGCGAAGGTGGTCGACTTGATGCCGGCCTCTTCCGCGTACGACGTCTCGTAGACCTCGGTCTTGTAGCCGTGGCGCTCGGCCCAGCGCAGGTACATGCGCTGGAGCTGCTCGGCGAAGTCCGCGGCGTCGACGCCGCCCGCCTCGGCGCGGATGTTGACCAGCGCCTCACGGGCGTCGTACTCGCCGGACAGGAGGGTGCGGACCTCCATCTCGTCCAGCGCCTTCTTGACGGAGGTCAGCTCGGACTCGGCCTCGGCACGGGTGTCCGGGTCGTCCTCCTCCTCGGCCATCTCGAAGAGCACGCTCAGGTCGTCGATCCTGCCGCGCAGGTTCTCCGCCTTGCGCACCTCGGACTGGAGGTGGCTCAGCTTGCTGGTGATCTTCTGTGCCGCGTCGGGGTCGTCCCACAGGGACGGTGCGGCCGCCTGCTCCTCGAGCACGGCGATATCTGCCCTCAGCTTGTCGAGGTCCAGGACGGCCTCGATCGACTCCATGGTCGAGGAGAGGGACTTGAGCTCTTCGGAAACGTCGACGACTGCCACGACACCAGCGTAACGGCTGGGGCAAGTGCTCCGGTCCTGGTGGCCGTGGGGCCGGGCTGCCCGGGCGCTCTGCCGGGCCGCCTCAGGGGGAGGCGGGGGCCGACTGTCCGGGGTCCTTGCCGGGGGTCGCGTCCGCATCGTCGCCGCCCACGGCCGCCCACGTACCGATGCCAGCCGCCACGACCAGGACGGCTCCGGCGACACCGAGGGTGATCCTGCGGCGGCGGGCGGAGGCGCGGTGGCGGGCCGATCCGGGGCGGGGCGCTCCGGCCGCGCGGGGGGCGCGGGCGGTGCCGCGGGCGCCTCCGGCCAGCTCGTCGGGGGCCGGGACGCGCATCGACGTGTGCGTGTCCCTGTTCGAGTCGGCCGGGGTCGCGCCGGGGACCAGCGGGACGGCGCCGCGGCGGGCGGCGGGCGCCTCGGGCGCGGCCGGGGCCGCCTCCGGCTCCGGGTCGGGCTCGGTGTCCGGCTCGTCCACGTCGAGCGGCGCCATCCCGGCGAGCTGGGGCAGCTGCTCGCGCAGGCGGGCCCCCAGCTCCGAGGCGCGCAGACGGGAAGCGGGCGCCTTCGCCAGGCACTGGACGAGGAGCTGCCACAGCTCGTCGGGGATGCCGGGCAGCGGGACGACCGTCTCCGTGACGTGCCGGCGCAGGATCGCGCCGGGGTGGCCGCCGCCGAAGGGCGTGAAGCCGGCGAGCAGCTCGTACAGGACCGTCGCCAGGGCGTAGATGTCGACGGCGGCACGCGGCGGGAGACCCTCGATGAGCTCGGGGGCGAGGTAGTCCGGGGTACCGATGATCTTCGTGGCGCGGGTGCGGCGCGGGGAGTCGATGAGCTTGGCGACGCCGAAGTCGGTCAGGAGCGCCGGGTGGGAGCCGCCGGGGCCGAGGGGGCCCTGCATGTCCAGGAGGACGTTCTCCGGCTTCACGTCGCGGTGCACGATCCCGGCGGCGTGCGCGGCGGCGAGGCCGTCCGCGATGTCGGCGACGATGGACACCGCGGCCTCGGGGGCCAGGCGCCGCTCGCGGTCGAGGCGGGTGCGCAGGTCGGTGCCGCGCACGAGGTCCATGACCAGGGCGAGGTCGTTCCCGTCGACCACCAGGTCACGGACGCCGACCACGCGCGGGTGGTCCAGGCTGAGCAGGGCCGTGCGCTCCTGGACGAAGCGGCCCACGAGCTCCTGGTCGGAGGCCAGGTCCTCACGCAACAGCTTGATGGCGACGGGCCCCTCGGGTCCCTCGCCCAGCCACACCGTGCCGGCGCTGCCGCGTCCCAGGATCTGGTTCGCGGTGTACCGGCTGCCGATCTTCCGTGCCAAGACTGCTCCTACAGACGCGTGTTGGCGCCCAAGCTACGCGGCTCGGACGCCAACCATCACATCCACGGGGGAAATCACCCCCCGGAAGTCGACAAATCTCCAACCTCATGACCGAAGCGGGGCCGTGAGGCGATTTCAGTTGCCGGAACCCCCGCTGCCCGAACCCCCGCCGCCGAGGTCGCCGATCCAGCCGGTGACCGTCTCGTACCAGTCCGCCAGCTGGGCCCAGTAGCCCTTGCCCGTGCCGATCCAGTCCTGGAGCGGGGTGAACTCCCAGACGAGCCAGCTCACCACGAACAGCATGACGATCATGAAGAGGCAGCCCTTGAGGCAGCCGAGCCCCGGGATCTTCATCCGGTTCGCACTGCGCTGCCTCGGCTCGCGCTGCGGCGCCTGCGGCTGCGGCCGGCGGGGCTGCTGCGGCGGAGCGTACTGCTGGGGCTGGGGCTGCGGCGCGTACTGCTGCTGCTGCGGCGCGTACTGCTGCTGGGGCTGCGGCTGCTGCCGACGGGGCTGCTGGGCCGCGTACTGCTGCTGGGGCGGCTGCTGCGGGCGCCCCTGCTGGCGCTGCGGCCGGCGGCGCAGCGGGTCTTCCTCCGGGTTCAGGTACTGGACCTGCGTCTGCTCGTTGCGGTCGCGGGCCGCCCGCATCTGGTTCTGCCAGGGGTGCGGGTCGTCCGGGTTCGCGCCCGGCTGGTGCGGCGGGACCGGCGGCATGACGGCCGTCGGGTCGGCGGCGCCCCGGTTCGGCAGGACCGAGGTGGGGTCGGCGTCGCCGGTGCCGGTGGACTGCATGACGCTCGTCGCCGCGTTCGGGTCGTACGAGCCGGCGTTGCTGGGCAGGACCTGCGTCGGGTCGGCCGCGCCGGGCACGCCCGGCACCTGCGCGGGCGCCGGGTCCGGCATCAGGAGGGCGCCGACGCCCTCGGCCGCCGCGATCTGCGCGGAGTTCGCGTGCACGCCGATGCCCTCGGCCACGGCGCGCAGGCCGCGGGCGAGGTTCTCGGCGCTGGGGCGCTCCTCGGGGTTCTTGCGCAGACAGCGCTCTATGACCGTCCACAGCGGGTCGGGCACGGTGGACGGGCGGCGCGGCTCGGCGCTCAGGTGCTGGTGCAGGACCTCGAGCGCGGAGCCGCCGGAGAACGGGGGCCGGCCGGTGACCAGCTCGTACAGCAGGATTCCGGCGCCGTAGATGTCCACCGCGCTGGTCTGCGGGCGGCCCTCGGCGGACTCCGGCGCGACGTACGCGGGCGTGCCGACGAACTCGTGGGTGCGGGTCAGGCCCGGGGAGTCGGCGAGGCGGGCGATGCCGAAGTCGGTGAGCATGGGATGCATCTCACCGCCGTCCTGCTTCAGCAGGACGTTCGCCGGCTTCAGGTCGCGGTGCACGACGCCGTCCGCGTGGCTCGCCGCGAGCGCGTCCGCGACCTGGGCGGTCAGCAAGGACGCGGCCACCGGGGAGAAGGGGCCGTTCTCACGGAGGTAGCGGTGCAGGTCGGGGCCGTCGACCAGGTCCATGACGAGGGCGAGGAGCTCGCCCTCGACGACCAGGTCGCGGGTGCGCACGATGTTGGGGTGCGTCAGCCGGAGCAGCACGGAGCGCTCGCGCAGGAAGCGCATCACGACATCCGCGTCGTTGGCGAGCTCCTCCTTGAGGACCTTGATCGCCACGGTCTCGCCGGGCTGCCCGGCGACGGCCGCCTCGGCCCCAGCGGTCTCCCGCTGGCGGGCCCGCCAGACGGTGCCCGTGGCGCCGCGTCCGAGCGGCTCCTCGAGCAGGTACTTACTGCCTACCGGCCGCACGTCATGCGCTCCCTGCTTGCTGCGTACTGGCGTACTGCTTGGTCTTGCTCGTCCTTGGGTGTTCCGACCCACTGTAGTGCCGTCGAACAACCCACTGTCTGTTGATCTTCCGCAGCTTCCCGCCCGCCGGCCCGCCATGCACGTTCGACGGAAAGACGCTCGGGGCGGGCTCTTGGTTGCCGCCGGCAAGGGCGTGAGCGGTCCCAAGCGGCATCATGCAGGCACTTTTGCGGGCAGAGCCGACCAATCAAGATCACTTACGGGTGGCCGACGGGCGTGTTGTCGGTGGCAAGTGCGAGGATGCCTCTCGTACTGGCCTACGTGCCCGTTGTGCGGTGGGGGATCTGCGGTGGGGTGACCGCGGTGCAGCCCCTTCCCGGGCGCCCGCGCAGAAGGGACCGCTGACGCGATGCAGATCCGGCTGACCGTCGTAGACCCCCTGGGGACGCGCCCCGACCCGCAAGACCGCGCGGCGTCGTGCGACGTGCTGGTGACCGCCCCGGCGGGCACCGCGCTCGCCGCGGTGGCCTCCGCCCTGGTGACGGCCGTCGCGGGCGGCGAGGGCACGGCGATTCTCTACGCGGGACCCGAGCGGCTCGACGGGCAGCGCTGCACGCTGGGCGAGCCGCCGCTGACCGACGGGGCCGTGCTGTCCCTGGGTGTTCCCGCCGAGCCGGGACCCGAGATCGAGGGCGCGGCGGCGCAGCTCCATGTGGTGGCCGGGCCCGACGCGGGCGGTGTCCATCTGCTGCACGGCGGCGAGATCCGCGTGGGCCGCTCCGCGGACGCCGACGTCGCGCTCGACGACCCCGATGTGTCCCGGATGCACTGCGCTGTGACGCTCGGCACGGACGGCCGGGTGACGGTCACGGACCTGGGCTCGACGAACGGGACGACGGTCGACGGCAGCCCTGTCGGGGAGCGCCCCGCCCGGCTCGCCCCCGGCGCGCTCCTGCGGCTCGGCGAGTCCACGCTGCGGCTGGCCCCCGAGGGCGCCGCGGGTTCCCCGGCTTTCACGGGATTCTCAGGTTCCCCGGGGCACGTGCTGCGCACGACGCCCGACGGCGAGGGCCACGTGCGCGTGACGGCCCCGGACGCGGGCGACGGTGAAGCCCCCTCCTCCCGGCCGGGTCTCGCGGGCGAGACCCGGCACGCGTACGGGCCCGTCGCGCTTGCCCCCGGTTCCGGCCCCGTCGTGCCCGAGCAGGCCGGGCCGCCCGCCGCCGAGAGCACGCCGACCATCACCCCCGCGCGCGGGACATCCGTGCCGCGCGAGCAGCGCAGGCGCGGCGGGCTCGGCGCCTGGGCTCGGCGCCTGGCCGGCGGGCGTACGGGCGAGGACATGTCCCCGTACGACACCGGCGTCCACCACGGCGAGCCGTCGCACGCCTCCGAGACCTTCGCCCCCGCCTCCGTCAGGGGATCCTCCGAGTCCTGGCCCGACGCGGCCGCGCTGCTGCTCACCGCGCTCGGCCCGGGGCCGCGGCTCTGGGAGCGCGGCCCCGAGCACCCCGAGGCGCTCGCGGTGCGGCTCGGCACGGACGACCGGACGTCCCCGGACCGCACGGGGCTGCTGCCCGGCGTGCCGGTGACGGTGGGGCTGCGGGAGGCGGGCGCGCTCGGTCTCGCCGGGCCGCGGGCGCGGCTGTCGGGCGTGGCCCGTTCCGTGGTCGCGCAGCTCGCGGCGCTGCACTCACCGGACGCCCTGGAGATCGTCCTGGTCAGCACGGACCGGTCACGCAGCGTCCAGGACCGGGCTGCCGAGTGGTCCTGGCTCGGCTGGCTCCCCCATCTGCGTCCCGCGCACGGCCAGGACTGCCGGCTCCTCCTGGCGTACGACCGCGAGCAGGCCGTGGCCCGCACGGGCGAGCTCCTGCGCCGCCTCGACGACCACATCGCCGACGAGTCGCGCCGCCCGGACGCCGGGACGGCGGCCGCCCGCGCGGGGCAGCAGCCGGCCGGCTTCGGCCCCATGGTGCCGAGGTCCCGTTCGGGTGAAGCCGCGGACGCCGGCGAGCGCGGCGGCCGGATGCCCGGGCCGTACGGGCACGAGGGCGCCGGAGGCCGGCCGGGCGACGCCCCGGCGGACGGCCACGCCGGTTTCAGGCCCGCCGCCGACCGGGACGGTCGTACGACGGACCACCCCGCCGGGCACCCCGCCGCCGAGGAGACCTGGCCGCCCCGGGGCCCCGGCGCCGGGCACCGCTGGACCGGCCCGCTGACCGTCCTCGTCGTCGACGGGGACCCGGGATCGGCCGGGCTGCGCGAGGCCACCGTGCGGCTCGCGACGGAAGGCGGCCGGGCCGGGATCCATGTCATCTGTCTCGCCGAGGCCCCCGCGTCCTCGCCCGCGTCGCCGGTCACGCAGACCTATGAAATGGCGTGCGCCGTGTCGCCCGCGTTCAAGTCGTGCGGCGCCGTCGCGCTGCTCAGCGGCGATGTGGCGACGGCGCTGCGCCTGATGCGGACGTCGCACGGCCAGGTCGTCGGGCACGGCACGGTCGCCGCGATAGACGCGGTGTCGGCGGCCTGGGCCGAGCGCTTCGCGCGGGCCGTCGCCCCCTTGCGCACCGACAGCGGCCCCAGCGAGCCGCACCCCAGAGTCTCCGCACCACTGCCCCAGATCGCCCGCCTCCTGGACGAGCTGGGGCTCGCGCGGGCCACGCCGGCTTCGCTGATGGCCCGCTGGGCCGCCGCCGGGGACGACACGGAGGCGCTCGGCGGGCGCGCGTGGGCCGTGCTCGGCGCCGGACCGCGCGGACCGGTCGTCGTGGACCTGGCCGCCGAGGGCCCCCATCTGCTGATCGAGGGCCCGACGGGCAGTGGCCGTACGGAGCTGCTGCGCTCGATCGCCGCGTCGCTCGCGGCGGCCGAGCGTCCTGACCGGCTCGGGCTCGTCCTCGTCGACGGGCGGGACGGTACCGCGGGCGCCGACCGGGGCGACGGACTGCGCGTCTGCACGGACCTGCCGCACGTCACGACCCATCTGGCCGCCAACGACCCGGTGCGCATGCGGGAGTTCGCCCAGTCGCTCGCCGCCGAGCTGAAGCGCCGCGCCGAGCTGCTCGGGCGCCGGCACTTCGCCGAGTGGCACACCCAGCGCGAGGTGTCGGGCCGGATGGTCGCCCAGCGCCCCGCGCCGCCCCGCACGGCCGACCAGGGTGCCGGGGACCTGGACACGCCGCCCAGTTCGACCCTGCGCCTGCGGCCCGCCGCCGCCCGCAAGGAGGCCGATCCGGGACCGCCGCTGCCCCGCCTCGTGGTCCTGGTCGACGACCTGGACGCGCTGCTCTCACCCCCGCTCGGCTCGCCGGGGCGGCCCGCCGCTGGATCGGTCGTACGGGCCCTGGAGGCCGTCGTCCGGGACGGCGAGCGCCTGGGGGTGCATCTGGTCGCGGCCCGCGCGTCCGCTTCCGAGCCGGCGTGGGGCGTGGCGCTGCGGGTCGTGCTCGACGCCCCGTCGGCCGGTCCCGACGACCCGGCGCCCGGCCGCGGCCGGCTCTCCGGCGCCGACGGACGCGAGCTGGCGTTCCAGGCGGGCCGGGTCACGGGGCGGATCCCCCGTACGGCCACGCAGCGGCCCACGGTGGTGCCGCTCGACTGGACGCGGATGGGTGACCCGCCGACCCGGCGGCCCGTGAGGGAGCTGGGCAACGGGCCGACCGATCTCGCCCTGCTGGCCAGCGCGCTGGAGCGGGCCGCCCGTTCCGTCGCGGCGCAGGAGGTGCCGTCGCTGCTGTGACGACACGCCCGGCGGGACGGCCCGAAAATTCCCAACTCCCCATGTTCAAGGCCGACATCACGACCCCGTCACGATCTTCGAGCTGACCCGGCAGGTGCCCTTGCCGGGTGTCCCCGGCCGGGCGTAGAACCAGACGCCACGAGACAGCGCGCATACGTACGTTCAGCGTTCGGGACGTACGTTCAGCGTTCGGGACGAGAACGGGGCAGCGATGCGCAGCATTCGTACACGCACGACATCAAGGGCGTCGAGGACGTCCGGGGCCGCGAAAGCCGCAGCGGCAGCTCTGACCGCGGGCGCCCTCGCGCTGACGCTGACCGCCTGTGGCGGCGGGGACGGCAAGGACAAGGGCGGCAAGGACAAGAGCGGCGGCGGCGAGACCAGCAGCGCCTCCGTCGAGCTGCCCAAGCTCGACGGGCAGACCCTGGAGGTCGCGGCCGTCTGGACCGGGCCGGAGCAGGACAACTTCACCAAGGTCCTCGAAGAGTTCGAGAAGCGCACCGGCGCCAAGGTCAACTTCGTGCCGACGGGCAACAACACCGCCACGTTCCTCAGTACGAAGATCGAGGGCGGCAAGCCGCCGGACGTGGCGTTCCTGCCGCAGGTCGGCGTGTTGCACCAGTTCGCCGACAAGGGCTGGATCAAGCCGCTGGGCAGTGACGCGCAGGCCCAGGTCGACAAGAACTTCTCGGCCGGGTGGAAGGACCTCGGGGCGTACAAGGGCAAGCAGTACGGCGTCTATGTGAAGGCCGCCAACAAGTCGCTGGTCTGGTACAACACGGCCGCGTTCGAGGCGGCGGGGATCTCCAAGACCCCGAAGACGTGGGACGACTTCCTGTCCACCGCGCAGACCCTGTCCGACGCCGGCTCCCCCGCCGTCTCCATCGGCGGCGCGGACGGCTGGACGCTCACCGACTGGTTCGAGAACGTCTACCTCTCCCAGGCCGGCCCGGAGAAGTACGACCAGCTCGCCGCCCACAAGATCAAGTGGACGGACCCCTCCGTGAAGAAGGCCCTGACCACGCTCGCCCAGCTGTGGGGCAAGGACGACCTGATCGCGGGCGGCCGCAAGGGCGCGCTCGCCACGGAGTTCCCGAAGTCCGTCACACAGACGTTCTCCGGTGACACCCCCGCCGCGATGGTCTACGAGGGCGACTTCGTGACCGCCAACATCAACGCCGACACCAAGGCCAAGGTCGGCGAGGACGCCAAGGTCTTCCCGTTCCCCGCGGTCGGCGCCAAGCCCCCCGTGGTCAGCGGCGGCGACGTGGCGGTGGCACTCAAGGGCGGCGAGGGCGCCCAGGCGCTCATCACGTTCCTCTCCTCGACCGACGCGGCCGAGATCTGGGCGGCGCAGGGCGGTTACATCTCCCCCAACAAGGAGATGGACACCTCCACGTACAAGGACGCGGTCACCCGGGACATCGCGAAGGCGCTGCTCGCGGCGGGCGACGACTTCCGCTTCGACATGTCCGACCAGGCGCCCGCGGCGTTCGGCGGCACGCAGGGCGTCGGTGAGTGGAAGGGCCTCCAGGACTTCCTGAAGAACCCGAAGGACGTCGCCGGCACCCAGCGCCGGCTCGAGGCCGACGCCGCCAAGGCGTACAAGAACGGCTGACGGCGCGGTATGCCGTCCTTCGTGGCGAAGGCGGGAGGCGCCGGCGCACTGCCGCCGGCTCCCCCCGCAACACCGCGCAAGAGCGTGATCGGGACCCGGCCGTGGGTGGCGGCGCTGTTTCTGCTGCCCGCGCTCGTCCTGCTCGGCGCGCTCGTGGTCTACCCGATCGGGTACTCGGTCTGGCGCAGCCTCTACGACTCCGGCGGCTCCCATTTCGTCGGCGTCGACAACTACGTCGACATCTTCCGCGACGACCAGACGCTGATCGCCGTCAGGAACACGGCGATCTGGGTGGCCGTGGCACCGGCCCTGTGCACGGCGCTCGGCCTGATCTTCGCCGTGCTGACCGAACGGGTGCGCTGGGGCACGGCGTTCAAGCTGATCGTCTTCATGCCGATGGCGATCTCGATGCTGGCGGCGGGCATCATCTTCCGCCTGGTCTACGAGCAGGACCCGAACCAGGGCGCGGCCAACGCGATCGTCACGTCCGTGCACGACACGTTCACCGACGCCTCCGTCTACCCGAAGGCGCGCCCCGCCATCGGCAGCGACCTCAAGGCGTCCGGCGGCGGTTCGTTCACGACGAAGCAGACCGCTCGGGCCGGTACCCCGGCGTTCCTGCCGCTCGTCGGCATCGCGCCCGACAAGGTGCCCGGCAGCCCGCGGAACGCCAAGCCGGCGAGCGCCGGGGGCGACAAGGTCACCGGGACGGTCTGGCTGGACTTCAAGCTCGGCGGAGGCGGCGAGAAGGGTGTCGTCGACCCGGGCGAGAAGGCCCTGAAGGGCGTCAAGGTGGAGGCGGTGAAGGGCGGCAAGGTCGTCGCGTCCGCCACCAGCGGCGCCGACGGCACCTTCACCCTGCCCGAGTCGGCCGACGGAGCCCACCTCCGGCTCCCGGGATCGAACTTCGCGACCGCCTACAACGGCGTCGACTGGCTCGGCCCGGCCCTGGTGACGCCGTCGATCATCGGCGCGTACGCCTGGATGTGGGCGGGCTTCGCGATGGTCCTGATCGCGGCCGGGCTCGCGGGCATCGACCGCAACCTCCTGGAGGCGGCGCGCGTCGACGGGGCGAACGAGTGGCAGGTGTTCCGCAAGGTCACCGTGCCGCTGCTCGCGCCGGTCCTCACCGTCGTCCTGGTCACGCTGATGATCAACGTAATGAAGATCTTCGACCTGATCTACATCATCGCGCCGCAGCCGTCGCAGGACGACGCCAACGTCCTGGCCCTCCAGCTGTTCCTGTCCGCGTTCGGCGGCCAGGGGAACTTCGGCGCGGGCAGCGCGATCGGCGTGCTGCTCCTGCTGCTCGTCCTCCCGGTGATGTGGGTCAACATCCGCCGGCTGCGGAAGGAGCGTCAGCGGTGACCGCACTCGACACGTCCGTGCACGCCAAGCGTTCGCTCGCCGCCCGGATCGCGAGCGGCGCGGCGGGCGGGGCGCTGCGCGCCTTCCTGCTCGTGGTCGGCCTGTTCTGGCTGGTGCCGACCTTCGGGCTGCTGGTCTCCTCGTTCCGCGATCCGACGGACATCGCCGCGTCGGGCTGGTGGAAGGTCTTCACCGCCCCGGCCCAGCTGACGACCAAGAGCTATCAGACGCTCCTGGAGAAGGACGAGATCACCCACGCCCTGTTCAACACGATCTGGATCACGGTCCCGGCGACGCTCCTCGTCGTCATCATCGGGTCGATGGCCGGATACGCCTTCGCCTGCATGGACTTCAAGGGCCGCGACGGCTGGTTCATGGCGGTCGTCGGGCTGCTCGTGGTGCCGGTGCAGGTGGCGCTGATCCCGCTGTCCGAACTCTTCGGGAAGATCGGCATCTTCGGCAGCATCATCGGCGTCATCCTGTTCCACGTCGGCTTCGGGCTGCCGTTCGCGATCTTCCTGCTGCGCAACTTCTTCGCGGAGATCCCCCGTGAACTCCTGGAGGCGGCACGGCTCGACGGCGCGGGAGAGGCGCGGCTCTTCGCGACGGTGGTCCTGCCGCTCGGCGGCCCGGCCATCGCCTCGCTCGGCATCTTCCAGTTCCTGTGGGTGTGGAACGACATGCTGGTCGCGCTGATCTTCTCCGACTCCGGCTCGCAGCCGCTCACGGTCGCGCTCCAGCAGCAGGTGCGGCAGTTCAGCGGCAACATCGAGATCCTGGCGCCCGGCGCCTTCATCTCGATGGTGATCCCGCTGGCCGTGTTCTTCGCCTTCCAGCGGCAGTTCGTGTCCGGTGTGATGGCAGGAGCGGTGAAATAGCCGCATCCGCAGGCGAATTGAGGGGCGGACCGGTCACGGTTCGCCCCTCTTCGGCTACTGAGGGGTCCCTCGTATGCCACATCTGGCGTAACCGGACCACTCCATCGGCCGTTGCCGGGCAGTCTGCCCGTGCCGACCCATGGATGTGCCTTGCCCCGGTTCAGTGTCATCGTCCCCGTGTACAAGGTGCAGGCCTACCTGCACGCGTGCCTCGAGTCCGTCCTGGAACAGTCGTGTTCCGATCTCGAGGTGATCGCGGTCGACGACTGCTCGCCGGACGCGAGCGGCGCGATCGCCGACGAGTTCGCGTCGCGGGACAAGCGGGTGCGGACGGTGCGTCTGCCGGAGAACGTGGGGCTGGGCCGGGCCCGCAACACCGGTCTCGAACACGCCACCGGGGACTACGTCCTCTTCCTCGACAGCGACGACACCCTCACGCCGGGCGCGCTCCAGGCGATCACGGACCGCATCGAGGAGACCGGCGGCCCCGACGTCCTGGTCTACGACTACGCCCGCACGTACTGGACGGGCGAGGCCGTGCGCAACCAGTACGCGGACCGTCTCACGCAGGACGGACCGGCGCCGTTCACGCTCGCCGACCGGCCCGAGATCCTCCAACTCCTCATGGTGGTCTGGAACAAGGCGTACCGGCGCGCCTTCATCGAGGAACAGGGCTTCACCTTCCCGCCTGGCTACTACGAGGACACCCCCTGGACCTACCCGGTCCTGATGTCGGCTCGGACGATCGCCACCCTCGACCGGGTCTGCGTCCACTACCGCCAGCGCCGCCGGGGCAACATCCTGGGCACCACGTCCCACGAGCACTTCGACGTCTTCGACCAGTACGACCGGGTCTTCGCGTTCCTCGACGCCCGTCCCGACCTCGGGGCCGTCTGGCGCCCGTTGCTGTTCCGGCGGATGGTCGAGCACTTCGCCACGGTCTTCACTCACCCGGACCGGCTGGCGCGCGGCACCCGCCCCGACTTCCTGCGCAGGGCCCGCGCGCACTACCGCCGCTACCGCGTCCCCGGCGCACCCGTCACCGCCCGCGACCGCCTCCGGCACGGCCTGGTGCGGCTCGGCTCGCACCGCACGTACCGGTCGCTGGCCGCGGCGATGCGTCTCGTGCGGCGGGTCCGGGGGTTCACGGACCGGCTGCGGCGCACGGCCCGGGCGGCGGTCCTCCAGGCGCACTACCGCGTGCAGCTGCGGCTCCCGGTGCGCGCGGACCGGGCCGTGTTCTCCAGCTACTGGGGGCGCGGCTACGGCTGCAACCCGGGCGCCCTGGAAGCCGCGTTCCGCGCGCACGCGCCGCACGTCGCCACCGCGTGGATCGCGGGACCCGAGCACCACCACACCCTGCCGTCCGGCACCCGCGCCCTGAGTCCCGGGACCGCCGCCTACTGGACGGCGCTGGCCCGCTCCAAGTACCTGGTCAACAACGTCGACTTCGACCGCAGACTGGTCAAGCGCCCCGGCCAGGTCGTGATCCAGACGCAGCACGGCACACCCCTGAAGAAGATGGGCCTCGACCTCCAGGACCACCCGGCGGCGGCCGGCGGCCAGGACTTCGACCAGCTCCTGCGCTCCGTCGACACCTGGGACTACGTCCTGTCCGCCAACCGGCACTCCACCCTCGTGTGGGAGCGCGTCTACCCGTCCGCGTACACGACGCTGGAGTACGGATATCCGCGCAACGACGCCTTCCACCGGGCGAGTTCGCGGGACATGGCCCGCATCCGCGAGAGCCTCGGCATCCCGGAGGGCGCGACGGCGATCCTGTACGCGCCCACCCACCGCGACTACCGCCGCACCCAGCGCTGCACTCTCGACCTGGAGCGGGTGCTGCGCCGGCTCGGCAAGGACTTCGTCGTCCTGACCCGCGCCCACCCGCTGCACCAGGCACCTTTCCCGCAGGGTACCGGCCGTGTCGTCGACGTCTCCGACCATCCGAGCGTCGAGTCACTGTGCCTGGCGGCGGACGCGCTCGTCACCGACTACTCGTCCCTGATGTTCGACTACGCCAACCTCGACCGGCCCATCGTGATCCACGCCGACGACTGGGAAGCGTACGAGGCGTCGCGCGGCACGTACTTCGACCTGCGCACGTCCCCGCCCGGCGCCGTCGCCCGCAGCGAGGACGAGCTGATCGACATCTTCGCGACGGGGCACTGGCGCGGCTCGCGCTCGGCGCAGCTGCGGGCCGCGTTCCGCGAGCGCTTCTGCCCGTACGACGACGGGCGGGCGGCCGAGCGTGTCGTGCGGCACGTCGTGCTCGGCGAGGACGAGGAGCGGTCCGTGCGCGAGGTGCCGCTCGGCGGGCCGCGCGCGGAGCCCACGGGTGAGCGGGTCGGCCCGCGCGCCTGAGCACGGAAGGCGCGGGGCCGCGCCTCACCGCTCCAGCAGGGCGAACAGCTCCTCCCAGCGCTCCAGGACGCGCTCCTCGGAGAACCGCTGCACATTGACCCGGGCCCGCTCCCCCATCGCGTCCCGCAGTCGCGGGTTGCCGGTGAGGCGCAGGAGGCGATCGGCGAGGGCGGCGGTGTCGCCGGGGGGTGCGAGGAGGCCGTCCTCGCCGTCGCGCACGATCTCCCGCACCCCGGGCGCGCAGTCGAACGCGGCGCACGGCACGGCGCTGGCCATGGCCTCCATCAGCGCGAGGGGGAAACCCTCGCCGCGCGACGACTGGACGAACACGGCGCTCCCGGCGAGCGCCCCCGCCACGTCGTCCGTGCGGCCCATCCACTCCACCGAGCCGTCGAGGCCCAGCTCGCTGCACTGGCGCCGCAGGTCCGGCTCGTCGGCCCCGGCACCGTAGATCCGCAGGGTCCAGCCGGGCCGGCGCGGGGCGACCTCGGCCCAGGTGTCGACGAGCATGTCGATGCCCTTCTGGTCGGCGAGGCGGCCGATGCTGCACACGACCTTCGCGGTGCGCGGCGAGGGGATCTCGGGCAGGTGGGCGAGGGCGTTCGGCATGGCGCCGACGTTGTGCATGCCGTCGGCGATCCAGTCGTCGGCGTCCTCCTGGGTGAGGACGAGCCAGCGGTCGGCGGACGGGTAGTTCCGCTTGACCCAGCGGTAGCGGTGGCAGGCCCGCGTATAGGCGTACGACTCGTGGCTCATGCCGATGATCCGCAGGCCCGCGGTGTCCGCCTCGCGCAGCCACTCCATGGGCCACACCTGGGTGACGACAGCGACGGCGCCGGGCCGGGCGGCGCGGAAGAGCTCCGAGAGGCGGGCGACGGCGCGCCCCCGGTCCGCGAGGCGTGCGGCTTCGCGGCGGTGCGCGGCGGGGCTGAGGCGGCTGAGACCGCGCACGGGCTGCGGGGTCGGGGGATGGGCCGGATAGAGGCTGGTCACCTCGTAGCCGAGGTCGGCGGGCAGGGCGAGTTTGAGCTCCGCCTCGTGGACGCCGATGACGTGCACGCGGTGGCCCGCGCGCTGGAAGAGGCGAGCCATCTGGTGGGTCCAGGCGGTGACGCCGCCCAGTTCGTCGACGGTGTTGGCGACGAGGAAGAGGTCGCGGCCCGTGCGCGGGGCGGTCGTGGTGGTCATGCGCGGGACTTCTTTCCGCCGAGGATGAGGTCGGCGGCCGCGCGGGCGGCGCCGCCGACGTCGTAGGAGCCGAAGTCGGCCGCGAACGCGCGGCGCGCGGCCTGCCACTCCCCGTCCGCCTTCTTGAGCCCGTCGAGGGTCCGCAGCAGCTCCTCCTGCGTCTCGACGACGGGCCCGCCGGCGCGCTTGCGCAGGTCGAAGTAGGTACCGCGGTCCGCCGCGTAGGCGTCGAGGTCCGGCGTGAAATGGACGAGGGGCCGGTCGAGGAGGGCGTAGTCGAACATGATCGACGAGTAGTCGGTGATCAACACATCGGCGAGGACGAGGAGTTCACTCACGTCGTGGTGACCCGAGACGTCGATGACGGTGCCGGGCGGGGTGACGGGCAGGCTCGCCACCTCCATGTAGTGGGCGCGCACGAGCAGGACGTGCGTGTCGCCGAAACGCTCGGCGAATTCCCGCACGTCGAGCGGCAGTCGGACGGTCCGCCCCTTCTTCGGAACGCCGCGGAACGTGGGGGCGTACAGCACCACGGTGCGATGGTCCGGGATGCCGAGTTCCGCGGCGGGCGCCGGGCGCGGGAAGCGGCCCTCGCGCTCGTCGCGCCCGCGGGCCGCCACGAGGCGGTCGTTGCGCGGGTATCCGGCGCGCAGCAGCCGCTCCTCAGGGATGCGGTACGCGCGGGCGAGCGTCCGCACGTCGTGTTCCGAGCGGACCATGAAGTGGTCGAACCGGCCGACCGCGCGCCGCAGCTTCTCGCGCTCAGGCGCGTTCCGCGTCCTGTGCCGCGCCTCGTCGAACCCCATGCGCTTGTAGGCGGATCCGTGCCAGGTCTGCAGGTACGTGGTGTGGCGCGGCTTGTCGAGGGCGTGCGGGAACCCCTGGTTGTCGACCCACCACTCGGCGCGGGCCAGCGCCCACAGATACCGCCAGGACCAGCGGCGCACGAGCCGCGCGCCGTCCGGGAACCCGGCGGGCGACGTGGCGTACGACCAGACGCAGCGCACCCGGGCGCCGCGCGCCAGGAGTTCCTCGTGCACGGCGCGCGGGCTGTCCCCGTAGCTCTTGCCCATGTGGCTCTCGAAGACGACGAGGCCCTTGCTGACGGGCAGCCTGACCAGGATCCGCCGGTACACGCGCAGCTTGACCCGCTGGGAGTGCAGCGCCTCGCGCTTCTTGTTCAGGGCACGCAGTACGGGCTTCAGCTTGCGGGCGGGCCTGAAGTGGGTGACGTAGTGCAGGGCGGTCCGGGCGGTGCGGGCCGCGCGGCGGCGGGGCAGCAGGCAGACGGCCAGGTGGTGCTTGGCCGTGACGTAGGGCTGCCAGGTGTCGGCGGTCAGGCGCGTCAGACGGGGGCGGGCCGGGAGGGCGGTGGCCCGGGTGGGGACGGCCGCCTTGTCGGCGACCAGGTCGGTGGTGACGGGAACGCCGTCCACGGTGAGGACGAGCCGCGGGTCCCATACGCGGTCGCCGATGCCGCGCGGGCGCAGCGCGCCGGTGAGGGGCAGCTCGGCCCGCCACACGACACCCCCGTCCTCCTGGCGTACATGGGCCACCGGCACGGAGAGCGTGTGCGCGCGGCCGTCGCGGACCGAGACGTCGAGGCGGGCGGCGAGCGCGGGCCGGTCGTCCAGAAGGCCCAGCGGGACGACGAGCCGCCCCTCGACGGCGAGCACCGCGCCCTGACGCAGGCAGCGTGTGACGCGGTTCAGGAGGCGGAGGTCGGTGAACTGCCGGTACTGGTGGCCGAGTTCGGTGACGTCGAACGTGTCGTCGTCGGCGTGTTCAGCGCTCCAGCGCACGCGCCCGCCGCCCGTCATGACGAGCGGGGAGACGACGGTGCCGGGACGGGCCAGGGCGTACGCGGCGGCCTGCACGCCGTCGGCGTCCCCGTCGACGAGGAGCTGTACGCCGATGCGCTCGACGGGCGGCAGAGCGCGCAGCGCGTCGGAAGTGACGAGGCCTTGCAGGCTCGGGGCGAGGGCCTCCGCCGTCTCCCGGCGGTCTTCGGGGCCCAGCGCCACGAACGCGCGGACGCACGGGATGACGTGGTCGGTGAGGAAGGCGCTCTCGCGGGCCGCGCGCAGCGCGTCGCCGTCCAGGAGCTCCAGCGTGCCGCGCTGGGCGTCGGCGGCGCGGGGCAGGTCCCGTACCGGGCGGGCCGGGGCGCATCCGGTGGTGATCAGGTTCGGGACGAGCGCGATGCGCCGGGCGGCGAGGGCGGCCCGCACGCCGAGGGGGGCCCGTCCGACACCGGACAGCTCGCCGAGTGCGCCGCGCCGCACACAGAACCCGGCGCTCAGGCTGTCGCGCGTGACGAGTTCGGGCGCGTCCGCGAGGTCCTCGACGACACGGGACCTGGCGTGCAGCTCCCTGTGCCAGGCGGGCGCCTTGTCCCAGCGGCCCGCGACGAGGTCGGCGTCCGTGCGGCGGGCCGCCTCGAAGAGGTTGCGGCAGGCGTGCCGTTCGAGCCGCTCGCCCGGGGCGACGACCATGACGTACCGGCCCCGGGCGGCGGCGAGGCCCAGGTCGCGCAGGACGCACGCGGGTCTCTCGGCACCGGCGTGGACGAGCCGGATCCGGTGGGGGTCGCCGGCCGCGAGCGACGCGGCCGTCTCGTCCGCCCCGGCCGTGACGAGGACGGCCTCGGTGCCGGCGAGGGTCTGGTCGAGCACGGACCGTACGGTGGCGCGCAGGGCGGCGGCGTCCGTGCCGCAGACGACGACGCAGCTGATGTCGTACACCTCGGGCGTGCTCATCGGCGGCCTCCCGGCAGCATGGCGTCGGCGACATGCGCGGCGGCGCGCCCGTCGTCCAGGTCGCAGAACACCTCGCGGAAGCGGCGGTACGCCTCCTCGTGCCCGGCGGTCGCGGCGGCCGGGTCGCGCAGCGCCTCGACGACCTCCTCGCCGGTGGTGAGCAGCGGTCCCGGCGCCTGCGCGACGAAGTCGAAGTAGAAGCCTCGGAGCGTGTCCCGGTAGTGGTCGAGGTCGTAGGTGTGGAAGAGCATCGGCCGGCCGGTCTGCGCGAAGTCGAACATCAGCGACGAGTAGTCCGTCACCAACACGTCGCTGATCAGGAGGAGTTCACCGACGTCCGGGTGACGGGTCACATCGCGCACGAAGCCGGACCTGGCGCCCGGGACGGTGCCGCCGACGAGGTAGTGGCGGCGCACGAGGAGGACGTGGTCCTCGCCGAGGGCCCGCTCGGCCGCCGCCAGGTCGAGGCGGAGGTCGAGTCCGTAACGGCCGCCCCTGCGCGGCTGGTTCTCGCGCCAGGTGGGGGCGTAGAGGACGACGCGCCTGCCCTCGGGGATGCCGAGGCGTTCACGGACCGCGGCGGCGACCTTCGCGCGGTCCGCCGCGTGCAGCAGGTCGTTGCGCGGGTAGCCGGACTCCAGGACCTCTCCGTGGTAGCCGAACGCGCCCCGCAGGACGGGGGTGGAGAAACGGTTCGGGGAGACGAGCAGGTTCCACTGCGCGGCGCGCTCCGGCAGCGTCGCGATGTAGCGCTGGTCCCCGAACGGGCTGTCCGCCAGGTCGCGGCCGATGCGCTTGAGCGGGGTGCCGTGCCAGGTCTGTACGACGTACTGGTCCTCGGCGCGCTCGAACCAGTCGGGCAGCTGCGTGTTGGTGACGACGTAGCGGCTGCGGGCCAGGGCCTCGTACCACTCGGTGCTCCACAGGGCCACGGGCCGGCAGCTCGCGGGCACCGTAGCCTGCTGGTCGCGCACGACCCAGAGGTGCTCGAGGGGTTCGCCACGGGCGACGAGCTCCTCGTGGACGGCGCGCGGCGAGTCCGAGTACTGGCGGCCGTCGAAGCTGGAGTACAGGACCGTGTCGGTGCGGGGCTCGACGCGCAGGGACGCGTAGCGGGTGCGCAGCGCGCCCTGCTGGGCGCCGCCGCGCTCCGTGACGGCGAGGCCGGATCCCGACCCGATGACGAGGCGGTCGTAGGAGCGGCGCCCGACGCTGAAGTCCCGGCCGCCCAGGGCCCGTACGAGGGGCAGGCTCTCGTGCCGGGCGGGCGCGACATGGACCTGGCGGTACCGGCCGGGGTCGGTCTCGCCGGGCTCACGCAGGAAGAGGTGCCAGCGGCCCTCGGCGAGCGGCAGGACTCCGGCCGGACCCGCGACCGCGTCCGGACACAGCGCCGCGCCGAACCTTCCGCCGGACACCTCGACCGGAAGGACGGCCTCCTCGCCGTGGCCGCTGTGCTGGAGCAGCAGCTCCCACGCCGTCCCGGATTCGTCGGGGAAGCTGCCCCCGACGGTGAGCCGCCCGTCGTCGTCCCAGGTCAGGGTGTCGACGAGCGGCCGTACGGTCTGATTGCGCAGCTCGACGTTCCCGGCGGCGTTCGCGAGTACGAGGAGTTCGCGTCCGGCGCCGAGCGGGTGGCGGCCCGCCGGAGTGTCGGGGCGGACGGCGAGGGCCACCCATGCGTCGTCCCCACGCACGAGGCCCACGCCCCACGGGTCGGTCTTGCGGGGCGCACCGGTGTCGTCGGTCCCGGGATCCGCGATCAGGTCGAGGCGCAGCTCGGCGGAGAAGGCGCGACCCGAGCGCTCGACGGGGAGGTCGTATGCCTCCTTGGTGTGCCAGTTCTTGACGCGCAGCGCCTTGAGGTCGGCGGGCGCTCCCGGGGCGAGATCGCCCTCCAGCCTGAGGGTGCCGCCGGACTCCTCGTGGCGCACGAGCCGGGCCTTCACGCGCTCGGCCCGCAGCCGGAGCCGGCCCGCGCTGAGCCGGGGAGTGATCCGCAGGAAGTCGTCCAGGTAGCGCACGGGCAGCTCGGCGAGCCCGCCCATCCGCACGGGTCCGGTGCGCAGCAGGCCTCCTCCGAACGCGGCCATCTCGACGTTCCAGACGGTGGTCGGCCGCTTGGTGACGAGCCGCGCCGGGTCGATGACCGTCTCGAACCCGGACCGGTCGTAGTTGTGCAGCCCCTGTTTGGAGCGGTACGTCGCCTCGCGGGAGCGGACGGTGCGGACCTTCAGGGGCACCGCGCGCCGCTTGCCCGACCGCAGCCACGCGAACTTGGCGCGCGCCTCGACCCGGCCCGCCGGCAGGTTCCGTACATAGGCGAAGCCCTTGAGCCGCAGCCGTCCGTCCTCCTCCCAGGACGCCTCGGTGATGTGCGACTTCAGCGGAAGATCGGCCTTGCGGAGCGCGGTCACGCCGCGCGGCAGGGGCCCGGTGACGGGCGGGAACTTCGCCCGGCGCCGGCGCGGCCCGCGCGCCACGAACGTCGTGCCGTTGCTCTTCTCGTACGTCATGAACGCCAACAGCTCGGTCAGACGGCGCTCCCGGATGAGCTGCCACTTGACGCGCAGGGCCAGCGGCAGCCCGGCCAGGACGGCCGGGTCGACGGTGTCCGCGAAGGAGTTGGCGTAGTCGAGGAAGGCCTCGTGGTACGCGGCGTCGCCGAGCGGCAGCGCCTCCATGAACAGCCACAGGTCCCCGGCGAGCACCGTCGCGTCGTAACGTCGCTTGCCCTCAAGCCAGCCCGCGGCCTGCGGGGTGCCGGCCGTCTCGCGCGCCTTGTCCCCGAGGAAGCCGCTGGCCGACCGGACGGCGGCCGTGCGGTCGACGACGGCGCACGGCCTCGCCCGCCGGTTGGTGATGGAGCCCGGCCGGTCACGCCACAGATAGACGGGCCCGGACAGGACGTCCACGCTGCGGGCGAGGAAGTGCGCGGGCACCACGACCGGGATGTCCTCGAACAGCACGCCCACGGGGAACGCGAGCCCGTGGCGGTCCCAGAAGTCCCTGCGGAACACCTTGTTGCAGGCGATGCGGTCCCCGAGCAGGCCCCAGTGCCGGGTGACGTGGGTGGCGGAGCGGTCGGTGCCCATCACCTTGCGGAACATGGCCGACTGCTCGGTCGTCCCGTCGACGCGCAGCCGGTGCACGTTGCCGGTGGCGAAGTCGGAGCCCGACTCCGCCAGGGCGTCGAGCATGCGCTCGTACGCGTCGTGCGGCACCACGTCGTCACTGTCCACGAAGGCGAGATGCGCGCCCGTGGCCAGAGCCGCCCCCGCGTTGCGCGCCGCGCCGAGGCCCGCGTTCCCCTGCCCGACATAACGGAAGCGCCGGTCGCGCTCCGCCATGGCGCGGGCGATCAACGGGCTGCCGTCGGTGGAGCCGTCGTCGACCATCACGACTTCGAGGTCGGGCATGGTCTGCGCGGCCAGCGACTCCAGGCAGGCGTCGAGGTACGCCTCGACGTTGTAGATGGGGACGACGACGGTCAGTCGTGGTGTCATGCGCTGCGCACATTCCTTCCGGAGAACTGACGGGCACGGCTGCGCGACCCGCGAGGGACCTACTTGTTAACAACCCGCTCTCCGGATCCGGGTCACCACGCCTGAGCCGATCGGGTGATCAAGCACGCGATCCCGCGCAGCGGGCCGGCGGGCGGCCGCGTTGCGCGGGATCGGTCGGGTCGGGGGTGCGGGAGCACCGACACGGGCCGGATCAGGGCTTGACGGCGATGCGCCCCTCGTCCATGCGCAGGAGCAACAGCCGCTCACCGGTCTTCTCCAGGAACTCGTCGACGGCCTTCCGCGAGCCCTGCCAGTAGCCGTAGTCGTCGATGAGGAGGACGCCGCCGGGCACCAACCGGTCGTAGAGATGCTCGAGTTCGTGCTTGGTGGAGGCGTACCAGTCGGTGTCGAGGCGCAGGATCGAGATCTGCTCCGGGGCCTGCTGGGGGACGGTGTCCTCGACCCTGCCCTGTACGAAGTGGAGCCGGTCGGCGGGGTAAGGAATGCCCTGGAAACCGGACTTGACGTCGTCGAGGGTGGCGACGGCCCAGATCGGGCGGTCCTTGCCCTGGGCCGCGAGCAGTTCCTCGGCGGACTTGCCGTCGCGCCTGAGGTCCTCCTCGGTGGGCGGCGTCATGCCCTCGTACGTGTCGAAGAGGTAGAGGCCGCGCTCCGTGTCGCTCTGCGAGAGAAGGGTCTTGGCGCAGGCCTGCATCGAACCGCCGCGCCACACGCCGCACTCGACGATGTCGCCGGGGATGTCGTGCCTGACGATGTGACGGACGGCGAGGATGAAGGCGTTGAGCCGCTCCGGTGAGGTCATCGTGTACGGCTTGACCGCGCGGATGACGGCCTTCGCCTCGTCGTCGTAGTCCTCGGGGAGGACCAGGCTCTTGGGTTTCGGCGTCGGCTTGGGCGCCGGGGCCGGGGCCGGCGGCACAGGCTCGGACGCACGGGCGGGATGCCGGGGAGCGGGCACCGGTACGCGGGTCAGCTGATAACCGGTGAGCTGCTTGATGACGCCATTCACTGCGCTTCGCCATGCCATGCGCGGCACCTTACGTCCGTGTTGTTCTGCATGTCACTTTTCGTCAACCCGTAGGCGTTTCTCACCATTTGATGCGCCGGCCGGCTGGGGAACGGCCGGCGGCCGGCCGCAACGCTCCCGTCCCGCGAGCGGAGTCGGCAGCGGCACCCCGTCGACGCCACCGACGCGATTGGCCCACCAGCGCGTCGTCGAGCGCACGAACGCCATGGTCAGACGCGGGTACTTGGCCGGCTTGCGGAAGACGCCGACGGTGTCGCCCCAGTAGGCGTGCTTGGCGTCGATGCTGCCGTAGGCGTGCCGGATGCCCTTCATCGGCGGGAAGTCGGTGTACACCTCGCGCAGTTCGAGGCGCGTGTACGCGGCGAGGGCACGCATCCCGTCCGGGTAGTAGCGCCAGCAGTCCTGCGCGTCGTGCGCATGACCGCGCGAGGGGGCCGTGATGAACGCGGTGCCCTGCGGTCTGAGGACCCGGGCGATCTCCAGCATCGAGGCCCAGAAGAACGGGATGTGCTCGAAGGCCTGGCCGGAAATGAGGAAGTCGGCGCTGTCGGACCGGACCGGGATGCGGTACGGCTTCGTCATCACCGCGTCCACATTGCGCCCCTCCAGCACGTCGACGCCGATGTACTCGGTGTCGTACCCCTCCAAGAGCGACTTGTGGGTGCGCGCCTGCCCGTCCGAGACCCGCGCGCCGAGGTCGACCACCCGCAGCCGCCGCCCGCGCGGCAGGTAGCTCCGGACACAGAGCTCCATCTGTTCGTACGCGGACTGGTGCACGTCGGCCTCCATCAAGGGGGTTCGGGGCGGCTTGACGGCTCTTCAACGCGCAGGTCCGCGTGGGGTCACCGTGCGAGACGGCGCGGTGTGTGCCGGGACCACCACTTTCTGGCCGGTTCCTCGACGTACGTGAACAGCGCCCAGGACAGAGCGATCACCGCGACGGCGAGTCCGCACAGCGTGAACAGGGCGGAGTCGTCGGGCCGCATCCGGCCCCAGGTGTCCTGCACGTACCGGTTCAGCGTCTGGTGCAGCAGATAGAACGCGTACGACCACGCGCCGAGCAGCACCATGGGGCGCGAACAGAGCGCTCCGCGGCGCCCGGACAGCTCACGCTGGGCGTACGCGACGATGAAGAGCACCGAGAACACGGCGACGAACGGCCGTACGGTCCACTGCAGTTGGCCCACCACGCCGGGCGGGAACCAGACGGCCCGGTGGCAGTACACGACCGTGTAAGCGGCGAAGGCGGCGAGCAGTGCGGCCGGGCGCAGGGCGATCCGGTGGCCGCGGCGCAGGGCGATCGCGCACACGAGGCCGACCGCGAACTCGGGAAGGCGCGTCACCGGGTGGCGCATGACCCATTCGCGGGCGAAGGGCGAAAGGTGCGCGGCGGCCCACCAGTTGACGGCCCACATGGCGGCGAGACCGGACGCCGCGAGGAGCGCGAGGGTGCGGGTGCGCAGGCGCAGCGCGGGGCCGATCACCCACGGGAACAGGAGGTAGAAGAACACCTCGACACTGAGCGTCCAGGCCACGCCGTTGCCGGGGAACATCGGCACGACGCCGGGGAACCAGGTCTGCACGAGCAGCAGCGACGTGACGAAGCTGAACGCGTCCGTGGGTACGCCGCCCCAGAGGTAGAACACCCAGATGCACGGGATCGTCGCGACGAGGTGCGCGGGCCAGATACGGCCGGCGCGACGCCAGTAGAAGAGACCGCGAGGCGTGCCGGGACGGTGCCCCCAGGCCATCAGAAACCCGGACAGCACGAAGAAGAACCCGACGCCGTTGACACCCATGGTCGAGTACGGGAAGAGCACGGGCGCCTGCGCGAGACCGCTGCCCGGGGCGAGTCCGGTGGTGTGGTGGACGAAGACGGCGAGTGCTGCGACGAAGCGCATCCCGGTCAGCGAATCGAGCCGCGGCACGCGCGCATCCGCGCGGCGGGGGCGGGCGGGAGCGGGGAGAAGAACGGCAGTCACAGGGCGGCTCCCCGGCCCGGGGTGAGGGTGGCGCCGCAGCCGCTGGTGTGGTCCTGCCCTGCGATCAAGTGGTCGAGGCGGGGTCTGGCCCAGGCGCGTACGGCGGCGATCCGGGCCGGGTCGGGGACGGCGTCGGCCCGGACGAAGTCACCGCCGTTCTGCTGCCGGTACAGCGGGACGTACCCGGCGTCCGCCAGACGTGCGGGGGTCAGGCCCGGCTTGTCCACCCAGGCCCCGTGGACGTGCAGGAGTTCGGGGCGCTCGGCGCGAAGGACATGGTCACGCAGGGCGCTCATGTCGCCGGAGGCGTACGCGTGCGCGATGCGGCGGTCCGTCAGGCCGGCCAGGTCCAGTACGCGCAGTCGCGTGGTGAGCAGTGTGCCGCCGAGGTCGGGCAGGGCGACGGTGGCGCGGCGCAGGCCGAGGCGCTCGGCGTACGTGTTGAACACCTGGCCGTAGCGTTCCGCGACGAAGCACATGGAGAGCGTCGGGTGAGCCTCGAACGAGGTCTCGCGCTCGGCCTGTCCGGCGTGTGCGAGGACCAGCGCGCCGGTCAGTGCCGTGGCGAGGACGGCCCGGCCGCGTGCCTCCTCCCCCTCCCACAGCGCTACGGCCGACAGCGCGGCGGCGGCCGCCGCGAGCACCCACACCGGCGTCGCGAACCGGTACAGGGCCATCCAGTCCCGGCCGAGCACCCCGTACGCGAGCAGCGACAGGAGCAGCGGCACGAGCAGCGCCACCAGGGCCCGCCGGCCCTTGCCCGGCCGCGCGAGGACGGCACCGGCGCACAGCGCGCCGATCAACGCGAAGGCCCAGCCGGCGTACGTCAACAGATCGCCGGCCTGGGCGAGTTGGGCGAGTCGCGGGGGCTGCTGCGCCTTGGCCACCGCGGTGTTCGGCACCCACAGGCCGAAGACGGCGTGCCGCCACAGCAGGAACGCCCCGTAGGGCACGGCGACGACACCTGCGTGCAGGGCCAGCGCGCGGACCGAGCGGGGCAGCTCGCACCGGCGCACGAAGAGGGCCAGGACGAGGGGGTAGGCGCCCGCGAGTACGGCACCGTCGGGGCGGGTCAGCGCGGCGAGCAGGGCGATCGCGCCGGCGGCGACCGCGGTGCGGGAGGCGGTGAGGCCTCCGCGGGTGACGCCCCGGACGAGAAGCGCGGCCGTAGCGGCGGCGCTCAGCCCGTACAGCGGATTCTCCAGGCCCGAGAAGGACCAGGCCACGTAGGACAGGTTCGCGGCGAGGGCCGCGCCCGCCAGGAGCGTCACCGCCCACGCGCGGCCGGGGAGCACGGCGCGGGCCGTCCGGGCGATGCACGCGAGCGTGCCGGCCGTGCACAGCAGGGCGAGTGCTTTCGGGTAGAGCACGAGGTCGCTGACGCCCAGGAACGCGCCGTGGTCGAAGAGTCCGAGTCTGCGGCCGAGGGCCATCAGGGCGAGCCAGGACGGGTTGGAGTAGCCCTCCACGGGTGCGGCGCCCGGGAGTTGGACCGGGCCGAGGCCCTCGTCGACGCTGCGTGCGTACGCGAAGGTGACGGCGGCGTCGTCGACGATCCATCGCCCGAGTCCCGCGGCCCTGACCGCGATCAGCGCCGTCGCGGCGAGGACGGCGACGGGGTCGGCCCAGCGGCGCACGCGGGACGCGGGCGAGGCACGTGGGGCGGGCACGGTCCGCGCCCTGCGGGGGCGGCGGTTGTCGAGGAGGGCGAGGAGCGTGGCGTTCACGGTGACTCCAGCGTGGGCTCGGTGGGAGCGGCGGTCGCCCCGGCAGGCGGTCCGGCAGAGGCCGCGCACGTGGGCGCCGGGCCGCCCACACGCTCGTACAGGCGCAGCAGCCCGCTGCGGCGTCTCGACTGGGTAAGGGGGGTGAAATCCCGTTCCAGGAGCGCGAGTTTGGTGAGTTCGATCTTGTTGCGGGTGTGCCAGCCGGGGCGGCCCGCCTCCGCGTCGAAGAGGACCCAGACGCGGGTCAGGCACGCCATCCGGGCGCGCAGTTCGGCCGGGCTCACGTCCACGCCGTACAGGGTTCCGGAGCGGGCGCCCGTCGACTTCAGGGCCACGTCGCGCACGCCGGCCACGGCGTGCGGATACGTCTCCGTCAGGCGCCGGCCGGTCTTCGGCAGGTAGAGCAGCGCGTCGCCGGGCCGCAGGTCCCGCTCCGCCATCCGCGCCACCGACCCGAAGTCGTCCCTGCGGCCCTCGGGCGACCGCTCGCGCACCTGCGCCGGGAACTGCATCCAGAACGCCACCGCGACCAGTGCGGCCCCGGCGGTCACCTGGACGTACCGCGAAGGGCGCACCCGGTGCGGCAGGCGCCGCAGGACCGCGTCCCCGCCGGCCGCCACCAGCAGGGGCAGCCCGGCGAACGCGAAGAACGTGTAGCGCGGCGCGTACAGCGGCTGCCACTGCGAGACGGTGAACAGCAGGGCGGGCGGCACCACGGCCAGCGGGAGCGCGACCGCCACCACTCCGCACGTCCCCCGGCGGACCGCGGGGGCGAGCAGCGCGGCGGCGGCGAGCACGAGCGTGGTGTTGAAGACGCCACCGGGGTGGCCGGCGGCGAGCCGCAGCAACGCCTCCGCGTCCTCCCAGCCCGGCCTGCGGATCCACGCCACCTGGAAGCTCTGCCCCCGCGCCCGCTCGGCGAGGGGCAGGACGAGCAGGACGGCGGCAGCGGCGGCGGACGCCCAGCCCCGCCACAGCACGGGGGCGGCGCGCGAGACGAGGAGGGTGACGGCGTGCGCGGCGAGGACGAGCACGGCGAACTCGTGGAGCCATGCCGTCACCGTCACGAGCGCGGCGTACCCGGCCCAGGCGGGCCACGACGGATGCCGTACGCAGTGGACGAGCAGGAGCGTCGCCGCGGCGGCGCCCGCCGCGACGATCGCGTACGAGCGGCCCTCCTGCGCGTAGTAGCCGGTGAACGGTGAGACGGCGTACAGGAGTCCGGCCCACAGGCCCACGCGGGGCCGGGCCAGGCGGACCCCGAGCGCGGCGACGAGGCAGGCCGCGGCGGTCGCGCCGAAGACGGACGGCAGTCGCATCAGGTAGGCGTCGGTCTGCCCGCCGAGCACGAAGTGGATCAGTACGTAGTAGAGGCCGTGGACGGCGTCGATGTTGCCGAGGAGATGGTGGATCTGGGGCAGGGAGCGGGTGGCGACGAGTATCGTCGCGGCCTCGTCCCGCCAGATCGTGCCGCGGTCGAGCCCCCAGAGCCCGAGGCCCATCATCACCAGGCCCGGCAGCAGGACCGCCGTCACGGCGGGTGCGGCGGGAAGGGGCCTGGAGACGCGGCCGCGCGGACCGTCCGGAGAGATGCGCACGCGCCGATCCTGTCCCAAATGATCCGATTCGTGACGCAGCCTTGCCGTCAGGGATCACGCGTGCGGCGCGGGACAGTGGCGGAGAAACGGGACATAACACCTGGCGATGGCGGGGCGCGCCACCCGACCGCCGAAGACCTCGCATCACCCGATCGGGCGGGCGAAGGCGCAGTTGCCGACCGGAGCGACCAGACCGGATCTCGCGGCGACGCCCCGGCCCGGCCCCGTTCTCGACGAACGGGGGCGGGGCCGGGACGTCGCCGCCGTACGACCCTGCCGACCCTGCCGACCGGCCGCGCGCTCCCGCCGAGCGCTCGACCCGCTCGACCTGCTCGACCCGCTCGACTACTCGACTACTCGACGACGAGGTCGACGTCGATGTTGCCGCGGGTCGCGTTCGAGTACGGGCAGACCTGGTGAGCCTGCTCGACGAGCTTGCGACCGGTCTCGGCGTCGACCGTGTCCGGCAGCTCCACGCGCAGCGTCACCGCGAGCCCGAAGCCCTCGCCCTGCTTGCCGATGCCGACCTCGGCGGTCACCGCGGCGTCGCTGACGTCGACCTTCGCGGCGCGGCCGACCAGGCCGAGCGCGCTGGCGAAACAGGCGGAGTACCCGGCGGCGAAGAGCTGCTCGGGGTTGGTGCCCTGGCCGCCGGCGCCGCCCATCTCCGTGGGGATGGCCAGCTGGAGGTCGAGGCGGCCGTCGGAGCTGACGGCACGGCCGTCACGGCCGTGGGTGGCGGTGGCGACGGCGGTGTAGATCGCTTCCATGGAAAAACATCCTCCTGCGGTGGGGCCGCGGTGACGTCCGCGGTGGAGTACGTGTTGCGCTGACAGATACAAGTAGAGCACGCAATTCAGTTGTGCACAACCAAGTTGTGCACCGGGATGTCCCGGTACCCTGGACCCATGACCACCGAGACGACCGAGACGCCCGGCGACGAGGAATTCCTGCGGCTCGACCGCCAGATCTGCTTCTCCCTGAACGCCGCGTCGCGCGCGTTCGGCGGCGTCTACCGCACGCTCCTCAAGGACCTGGGCCTGACCTACCCCCAGTACCTGGTCATGCTCGTGCTCTGGGAGGACGGCGAGTTGCCCGTGAAGCGGCTCGGGGAGCGGCTGCGGCTCGACTCGGGCACGCTGTCGCCGCTGCTCAAGCGACTGGAGGCGGCCGGCCTCGTCCAGCGGGAGCGCAGCGCGCGCGACGAGCGCTCGGTGAACGTCCGGCCGACCGGCGCGGGCACCGAGCTGCGGGAGCGCGCGGCGCTGGTGCCGCGCAGGATCGCGGCCGCGACGGGGTTCGACCTGGCGGAGATCGAGGACATGCGCGCCCGCCTGGACCGCCTGACGACGGCGCTGGACGGGGCGGCGCTGGACGCATAGCGGGCCACCGGCGCCGGATGCAGCGCCACTCCGCCCGACACGAAAGCCGCATTCTGCTGATTATCACCGCATATACGGGCATTCGCTCGTACGCTCGCACAGGTGACGCTCGAGACTCAGCCGCCCAGCACCTCAGCGCCCGTCCACGCGACCTGGGTCCGCCCAGGACCCCTCGCACGGGCGGCGCTCCCCCTGACCTGGCTGGCCACCCGCGCCGCGATGCTCGCCCTGCTCGTCACGGACGAGCGCGCCCCGCTCGGCGTCGGAGGCGTCGCGCACGAGGTGCACACGCTGTACGCCCAGTGGTACGTCACCCTCGCCGCCGGCGCCTTCCCCGCCGGTGACGCGATGTGGCAGTACCCGCCCGGCGCGGGCCCCGTCCTCCTGGCGCCCGGCCTGATCCCCGGCCTCACCTACTTCCAGGCCTTCGTCGCGCTCACGCTCGCCACGGACGCCCTGGTCACGCTCGTCCTCGCCCGGACCGGCGCGCGGCCGAGACGCTGCGCGGGCGGCGCCTGGCTGTGGGTGGCCGGGCTGCCGCTCCTGCTTCACGTCCCACTGGCCCGCTACGACATCGAGGTCACCGCCCTCGCCGTGTTCGCGCTGCTGCTCATGGGGCGGTTCCCGCGCACGGGCGGCGCGCTCGCGGCGTGCGGCGCGCTGGTGAAGGTGTGGCCGGCGCTCACGCTGCTCGGCACGCCCCGGGGACGTACGAGCCGGGAGGCGTGGACGGCGGCGCTCACCTCCGCCGTCGCGATCCTGCTGGCCCTCGCCGTCGCGTTCCGCTCGCCGTTCTCGTTCCTGCGCCACCAGGGCGAGCGGGGCGTGCAGATCGAGTCGCTGGGCGGCACGGTCCTGTCGTTCGCGCGGCGGGCGGGCTGGCCCGGACACATCCGCTACCAGTTCGGGGCGATGGAGTACGTCGGCCCGCACGTGGGCATGGCGGCCGCGGCCTCCCTGGTACTCACCGTCGTCGCGGCGGCGCTGCTGATGTTCTGGCGGCTGCGGGCGGTGACCTGGAGCCCCGCGACGCCGTACGACGCGGCCCTGTGCGCCGTCCTGCTGTTCACCGTCACCAGCCGCGTGATCAGCCCGCAGTACCTGATCTGGCTGCTCGGTCTCGCCGCGGTCTGCCTCACCTCGCGCCACACCACCCAGCGCCTCGTCGCCGTACTCGTCGTGGCGGCGGCCGGCCTGAGCGGGCTCGCGTACCCGGTCCTGTACCGCGACGTCGAGGCCGCCACCTGGACGGGATCACTGCTGATGCTGGCGCGCAACGGTCTGCTCCTCGGAGGTGCCGTCCTCTCGTTCCGTTCCCTCTGGAAGGGATCAGAGGCGTAAGAACTTTACTTACCGGACAATTACCGCAAACGCCTAGGATTTCCTTCTGTGGAAGCAGTGCAGCCCCAGCCCCACCAGCCGTCGCCCCCGCAGTCACAGGTTTCCGTCGTCGTCATCGGCCACAACGACGCCGCACGGGTCCCCGACGCCGTACGCTCCGCCCTCTCCCAGGGCCCCGCGGTCCGCGAGGTGATCGCCGTCGACGACTGTTCGACGGACGGCAGCGGCGAGCTGCTCCGGCGCATGGCGGACGACGAGCCACGGCTGAAGGTGGTGCGCCGCGCCGCGAACAGCGGCGGCTGCGGCACCCCGCGCAACGACGGCATCGGCACTGCCTCGGCCCCGTACCTCATGTTCCTGGACAGCGACGACGTGCTGCCGCCCGGCGCCGTCGACGCCCTGCTCGGCGCGGCGCTCGCCCACGGCACCGAGGTCGCCGCCGGCCTGTGCGTGCGCCGCGAACTCCCCTCGGGCCGCGACATCCCGTGGCAGGCGGAGCTGTACGCAGAGCCCGCCGTGGTCCCCCACCCGGAGCGCCGCCCCCGCCTCGTCCACGACACCCTCTGCGTCAACAAGCTCTACCGCACGGACTTCCTGCGCGAGCACGGGATCCGCTTCCCCGACGGCCGCTTCCTCTACGAGGACTTCGTGTTCACCGCGCGCGTGCTCGCCGCCGGACCGCGCATCGCGCTCGTTCCCGACACGGTCTACATCTGGAACGTGCGCCGCGACGCCGACCGCCTGTCGCTCTCCCTCGACCGGGCCGGACTCGACAACTGGACCGGCCGCATCGAGGCGCACCGCCAGTCCGTCGACATCCTCCTGACCGCCTCGCACAAGCGCCTGGCGCGCGCGGCCCGCACCCGTTTCCTCGACCACAGCCTGCGCATGTACGCACGCGAGCTCGACCTGCGCAGCACCGAGTACCGCGACAAGTGGTGGGACCGCACCCGCGCCTACCTCGCCACGTTCGACACGGCCGACATCGACGCGGCGCCCGCCCCCGGCCGCGTCGTCGCCCGCGTGATCCTCGCCTCCGACCACCCGCGCGACCTGCCCCGCCTCAAGGAGGTCGCGGCCCGCCCCGCCCGGCTGCGCCCGCCCTACGCACGCGCCGCGGACGGCACGCCGATCTGGTCCGACGACCTCCCCCAGGTGACCCTGGAGCACCTCCTCGTACGCCCCATGGGCCTCCTCCCCATCGCCATGGAGGCGGAACTGCGGCCGCACGTGCGGGGCTCACGGCTGCGGCTGCGCCTGCACGACCTGTACGGGCGCGTCGCCGAGGCGGGCCCCGCCACCGTCGGCATCGAGGTCATCGACCGCCGGCGCCACCGCCCCGCCAGGCGCCGCACCGTGACCCTCGTACCCGGGCGCGACGCCGGGACCTGGGAGGCCGAGACGTCCCTCGACCTGTCCGCGCTCGCCGCCGGCACCTGGGACCTGCGCCTCCACGTGAACTTCGCGGACGGCACGAGCCGCGACGCGAGCGCCCACGCCGTCACCGGCCCCGGCCTCCTGCGCCGCACCGCCCTGCCGAGCCTGCGCCACGGCCTGCTGCTCGCCCACCCGTACGCGACCCACTCCGGCGCCCTCGCCGTACGCCTCGCACCAGGCGTACGCGGAGCCCTGGCGGTGGCACGCGGCCGCCTCAACCGCCTGGTTCACTAGAACGCCGGCCGCACGCGCACGACAAGGCACGACACGACCCGAGGGGACCCTGACCGACATGACCTGGCTGATCACCGGCGGTGCCGGATACATCGGGGCGCACGTCGTCCGCGCCATGCAGGAGGCGGGCGAGCGGACCGTGGTCTACGACGACCTGTCCACCGGCGTCGCCGAACGCGTCCCGGACGGCGTACCCCTCGTGGTCGCCTCGACCCTGGACGCGGACGCCGTGGCGCGCACCATCGCCGAGCACGGCATCACCGGCGTCGTCCACCTCGCCGCGAAGAAGCAGGTCGGCGAGTCGGTGGAGCTGCCGCTGCACTACTACCGCGAGAACGTCGAAGGCCTGCGCGTCCTCCTGGAGGCGGTCACGGCGGGCGGCGTCCCGTCGTTCGTCTTCTCCTCGTCCGCCGCCGTGTACGGCATGCCCGACGTCGACCTCGTCACCGAGGACACCCCGTGCCTGCCGATGAGCCCGTACGGCGAGACGAAGCTCGCCGGCGAGTGGCTGGTCCGCGCGACGGGCCGGGCACACGGCCTCGCCACGGCCTCCCTGCGCTACTTCAACGTGGCGGGCGCGGCCACCCCCGAACTGGCCGACACCGGCGTCTTCAACCTCGTACCGATGGTCTTCGAGAGGCTCACCGACGGCGAGGCCCCGCGGATCTTCGGCGCGGACTACCCGACACCGGACGGGACCTGCGTACGCGACTACATCCACGTCGTCGACCTCGCCGAGGCCCACGTGGCCGCCGCCCGCCGCCTCTCCGGCGAGGCCCCCGGCACGGACCTCACCCTCAACATCGGCCGCGGCGAAGGCGTTTCGGTCCTGGAGATGGTCGAGCTGATCAACGCGACGACGGGCCACGGCACCGACCCCGTCGTCACCCCGCGCCGCCCCGGCGACCCGGCCCGCGTCGTCGCCTCCGCGGACCGCATCGCGAAGGAACTCGGCTGGACGGCGAAGCGCGACGTACGCGACATGGTCGAGTCGGCGTGGCAGGGGTGGGTCCGGGTGCACGGGACCGCGGTGAGGTGAGTCCGTTCGGCGCGGCAGGGCTGGGGGTGCACGGGCGCCGTGAGGTGAGTCCCGTTCGGCACGGCAGGGCTGGGGCGGTGCACGGGCCGCGCCGTGAGGTGGGTCCGTTCGGCGCGGGCCATGAAATGAAGCCGAAGATCTGCCCGGCGTTCGGCGGGGTCGCGGGGGAACCAGTCGTAGAAACCAACTGCCGGCTGCCTCCGCCTCCTACGCCCTGTTGAGGTAGGCCAGGACGGCGAGCACCCGCCGGTGCCCGCTGTCGCTCGGGGGCAGCCCGAGCTTCGCGAAGACATTGCCGATGTGTTTACTGACGGCCCGCTCGGACACCACCAGCGTCTTTGCGATCGTCGTGTTGTCCCGGCCCTCCGCCATCAGCTCCAGCACCTGGCGCTCGCGCAGCGTGAGCCCGTCGACCGGATCGTCCCGGCGGCGGCTGAGCAACTCCGTGACGACCTCGGGGTCCAGGGCCGTACCGCCCCCGGCCACCCGGTCGAGCGCGTCGAGGAACTCGTCGACCCGGCCGACCCTGTCCTTCAGCAGATAGCCGACACCGCTCGCGCCGTCACCCAGGAGTTCGGCGGCGTACGACTCCTCGACGTACTGCGACAGCACCAGAACAGGCAGTCCCGGCACGGACTTCCGGGCCTCCAGGGCCGCCCGCAGCCCCTCGTCCCGGAACCCCGGCGGCATCCGCACATCGAGCACCGCCACCTCCGGCCGGTGCTCCAGCAGCGCGGGCAGCACCTCGGGCCCGCTCTCGGCGACGGCCACGACCTCGTGCCCGGCCGAGCTCAGCAGCAGGACGAGCCCCTCGCGCAGGAGCACGTTGTCCTCAGCGATCACCACACGCACGGCAGCTCCACCTCGATCACGGTCGGCCCCCCGACGGGGCTCGACACCTCCGTCGTCCCGTCGAGCGCGGCAACCCGGCGCCGCATGCCGAGCAGCCCAGAGCCGCCCGACCCCTGCGCGCCACCCCGCCCCTCGTCCCGCACGGAAACCCTCAACCCGCCCCGCGTCCGGGCCAGTTCCACGGTCGCGCGGTCGGCGCCGCTGTGCTTCGCCGCGTTCGTCAGCGCCTCCGCGACCACGAAGTACGCCGCCGCCTCCACGGCCGCCGGGGCGCGCGGCCCGTCCGCCACGCCGTCCTCGCACACGGTCACGTCGAGCCCGCTTCCGGCGGCGAGCGCCCGCACGGCTCCGGCCAGACCACGGTCGGTGAGGATCGGCGGATGGATGCCGCGCACCACGTGCCGCAACTCGGCGAGCGCCTCCTCGGCCTGGCCCTGGGCGTCGTCCATGAGCTTGCGCGCAGCCGCAGGATCACGGTCGTACGCCCGCTTGGCCAGCCCGATCCGCATCGACAGGGAGACGAGGCGGGCCTGCGCCCCGTCGTGCAAGTCCCGTTCGATACGCCGCAGTTCGGCCCCGTGCGCGGCAACCGCTCCCGCCCGCGTCGCCGTCAGCTGCTCGATCCGGTCCGTGAGCCGCGCGCTCGACGGGGGCCCGAGGAGCGCGCCGGACCAGGAGGCATCGAGGTCCGCGAGCCGCGCCACCAGCGGCAGCACCACTGCGCGCCGCCCGAGCAGCCCGCACCACACGCCGTCCACGAGCAGCCCGAACGCCCAGACCACCAGGGACACGTACAGCAGCAGCCACCCGTACAGGAAGTGCGCGGCGAGCCAGCGCAGGTCACGCCACGTGCAGGGATCCGAGACCCCAGCACGCACGCGCTCGGCGAGCGTCCCCGTGAGCGGGACGTACGCCTCCGGGACCTCCCGCCCCGACCAGGCCGCCACGCGCCGCCGCTTGAATCCGGCGACACGACGCAGGAGCAGCACGGTCTCGGGCAGCACCCCGGCGCCGATCACGAGCAGGGTCACCACCGCCGTGAAGAGCAGCAGCCCGATGAAGAGGTAGGAGACGAGCGCCAGACCGGCGGCCACGGCCAACTCCCCTGTGGCACGCGCCGCCCCCCGCACCGTCTCCCCCATGGCCATGACCATGGCCACAGGCTAGGCGACCCCGCACGAGTACGCGGTCCAGCCCACTCCCCTCTCATGGTGTAGCGCGCTACACCATGAGTCCGGTGGAGGGCACCCTCGCCCGGGCACCCGCACCACGACAGACTTGACCGCGACAGCGCCCGCCACACATCGGAAGGAACCAGCTCATGAAGGCCCTGCTCTGGCTCGTCCTCATCGCGGCCCTCGCCGTCAACGTCTCCACCAGCCTCGCCTTCGACGGCGTCCCGCAGGTCCTGATCAGCGTCGGAACGGGCCTGGCGGCACTGGCCTGCGGGGCGACCCTGTTCATGCTGCGCCGCAGGGATGCGTGAGCGGCTGCGCCCGCGACCCCGCCCGCGCCCGCGCCCGCAAACTCAAAAGCGGATTGCGTGGCTGATGGGGGTGGGTGGTTGCGGGAGCCTCCATCAGTTTTCCGTTCGCCTGCGGACTGGTGGGGGCGGGCTTTCCCCCATGCCGGTCAGTGAGTGGGTACGAATTGATCAACCTCCCTCACAGGTTACGTCCAAGGAAGTGGTGTACCGGTTCCCACCTGATCCGGGTGTTTGTTCCGGCGTCGGGGTGAGGGTCCGGATATGAGAACGGCCACCGG